>JARLJU010000261.1 GCA_031291055.1 Rudaea sp. | reverse complement strand
GCGATGTCGAAGAACGAACCGAATGCGAATGGCGAGCGTGGCGTGATCATCAACACGGCCTCGGTGGCTGCCTTTGACGGTCAGATCGGCCAGGCCGCTTATGCTGCGTCCAAGAGCGGCGTGGTCGGTATGACGCTGCCGATCGCACGCGACCTGTCGCGCAACGCGATCCGTGTGATGACGATTGCACCGGGCATTTTCGAAACGCCGATGCTGCTCGGCATGCCGCAGGAAGTGCAGGATGCGATCGGCGCGATGGTGCCGTTCCCGCCGCGCCTCGGCAAACCGGCAGAGTACGCGATGCTGGCCAAGCAGATCTTCGACAATCCGATGCTCAACGGCGAAGTGATTCGTCTGGACGGCGCGATCCGGATGCAGCCGAAGTAACGATGTATCCAGCGCGCCGCTTGACGCGGCCGCGCCAATGAAAAACGCCTGCGCATGAGTCATGTGCAGGCGTTCTGTTTTTGACCGGCAGGCTGGAAGCGCGCTTAGTCGCGATCGTCGTACTGGGTGCGCTGACGCAGTTCATGCAACTGCGACTCCACCACCGTTGCGTCCTCCGCATCCGGCCGATCACCGAGATATCGTTCGAGATCCTCGAGCGCCGGGCGCAGGTAATCGAGCCGAGCATAGGCGAAACCGCGATCGCGCACTTCCTCGATACTGTCCGGCAACAGGATCACGAGACGCTGCTGCACCGCCAACAGACGCTGCCAGCGTTCCGTCTGAAGATAAGTGGACTTCAGATTGCGCAGCATGCGAGCGATGATCTCGCGGCGCGTGGCCGGTTGCAGCAACATGCGCAGCGCCCTGCTCACCGACTCGCCCGCCGACGCCACATACGGCTCCAGCATGTCCACCATCTGCGATTCGGAGAGCGAATGCCCGCTGGTCGGATCGAGCATCACGTCGCCATCCGGCGTCGTGACGCGCAACAGGAAGTGGCCCGGAAACGACACGCCGCGCACCGGGATGCCGATCTGCTCGGCCATCTCCAGATACAGCACCGCCAGCGAAATCGGAATGCCGCGGCGCCGCTTGAGCACCACATTCAGATGGCTGTTGTCGGGATCGTAATAATCGTTGAGGTTGCTGGCGAAACCCAGCT
>JARLJU010000260.1 GCA_031291055.1 Rudaea sp. | reverse complement strand
CTGTCCTGGCCGCTGCGATAGGCCCACATGAAAGATTTGGTCCGTGCATCCCGGCCATCTTCCTTGAGAACCTGAACCCATGTCTCGTCGCCGTGGACCAGGGGCTGCGCTCTAAGTTTTTGCTTCAGCGCCTCATACAATCGCAGCAAATGCAGATCGACCGAGCGGATCACCCAGTTGCCCAGGGCGCCGCGGCTGATGCTGACGTTTGCACGCCCAAGCGCCTGCTCCAATCGATACAAGGGAGTGCCGTCAACGTATTTGTTGGCAAGCACGAGCGCGAGCGTGGATGGCGCGGCGATGCTGCCTGGCAAGGGTTGTGGCGGCATCGGCGCGGTCACGATCGGCGTGCGCAGCGCGGTGCGCTCGCAGTGGCGGCAGGCATATTTGAACCGCACATGCTGCAACACCGTGGACTTCACCTCGATATGCAGCTGCTCGCTGACGATCTCGCCCATCCGATGCATCCGGTTCCGGCAGCACGCGCAGACCTTTTGGTCTTCGGGCAGGTCATGCTCGACGCGCTCGCGCGGCAGGCCGTCAGGCAGCGGCCGGCGGCCCCGCTTCTTCGGCTCCGGCTGCTCCGCGTCCGCCAACGCCGTATCGGCAACGCGAGCCGTCTCGACATCATCGGTTTCCGGATCTTCGGCGGCGGCCTGCTCGGCTTCGTTGAAGATGCGGTCCTTAAGTTTCTCGCTGCGCGGCGCGTAGCGGTGCAAGCGCTCCAGACGCAACTGTTCCTCAAGATGGGTGACGCGTTGCGCGAGCGTCTCGTTCTCGGCCTTCAGCGCGGCGATCTCGGCTGCGTGCGCCGCGATCAGGGCCGTCAACTCCTCTGTCGTGGCGGCGCGATTCATCGAATCCTTGAATCGAAACCCTCCCACCTTGTCCAGAACAATCTATGGCGCCGACGCGGTATCCCTCAGCGTCAGCCTACGCTGCGGTACTGTCGCGCCGGATGGCGCCGCACCGCCTCGATGTCGATGCCTTCAAGCAACCAATGCAACTGTTCGCTCGATAGCCTCACCACCGCCTGCTGCTGCCCACGCGGCCAGGCAAAGCGATCAGCCTCGAGCCGCTTCATCATCAGCCAGAACCCCGATCGGTCGTAAAACAAAAGCCGGATCCGGTCGCGACGGCGGTTACAGAAGGCGAACACCGCGCGGCCGAACGGATCCAGATGCATCGCCTGTTCGACCAGGATCGCAAGGCCGTTGATGCCAATTCGGAAGTCGATCGCCTCGCGATGCAGGTAAACCTGTACATCAGCGGCCAGCCGGAACATCACAGCGTCCCAGAGTGAGGATCATCGCCGAGACCAACTCCGCGTCCTGCCCGCTGCACTCAAGCCGCAGCGTCACGCCGTTGGGCATCTCCACCGTCAACCTTGGCCCTGGCGGATCCGTGGGACGCGCCTTTGGAGGGCGCACAGGCTGGCGTATCGGAGACGGAGCTGGTGGCGGCGGCGGACCAGCAACACCGCACAGCTCGACAACCGGCACGAATATATCCAGCGCACGCTCGATCGCACCTTCCGCCACACCAGTCCTTTGCTGTCGCCGGTGCTCAGCGACCCATTTGCGCAGCAGGTTCGCGTTCACGCCGTGCTCCAGCGCTAGACCGGCCAGCGACACGTCAGGCTGTAGGCAGGCCTCGACCAGGCGTCGCTTGCTGGCCAGATCATAACGGCGTCGGCCGTTCCGTGAAGCTGCCCCGTTTCCGTGGAGTGTTTGATGGCTATATTGATTACGTTTCCGTGGTGACGACCTCCATTGCGTTTTCATATGCCATTGGCGAGCGGTAACCCAACGCGGAGTGCAGCCGAACGGGGTTGTACCAGCCTTCAATAAAGCTGAAACAGGCCATTTTGGCCTCCGCCTGGGACACGAACCGGCGCCGCTCCAGCAGCTCACATTCCAGCGTGGCGAAGAAGCTTTCGCACATGGCGTTGTCGTAGGCATCGCCGACCGATCCCATTGACGGCCGCACGCCAGCTTCTCGGCAACGCCCGCCGAACGCCAGAGACGTGTATTGGCTTCCTTGGTCGGAGTGATGGATGACATCGCCGGGGCGGCGCTGACCGATCGCCATCTCCAGCGCGTCCAGAACCAGTTCGGTACGCAAATGGTTCGCCATTGACCAACCAACGATCTTCCGGCTCCAGGCGTCCAACACAACCGCGAGATACATGAAACCGTTCGCCGTCGGCACGAAGGTGATGTCGGCGACCCAAAGCTTGTCGGGGCCCACGGCGTTGAAATCGCGATCCACCAGATCCGGTGCCGGCCG
>JARLJU010000259.1 GCA_031291055.1 Rudaea sp. | reverse complement strand
GCTCAATCCGCCGCGCACGCGCGCCATGCCGCCGGTCGGCAGCGTGTGATTCGGCCCGGAAATGTAATCGCCCATGGGCTGCGACGACCATCTGCCCACAAAGACCGACCCCGCATTCGCGACCCATCCCAGATCGCTGGCGGCGTCCACAGTCAGGTGCTCGGGAGCAAGCCAGTTGGTGATATCGCAGGCTTCCTCATACGAGCCCGCGATAAAGACGAACCCATTGCGCTTGAGCGCCTCTCTCGCTACGGCGTTTTCGCGGCTTCGCTGCTTTGTCTCAGCAATCACCGCCTTCGCCAAACCGTCGCGCGTGGTCACAAAAATCGCCAGTGCCTCCGGATCGTGCTCTGCCTGTGCCACCAGATCGCTCGCAATCTCCGCCGCGTTGCCGCGCTCGCTCGTGACCACGATCTCTGTCGGCCCGGCCAGCATGTCGATGGCGCAGTCAAACGCGACCAGGCGTTTGGCCGCAGTCACGTAAAGACTGCCGGGTCCCACAATCTTGTCCACGCGTGGCAGACTCGCGGTTCCGTAAGCCAACGCCGCCACGGCATGCGCTCCGCCCAGCCGATAAAACTCCGTGATGCCGAGCAAATGTGCCGCGGCCATCGTCTCCGGCGCCGGCCTTGGCGAAACCGCAACAATCCGCGATACTCCCGCGACCTGCGCTGGAATCGCCGTCATCAGCAGCGTGGAAGGCAGCGGATGCCGTCCGCTGGGCACATAGCAGCCCACGGAACCCAGCGGCCGCACAAGCTGGCCAGTGGTCAGACCCTCGACGCTCGATTCATTCCACGACGCTGGCATTTGCCGCTGCGCAAACCAGCGAATCTGATCGGCAGCCGTGGTAAGAGCATCGCGCAGCGCAGGATCGATCGCTTTCCACGCATCAGCCATTTCCTCCTGCGTCACGCGCAGCGCGTCCGGCCCAGACAGCCCATCGAACTCCGCCGCATAGCCGAGCAGCGCGCGGTCGCCGCGCTTGCGCACATCGTTCACGATCCGCTTCACGGTGGGCTGCACCGCATCCAGCGCTGCGCCGCCGCGATTCCGCAGTGCGGCCAGCGTCTCCGCCGCAGCCTGTGCATTGCGTCCCGTCGTCCGGATCAGTTTCATCGTTCGTCTCCGGCTACAGCACCACCTTGTTCAGCGGATACTCCACAATCCCCGCTGCCCGCGCCGCCTTCAGCTGCGGAATCACATCCCGCGCCACGCGCTCTTCCAGGATCGTATTCACCGCCACCCATTCCGAATCGCTCAACTGCGAAATGGTCGGCGAATTCAGGGCTGGTATGACCGCCAGCACCGCCGCCAGGTCTTCGCGCTTCACGTTGAGCATCAACCCCACCTGCGCCTGCGCGTCAATTGCGCCGCGAAGCATGAGCGCAATCTGGTCGATCTTTTGCCGCTTCCACGCGTCGGCCAGCGCGGCCTTGCTGGCAATCAGGTGCGTCTCGCTCTCCATCACCGTGTCGATGATCTTCAGGTGGTTCGCCT
>JARLJU010000258.1 GCA_031291055.1 Rudaea sp. | reverse complement strand
GCCGCCCTCGTCGCGCTACGCGGATGCCCGATGTGCTGGACTGTGGGCTTGGTCGAGACGCTTTCGCAAGGCCGTCGCGGTTCAACGATCAGATAGTTGTTGGCGTGCGTGAGCCGGCGCATCGATGTGGGGCTGGCGCGCCGCGGCAGATGAAGATGGGCACTATTGCTTTGCCGTAGCGCTATGATACATCGTTCAACTTTGCTCGACTGCCCAAGGCGTACGTGAGCCGCCGATGCTGCTATGATGATCACCCGGTTTTTGGATGGGGCCAGCGTCTACTTCCGTTGAACGCGCTGACCGGACATGGCTGCATTAACCTTCGACAGGACGGGAAGGAGGTGCCGTGCCGAAAACGATCGCGGTATTGGGCTCTGCCCTCTTCTTTGCGGTTGCGCCCAGCTCGGTGGCGGGGCTCGTTCCATGGTGGATTACGCATTGGGAGTTTCGGCCGCCCTTCTTCGATCTCGAGGCGACGCGCGCCGTCGGGATCCTGTTGATCGTCGCCGGTCTACCCGGGCTTGTCGACTCGTTTGCACGCTTTGCGCTGCAAGGATTGGGCACGCCGGCGCCGATCGCACCGACGCAGAACCTCGTGGTGACGGGTCTCTATCGCTACGTGCGCAATCCTATTTACGTTGCCCTTGTCGCCGTCATTCTGGGCCAAGCGGCCTTGTTCGGCGACCAGCGCCTTCTTCTGTACGGTGTGTTGGTGTGGCTCGCCTTCCACGCGTTTGTCATGGGGTACGAGGAGCCGGCGCTCGTTCATAGGTTCGGAACGGAGTACGAGGATTTCCGGGCCAACGTCCCGCGCTGGATTCCGCGGCTCACGCCCTGGCGAGCCGCACGACGCCGGAATCATTCGTGACGCGGGCGCCGCCGCGGGAAGGGCGTGGTAGCGTGCCCTGTCGTGAAATGGCGCGCCCGAACAGATTCGAACGATCGCGTGCGCGTCAGTTGCGGACATGGCCGAGTCAGGCGATTACCGGGGCTGGTCGAACCAGCGACAGCGCGTATTGCCCAATCAGCCGGCCGCAAACAGCCGCGCGTGGTCGTCGCGCAGTTGTCGCTTGAGCAGCTTTCCGCTTGGATTCTTGGGCAGCGCGTCGGCAAACACGATCCGCTTTGGCGTCTTGAACGACGCCAGGATGCCTTGCGAATGCGCGAGTACTTCGGGCTCGCTCAACGAATGTCCCGACTTGATCACGATCACGGCCACCACCGCCTCGACCCAGCGCGGATGCGGCACTCCGATCACCGCAACTTCCGAAACCTGCGGCAACTTGTAGAGCGCCTCCTCGACTTCACGGCTGGCGACATTCTCGCCGCCGGTCTTGATCATGTCCTTCTTGCGATCGACCACCGTGATGTAGCCCTCCTCATCGACTGTCGCCAGATCGCCGGAGTGAAACCAGCCGCCCTCGAACGCGGCTTTGGTGCGCGCGTCATCGTGGAAATAGCCGACCATCAAATGCGGCGAGCGGTGGACGATCTCTCCGACCTGGCCGGCCGCCACGTCGCGCATCGCATCATCCACCACCCGCGTCTCGACATTGAGCACGGCGCGCCCGCACGATCCCGGCTTGCGCAACTGATCCTCGGGGCCGAGCATCGTCGCCAGCGGCGCGATCTCGGTCTGGCCATAGAGATTCCACAGCCGCACCTTCGGCAGGCGCTGCGCCAATTCGCGCAGCACTTCGACCGGCATGATCGACGCGCCGTAATATCCCTTGCGCAGGCTGGACAGATCGGTGGAATCGAAGCGCGACGAACGCAACAGCGCGATCCACACGGTCGGCGGCGCAAAGAACGAGCTGATGCGGTATCGCTCGATCAGCGGCAGCAGATTGTCCGGCGTGGGATAAGCCGTAATGACGTTGGTCGCGCCGATATAGATCGAAGGACCGAAGAACACGTCCAGTTGCGCGCAATGATAGAGCGGCAGTGCATGAAGGGTCAGATCGTCAGCGGCGATGCCGGCATCGACGATGCAACTCACATACTGCCAGATCACCGCGTCATGGGTCAGCATCGCGCCCTTCGGCGAGGATTCCGTGCCGCTGGTGTAGACGATCTGCGCCAGATCGGCGCCACTGAGCTCGGGCTCAGGCGGGGAAGTTTCGCCAGCCGCGAGCGTGTCGAAGGCGATCATGTCACCGTTCGACTCTGCTTTGGGCTCGCTCGCGCCCTCGGCGGGTAGCCAGATGAGATCCTGCACGGCGGTGTCGAGCGCCTTCGCCGCGCGCGCCAGCGGGGCGAGGCCGCTGTCGGTGGCCAGCATCGTGGCGCCGGCGTGGCGCAGGATATAGGCGACTTCCTCGGCCTTCAGCATGAAATTGATCGGCACCAGGACCGCGCCGAGCCGCGCCAGCGCAAACCGCATCGCCACAAAGGCGTGGGAGTTGCGCGCCAGCACCGCGACCCGCGCGCCCTTGGTGACGCCCCGCTCAGCCAGGCCCGCGGCGACGCGTTCGCTGATGCGGTGGAATTCGGCATAGGTCCAGCTTGTTTCGCCGCACACGACGGCGAGCTTGTTGGGTGTCCGCGCGGCGCTGCGACGCAGCAGGTCCGCAAGCGTCTGGCGACGGGTTACAGAGTGCATGCTGGCGTTCCCCAATTTGAAAGTATCTTTTCGGGCCAGTGTGCCCCCGGTCACGGACGCTTACAAGGTTGCGACCGGGCTGTGTGGCTGAAAATGCAGGCGGTTGTTACCGTCGGAACAGCAAAAATGGACTGCCGCTGCAGTTTTCAAAGAGCCACGGCGGTCCCACCACCGTCTTTGCGAGCCAACCGGTCGCGCGAATGCGCGCCGATGACAAGCTCCGCGAAGCAATCCATTTCACCGCGCAAGAGTAGAATGGATTGCTTCGTCGCTTTGCTCCTCGCAATGACGACACACCCGCGCGTTCTTCCGCGGGAAACACAAAAAGGCCTTAAGCTGATATTCAATAACAGCGCGAGGCGGCGATCGCGTGCAGCCTGCGATCGCCGAGCACATGCGCCACGAAGCCCGGCGTCTGGAATATCTTCGAGAAGGCCGCGTCGCGGATGCTGAGGCCACCGGTATAGGCGCCGAACGCCGGCATCACGGCGCGCGCGCCGTCGCTCGCAAAACAGCGCCGCTCCATCGAACGGCCCCGCGTCGCCACGCGCGCCTTGGGATGAAGATGTCCGGCGATTTCACCGGCAGCGCCCGTCGGCTCGTGACGAAAGGCGATTTTGCCGATCGCGACTTCGCTGGCGACGATACCGCCGAGATCGGATGGCAGTGCGGGATCGTGATTGCCCGAAATCCAGATCCAGTCGCGCCGCACCTGCAAGCCCAAGATCGCGTCGCGGTCCGGCAGGGACAACCGGTCATGGGCGTCGCGGTCGTGAAAACTGTCGCCGAGCGCGATCACCATGCGCGGGTCGTGCCCCGCGATCACCGCGGCGAGGCGGCCGAGCGTCGCCACGGTGTCATAAGGCGGCAGCAGCACGCCGCGCGTCGCAAAGCTGGAGCCCTT
>JARLJU010000257.1 GCA_031291055.1 Rudaea sp. | reverse complement strand
TTGTCGTCATTGCGAGGAGCGAAGCGACGAAGCAATCCATCTTTCTTTGCGTTGCGGCATGGATTGCTTCGCTTCGCTCGCAATGACGATTTCAGGAACAACTCGCGACATCCTCAACTGCTTCGCGCGACCCGTCGGCTCGCAATGACGATGTCAACCCGATCTTAACGGTACTTCGCCGGGCCGGCGAGCGCGCCCCTGATTCCAATTAACTTTCCGCTGACGATTTTGCGTCACGCTCGTCCGCGTTCATCGGCACGACACTTCTCGTGGACGGATATTTACGGAGCAGGCTCCAGGGAAGAGGGCAGCGCATATGTGGCCTACCACGCTGGGTGTCTTTTTCGGGGTGCTGACGTCATTCGGCGTCCTGTGCGTGATACCCGATTTCGAGGGCTTCAACATGATGGAGCGCGTCAAGTGGGCGCTGACCGCCGGCGTGTTGATTGCCTATGGCGTGACCTATGCATTGCCGGTCGCGGCGTAGCCGTAGCAACCATTAAACGGCGATGCCGATGGTCGCAACCTGGCTTAGGATGACGCCGCGCTGACGGCTGTCAAGGAGTGGCCTAGCAGCAGCGGAGAATAGGCAGCATAGAGCGACGGCCATCCTTGACGGCCGCTGCGCGCGACGTCACGAGGAACTGCAGGTCGGGACGAAGAAACGTCTGCCGGCCGAACTAAGAAACAGACAACGATCCCACAGGCGGCTCGTCGCACCACGGCGTTCCGCGAGCAACCACGGTATTGGCGAAGATGAGCATCTTCCTCGCGCAGGCAACAAGCGCCTGCTTGTGTGCCTTTCCGGCCGCGATCAGCCGTTGGTAAAGTTGGATGAGCTGCGGATTCCAGCGAAAAGATGCAGCCAGGGAAGCGGTATAAACGGCGCGGCGCAGCCGCTTTCGACCGCCGTCGATATGTCGGACACCAGCCCGCTCGCCGCTGTCGTCGTCATAAGGCGCAAGGCCGGCGAGAGCGACAGCTTGCTCCCGCGTGATTTGACCGATCTCGGGCAGACGCACCAGGATGGCAACGGCGGTCGGCAGCCCGATGCCGGCAACGCTGTTGATCAGCTCAAGTCTCCTGGCAAGATCGCGATGCTTGCGGATCAAGGCGACCAGAGCCTTGAACTCGGCCTTCTCGCGCTGCTCCAAGCGGGCAATATCCTCCTGCCAGAGCTTGTTAATCTGCGCATTGCGGCAACTCTCGATCCGGTTCTTGAGGCGTGCGATATCCTCGCCGATCTGATCGATCATGGTCAGCCGCTCGGCAAATGGCAGCAACCGAGGATCGGGTGCGGCATGGATCTTCCGCACCGCAGCGGTGCAGGCCGCGATCAGCGCCGCATCGATCTTGTCGTTCTTGGCCCGCTGCAAGTGAAATTTGGCATAGGCCCGGACCTGAGCCGGCTGGAACACTACGACCACAAACCGCTTGCGTCGCAGTTCGGCGACGACAGGCTGTTCGTAACCGCCGCTCGCCTCGATCCCGACGCGTTTGACCCGATGCCGTTGCAGCCAAGCCACCAGAGCCTTGTGACCCTCCGGCGTGTTCTCCACCTGCAATTGCTCGCGGCCGCCCTCGATCGCCACGTCGAGCTTCCGTTTGCCGGTATCGATTCCGGCACAGATTGTGATATGCTTGGTCATCTTCGTCGATCCCTCCCTTGTGATGCGAACCTTGAGTTCGTTCAACCATTCGGGTCCCGATGAAGTGCCGATC
>JARLJU010000028.1 GCA_031291055.1 Rudaea sp. | reverse complement strand
TGCCGTTCGGCGCGATTTCCGTGTTCGCGGCCGTGCCGACGGTGATCTTCGCGGTGGGCGGCGCGGAAATCGCAACCATCGCGGCGGCTGAGTCGGATGATCCGGCTAAAAGCGTCGCGGCCATGACGCGCTCAGTCATTCTGCGGGTCATCACGTTCTATGTCGGTTCGATGTTTCTGATTGCCTGCATCGTGCCGTGGAGCGGCATCGTCACGGGTCATTCGCCGTTCGTCGCAGCGTTGGAAACCATGCGTATCCCCGGTGCCGCGGATATCATGAATGCCATCGTGCTGGTTGCTGTGCTGTCCGCGTTGAATTCGGGCTTGTACGTGTCGTCGCGGATTCTGTTTCGTCTTGCGGAGCGTCAGGACGCACCGCGCGCATTGCTCAAGCTGACGCCACACAAAGTGCCGCGGCTGGCTGTGCTGTTGAGCAGCGTCGTGGGTTACCTCGCAATTGTCGCGGCGATCGTGTCACGGCAAGGCGTCTTTCTGTTCCTCGTGAATGCGTCCGGCGCGGTCATGCTGTTCGTTTATCTGGCGACGGCCTGCGCACAGATCAGCATTCGCCGGCGTATCGAACGTAGCGAACCGGAGCGTCTGACGCTGCGGATGTGGCTATTCCCCTGGCTCTCCTATGCAGTCGTGGTGGCGATTGTCGGCGTGCTCGCGGCGATGGGCGCCGATCCGGCGTTGCGTCCGCAGTTGATGGCTAGTCTCGCGAGTCTTGCCATCGTCACCGCGGCGTATCTGCTGGCGGCTAAGCGCCGGCAAAGCGAAGGCACCGCGACCGGCTATCTGTCGCAGATCGGTGCCGCTTCGATGGAAGGGCGCAAGTGATGTCGGAGATTGCCATCATCGGTGCGGGATTCATCGGCCTCGCGAGCGCTGCGGCGCTGATGCGCGACGGCCATCGGGTCACGCTATTCGATCCGGCAGGCGTAGGGCAGGGTGCGTCGTTCGGCAACGCCGGAACCTTCGCGCACTATGCGTGCATTCCGGTCAACAACCCCTCCGTGTTCCGCGATTTGCCGCGCTTTCTTCTGTCGAACGACAGTCCTTTCAGATTGCGCTGGGGGTATCTGCCCCATCTCGCCCCGTGGCTGGCGCGCTTCATGATGAGCTCGCTGCCGCGGCGTTACAAAACGAGCGCCACCGCACTCGCCGCGTTGCTCGATTGCGCCAGCGATGCTTATGCACCGCTGCTTGCGGACGCAGAACTGGCGCGTTTCGTTCGGCCGCGCGAGTGCCTATATTTGTATTCGAACACGACTTCGTTCGATGCGGCTCGTCCAGCACTCGATCTGCGCCAACAACTGGGCGTCGCCTTCGATGTGCTCGACGGCGGAGACATCCGGGCGCTCGAACCGTCGCTCGCGCCGATATTCGATCGCGGCGTGCTGTTCAGCAACAGTTGGCACTTCTCCGACCCTCACGGCTTTCTGCAAGCGCTTTATCAACAGCTTGCCGCACAATGGTTGACGCTGGAGCGTTCGGCCGTCGACGCCGTGCAGCCTTGCGCGGAAGGCGCGGCCGTGACCGTCGACGGTGCCGCGCGCCGCTTCAGTCATGTGGTGATCGCCACTGGCGCGCGCTCTGCCCAATTCGCCAGACAATGCGGCGACCCGGTGCCGCTCGACACGGAGCGCGGCTATCACGTCCGTTTTCCGGGCGCGCAACAACTGGTTTCGCGACCGGTCGGCTGGGCTGAGCGCGGTTTTTACATGACGCCGATGAGTGACGGTCTGCGCGTCGCGGGCACAGTCGAACTCGCGGGTTTCGGCGACACGCGCAACCGCTCGCTGATCGATCTGCTGACGTTTTCTTCGAAGCGCGCCTTACCCGCGCTCGACGCACCGGATAGCAGCTGGCTCGGGTTCCGTCCGACTTTGCCGGACGGCGTGCCGGTACTAGGACGATCGCGCGCGAGCGAGCGCGTGATCTACGCATTCGGCCACCAGCATCTTGGGCTGACACTCGCCGGGGTGAGCGGACGCATCGTCGCTGATCTGATCGCGCAGCGTGCGCCGCCACTCGATCTCGCGCCTTACGCGGCCACGCGGTTTTGACTTTCATAGAGGCGCTGGTCGAACAGGTTTTTTCGCTTCACGACAGGTACTGCAGGACGGTTTCGACGCGTCGCGCATCGGATCGGCCAACCTACATATCGCGCGACGTTACATCACGCAAGGAGCACATCATGAATCGCCGTTATTGGCTGTTGAGTTTGACCGTCTGCGCATTAGCCCCGCATATGCCGTCTTCGTGGGCGGCCGATCCTGAAGTCGTCAAGATCGGTTTTGTCGGGCCCTTGACCGGTCCGGTTGCACGAGTCGGCAAAGATCTGCAGTACGGCGCCCAGTTGGCGCTCGATGAAGAGAATGCGAAGCATCCGGTTATCGCCGGCAAGCCGGTCAAGTTCGTGCTCGATGTGCAGGACGATCAGGCGGACCCCCGCGTGGCGATTCAGGTCGCGCAGAAACTGGTCGACGACGGCGTAGTCGGCGTGATCGGCCACTACAACTCGG
>JARLJU010000256.1 GCA_031291055.1 Rudaea sp. | reverse complement strand
GACTTCCGCGAGCCGCGCCCGGACATGCCGCCGCAGATGAAACATGAGCTGGAAGAGGTCGTGCGCGTGCTCGCCGAAAACCGCTGGCCATGGCGCATGCACGCAACCTATGACGAGACGATCAGTCGCGCGCTGGATGTCTTCGAGAAGGTCAACCGTGACATCCCGCTCGATGGCATCCACTGGTTCTTCGACCATGCCGAGACGATCTCCGAGCGATCGATGGAC
This sequence comes from Rudaea sp., assembly GCA_031291055.1. Classification (GTDB taxonomy): domain Bacteria; phylum Pseudomonadota; class Gammaproteobacteria; order Xanthomonadales; family Rhodanobacteraceae; genus Rudaea. Next base: position 6,774 of record JARLJU010000256.1, on the reverse strand, counting down.
CGTATCGCGGCGCTCGGCGGAGGCGTAGCGGTGCAACACAGAATGGCTTACCAGGGCGAGTATTTCGTCGAACGCTATGGCGCGGCGGCGGCCGAGGCGACACCGCCCATCGCGCGGATGCTCGAGAAGGGCGTACGAACGTCGGCGGGCACGGACGCGACGCGCGTCGCATCGTACAACCCGTGGGTCTCGCTTGCGTGGCTCGTGACGGGCAAGACGGTCGGCGGTCTGAGCCTCTATCCGCAGCGTAATCGCCTGGACCGCGATACGGCGCTGCGGATGTGGACCGAGAAGGTCACCTGGTTCTCCAACGAAGAAGGCAAGAAAGGTCAGATCGCCGTGGGCCAGCTCGCGGACCTGATCGTTCCCGACCGCGACTTCTTCGCTTGCCCTGAGGACGAGATCGCGCATACGGTGTCGGACCTGACGGTTGTCGGCGGCCGCATTGTGTATGGCGGCGCAGCGTTCGCTGATCTCGACGACAACGCTCCACCTCCGGCAATGCCCGACTGGTCACCCGTGCGCCGCTTTGGCGGGTTCGCGGCGTGGAAGGACTCGAAGGGCGAGGGCGAGGCGTCGTTGCAGCAGATGGAGGCGTTATCGTGCGGCTGCTCGAATGGTTGTGCCGTGCATGGCCACGACCATGCGCGCGCCTGGTCCAACAACGCGCCGGCGTCAGATCTGCGCTCGTTCTGGGGCGCGCTCGGCTGCGCCTGCTGGGCGGTCTGACATGAGCACGCACGCACAAGGGAATACGCACTGGATCGCCGTGCTGCTCGCGCAGCGCTGGTTGCCGCTGGTGGCGCGCGCGGCGCTCGTGTCCGCGTATGTGATCGGAGGTGTTGCCAAGCTCGCGAACTTTCATGGCGCCGTGCTCGAGCAGCAACATTTCGGACTTCATCCGGCATGGCTGTGGGCGGCACTCGCGATTGTCGTCGAACTGGGCGGCTCGGCATGCGTGATCTTCAACCGCTTCGTGTGGCTGGGCGCGGGAGGGCTGGGCGCATTGACGGCCGTCGCGATGCTCGTCGCGAACGACTTCTGGAACCTGACGGGCGACGCGCACGTTTTCGCGTTGAACGGCTTCTTCGAGCATCTCGGACTTATCGCCGCGCTAGCCATGGCGACATGCCTTGCCGGCATCAAGCAATCCTCCGGCCGTGCCGGTGTTCAGTAAAAACTCAAAGGACTTTCAATATCATGCGTAATCTTCGTTCCCTGGCAGCGACAGCGCTTGCCATCATCTGTCTCGCTGCATCGTCAGTCGCGTCGGCTACACCACCGAAAATTCCACAGCCCATTGCGGAGCCGCAGCTCGCTGTGGGGCCGCAATATGACACCACCCATGTCTATGTAGCGCCTGAAGACTTCGACAAATTCACCGATAGTCTTGTCACAACCTTCGGCGGCCACAAGTCGCAACAGGGCGTCTTTCAGGTAACACCCACGTCGAGCAAGACAATGTCGCAACTCGTTTTCACGCCGGTTGGCACGTTGTCGGTGTTCGGCTTCAAGACGCCTGTTCCGTATCCGTTCGGCAGCGAGCGCACGGGATATCTCGTGACCGACATCGACGCGGCCGTCAAGTCGGCCAGGCGGCACCACGCCGACGTCACCGTGGCGACGTTCCCCGATCCGATCGGACGTGACGTGATCGTCTCCTGGCCGGGCGGCGTCAACATGCAGTTGTACTGGCACAACCAGGCGCCGAACTATGATTCTTTGCAGACGGTGCCCGAGAACCGGGTCTACGTGTCGCCGGAGCGCGCCAATCTGTTGATTCGCAACTTCGTGGCTTTTTCGCATGGCAAAGTTGTGTCCGATGATCACAACGCGCCTGGCGTCGAAATTGGCCGGCCGGGAGATACGTACCGACGCGTGCGGATCGAGTCGGTATTCGGCAGGATGACAGTGCTGGTGACCGACGGCCACTTGCCATGGCCGTTCGGCCGGGAGATGACGGGCTATGAAGTGACGAATCTCGCTGACACGCTGCAGAAGGCGAAAGCGGCAGGCGTCACGGTGCTGGTCCCGCCGTTCACTTCGGATAAGCGCGAAGCCGCGCTCGTGCAGTTCCCGGGTGGATATATCGCCGAGATTCATGCGGTTACGCAGTAGACGCGGGACGCCGGGGTGATACGCCATGACGGTCGCGAGGCCGCCCGATGTCATTCCCCGGCACGGGAGACGATCGATGAAATCTGAAGATAGCGTGCTCGCCGCCATCGCGGGCTACGCGGACACGCTCAGCTTTGTCGCACTTTTTGGGCTGTTCGCTGCGCACGTCACGGGCAACTTCGTGCTGATTGGCGCCGAAGCGGCAGGTCACGGCCAGGGGGTGTTCATGAAGTTGATGGCATTCCCCGCATTCGTCGCAGGCGTGGTCGTCAGCAGCGTGATTGTGAAGCGCGTCGAACCCGCGACGCCCAACCGCGCGGCGTGCGTTCTCTATGTTGTTCAGGCGGCCCTCATGCTGGCCTTTTGCCTCGCGGGTGTCGGCGTCTCGCCCGTTGTGCATGCGGATAGCACGCCCGTCGTCGTCTGCGGGATGATCGGCGCAGCGGCAATGGGCGTGCAGAATGCGCACGGTCGGCTTGTCCCGCGTCCCGGCGTGCCCAACACCGTGATGACGGGCAACGTGACGCAGGCCGTGCTCGACACGCTCGACATCCTGTCGCCGCAGTTGCCATCCGATGCACGAGCGGTGGCGCGAGCGCGTCTGGGGAAGATGTTGCCGGCGATTCTCGCGTTCGCCGTTGGCGCAATCCTCGGCGCCCTCGCGTATCGGCACACAGGGTTCTGGGCGTTGCTGCTGCCGTTCGTCGCGCTCCTGTGGCTGGCTTTGAAGGCACACGGCGTATTGCACCCAGCTCACGACACGGAGACGCCATGACACGCATGTGGCCCAGGCCGTTCGCAGGTACGAACGCGGTGGTGTTTGTTGCCGCTTTCATTGCCGGCCTCGCGCTCGTGTCGAGCGATAGCGCGCGGGCGAGCACGGAGGAGCCGGCACCCGCCGACCCGCTGCCCGCCGCGTGCACCGCGAAGCGGCCGGTGGTGGAGTTCAACCGCTGGCATGAAGACTGGTCCGTGCTCGCGGACCCGTGCGTGCCCCGGCAGCCGCTCGATAGCCTCAAATACATTCCGCTTGGCGGTGATCCACGTTCGTATCTGTCGCTCGGCGCGAATCTGCGCGAGCGTCTGGAGGTCAACGATGCGCCGCTCTTCGGCATCGGCACGGGTCATTCCGATACCTATTTGATACAGCGCGCGCAGGTCAGTGCCGATGCGCATATCGGCCCGTACCTCCAGTTCTTCGCACAACTCGAAGATGCGCGGCCGTTCGGCAAGGATACGGTTACGCCGGTCGACAAGAATCCGCTCGACCTCGAACAGGCGTTCGTTGCGTGGGTCAGTCCATTGGGACCTGGCACGGTGAAATTCCGCGTCGGCCGCCAGGAGATGGCGTTCGACCTGCAACGGTTAATCTCCGTTCGCGACGGGCCGAATGTGCGCCAGGCGTACGACGCCATCTGGGCGGACTACGAGTATCAGAAATGGCGCTTCATTGGCTATCTGACGCAGCCTGTGCAGTACCGCGACGTAACGGCGTTCGATGATGTCTCCAACCGGCATCTCACGTTTAGCGGTGTGCGCTTCGAGCGGCAGGGCGTCGGGCCGGGTGATCTCTCGGGATATTACTCACGATATAACCGTTCGAATGCGCATTTCCTGGACGCAACGGGTGACGAGCATCGCGACGTCTTCGACGTTCGATACACAGGCAAGGTGGGTCGCACCGACTGGGACGTGGAGTCGATGTACCAATCGGGGCACGTCGGCAACAAGACGATCGGCGCGTGGGCGGTAGGCTCGCTTGCCGGCTACACGCTTGACATGCCGTGGGCCCCGCGCGTGGGCGTACAGGTGGATGCGGCATCGGGAGACCGGCATCCCGGCGACGGACGTGTCGAGACGTTCAATCCGCTCTTTCCGAACGGCTACTACTTCACTCTAGCTGGCTACACTGGGTATGCGAACCTGATTCACGTCAAACCTTCCATCACGCTCAAGCCGACCAGCAAGCTCGTGCTACTCGGTGCGCTCGGGTTCCAGTGGCGCGAGACGACAGCGGACGCCGTGTATCAGCAGGGGAATGCCGTCGTGCCCGGAACTGCCGGACATGGCAGCCGGTGGACGGGCATGTATGTGCAAGTGCGTGCCGATTGGACCATTGCCGCGAATCTGGCTGCCTCCATCGAAGCGGTGCACTTCCAGGTAGGCAATTCGATTCGCAACGCAGGGGCCAGAAACGCGGACTATGTCGGCATCGAACTTAAATTTGGATGGTAGTCACATCGAAAGCGGTCAAACCTTGCAATCCATCGCGACAGACTGCTTATGGCTGGCAAGAAAGCGGTGAATCTCCGCGACCACGGCGGCCCCCTCCCCCACGGCCCCTGCAACTCGCTTGGTCGAACCCGATCGAACATCGCCAATTGCAAACACCCCGTCGACACTGGTATGCAATGTGAGCATGGACCTGGCGGCTCCCGTTTCGAGGTCCGTGCCCGTCAACACAAATCCTTTCGGATCCAACGACACACTGCACGTGCGCAACCAGTTCGTGTTAGGGTCGGCACCGATAAAAAGGAACACGTGATGCGTCTTCAAGCATTCGAGACCACCATCGTGTCGCCGATAGTAGACAGAATCTAACCGTTCATCGCCTTCGAAGGCTGTGATCTCAGCGCCTGTATGGATCGTCACGTTCGGCAACGAGGCAATACGCTCGATCAGGTAATGCGACATGCTGTGCTCGACGTCCTGGCCCCTGACGAGGACATGAACGTGGGCCGCGTGTGAAGCCAGAAACACAACGGCCTGCCCGGCTGAATTTCCACCGCCGATCAGCAGCACCGGTTCGCCGCGGCAAAGTCGGGCCTCGATCGACGTCGCCCAGTAGTAGACGCCGTGACCTTCGAAGCCCGCAAGTCCGCTCACTGCCGGACGCCGATACTCCGCGCCGCTCGCGATGACCACCGTTCGTGCCGCAATGCGCCGCGAACTGGCAAGCTCGACCTCGAGCGGGTATGCGCTGCAATGCAAGGCCTTCACTTCGACCGGAATCGCGATGTGCGCACCGAATTTCTGCGCCTGGTTAAATGCCCTGCCGGCTAGCGCTTGCCCCGATATACCGGTCGGAAAGCCCAGATAGTTTTCGATGCGCGCACTCGTGCCGGCCTGGCCGCCCGGCGCGTGGCAATCGAAGACGGCCACTGACAAGCCTTCGGATGCCGCATAGACGGCTTCCGCCAGGCCGGCAGGCCCGGCGCCGACGATCGCGACGTCGTAGAGATGCCCGGGATCGAATTCCGGCACGAGTCCCAGACACGAGGCGAGCTGCCCCTCGTCCGGATTGCGCAGCACGGCGCCATCCGGGCAGACGACGAGCGGCATGTCATCGCGCCCGGGAGTCATGCGCTCGAGCAATGCGATGGCATCGGCACCACCTTCGTCAAGCGTCATATGCGGGAAAGCATTGCGTTGCAGGAAATGTTGCAGCACGAGGAGCCGCTCGTTGTCGGGCGGCCCAACGAGCACCGCCCCTTGGCCACGCTCGATTGCAGCGACGCGCCTCAGAATCAGCGCGCGCATGATCCTTTCGCCGAGCTCTGCTTCGCCAATCATCAGGGCACGCAGCTTATCCGGCGAAATCACGAGCGCATTGACGTCTTCAATAACCTCAGCATCGACGAGCCCGGGCTTGCCTGAAAGCATGCCAACGTCGGACGTGAATTCACCCCGCTTTGCCTGAGAGCGCAGCAAACGTCGATGGCCGAGTCCGTCGCGTGCGGTGTATCGAATCGTGCCTGACAACAGGACGAACATGCCTGGACTCATGCCACCCACGCGATAGAGAAATTCGCCGACGGCGTAGCTGCGCATCGCACCGAATCGCTTTATCCGATCGATCTCAGGGTCCGTCAGTACCGGAAATATCTGATGCCAGCGTGAGGTGCTATATGGAGTCTGCGCATCTGCCGAGGTAGAACGATCGGCGCCATTAGTGTCGGCTTCTGCCTGGTTCTCCTGGCCGCCCGGTGGCGAAGCTGCGTCGCTGTTCATCGTGAACCTCTCAGCAATGCGATCTTTTGGATAACCCACGTAGTCAATACCATCCAGTAATACAAGATAGGTTAGCCCTCAACGTGTCGCAAATAGCTAACCTGATCTTGCTCATGTCCGAGCCCCTGTGATACGCGCGACCGGCATAAGTGGACTTCCTGGCGCGCCCGGTTGCACTTTCATTGGACAATCCGTTAATCAACTAACTAACGAGACGTCCGGAGATGTCGGTAATCGTCGTTCAGGCGGCTACGCCGCGCCCGCCCCGCGCCCTGCGTGTGCCAACGCCAACGCCAGCCTTGCCCCCACCTCGGCATTGTGTTTCACGAGCGCGATGTTTGTCGTCAGGCTGCGTCCACTCGTCAGTGCCTTGATGCGAGCTAGCAGGAAAGGTGTCACGGCCTTGCCGGTGATTCCTTTCGCAGTGGCCTCGGCGAGCGCCTGCTGAGTCAGCGCGTCGATCTCTTCGAAGCTCATCGCCGCTGCTTCCGGCACCGGAGTGCTCAACACCACGCCGCCCACGAGGCCCAAGTCCCACTTGGTGCGGATGAAGCGTGCCTGCTGTGCCGCGTCGTCCAGCCTGAAGTCCGCGCGAAAGCCGCTGTCGCGCGTGTAAAACGCAGCGAAATTGTCTTGCTCGCAACT
>JARLJU010000255.1 GCA_031291055.1 Rudaea sp. | reverse complement strand
GATTACCGGCTGAGCAGCCGATTTACACTCCGCGCCTTTGACTTCGAGTACCAGTCGTGGCGCGTGAATCCCACACTCTGGCCCTACGGCGAAAGCGTGGGAATCAGCTACAAAATCTTTTGAAGACAGGGACCAAGGGAACAAGAGAGGCCTGAGCTCTTCAGGCCTTATCCTGGCCCGCGGGCGATGGTCGCCGCACTCTTACGGCGCGACGTGCAGCGGCGTTGCCTTTGCCGTTGGCATCGGCACACGCAGAATTCTGGCCACGGTCGGCGCAATCTGGCGCATATCCACCACGCCGATATCGCGATGGTGCGCGATCCCGGCTCCCAAGGCAAAGAACGACGCGCGCATCTCCGGATACTCGGGCGAAAACCCATGCGAGCCGCGCGTGCCCGGAACCGGCGTCACCAGGCTGCCGCTGATCGCCGAGCCCGTGTAGTAGCCGGGTTTTAGCACCACCAGAAATGCCGCATCGGGAAAGGCCCCGCGCTTTTTGATCGCGTCGCGATCGAGAATTTCCGCGATTCCGTTCGCCGGATCCGCGGCAAGGCCGTCAAGCATCGCCTTCACTTGCTGCTCCGCTGCATGATCGTTCGCGTCGTGCAGCAAGATCGCCGCCATGCCTCCGGCCATCCACGGTTCGGCCTTCCATGAGGTGACCACCGGAGCATTGGTCGCCGGATCCAACATAGCCTGGATCAGCCCTGCCTGCAAAAACGGGATCGTAAGGTTGACGTATTGCGAAATGTTCATGAAACCGTGGTCGGAGACGATGACCAGCACCGCCGAGGGATTGTTGGCGAACTCCTGCCGCGCCAGCCGCGCCACCATGCCGTCAATCTCTTCCAGAGTCTGGTCAGCCCGCGCGCTGAATGGCCCGCGCGCGTGCTGCGCATCGTCCAGCGAGCTCAGGTGCAGAGTCATGAATGCGGGCTTGTACCGGCGCAGAATCTCCAGCGCATAGCGCGTCTTCACCAAATCGCCGCCGATGCTGGTGTCGTTGCCATTCATGTACGGGCCGGCCTCTGGCTCCAGCTTTTGGATCAGCGAATCAGGCCGCGCCAGCGCCGCCATCAGCAGCCGGTCCTCCGGATTCGACGCATCCGAAGGGTCCGCGCTACGCCAGTATTCCGGAATCAGCCAATCGACGTCCGTGGCGCCGACGCTGACAGGCCAGCCGACGCTGGCCGTGCGCAGCCCGGCGCGGTGCGCGACCTGCCATAGCGTGGGCACGCGAATCTGCGCCGCATACCAGTTCCAGGCGCTTCCATAGCGCTG
>JARLJU010000027.1 GCA_031291055.1 Rudaea sp. | reverse complement strand
TGGCCGATCCTTTTGGCCGCATTATCGCCAAGGCTTCGCACGACGCCGAAGAGATTTTGATTGGCGAGATTGACATCGCGCTGATTGAAGACACGCGCCGCAATTGGCCGTTCCTGCGCGACCGGCGCATCGATGCATACGCGCCGATCACGCGGCGATTTCTTGACCCGGTGGCGGCGCGCACCGACGGCGGAGACGACTGGTAGACATGAGCGAAAGTACGCCGCACCAACGGGGCTATCGCATGCCCGCCGAGTGGGAGCAGCACGAGGCGACGTGGCTTGCATGGCCGCACAATCCTGAAGACTGGCCGGGAAAATTTCAGCCGATTCCGTGGATCTATGCGGAGATTGTGCGGCTGCTCTCGGCGCATGAGCGGGTGCATATTTTGGTTGACGACCCGAAGGCCGAGCAGCGTGCAACGTCGATGCTGGAGCGGGCTGGCGCGCGCCTCGATCGAGTGAGTTTTCACCTGTGGCCGACCGACCGGAGTTGGACGCGCGACACCGGGCCGATCTTTGTGCGCAACGGCGAAGGGCGCGTGGGCATTACCGATTGGCTGTTCAATGCGTGGGCCAAGTATCCGAATTACGAGCTCGACGACAAGTTTCCGGCGCGCGCGGCGGAGCTGCTTGGCGTGCCGGTGTGGCAGCCAGCGGTGAAGTTAGAGAGCGGCGACACGCAGAGGATCGTGCTTGAAGGCGGCTCGATCGACACCAACGGTCAGGGCATTCTGCTCACGACCGAAGAGTGCCTGCTGAGCGATGTGCAGCAGCGCAATCCCGGCGTCAGCCGCGAACAACTGGAGCGCGTATTCCTCGAATATCTGGGCATCGATCGCGTGCTGTGGATGAATCGCGGCATCGCCGGCGACGACACGCACGGCCACGTGGATGACATCACCCGGTTCGTCGCGCCAACGCGAATCGTCACCGCCGTCGAGCCAAATACGAGCGACGCCAATCACGCGCCGCTTGCCGAAAATCTCGCCCGCCTCAAGGCCGCACGCACGCACGACGGCAAGCAGTTTGAGATTGTCGAGTTGCCCATGCCGCGGCCGGTCATCTTCCGCGGCCAGCGCCTCCCGGCGAGTTACGCGAATTTCTATATCGCCAATGGCCTTGTGCTTGTTCCCACCTTCCACGACTCCAACGATCGCGTAGCGCTAAACATTCTCGCCGAAGTTTTCCCGGAGCGCGAAGTCATTGGCATTCACTGCGTGGACCTGGTGTGGGGCTTGGGTACGCTGCACTGCATGACGCAGCAGCAGCCGGCCGCAACGGCAGTTCAATCATGATTACCGATCTTGAAGCGATGCAGGCCGCACTGGCCGAGGCGCGGCTGGCCGCAGAGGCTGGCGAAGTGCCCATTGGAGCGGTGGTCGTGCACGAGGGCGCCGTCATCGCTCGGGGACAGAATCGTGTTCTGCGCGATCTTGATCCCACGGCCCACGCGGAAATTGTGGCCATGCGCGCGGCCGCTCTTGTGCTGGGAAATTATCGGCTGCTCAGCTGCACGCTCTACGTCACGCTCGAGCCTTGCGCCATGTGCGCCGGCGCAATGACGCACGCGCGGCTGGACAGGTTGGTGTTCGCAGCCACTGACCCCAAAGCAGGCGCGGCTGGGTCGGTGCTTTCTGTGCTAAATCATCCGCAACTCAACCATCAGATGACGGTCGAGCAAGGGCTTCTAGGCGACGAAGCGGCGGAGTTACTTCGCAGTTTTTTTCGCGAGCGGCGAGGCTAGTGGAATTCTTCACCGGTCGCAATCTTGAAGGGTACGGGCTTCAGCCCGTACATAAAGGCAACAAAGTGAATGAGGGCTTTAGTCAAGATGGAGTGACCGGTCCAGTGCGCTGACCGTGGGTTAGGCTGTGATTCAAGAAGGAAGCACAGTTCAGAGCCACAAGCGGAGAGGAACCGGTCATGAAGGAAAAGGTACGATTTTTGGGTTTGGATGT
>JARLJU010000254.1 GCA_031291055.1 Rudaea sp. | reverse complement strand
CCCACCATCACGGCGCCGAGCAGTTGCTTGCCGCACTCAGACACCACCATCTTCTTGTAGACCTGTTTGCGCTCGTCGCTGAACTGGTACGTGCGGCTGCCTGGCGTCTTGCCGTGCGCATCGCCAATGCTCGCGACATCCACGCCCATCAGCTTGAGCTTGGTGCTCATGTCCGCGCCGCTGAAACCGGCCTGATTGCCCAGCAATTGCTTCGCTGTAACGCGTGCCATGTCATACCCTGGCGCCACGAGGCCATACACCATGCCGTTCCAAGCCGCGCATTCGCCGATCGCATAGATGTCCGGATCGCTCGTGCGGCAGGTGTCATCGATCGCAATGCCGCCGCGCGGGCCCAGTTCCAGTCCGCAGTCACGCGCAATCTCGTCGCGCGGACGGATACCCGCGGAGAACACGATCATGTCGGTGTCGAGATGCGTGCCGTCGGCGAACTGCATCCGGTGGGTGCCCTCTTCGCCATCGGTGATGGCAAGCGTGTGCCTGGCCGTATGGACCTGCACGCCCAGCTCCTCGATCTTGCTGCGCAGAACCCGTCCGCCGCCGTCGTCGACCTGCACCGCCATCAGGCGCGGGGCGAACTCGACGACGTGCGCGGCCAGTCCCATATCGTGCAGCGCCTTCGCGCATTCAAGCCCCAGCAGGCCGCCGCCTACCACCACCCCCGACTTCGCCCGCGCGCCGCATGCCTGCATCGCCTCGAGATCTTCGATGGTGCGATAGACAAAGCAGTCCTCACGATCGCTGCCCGCCATCGGCGGAACAAACGGCGAGGAACCGGTGGCGAGTACCAGTTTGTCATAGGAAAGCGTCTCACCCGTCGAGATGCTTACCGTGTGGGCCTCCCGGTCGATCGACACCGCCTTTGCGTTGAGCCTGAGCAGCACGTTCTCACGATCGAAAAAACCAGGCTTCACGAGCGAGAGGTCATCAGCGGATTTGCCGGAAAAGAATTCGGACAGATGTACGCGGTCATAGGCGGGACGAGGCTCCTCGCACAGCACCGTGATGTGCAACGCGGCGCTCGCGTCGTCCACAAGACACTCAAGAAGCTTGTGCCCCACCATGCCGTGTCCGATGACGATGACGTTCATGACTGGAGTCCCGTCCGTTTCCAACTCGATTTCCAACGCGGTTCGCGGCATGTTTTTTCGTCCGGCAAATAAAAAGGCGTCCCGCGGATCCAGTCATCAGGTGACTGAATTCAGGGGACGCCGTTGTCCAAAAAAATGATGATCTACAGAATGACTTCTGCTGCGTGCTGGCCGGATCATCGTTGATCCGCTGACTTCACTTATGCAAAGGCCGTGCCATGCGGCGCATCGGCCGCAGTGGCCATAGCCACAGGCGATACGGGATTTCAGCCCTGGTTTGGGGCGCAACAGGAAGATGCATTCCGACGGGCGCGGCACAATGGTGGTGCAATGCAGCACATCATCCGTGCAGCAGGTCGGGTAAGGATGGCCTGCTCTGGCTTGGCTCGTAACCCCGGATTAGTGAGCAGACCAGAGGTTTTTCGCGGTGTGTTGCGCGGCCCGATGTAATGGCACCCGCATGCCGGCGCGGTCTCGCGGTGCACCGTCACATCTGGCTCGCATGGATGGCGTCATCGCGCGTTCTGCGCTGCTGCCCGCATCGACACTGTCTGGCGTGGATATTGCCTCTATTGATGCGCGCGGCAACGGTGCCGGCACATGGAATCACGCTG
>JARLJU010000253.1 GCA_031291055.1 Rudaea sp. | reverse complement strand
TGCAAAGCCGGACTGAGTCACAACGAGTTGGAAGATGCTGATCCCGTGCATCTGGCGCAAGGCGCGTCGGTGCTGGCCAATGTGCTTCTAGACGAGGCTAGGTAAGCTGAAAGGGGTGCGTTCGGTGCGCGGCTGCCCGCAAGTCGGCAGTACCTGTCGGCCACATACCAGCGCGAGCCCTCAACGCCGGTGGGCAAGCGAACGCACCAGCCAGTCACCCGTCATCTGCACGGCCTGCACCAGCACGATAAGCACCACGACCGTGGCGGCCATGACCTGATTGTTGAAGCGTTGATAGCCGTAGCGGATCGCCAGGTCGCCAAGCCCGCCGCCGCCCACCACACCCGCCATCGACGAAAAGCCGATCAGCATCACCACTGTCAGCGTCAGCCCCGCCAGCAGCGACGGAAACGCCTCGGGCAGCAGCACTTTCTGGATCACGTGACGTGCGGTGCCGCCCATTGCGACCACCGCCTCGACGCGGCCACGGTCGATCTCGTCGAGCGCCGCCTCGACGACGCGCGCAAAGAACGGAATCGCACCGATCGATAGCGGCACAACCGCCGCCGAACTGCCCAGCGTCGTCCCGACGATGGCGCGCGTCAGCGGAATCAGCGCGATCAGCAGCACGACGAACGGCACCGACCGGCCGACGTTGACGATCGCGCCGAGCACCGCCCCGAGGCGCGGCGCATCGAGCGCGCCGTGGCTCCGCGTGACGAACAACAGCACACCGAGCGGCAAACCGATCACGAGGGTAACGAGCGCCGCCAGCGCGACCATATAAAGCGTTTGCGCCGTTCCATTGAGCACCAGCGGCACAATGTCGGTCCATGCATCAAGATTCATACGCGCTCCGCCCTCACCCCGCGATCGTTCAGAAACGCCAGCACGCCGCCGAAATCGAGGCCACCTTCCGGCGCCTGGAAGCCGACCCGCAGACGGCCGACACGCTGCCCGCCGATGGCTTCAACGCCGCCGCCCAGCAGCGTCACGCCGATCGAATGCTCGTGCGCCAGCTTGCTGAGCACGGGTGAGGCTTCGACGGTATCGGTGAAGGTCAACTCGGCAACCGCGCCATGCCCCTGCGACAGACCTGCACACGCGGGCAACAACGACCTGCCGAGACGCGATGCGGGGTTGCCCAGCAAAGCCGCCAGCGGCCCGGCCTCGACCACCTTGCCGGCTTCCAGCAAGGCGGCCGAATCGCAGATCGACTTGACGACATCGAGTTCGTGCGTAATCAGCACGATCGTCACGCCAAGACGCTCGTTCACATCACGCAGCAACGCGAGGATCTGCTGGGTGGTTTCCGAATCGAGCGCGCTGGTCGCTTCATCGCACAGCAGGCAGGACGGCTGCGCCGCCAGCGCCCGCGCGATCCCGACGCGCTGCTTCTGACCGCCGGACAACTGCGAAGGAAATGCGTGCGCCTTGTCGGCGAGCCCGACCAGTTCGAGCAGTTCGGTGACCCGCCGCGCACGTTCGGCGCGCTTCATCCCGACGATCTCCAGCGGCACCGCGATGTTGTCGGCGACATTACGCGCATGCAGCAGATGAAAGTGCTGAAAGATCATGCCGATGCGTTGCCGCTGCCGCCTAAGCGCAGCAGCGGGCAGCGTCGTCAGCTCTTCGCCGTCCACCCACACGCGCCCCGAGGTGGGGCGCTCCAGCAGATTCAGGCAGCGAATCAGCGTGCTCTTGCCCGCGCCGCTGCGCCCGACAATGCCAAAGATCGAACCGTCGGCAATCTCCAGCGAGACGCCGTCGAGCGCGGTGAACACGCCGCTGCCCGAGCGGTAGACCTTGCGCAGCTCCTCAACGCGGATCACGCGCCGCTCCCAGTTGAGTGCACCGGAATCACCGAGCCGCGATAGTGGTCGAGGATAAACTTCGCGACTTGCGGCGAATTGAGCACGGCCGCGAGACGCTTGATCCGCGGATCGTTCGCCAGTTGCGGCGTGGTCACAACCACGTTCGCGTACGGATTGCCTTCCACCTTTTCGAGGCCGAGCGCGTCTTTGGCGGGAACGAGCCCCGCTTCCAGCGCGTAGTTGCCGTTGATCACAGCGAGATCGACGTCGTCGAGCGAACGCGGCAGTTGCGGCGACTCGATCTCGATGATCTTCAGATGCTTCGGATTGGAAACGATGTCGCGCGGCGTCGCGAGACTCGCTTCGCTGCCGGAGATACCCGGCTTCAGTTTGATCAGGCCTTGTGCCTGCAGCAGAAAGAGCGCGCGGCTCAGGTTCGTCACGTTGTTCGGCACGGCCACCGAGCCGCCGTCCGGCACCTGCGCGAAGCTCTTATGCTTGTGCGAATAGACACCGAGCGGCTCGATATGCACGGTCGCGGCCACCGCGAACTTCTGGCCGAGCGCCTGCTCCTGCGAATGCAGATACGGCACGTGCTGGAAATAGTTCGCATCGACGTCGCCGTGCGCGAGCAGTTCGTTCGGATTCACGCCGTTCGCCACCTCGATCACGTTCAGCTTCAGATCGGGGGCGATCTTTTGCACGTAGGCCAGGATTTCGGCGTGCGGCACCGCGTCGGCGGCCACGCGCAGCGGTGGCGCATCGGCTGCGCTCACGTGGGCGGCAAAGGTGAAGGGCAACACGGCAAAGGCCGCGCTACGGACAAGGCGGATCATCACTGAACGGAGCATGGAGGTCCTGGCGCTAGAAAGGTTGAACGACGCGCAGCTGGCGGCCGCGCGTAAAGACATCGCAAGAAACCGGTTTAACTGGGCTTAGGCGGGCTGTGCGCCGAGCACATCCTGGTAGTGACGCTGCGCGACATCCGGATGCGAGCGCAAGCGCCCCTTCAGATAGTTCGGGCCGACGTCATGAAACAGCGGATTGTCGGGATCGCTGGCCGGACCGCGCGCCTGGGCCGCAAGGGCCGGCGGCAAACTCAACAGCGGCACCGTCGCGTCGAGCCGCGCGCCGAGAAAGAACGCGATCGACAAGCGCTCGCTGCCTACCGGTGGACTCACCACGCGATGCACGGTGGCACGCAGATAGCCATTGGTGGCCAGCTCCAGCAATTCGCCGATATTCACGACGAAGGTGCCCGGCAGCGGCACGGCGTCGATCCACTGACCGTCGTCGGTGGCGACTTGCAGGCCGGCTTGCCGGTCCTGCAGCAGAAAGCTCAGGAAGCTCGAATCCTTGTGCGAGCCGACACCCTGATCGCTCCTTGTCACCTCGCGACCCGGGTAACGAATGATCTTGATGTGCTCGTTCGGCGTATCGCCGTAGACAGGTTCGAACGCGTCTTCCGGTTGCTCGAGCGCCGCGGCGAACGCGCCCAGCAAACGGATCGCCACACGCGTCAATTCCGCTTGCCAACGCAACAGCACGGGTTTCAGTTCGGGCAGCGTGGCCGGCCATTGATTCGGCCCTTGCAGACGGGTCCATACCGGTACGCCGTCACCCTGCGCAATCGGCGGCCGCTCGGCGCCGATATCGAACTGCTCGCGCCAATCGGGCTGGCCGCGCGTCAGTTCGCCGCCGGCCCGCGTATAGCCGCGAAACTGCGGGGAGCGCACCATATCGAGCGCGCGCTTTTCCGCTTCGGGTAGCAGAAAGAAGCGCCGCGACAGCGTCTGTACCGAGTTGATCAATGTCGCGTCGACGCCATGGCCGCGCAAATAGAAAAAACCGATATCGCGTGCGGCGTGGCGCAGATTCGCCAGAAAGACGGCGCGCGCCTCGGCGTCGCCGTAATCGAATTGCGCCAGATCGAGAATCGGCAACGCCGCCGCGGTGATGCTGTTTGCCTCGGTCATGAAGTCTTGCCTTGCAGGGAATGCCAGGCGATCCGGCGGCACATGCATGCCACGGACGTGCTTCACTTCGCTTCGCGTCGCACAGCTGGCCGGATTCGCCGATTTCAAAAAATGTCTGAAACTGCGAATCGATGCTATCAGCGGCGTTGAATGCGGCAAACCAACAAATCACGCTTTCGATATGCGTGAATTATCGTGATGTGGCGCGGTGCCCTGGCTTAGTGCCCGCCGGCACCGGCCGCATTGGCATCGGTCCTGACCGGCTTGGTGAACCAGATCTTTACTCACGGCCAACGGGTCGCCGAAGTGACCGGCATGGGTATCGGCCCACTATATCCAACAAGCTCGCATTGGTGGATGCCATCCGGCGGCGACACTTTGACGATGTGTTGATGGTCTTAAGGCAAGCAGGCGACACACGACGCCGAATCGTTAGCGCCGCCAGGACGCACATGGTCGATATGTGGATCGGCGGCGCGCGGGAACACTGATCAGAAACGATGCACCAGACCGATCTGGACGCCACGAGCCTCCGCACCGGGATACGCCAATGCGAGCCCGGCATTCGCGGCGCCGGCCAGCGTATAGCTGGCCTGCCCGCGATTTTGCAGAAACGACGCAGCAGCGTAGAAGCTGGTGCGTCTCGAGACGTCGTGGTTGTACATCACGCTGAACTGGCGCGCGCCGTTGCCCGCCGACGTCCGATCCGTCAACTGCGCCCAGCCGAGCGCAAGATAGTTAAAGGGATTGATCGTGTACCCGACCGACACGCCGTAGGTGTTCGCATCCAGCGCCAGTTCGTCCCACTTCGCCCACGTGTAGGCGCCATAGATCGTGAACTTGCCGATCGCGTACGAAACGCCGGAGAGAATCGTGCGGTCGGTCGGTGCACCGTCCGTATTGCGCAGCGCCTGCCCCGCCACGAAAGCCGAAAACGGCCCTTGATCGTAGGTGACGTCGAACTGATAGCTCGCGCCCGTGCCGCGCAAACCGCCGGCATTGCCGAGGCCGACGTAGACGCCCCCCTTCAACCCATGAAACGAAGGTGTGAGATACGAAATCGTATTACTCGTGCGGATGCCATAGGTCGTGATGTTGTCGAGACCCGAGGCCTGCGTAACTGCGCCAAACGCGTCCATGCGACCTTCGTCGATGAAGAGCGGCGAATTCTGCCGGCCCGCGCGCACTTGTCCCCAATCGCTCGACAGGCCGGCCCACGCCTGGCGGTTGAACATGCTGCCCGCGCTCGCCAGCGCGCCTGTCGTGGGCGCGAAACCGTTTTCGAGTACGAAGTTGACCGCATAGCCGTCGCCTAGCAGGCTGTTGAAAAGCGCCCCGTCATGACGACCGAAGCTATGTTCAGGAGACTTGCGCATGCAATTTCCCGTTGAATTGGCGGTTCGCCGCGCGATCTGCGCGGGGCGTGCGCACGCATGCAGCCCTTGTGCTGTGCAGTCCCCATGCCGTGGCGGCTCATCGCGTCGCTCCTTGCGGCACCACACCTGGCATTCGCGCCATGCGGGTCAGATTGCTCGCGACCATCGTCAGCTTGAAGTGCTGGTCGACGCGCCGGATGCCGCGATAGACGGTTTGACGTATCCGGCCGACCGTTTTACCCCAGCCGAAATGCTCTTCGATACGTTTGCGGATGATCTGGCTGATCCGATAGCCCGCATGCCGCGAAGTGCGACCGTCGATCGCGCTACCACCGTGGCGATCATCGTTGCGCGCGACATGTGGCGTCACATTGCGAGCCCGGCAATCGTTCACGAAGTCGCGGGTGTCATACGCCTTGTCGGCACCGACTGTCTTCGCATGACCGCCTGGCACGCAATCGAGCAATCGCAACGCGCTGGCCCGCTCGGCGAAACCGTCTGCGTGACTGACTACGGCGCCGACCACCAGCCCCGAGCGGTTCTCCATCAGGATGTGCCCGTGGTAGCACAGGATGGCCGGGCTCTTGTGGCTCTTCTTGAACAAGCGCGCCTCCGGATCAGTAGTCGACTCGTGCGTGGCATTGCTACGTCGCTCACCTTTCCAGTCAGTGTCGGCGTTGCGGCCACCGCCGGCCGGCGGACCATCGTCCGGGCCGTCCTTGCGGCGGAAGCTCTTGTGACTGGCCCACGCCTGAATCAGCGTGCCGTCCACCGAGAAATGGTCTCTCGACAGCAAGCCCCGTTTATCCGCCAGGCTCATGA
>JARLJU010000252.1 GCA_031291055.1 Rudaea sp. | reverse complement strand
GCGGCCGCTGCTTTCGCGCACGCCCGAGCCAGTGCTCGCGGCGATCGTGATCTTTGCGGTCAGCCACTCACTGCATCCGGAGGTGTTCACGCCTTACTGGGCGTGGCGACGCGACCGGCTGATTGTGATTGCGGCGCTGCTTGCTGTGCTCGTGCTTGGCGTCCTGCATGGTTTGCTTACGGCCATCGGCGTGAGCTTGCTCCTGACGCTTCGCAAGCTGTCTGAGCCTGCAGTATCGGTGCTCGGCCGCCTGAGGCAGACCCGCGATTTCGTCGACGTGTCCGCGCATGCGGATGCGGCACCCATTCCCGGCATCACCATCGTACGACCGGAGGTGCCGCTCTTCTTTGCCAATGCGGAGCGAGTGCTGAGCAAGGTGCGCGGGATGTTGCGCGGGCAGCCGACGCCGGCGCATACGGTGATGCTGAGCCTCGAGTAGACGCCTGATGTCGACAGTTCGACCATCGAGGCCCTGCGCATATTTGCTGCGGAACTGAAGTCACGTGGACAGCGGCTGCTGCTCGTGCGGCTCAAACCGCGTGCGCTCGCCGTGCTCGAACGTGCGGCCAATGAGTCGCTGCCTTGCGACGCGCTGCGGGAGTTAAGCGTCGACGAATGCGTGCAGTCGATTCTTGGCGAGGCGTCCACGGCCTGAACAATCGAACCGGTCATCCCCGTCCTGACGATGCGCTCGGAGACGGCTTACGCTACCCGGGCGTTCAACGCTGGGGCATCCGGCTTCGTTACCAAGTACAGTCCAGCGGCGGACTTTATCGAAGCAGTCAGCAAAATTGCATCGGGCGGCGTCTACGTGGACTTTGCGACGGCGCATGAGTTTGCACAGAGTTTCGACCAGGCGGCCGCGCTGCCCCCAACCAGCGCCTGTCTGGTCGTGAACACGACATATTTCGGCGACTCGGTCACGGCGATCACCCATATCAATAATGAGTGGGGAAGATTCAGTTTCCACAAATGGGGATTATTGAACTCCGACTGACAGTTTTCGACCACAACGAACAACACCGCGAAATGTGAGGCCGCACATCGCGCCCGGAGCCTCGAACTATACGAAAGCGCGCGGGGCGCCGCAGGCGATTGATGCATAGACGAAGGGCTTGTCGCGTCACGATCACGCGCTCACTGCCCAGGTCATCGCACGGCCGGTGGTTCCGCGTCGGTCGGGACGCCGGCCAAATACCGGAACAGTGCCAGCGCCCGGTTCGCCGTAGAGGCCTCGTGCCCGCTCGCAATGAAACTGCTGGCTTGCCGGTCGATGCGCGCGAGAATGTACAGGCCCCATACGTCGTTCGCCTGGCGCTGTGCGAACACCACCGTCTGCAGCGCAGACGGCTGAAACAGTGTCAGTCCGAATGCACGGACCGGCGACACATTTTCCTCGGCCAGCGCCACCCGTTGCGGACTGTGCTCCAGCACCCGCACCCGGTACACCAAGGGGCCGGAGCGGCTGTCGTTCACCCAAAAATATAAGGTCCGACCGGCTTGCAGTTCCGGCGGGCGGAAATCACCCCGCCGTTCTCCGCCCTCGGCGGGTCCGACCAGCGCTGCGGCATCCAGGAACAGGGGACGCCACTTCTTGTCAGTCGTGGACCAGTAGCGCACGGTGCGCAGGGTGGAGACCGCCCCGGCACGTGCCAAAAGCGTCTCGGGACCGCCTGCGACGTGGACCAGCCCTGCGACCGCGACGACAACCCGGGAGCGGGACACGGCAGGCCATCCGGTGCACGAGGACGGTCGCCACACGTTCGTATCGAGTTCCTCGGCGCGCAGGATCGCCATTGCGGGTTGCGCGCCCAGCGACGCGAAGGGCGGCACCGGCGCTGTCCCGCACGGCGGCGTTGGCATCGGGGT
>JARLJU010000251.1 GCA_031291055.1 Rudaea sp. | reverse complement strand
GCTGCGCCGCCTGTCGACGCGCTTTGGCAACGACATCGGCGCGTTCGAGATCATGTGGCCGGATTTCTACGATTTCGGCGTGAAGCTGACGGGCACGCGTTCGCCGTTCGCCGATGCGCATCCGCTCTATGCACTGATCGAACACGCGAGCTTCGACGCGAGCGACGACGGCGAACGTTTCTCCGCCGCGCTGACCGAGGCGCTCGATTCAGAAGCGATCCGCGACGCGGTGATCGCGCAATCGGTCGCTGATGTGCGCGCGCTATGGGCGATTCGCGAGTGCACCGCCGAGTTTCCGGTGCGGCTGGATGCGATCAACTTCGACGTGAGTTTGCCCATCGGCGAGATCGGCGCTTTTGTCGATCGGTGCCGCGCGGCGCTCGATCAGCGCTGGCCAGGCAACGCGTCGTATTTTTTCGGCCATATCGGCGATTCGAATCTGCATGTCACCGTGGACGGCCATTCGATCCCCGGCGTCGATCATCATGCGGTGTATGCGTTCGTCTACGAGATGCTCAGGCCGTTGCACGGCTCGGTGTCGGCGGAACACGGGATCGGTTTGCTCAAGCGCGAGTTCTTGCCGATCTCGCGCTCGCCGGCTGAATTGGCCGCCATGACGGCGATCAAACACGCGCTGGACCCGCACGGCATTCTGAATCCGGGCAAGCTGTTTTGAGCGGGACGTGCCGCGCGATTTACTGCGGCGCGTTTTCGACGTGCGTCAGCAGTTCGCTGGCGTAGCGCCGGTATAGCCATGACATTGACGCAGCGGCAAGCACGATGAACACGGCATTAAACAGCGTTTGGCCAATCGTCGTGACGGCGAGACCGGGATGCTGGCCGAGTACCGAACGCTTTATGCCGATCACAATGCCGAAGATCACGGAGGCAATGACTAACGGCAGGTAGCTCACGATGCCCACGCCGAAAATACTCCACACATGTCCGCGGCTGTCGTTCCACGCCGCGCGCAGCTTGACACGGCTACCTAACGCGATCGCGGGATAGACGAGGCTTAGCCGGGTGAGTACAAACACGAACACGACAATCACCGGCACGTAGATCAGGACGGCAAAGGCGTGCGCGGCGCGCACCACCAGAAAAAGGGCTACACCCACCACGACCATGCTTGCCGCGACGCTTAGCCATACCAGCAGATAGCGGCCGAGCGGCTTGCCGTTCAGCGGGAGCAACGGCTCTACGCCCTCGCCAATGAGCACGAAGCGATGGACCTTGATTGTCAGCACGCCGTAGAGGGCGCCCTGCAAAACGGAGCTGCCCAACCAAAGCAGGGCATTGCCGGGGGATGGGACGGTTGTGATCTCGCCGGTGGGGCCTCTCATATGCGAATCGAATAGCAGCGAAGTGCACGCCAGCACCGCACAGATCCCCAGAAACAACCAGGGCATTGCGATAATCGCTTGCCACGAACTGCCCCACGTTTTCTTGACGCAAGCCCCGAAGGTTAACTGTTCCATAGCTTTCAATGAAATCACCCTGACTTTCTAAGCCCCTCAGCGTTGCGGATGTCGAAGGAGGGGCTCGATTCTGTCTTGCACGGCAATGTGGATGGGATGGAACGCGTTCCGTGTACGCTGAAACGTTAAAGCGGGAATTGCGCGCCGGCCGTCATTGCAGGGCACATTGTGTCTCGAACCCCGCTCAGGCGTCTATACG
>JARLJU010000250.1 GCA_031291055.1 Rudaea sp. | reverse complement strand
CGCGCCGCCAATTTCGGCCTCGACGTCACCCGCTATGTCGAAAAGGCGATCCTGCTGCAGACCCTGGACAGCAACTGGCGCGAACATATCGTCAATCTCGACCATCTGCGCCAATATGTCGGTCTGCGCGGCTACGGCCAGCGCGACCCTCTCAACGAATATAAGAGCGAGGCGTTCGAGCTGTTCGAAGCGCTGCTCGCCAAGCTGCGCAGCGACGTGGTCGAGCAGCTGATGCATGTGCAGATCCAGACCGGCGAGCCGCCGCCCGAAATCGCGCCGCGCCCCCTGCCCGCCATGCAGGCCAGCCACATCGATCCGCTGACCGGCGAAGACGAGATGGCGGACGGCCCGCAGTTCCGCCAGGTACCGGCCGGACCGGTGGACCCCAACGACCCCGCCACCTGGTCCAAGGTCCAACGCAATGCGCTGTGCCCTTGCGGCTCAGGCCGAAAATACAAGCACTGCCACGGCGCCCTGGTTTAAAATTGGTCGCGCGGCCGGACGGCGTTGCCCGGCATCAGCGTGCGCAGTTGCACTCAGGCGCCGTTTCGCGCGTTATGTGCGCGAGAGCGGGGAGGTTGCGCCGTGCTGACCGTACACAAATCCGACGGCAAAACCGTATGGGTCGATCTCTGCGAACCCACCGAAGAGGAGCTGGCCCAGGCCTGCCGCGACTATGGCCTGGACATTCCGCCGCGCGAACAGTTGGACGAGATCGAGTTTTCCAGCCGTCTGCAATATGAAGACGACGTTTTCACCATCTCCGTGCCGGTAACGCCTCATTTGAAGGACAGCGAGGAAGACTTCACCTCACCGCTTGGTTTTGTCCTGACCAGGAACATCCTGGTCACCATCCGTTTTGCCCATCTGCACACCTTTCCCGCCATCATCAAACGCGTCGAGCGCAGGCCGCGCACCGCCCCCGATGTCTTCATGGTGATCGTGGAAGCCCTGGTGGATTATGGCGCCGACCGGCTGGAGGAGTTGCGCGCCGAGGCGCTCGCCATCTCCAACCGCATCTTTCATAAGGAAATGCGCGCGCGACAGCAGACCAGCGTCAAACGGGTCAACCGCATGCTGCGCGACACGCTGGTGGAGATCGGCGATATGGGCGAACGGCTATCCCATATCCGCGACACCCTGCTGGTGATGCAGCGCGCCGTGCCGTTCGTGGGCGAGCATGGCGATAGCTGGCTGG
>JARLJU010000249.1 GCA_031291055.1 Rudaea sp. | reverse complement strand
GGATACCGAAATCGAGGTCGTAGAAACGACGGCCGATGGCGGCGAAACGGCCATGGCACAATCTGCCCTATCCGGAAATAATCATCTCGCTGCAATCGAACCCAACGCACTCACGACACTGTAGCGAAAACGACAACCAGCAACGGGGGCCCGTCGGCAACGGCGGGCCCTTTCTCATGGGGAAGCGGATTCGATGAGCCCATCCGAACTAGCGCACCGCCTCGCCGAAGAGGCAGAAGCCGTGTGCCGTCATTATCTCTCGAATGGCCGTCGGGTCGGACGGTATTGGATCGTGGGCGACGTCCGCAACACGCCTGGGCGCTCGATGTTCGTGCGACTAAAAGGTCCTTTGAGCGGCCCCGGAGCAGTCGGCAAATGGACCGATGGTGCAACCGGGGAACACGGCGATCTTCTCGATATCATTCGCGAAGCCTGCGGGCTTGCCGATTTTCGCGATGTCGCGGAGGAAGCCCGGCAGTTTCTTTCCTTCCCGCATCCGCCCGGACCCAAACACACTCATTATAAAATGCAAACCGGCTCGGCTGACAGCGCAAGACGGCTGTTTGCGATGTCCACGTCTATTTCCGGTACACTGGCGGAAACCTATCTGCGCGGACGCGCCATCACACATCTGACCGGTTTGCCGGCGCTGCGCTTTCATGCGCGCTGCTTCTACCGGCCCGAAGACGATGCACCTGTGCAGATGTGGCCCGCCCTGATCGCAGCCGTCACCGATCTTGACGGTACCATCACAGGCGTCCATCGAACCTGGCTCGATCCGCACCGTGCAGGTAAGGCCCCTATTGCCACGCCGCGCCGCGCTATGGGGCACCTCCTCGGCAATGCTGTCCGCCTTGGCATAGCCCAGGATGTTCTTGCTGCGGGCGAAGGCATCGAGACCATGCTGTCGCTGCGCGATGCCCTCCCCGACCTCGCCATGGCTGCGGCCTTATCCGCCAATCACCTTGCGGCGATGCTGCTACCCGTGTCGTTGCGTGTTCTCTATGTCGTGCGCGACGCTGACGCCGCAGGCGATGGTGCCGCGACAACGCTGACGGAGCGCGCGCAGCACGTTGGCATCGAAGCGCGTACCCTGTCGCCGATCTTGGGCGATTTCAACGATGATCTACGCGCCCATGGCCTTGACCAGTTGCGTAGCCGTCTCGGCGAACAGCTCATGCCGGAGCTGTTGCACGGTTTCTCGATCAGGTGAAGCGACGTGACGGGCCTGCATCGTCGCGCGTCACATCAAGCTGTCTCCTGCGAACACAAGACACGCGCACGCGGCCTTAAAGGGCGATCCGGCCAGAAGCAAAGTAGGCCTGCAACAGTCGGGCACGGCTATTTTCCGCCGGCGCTAACGCGCCTTTGCATCGCCAAACAAAATAGCCGCGGCCCTCCTGTCCTTCGGCCGCGGGCCAGGGCCCCGCGGTTCCGGCCTACTTTTGCTTCCGGCTGAGGGACCGCCGAAGGCCGCGCGTGGTGCGCGGTCCCTTCGCCAAGGAGACAGCCATGACGCGCAACGACGATTACGAACCCGAACACACATCTTCCGCCACCGACGAGGTGCTCACCGAGCTTCAGCTCTATGGGCGCGGGGCCTTCTACGACGAGCCTGATACCCGGCCCGCGCCTGATAACGACGAGATCGCGGGCACTGTCGCCGATATCTTCGACGCTCTCGCCGGCACGCTCACCGACACGCGCCTCGAACCCGACCTGCACGATTTGGTCTGGTCCATGGTCAACGCTTTTCATCGCGCTATCGACCGCGTCCAACGCAAGCTTGACGACAACGAAGACGCCCAGAAGCGCAGTCAGCGCGAACAGGACGGCTCCGAAATCCGCTCCGTCGAACTCGAGCGCCTGCTGGCCGACGGCGAAGTTCTTCTCGACCGGCGCGACAGTATCGAAGCCTTCCGCGACGCCGCCGCCGAGCGATACGAGCAGATCACCGGCTCGGTCTGGCGCCCGCACACCGGCTCCATGGTCAACCGCCGCGCCGTGACGGCAGCGGTGATCGATAGCCGCGATTTCGTTAGCGCCAAACGCCGCGCCGAAACGCAAGTCCTGCTGCCAACCGGCGTTCGCATCGCCTTCACGGGCGGCCCTGATTGCAACGAACACGCCCGTATCTGGGCGGCGCTCGACAAGGTCCATGCCAAGCATGCCAACATGGTGCTGCTGCACGGTGGCACGCCGACGGGCGCCGAACGCATCGCCGCCTGCTGGGCCGATGCCCGCAAAGTTGCGCAAGTCGTCTTCCGGCCCGATTGGAACCGCCACCGCAAGGCCGCGCCCTTCAAACGCAACGATCAGATGCTGGACGCCATGCCGATCGGTGTCGTCGCATTTCCTGGTTCCGGTATTTCCGCCAACCTCTGCGACAAGGCCCGCACACTCGGTATTCCGGTGTGGCGCGATGGCGGCACGTAAACGCCACCCGCCATCACCTTCCATGG
>JARLJU010000248.1 GCA_031291055.1 Rudaea sp. | reverse complement strand
GCATCTGGTGGTGCTGCTCGATCCGGCGCAATTGCTCGACGGCTTGCAGGACGTGTACCGTCGCGACGACTTCCGCGATGCACGCTATGCGGCGCTGGTCACCGGCCCCTCGGCCACGGCGGATATCGAAGGCGTGCTGATACGCGGCGCGCAGGGGGTGCGGTCGTTGACGGTGGCGTGGGTGGCAGGGTCGGAAGGGATCTAGCGGTCGGCTTGGGCTCCGGGCGCAATGCCTGTTCTCTTCCAAGCGTGTGTTATACTAAATCGGCGATCGATATTAGATGTAATTTTATTATAATAATCATTAGGTTATGTAATATTTTAGGATAACTTGATGAGCGGAGTTTGTCATGGTGCTCGAAGATCGGCTGAAGATAGCAATTGCCAAGCGGGCGTCCGACGTGTTCCTGCGGACCGAGCTCGCTCGTCTTGGCAGTGAAGCCCAGATTGGGCGTGCGCTCCGCAAGTTGCTTGAGAGCGGGGTCATCGTCAAACTCGGCGTCGGCGTGTATGCAAAAGCCAAGCGCAGCGTGCTGTCAGGAGCGCCGATCCCTGTTCAGCCAGTTGAAATCCTAGCCGAGGAAGCCCTGACCAGGATGGGTGTCGAAGTCTACCCAAGCAGGCAAGTCGAGTTATACAACGCTGGTAAAACCACTCAATTGCCGGCCGGAACCGTGATCAATACCGGCAATCGCCGCGTAGTGCGGAAATTGGGTTTCGGCAACAAAACTGTTCAGTATGAAAATAATCTCGGCAGAACAGAAAGAGCTACAAAACGCGCTATACCGCTCACACCAGCTTGCGACCTCACTTAAGCCTCGAATTTACGGTGCGCACGCCGAGCTTTGCCGTTGTGCAAAAGCCGATCGGGTATCTGATCGAACGTTTGGCGAGTCGCGACGGGGTGCCGGTTCGTATGCCGTGCGTCGCTGTCGAAGAAACGCTCGCGGAAAAGGTTCTGTCGTTTTTGCGCCGTCACTCGGAACACCGGGCCGGTGTGCGGGAAAAGTGGGACCAGGCATTGGTGCGTCACATCTACGACACCTACTGCATCGTCGGCTCGAACGCGGCATTCGTCGATCGAGCGGCGGCTCATTTCAAGGACTGCGTCGAATACGACCGCGGAGAGTTTCACCATCACACCGCGTTTGTCGAAGATCCGAAGCAATCCATGACTGCGGCCCTGGCGATCGCGGAAACAGAAGAGCAGACGAAACGTGAATATGAGCAAGTGCTGCTGCCACTTGTTTACGGGGCGGTGAGGCCGACCTTCGCGGAGGCCTTCGCGGTATTCAAGTCGACGGCGTTGAAGCTTCTGGCGACACTTTGACAACCGCCGGGCCTCGCGCCACTTTCGGCACAGCGGTTGTCAGCCGGCCCTCCCACGGATTTTGATATCATTACTGTATAAACATACAGGTTTCGTGAAAACCCCGTGCCGACAGATGCTCCGTCAGACCTCCGTTCTGATGTCCTTTATTACCTGTTGAACTTCGAGCGTGCGCTGGCGTGGCTCGCCGAGCGTTACGACGATTTGCTGGACGCGCACGAACATGGCTTCCTGCGCGATTTCGCCGTTTTGCCACAGCCCTCCCGCGCGTTGCTGGTTCGCATGCTGATGAGGAAGGGCACGCTGTTCCGTGCCAGCCGTCTTTCTTATGATGAAATCGGTTGCCCTTTGCAGGCCGTTGCGCCCTTGGCAGCGCTCGGCTGGGTCGATACCGAACCCGGTCTGACGCTCGACGATCTGTTTGCGCTCACCACCCGTCCCGAGTTGCAGCTGATCTTCGCGGACGCCATCGCGTTGATTCCCGGCGCGAAGGGCTTGCGCAAACCCGATCTGCTGGAAACGCTGCGGCCGTTTTACGAAGGTGAGAGCGAGGGCGAGGAGCGAGGCACCGCTGCGCATCCGTTGTCCACATGGCACAGCCAAACCACCGACCGCGTTTTCCACGTCGCCATCGCGCCGCTTTGCGAGCGTCTGCGCCTGATGTTCTTCGGCAATCTGCAGCAGGACTGGTCGGAGTTCGTGCTGGCCGATCTCGGTGTGTTTCAGTATGAGAAGGTTGCGTTCGCGCCGTCGTCGCGCGCATTCCAGCAGCGCGGGGACGTCGACGTCTATCTTGCGTTGCATGCGTGCCGCGAAGCGCTCGAATGGCTGCCCGCGGGAGACGCTGAAGCCGACGCGATCGACGAACTCGTCGCCGCGATCGCCGCGATCGACACCTCGAACCCCTGGCTCGAAACGCGTCGCGCGAAACTGCTGTTTCGTCTCGGCCAGCATTGCGAGCGTCAACAGAACTGGCCCGTTGCACTTGCCGTCTATGCGCGTTGTGCGTGGCCCGGCGCGCGCCATCGGCGCTTGCGTGTGCTGGAGCGCAGCGAGCAATTCGACGAAGCCTTCGCCCTTGCTACGCAAGCCGCCGCCACGCCCGAAAGCGAAGAGGAGGCGCAGCGCGTCGAACGCATGCTGCCGCGTTTGCAGCGCAAGCGCGGCGAGCGGGTGGCGCGTGTGCCTGCCGCACGGCCGGTCGAGCGCAGCACACTGGTGCTGCCGAGGCCTGACGCCTCGCAACCGGTCGAGTACGTCGCACGCGATCATTTGACTTGCGACTCAGCGCCGGTTCATTACGTTGAAAACGCGCTGATCAACTCGCTGTTCGGTTTGCTGTGCTGGGAGCCGGTGTTCGCGGCGCTGCCCGGCGCGTTTTTCCATCCGTTCCAGCGCGGGCCGGCCGATCTGCATGCGCCGGATTTTCATGCGCGCCGCGCCGAGCAATTCGCCGCGTGTCTCGCGCAACTCGACAGCGGTGCCTATCGCGAGACGATTCTGCGACATCTGCAAAGCAAGGCAGGTCTGCAATCGCCATTCGTATTCTGGGGCTTGCTGACGCCGGAACTGGTCGCATTGGCGCTCGATTGCCTGCCTGCCGCGCATCTGAAATTGTGGTTTGAGCGTTTGCTGCGCGACATCCGCGGCAACCGCTCAGGGCTGCCGGATCTGATTCGTTTCTGGCCGGGCGAGCGCCGTTATGAGTTGATCGAAGTAAAGGGGCCTGGCGACCGCTTGCAGGACAACCAGATCCGCTGGCTCGCGTACTGCGAGCAGCACGGCATGCCGGTGCGCGTGCTCGACGTGAGATGGGCCGATGAAGACGTCGCCGTGTCAGAAGTCGCGGTGGCGGTGACCACAAAAGAAGCCACCACCGAGGCTCGCACGTGACCTACACCGTCGCTGTACGGGCGATGTGTGAATTCACCGCGCGGCGCGGCGATCTGGATCTGCGCTTCACACCCGCGCCCACTTCGCTGGAAGGCATGGCCGGGCACGTGACGGTCGCCGGGCGTCGCGGGGGGCGCTATGAAACCGAGATCACGCTGACCGGTACGCATCGCGGTCTGACCGTGCGTGGCCGCGCCGACGGTTACGACCCCGTGTCGAACCGGCTGGAAGAGGTCAAGACCCATCGAGGTGCGCTTGAACGGATGCCCGCCAACCACCGCGCGCTGCATTGGGCGCAGGCGCTGGTGTATGGCCATCTGCTATGCCGGGCCCGCGGGCTCGCCGAATTGACGGTCGCGCTGGTCTACTTCGATATCGGCAGTCAGAAGGAAACCTTGCTGACTGAAACGCACAGCGCTCGTGAGTTGGAGATTTTCTTCGTCGAGCAATGCGAGCGCTTTCTCGATTGGGCCGTGCAGGAAGAGGCACATCGCGCCGCGCGCAACGCCGCGCTCAGCGCCTTGCAGTTTCCGCATGGCCAGTTCCGCAGCGGGCAGCGCGAGTTGGCGGTGTCGGTGTATCGCGCGGCGCGTGACGGCAAGCCGTTGATGGCGCAGGCGCCTACCGGCATCGGCAAGACGCTGGCGACGATTTTTCCGCTGCTCAAGGCGTGTGCCTCGGATCAGATCGACCGCGTGTTCTTCCTCACGGCCAAGACGCCGGGCCGTGCGCTTGCGCTCGATGCGGTCGAAACGCTCCATCAAAGCGCCGAGCCGTCCGCTGCGCGCCTGCCGCTGAGAACCCTGGAACTGGTTGCGCGCGACAAGGCCTGCGAGCATCCCGACAAGGCCTGCAACGGCGAGTCCTGTCCGCTCGCATGCGGCTTCTATGACCGGCTCGACTCGGCCCGCAGCGCGGCGTTCGCAGGGCCGAGGCTCGACCGTGCGTCGGTGCGTGAAGCGGCGCGCGAACACGACGTCTGTCCGTACTATCTCGCGCAGGAACTGGCGCGCTGGTCCGACGTGGTGGTCGGCGATTACAACTACTACTACGACAGCAGCGCGATGCTGTACGCGCTCACGCAGATCAATCAGTGGCGCGTCGGCGTGCTGGTGG
>JARLJU010000026.1 GCA_031291055.1 Rudaea sp. | reverse complement strand
CCTTGCCGCGTCGGCGCGAATTCCGGCACCAGCTAAAACGGCCTTGGCCCGCGATCCGGAGTACCTGCGGACGCTGGCTGCTGTGTACCAGGCTGAGAACCGCAATGCAGATGCCGAGCGCGTGCTTGCGCAGGCGTTGTCGTTGCCTTTCCCTGGCAATGGCACCAGCCTCAAGACAGATACAAGGCTGCAGTACGCCGGAATCCTCATGCAGGCCCGCCGCTACAGCCAGGCCGTAACGTTGTATTCGCAGATCCTCGCCGACAACCCCAGCGACATCTCCGCATGGATGGGCCTGGTTAGCGCGCAACACGAAATGGGGCAGGATGCGCAGGCTCTTGCGGAAGTGCAGAAGATGCCGGCCGCCACGTATGAATCCGCGCTTGCCGATTCGGGATTCCTCGCCGTGCTCGGCGCGATTTATCAGCAGGCCGGCCAGTATGAAGTGGCCCAGGGCTTGCTTGAGCGCGCGGCGCGCATGCAGACTGCGTCCGGTGGCCAGCCGAGTATCGGACTTCAGTTGCAGTTGGCGGCCATCTACCTGCTGCGCAACAACACCGATCAGGCATATGCCATTTACCAGCGCGTCATCTCCAACAATCCAGACCGCACCGATGCGTGGAAGGGTCTGATCGGCACGCTGCTGGCGACCAACAGAAATGCCGAGGCTCAGCAGGAGATTGCGCAGATTCCAGCGCCGGTCCGCAAGCAGCTTGAGGGCGACGTCGAGTTTGAGCAGAGCGAGGCCAGCCTGTATGCCGCTACAGGCGACATACCCCGCGCGGTTGAAACCATGAATCGCGTACAGGCGTACTACGCAAAGCTGAAGACTCAGCCGCCTGCGAACATCGATGTTCAGAATGCATGGCTGCTCTACAACACCGGAAACGACCGCGCCCTGTATGCCGCTCTCATGCACCTGGGCGGTCGCAGCGACCTGAGCGTGCCGCAGCGCGAGACGGTCGAAAACATTTGGGCCAACTGGAGCGTGCGCCGTGCCACCGCAGCCATGGACAACGGCAATGTGGGCCGCGCCGTCGATATTCTTGACGCCGCATCGCAGGCATTTCCAGACAACATGACCGTGCGCAAAGCCGTGGCCGGAGGCTTCGCCCGCGTCGGTCGTGCCCGCGACGCGTTGAAGCTTTACAAGACCATCCCCATGCAAGACGCGAGCACGGGCGACTTCGAGGGTGCAATTGGAGCGGCGCTCGCTGCCAACGACCGAGCCCAGGCCGAGTCGTGGCTCCGCTTGGCGCTCGACCGCTATGTGCGCGATCCGGCCGTCCTCTCACTCGCGGCGCGTTACGAGCAGGCACGCGGCGACAATCAGCGCGCAGCCGATTATTGGCGGGCCGCGTTGGCGGCCATGCCGCCGGCGGCTCCAGTAGACAGGCTCGCTCACGAGTTGG
>JARLJU010000247.1 GCA_031291055.1 Rudaea sp. | reverse complement strand
TCAACACGTACACGCTGACGTACACGGCCGGCGCGAATGGCTCGATCACGGGAACGACGCCACAGACCGTGAACTCCGGAGGCAATGGCACGGCGGTGACGGCGGTGCCGAACGCGGGTTATCACTTCGTGCAATGGAGTGATGCCTCGACGGCCAATCCGCGTACGGACACGAATGTCACGGCGAACATCAGCGTGACGGCGAGCTTTGCTCAGGATCAGCTCGTGTTTACGACGCAACCTGCAAACGTAACCCGCGGTGGTGCCTTGGGTGTCGTCGTCGTCACCGAGCAAGATGGCAGTGGCAATACGATCATCGACAACAGCAGCAGTGTGGACTTCACCATTGCCGCCTGCGGCGGATCGGTCGATCTGGGTAGCGTTACGATGATCGACGGCGTAGCCACGCTCAACAGCACACAGCTCTTCTACACGCTGACGTCGACGCCGGGTTTGCAGATCAACGCAAGCACCGGGACACTCAACGGCACGAGCCAGGCCTTCAATGTGGTGGCGAATTCCGATTTTGTGTTTGCCAGCGGCTTCGAGGCTTGCCGGCTATAAGCAATATCTGAATCACCGGCCAGATCACGCAACGCCTTCAATCCCGCGGCTTCGGCTGCGGGATTTTTTTGCCTGGAGGGTCGCCATGGACCAATCGTGTCAGTGACGAGTCCTTTCCTCATTTTTGGGGCAGTGCCCGCGTTGTACCTGCAAGGTTATGGGAAGCGCCGGCGTGACCTTGAATCCGGTGACTGCCGGCACAGTTCTTTAACGCTGTGTGGTGTTCACTTCCGGGAAATTCGGCAACAAGTAATATGCGCCCATGGTCCATGAGAGGTTCGCTTGCCAGCAATGGCCAGCGCGCGTATGAATTCACCGCCGATGGCATATCCAGCGAAAGGACTATCCATGTTACGCAGCCGCGCATCTATCGCCTTGCTGGCGTTGCTGTGTGCGATTTTGAGCGCGGGAACGCCGCAACCGGTACGTGCCGCAGATATCGATGCACAAAATAGCGTTGCCGCACAGCAGGCCGTTGTCGTTGTGGCTCCATCGGTGCAGCAGATCACGCAGGCGATCAACGATAGTCTGCTCAGTCCGATGGAAAACAATGTGCCCCCCGTAGCGGCCAGAGCCGTGGGCACGTCCAACGACCTGGGGCCGGTGGACGACGGCCTGCTGCTGGATCACATGCTTCTGCTGCTGCATCGCCCAGACGCGCGGGAATTGGCACTGGAACAATTCATGGCCGAACAGACAACGCCAGGTTCGCCGAATTATCATAAGTGGCTGACGGCCGAACAGGTCGGTGAATATGGTCTGGAGCAAACGGATCTGAACACAGTCACAAGCTGGCTGGAATCGTATGGTTTCACGATCAATCAAGTCCACGCCGACGGCGTGATGATCGATTTCTCCGGCACGGCGGAACAAGTCCGCCGGGCGTTCCAGACTGAAGTCCACAACCTGAATGTAGACGGCGTGGCGCATATCGCCAATATGAGTGTGCCGCAAATCCCGACCGCGCTGGCACCGGCCGTGGTCGGTATCGTGTCGATCAACAACTTCCGTCCGCACACGAATTTCAAACCAAGGCCCGACTATACCGTCAACACCTCAACACATCTGGTAGTACCGGCGGATCTGGCGACAATCTACAACCTTAATCCGCTATTCAATGGCATTCCCAAGATCGACGGTACCGGTGAAACGATTGTGTTGCTCGAAGAAGAAGATCCCTTCACTGTCAACGATATCAATACCTTCCGCTCGACCTTCGGCCTGCCTGCGCTGGGAGCGAACTACAGCGAGGTGCATCCGGGTAACTGCACCGATCCCGGCAACCAAGACGACGGCACCGACGGTGAGGTGGAACTGGATATCGAGTGGGCGGGTGCTGCAGCGCCGGGCGCGAAGCTCCACATGGCCTCATGCGCTGATACGAACGCCACGTTCGGTGTCGTGATCGCGGCGCAGAACCTGAACAGCGCGAACGACACAGCCAGGTTGTGGAGCATAAGTTACGGCCTGTGCGAGGCGGATAACGGCGCGAGTTTGAATGCAGCGTTCGTATCGACGTACCAAACTGCAGCGGCGCGAGGTGTATCGATATTCGTATCTTCGGGTGACGAAGGCGGAGCAAGCTGCGATGCCGACGAGAATATTGCGACGCAAGGTATTGCCGTCAGTGGCTGGACCTCGACGCCGTATAACGTCTCGGTGGGCGGTACCGATTTTGGAGATAGCTATGCTGGTACCACTTCGACTTACTGGACTACAACGAATACGGCGACCGACGGTTCAGCCAAGTCCTACATCAACGAAATTCCATGGAACGATTCTTGCGCCAGTGTGTTGCTTGCCACAAAAAAGGGCGGTACTGGCGTGAGCTACGGCGCCACGGGCTTCTGCAACAGCACAACGGGCGAGGAAAATTATCTGAGTACCGCCTCCGGTAGCGGCGGTCCGAGCAACTGTGCGACGGGTACGCCGGCTTCGGGTAGCGGCAGCGGTGGTAGCTGC
Organism: Rudaea sp.; assembly: GCA_031291055.1. Lineage (GTDB taxonomy): Bacteria > Pseudomonadota > Gammaproteobacteria > Xanthomonadales > Rhodanobacteraceae > Rudaea. The sequence goes on along the minus strand of JARLJU010000247.1, from coordinate 73,025 downwards.
AGAGGCGCTGCCAAGCCGTCCTGGCAGTCTGGCTTCCTTGGCAATCCCGCGGACGGCGTGCGCGATATTCCTGATGTTTCCCTGTTCGCCGCAAACGGCGTTTGGGGACATTACTTTGTGTATTGCTATACGGACCCCGGCGCGAAATTGGGCGGCGCGCCTTGTACTGGTGCGCCGAGTGGTTGGTCCGGCGGCGGGGGCACCTCGTTCGCATCGCCGATCATGGCTGGCATACAGGCGCTCGTGAATCAGAGGACAGGTTCCGCTCAGGGCAATCCGAATCCCACGTATTACGCGCTGGCCAAAACAGAATACGGCACCAACGGCAATGCGAACTGCAATTCGACCCTCGGCAATGCCGTGGCCGGCACCTGCATTTTCTACGACGTGACGCAAGGCGATATGGATGTGAACTGCACCGGCACTAACGACTGCTATCGTCCTTCGGGCACGAATGGTGTGTTGTCCACTTCGAACGCTTCATATTCGCCGGCATACAAAACGACCACGGGCTGGGACTTCGCCACGGGCATCGGCAGCGTCAACGCCACAAACCTGGTGAACAACTGGCCCGGCGTGGCTGCGACCAAGCTGGCATTCGCGGTCGTACCCAACGCGAGCTATACCTCGGGCGCGGCGATTACGGTCAAGGTGAGTGTCGAAAATGCGTCCGGCAGCGTGATAACTACCGATAGTTCGGCCGTGACCCTGGCCTTGTCCGGCGGGACGGCGGGCGCAAACTTGAGCGGCACCACGACGGTCAATGCCGTTGCCGGCGTGGCGACTTTCAGTGGTTTGTCGGTGGACAAAGTCGGCACGGGTTATCAGCTTGCGGCGACGGACGGCATGCTGACGGGTGCATCGAGCACGCCGTTCAACATCACCGTCGGTGCCGCCAAGACAGTAACCTTCACGACGCAGCCGGCAACGAATGCCAATATCGCCGCCACGGCGACGATTCCGCTCGTGGCGCATGTAGTCGATGGCGGCGGAAACGCGGTATCGGGGCAGAGCATCACGCTGGCGATCGGCAACAATGCCGGTAGCTCGACGCTGTCGGTGACGACGAATCCGGTAACGACCGACGCCGTCGGCGATGCCACGTTCGCGAACGTCTCGCTGAACAAGGTGGGTTCCAGCTACACCTTGACTGCGACCGACAACACCACGCCGGCATCGACGGCGGCGACGAGCAATCCGTTCAACATCATCGCCGGTGCGGCGAAGACAGTGACGTTGGTCACGCAGCCGGCGACGAACAGCAATATCGCCGCTGCGGCAACGATTCCCCTGGTGGCGCACGTGGCCGATGGCGGGGGCAACGCGGTGGCCGCGCAGAGCATCACGCTCGCGTTCGGCAACAACCCGGGTGGCTCGGTGCTGTCGGTGGCGGCTAACCCGGTAGCGACCGACGCCGGCGGCAATGCCACGTTCGCGAATGTATCGTTGAACAAGACGGGCAACAGCTATACGTTCACCGCCAGCGATGGCACCACGCCCGCAGCGACGGCAGCGACGAGCAATGCGTTCAACGTCGTGGCTGGGGTGGCGAAGACGATGACGTTCACGACGCAGCCGGCGAGCGGCAGCAGCATCGCGGCAAGCGTGACGATTCCGCTGGTGGCGCACGTCGTGGATGCGAGCGGCAACCCGGTGTCGGCCGACAATATCAAGCTATCGATCGGTACCAACAGCGATGGTTCGACCTTGACCGTGACGGCCAATCCACTGGCAACCAATGCGAGCGGCGACGCGCCATTTTCCGGCGTATCGCTGAACAAGATCGGCTCGAACTACACGCTCAAGGCGACCGACTCGAGCACGCCGGCACTGACCGCGATCAGCAACACCTTCAATATCACACAAGGCCCCGCGGCGGGACTGGCCTTCGGCGTCCAGCCAAGCGAGACGACGCCGGGAGTGGCGATCAGCCCGGCCGTGCAGGTCAGTCTGGTCGACGCATTCGGCAATGTGGAAACGGGTGACAGCACGCACAGCGTCACGCTGGCGCTGGCGGCAGGCGTCGATCCGACGTTCACTGGCGGCGGCCCGATCCCGCTGGTCGCTGGCGTGGCGAGTTTCACGGGCATCACGCTGACTATAGCGGCAGGCGGCTACCAGCTTGGCGCGACGACGACAGCGGGCGCCTTCACTGCTACCAGCAATCCCTTCATGGTCAGCTCGACCGGCGAGAAGCTCGCCTTCGTGCAGCCACCGGTCGATGTGGCGCAGGGCGCGCTGGAAACTGTGCAGGTCGCGGTTGAGGATCCTGCCAGCAACGTCATCGCCAGCGACAGCACGACGAGCATCACGCTGACCGCACCGGCCTGCGGCACGACCGTGACGATCGGCACCGCGACCGTGGTTACCGGCGTGGCAACGTTCGACTACCGGTTCTACACTCCAGCGGCATTGACGTTGACTGCTAGCAGCAGCGATGCCGGAAGCGATGGCAGCTCGGTGTTCAATGTCACAGCGAATCCCGACCTGATATTCGCTGATGGCTTCGATGGTTGCCGTCCTTAGGCGAATGTCCGTGGCTACGCCATGCAGCGTAGCCATGGACACCGCAGCATCGGCAATGGAATTTATCCATTTTGTCGCATCTGCATCCGGCCGGCGCGAGACCGCCGATCAAGCCGACGGTGGCGCAACGCGTTCAACGTCATGACGCGGGCGTGCCGACGGCAACCGTTTGCGATCGGCGCCAAGCCACCACATCTTTGATGGCAGTTTCGAACTTGAAATCCCGCCGTAATCAGGCGCCGCTACGCCTGGCCCGTTCCATGGCCACAGCGTCCAGTCGCGCCCGGCGCAGCGCCATGCCGAGTTCCGGCCCTTGCAGGCCGCGTTCGATCAGCGGCTGCGCCTTCGGCTCCGAAGCTTTGTAGAAAAGTTGCAAAAGATACTTTGCCTGCGGGTAGTCGTCGTCCTGCAAGCCCAGGCGCCCGCGTTTGTCCGCTTCGCAGGCGAGCAGAAACTGGCGCAGGCGTTCGGGTTTGCGGAACGCATCGAGCTTCTCGAACAGTTCCAGCAGCGTGTTCGGGCGCAACTCGAACGCGGTGTGCGCGAGCAGATGCAGGCCGCAGACAAGTTCCGCGAGCGCGGCGTATCCCGCCGGTACCTTCAGCCGCGCGGCCAGCGCGCGCAATGGCGTGATGCCGGCGTGCTCGTGGCCGCGATGGCTGGGCAACTGGTCGGGTGGGGTCAGCGCCTTGCCCAGATCGTGGGTCAGTGCACACCAGCCGATCAGCGCGTCGCCCGGCGCCAGCCGCGCGGCCATGTCCAGCACCATGCCGATGTGGATGCCGGTGTCGATTTCCGGGTGGAACTCCGCACGTTGCGGCACGCCATACAATGCATCGACTTCGGGCATGAGCACGGCCAGCGCCCCACAGTCGCGCAAGGTGTGCAGGAATGCGCTGGGTGTCGGTTCACCCAGGGCCTTGCGCGTCTCCGCCCACACGCGCTCGGGCACCAAATGGTCCACTTCGCCGCTTTGTACCATTTGTCGCATCAAGTCCATCGTTGCGTCGGCGATGCGGAAGCCGCGACTGGCATAACGTGCGGCGAAGCGTGCCACGCGCAGCACGCGCACCGGATCTTCGGCGAAGGCGGGCGAGACATGGCGCAGCAACTTGTCGCGCAGATCGTCCGCGCCGCCGAAGGGATCGATCAGGGCGCCGCTGTCGTCTTCGGCGATCGCGTTGATGGTCAGATCGCGCCGGCGCAGGTCGTCCTCGATGCTGACAGTTGGATCGGCGTCGACGACAAAGGCGTGATAGCCACGGCCGGTCTTGCGTTCGGTGCGAGCGAGCGCGTATTCCTCGCGCGTCTGCGGATGCAGGAACACCGGAAAATCCGCGCCGACCGGTTTGTAGCCCAGGCGCAGCAGGTCGTCCGGTCGCGCGCCGACGACGACATGGTCGCGATCCTTGATGGCCACGCCGAGCAGACGGTCGCGCACGGCGCCACCGACCAGATACGTTTTCATGCGTGCATTATGCGCGGCTTGCCTTGCCATGGCGACGGCCGGCGCCGGCTTCACGTTTTGTGCATGCATGCGCGCCTATCGTCGCGCACCGCCTGGTTGTACTCAAAGGACGTTGCGTGAGAAACCTGCTCCTGGCTTTTGCACTGTTGGCAACGCTTGGCTGCGCGGGTCCTGCGGGAAAACCGGTGCAGACGTCGGTGACCGGAGATGCGCTGTATCGCAACCTTGGCGGCACCGAAGGCATCACGCGCGTGGTCGATGCGTTTCTGCCGCGGGTAAACGGGGATGCGCGCATCAATGGCCTGTTCCTCAAGGTCGACCATGATGACCTGCGGCACCTGATAATCGAGCAGTTGTGTACGGCGACCGGCGGACCCTGCACCTACACCGGCCGCAGCATGCAGGAAGCGCACAGCGGGCTGAACCTGACCAACGCGGATTTCAACGCCTTCGTCGAGGATCTGGTTGCGGCGATGGATCAGGTCAAGGTGCGGAAAACAAGTCAGAGGGAACTGCTTGCGTTGCTCGCACCGATGCGTATGCAGATCGTCGGGCAATAGAGCAGGCGCCCCCGCTTATTTTCCCGCACCGGTCGGCGCCGCCGCCGCGTCCGGTGCCGGTGCGATGGCAGGACAGACTACGGGTTTGCGTACCGCATCCGCGCCCGGTGGCGAATAGGCCTGACCGATGCGCGGCAGGCGCGAGGCCAGCGCCTGCGCCGAGCCGTGCATGCGCCAGTCGTAGATCACGCTGAACGCGAGCACGCGCGCGACATATTCGCGCGTTTCCTTGTACGGAATCGTTTCGATGAAAAAGTCCGGCTCCAGCGTGTCGCGCGCATTGATCCAGCGCCCGACCGGGTCGGCGCCGGCGTTGTAGGCGGCGGTTGCAAGCAAGGGGCTGCCGTCGTACTGCAGCGCCATGTTGCCCAGATAGCGCGTGCCGAGACGGATATTCAGATCCGGATCGAACAGGTCGGCAGCGCCGGAAAATGATACTTTTTCCACTTTTGCCAATTCTTTCGCCGTGCCCGGCAAGAGCTGCATCAGCCCCCAGGCGTCGGCGCCCGACTTGGCATCGGTGGTCCAGGCGCTTTCCGCGCGGATGATCGCGTAGGCCCAGGCGGGATCGACGCCGGCAGCCTGCGCATCACGCTCGATCTGGGCACGCCGCGCCAGCGGAAAGCGCAAATCATAAAGACGCAGGTCGTCGCCCTGGTTCAGGGCGTACACGGCGCGGTCGAACCAGCCCAGACGCGAGGCGCTGTCGGCAGCCAGACGGCGCTCGCGCGCATCCAGCCGAGGCAGGGCGAAGTCCCATTCGCGCCGTGCTTCGCGCAGGCGGCCGATGGCGAAAAATTCAAATGCGCGGGTCAGTTCGGGGCGCTGGCGCGATGTCGCGCCGCCGTCCGGCGTGCCTTTGTCCGCAACGACCTGCTCCGGGCAAATTGTATACGGCTGCTTGAGCCAGTCCGCGGCGAGGAAGCCGTGGAAATTCGCCTCGCGCGCCACCGCCTCGAATACCGGGGTGGCTTCGTCATTGCGATCGAGCTTGACCAGCACGCGGGCACGCAGGTAGCGCCAGCGTGCGTCGGCCTGTTGCGTCGCCGTCATCTGGTCGAGCGCGTCCAGGGCGGATTTCCAGTCCTTGGAAGCCAATGCGACGCGCACGTACCATTCGCGCGTGGAATCGTCGGCAGCCGTCGCCGGCAATGCCGCCAGCCGTGCCAAGGCATCCGCGGAGTAGCTGGTCGCGCGGTACAGCGCCAGTGCGTGCAGCACGCGATCGCGCTGATCCGAATCCAGGTGAAATTGCGGGCCCAGCTTGGCCCACTGGGTTTCGGCCGCATCGCTATCGTGCCGGGCCAGTCGCTCGAACGCGTAGGCAAGCGCGTCGCGCGCACGCGGCGTATCCGGCCACGCGGACGCCTGGGTCAGCGCGGCGGCGGGATCGCCGAGCGCCAATGCAATGCGCTCTGCCGCCGTGCGTTCGTTGCCATCGAGCATGCCGGCCAGATCGGACACGACCTGCGCATGCGCGGCTTTCGCGGCCAGATCGATGCGCTGCCAGATCAGCCCGGAAGTCAGCTTGCCATGCTGCTTCGACCAGTCCATCGCTGCGTCGCACGCGCCCGGAAGTGCGTTCGTTGACAGCCACAACGGTTCGATATCACGCTCGAAGTCCGGTGCCGGGCCGAGCGCGATCCGCGCCTGCAAGGCGTCGCATTGCAGTTCCCTGGAGCGTGTGGAGTCCGCATAGAGCGCCTGGAAACTCTTCCAGTCACGGCGCTTGGCCAACTCGAGCAGGAAGGCTTCGCGCAAAGTCTGCGCCGGCAGGCTGTCGGGCCAGGCGTTCAGGTATGTCTGGACTTCGGCCGGCTTGAGTTGCGGGAGTTTTCGCTGCAGCGCCGCAAGTTGCAGATACGGATACAGGGGGTAGCTTTCCAGGCCCATCGCCAGACGCCGCCATGCGTCTTCGGGGCCATGTTGCGCAGCCTCCCAGACGAGCGGGAAGCGCTCGCGTTGAGAAGCCAGCTGGTCGGGGGCGGAGACTGCCGCCGTGACGCCAATGGCGGCAAGACATCCGCAGAGACAAAGGATGTGCTGGAACGATCGAAGGAACATGGTCGTCTTGAGGCTGGACGGGCCAAATTGTAGCCCATTGCCTCGGGGAAACCGTGTCCTCACCGGCACCCTAGCCAAAGCATTACAGCTGTGCCATCATCACGCCGGGTTTACAAAATCTTTACACATAAGATACATCAGCGCCGGCAGCGGGGATCGCACGCCGGGATTCAATCCGGATTTCCACTTGAACCTTCATTCGAGGAGGTAGTCGCATGACACGTGTACGCCGTCATTTCACCGTTGCCAGCGTTGCGGCAGCCCTTGGCGGACTGATACTCGCATCAGTCGCCGCACCCGTATTCGCCCAGAACAGAACTGGCGATGACGCCCAGAAGCTCGAAGCGATCGAAGTCACCGGCTCGCGCATCAAGAAGGCCGAAGTCGAAGGGCAGACGCCGGTATTGACGATTACCTCGAAGGACATCGAGCAGACCGGTCTGGCCTCCATCGGCGACATCATCCAGCAGCTCTCGGTCAGCGGCTCATCGCTGAACACCAAATTCAATTCGGCCGGCAACTTCGGCTTCGCCCCGGACGGTTCAGGTGTTGGTTCCGGTTCGACCACGATATCGCTGCGCAATCTCAATCCCAAGCGCACCCTGATCCTGGTCGATGGTCTGCGCTGGATCAATGAATCGTCTGCGTCGGGCGTGTCCGCCGCAGTCGACCTGAACACGATCCCGGCAGGCATCGTCGACCGCATCGAGATCCTGCTTGACGGCGCTTCGTCGCTGTACGGCTCAGACGCCATCGCGGGTGTGATCAACATCATCACGAAGAAGAGCCAGGATGGCGGCGCATTGCACGCCTACTATGGCAATTTTTCCGTCGGCGACGGCAAGACGGCCAATGGCGATATTTCCTTCGGTGGCAAGGCCGATCGCTACAGCTTCTTCGTTGACATTAGTCACTACAAGCAAAATGGCATCAGTTCGAGTGATTTTGGTCAGGCGGGCAATGAATGCGTACCCGGCACCGGCCTGTCCAACTGCAGTTCGGCCACGCCGACCACACGCGTTCTGTTCGACACACCCGATGGTGGTACGTTCGGCGGCCTGTGTCCTGGCGGATTCTGCGACATCACCGCAAACGGTGTTGCCGGTAGTAATGGCCTGCAACAATTTCCCGGCGGCTACCATGATTTTTCAACGGCCGATCGCTTCAACTTCGCACCGTACAACCTGTTGCTGACGCCGTCGGAACGCAGTGGTTTCTTCGCCCAGACCGATTACCAGGTGACCGACGACATCCATTGGTACCTCAAGGGACTGTACAACACACGTAAATCGGTCAACCAGGCCGCGCCTGAGCCGATCTTCCTGGGCCTGTTTTGCGACTACATCGACAAGTGCAATCAGGTCGGCGTGGACGTCACCAATCCCTACAACCCGTTCGGTTTCTCGCTCACTGCGGCCGACCCGGACTACGGGCTTGGCCGGCGTCCGGTCGAGGGTGGCCCGCGCGTATTCAGCCAGACTGTCGATACGCGTTATTTTGCGACCGGTTTGACTGGCGCCTTCGCTGCATGGGACCGCAACTTCAACTGGGACGTCAATGTCGTTCGTTCCGACAACGACGCCACCCAGGACGTGACCGGCACCTACAACATCGCGCATATCCAGGAGGCCCTGGGTCCGCTGTCCATCTGCCAGGCCGACCCGAGTTGCGTGCCGCTCGATATTTTCGGCGGCCCGGGCACGATCACCCCGGCGATGCTGAATTACATCCAGTACCACGAACATGACACCAGCCATCAGTCGCTCGGAGTCTTCACCGCGAATATCTCCGGTGACTTGTTCCAGTTGCCGGCCGGCGCGCTGGATTTCGCGGCGGGCTACGAATACCGCGACCTGTACGGCAACTATCAGCCGGATGCCGTCGTGGTTGCCGGCGATTCCAACGGCGTACCGTCGAAGCCGACCGCCGGCGGTTACAACGTCGACGAATACTATGTCGAGTTGAACGCACCGCTGGTCGCCGACGCGCCATTTGCCAAGCATTTCGATCTGAGCCTGGCATCACGCTATTCGGATTATTCGACCTTTGGAGGCACGACCAACAGCAAGCTGGGTTTGCGCTGGCAGGTGGTGGACGACCTGACTTTCCGCGGCACCTATGCACAGGGTTTCCGGGCGCCGTCGATCGGCGAGCTCTATGGCACCTATTCGCGGTTTGACGACACGCTGCAGGATCCGTGCAACAACGCGACAGGCCAGCGCGCGATCAATTGCGCGATACTGGGTGTGCCGAATCCGGCCACCTTCGAGCAGGCCAACAGCCAGATCTCGGTGATCACGGGTGGCAACCAGAATCTGCAGCCGGAAAAGTCGAAGAACACAACCGTCGGCGGCATCTATAGCCCGTCCTGGGCCGAGAATGCGAGTTGGTCGCAAAAGCTCGATTTCGAGCTGACGTATTACCGCATCACGGTCAAGAATGCGATCCAGGCCAAGGACGCGCAAACGCTGTTGGATCGTTGCGTCGACACGCTCGATCCCGTGTTCTGCAGTCTTCAGTCGCGCAATGGCAGCGGCAACGTCAACTTTCTCGATGACACACTGGGGAACCTAGGCCGTGTCGAAACCAATGGCTTCGACTTTGCCACGACCTGGATTGGTCCGGATACGAGCTGGGGTCGTCCGAACGCGAGCTGGCAGACCACGTACACCGACAAGTACAGCGCGATCGATACGCAGACTGGCCTGGCCGAGCCGCAGCATGTAGGTGTCGAAGTCACTGACAGCGGCATTCCGCGCATCCGCTCCACACTGCGTCTGGGCTGGACGCTGAACGACTGGACGGCATCGTGGGCATGGCGCTATCTCTCCGGCCTGACGGAAGATTGCGCTGGCGCGGCGGGCTTCCCCATCTGCCAGAACCCCACTCCGACGGCGCAGTTCCCCGACGGTAGCCACCACCTTGGTGCCACGACCTACGACGATGTGCGTCTGTCCTGGAAGGTGCCGACCACGCTCCCGTTCACGGTCGCCGGCGGTATCAACAACGTGTTCGCGCATGATCCGCCGATCTGCGTGTCGTGCTCGCTCAATGGTTACGATGCATCGAACTATGATCTGCCGGGCCGCTTCTACTACGTCGAGGCCAGCATCAAGTTCTGATCTTGAACAAGAAGAAGCTTCGTTGAAACATTACGGGCCGCCTCGCGCGGCCCGTTTTTTTGTCAGGCGACGGCTTGCGCATTCATGTGCAGGGTGGCTGGCAAACGCACGCGCGCAGCCAGTGGCAGATGATCGGAGACCGGATGTGGCAAAGTCCACAAGTGTTCAACCTTCAATCCCGCCGATACCAGGATGTGATCGATGGCCCGGCGCGGCTGCCAGCTGGGGAAAGTGGGTGGCGAAGACTCGCCCGGTGGCGTCAGCGCCGTGCGCCGGAACAGCATCTTGAATTCGTCGCTGTGCGTGCCGCAGTTCAGATCGCCCATCAGCACCACATGGTCGTTGCCACCGATCAACTCGGCGATGAAGTCGAACTGGCGCTTGCGCGCAGTGGGGCCCAGCGACAAGTGGGCAACCACGACGATCAGCGTGTCCTTGCCCTGTCCGAAACGCACCCACAGCGCGCCACGTCCGGGGATGCGTCCGGGTAACGGGTAGTCGAGCACCTCCGTGGGTTTGATTCGTGTCAGCAGGCCATTGCTCGACGCCGCGAACTGCGCCACCTTGCGGTTTGGCTGATGGCTCCAGTAGGGAAACCCTGCGGTTTCGGCCAGGTACTGGGTCTGGTTGAGAAATCCCGAGCGCAGACTGCCTGCGTCGGCCTCCTGCAGACCGACCAGGTCGAAATCGCCCAGCAGTTTTGCAAAGTTGTCCAGGTTGCCGCGTTTGCTGCGCGTCGGCAGCACTTGCTTCCAGCTCTGCGTGACGTACTCGCGGTAACGCCGTACGCTGCCGCCGGCGAGGATATTGCAGCTCAACAACTGCAGATGGCTCGACGTTTTCGATTCCGCTGCTGTCGGCGCGGCAGATGTAGAACGGACAGTGGCACACATGCGCGCGAGCCTAGGGCCATCTTCCCGCCGCCGCAAGCGCCATTGGCCATTGCCGATGACGCGATCGCGGGTCTACTTGTGCGCCTTGTTTGCCGCCGCTTCCTGCTTGACCAGATCCAATGCGATCTGCACCATCTCCGGGAAGCCGATGCCGCGCTCGGACAATCCGGTGACGCGATACTTGCCGTTGACTATCAAACTCGGCGTGGCGTCGACATGATAATCACGCACCAGATCGTTGCCGCGCGCCAGGTCCGCTTCCACGACGAACGAATTGGCCGTCGACAGGAAGTTGCCGGGATTGGCGCCGTAATTGGCGTAGAACAGGTTTGCCAGGTCGTCGATCGAATGCAGCGGCTGGTGATCGCGATGGATGGCGTCGAACAGCGCCTGATGGGTCTTGTCGAGCAGGCCGAGCGACTTCGCTGTGTAGAAAGCGCGCGCGAATGGTTCCCATTGCGCATTGAACACTGCCGGCAGCAGGTCGAAGTGAGCGTTTGCCGGCAGCTTGCTCTTCAGCTCCTCGGCATAGGGCTGAAAATGTGCGCAATGCGGACAGGCGTAGGAGAAAACCTCGAGCACTTCGATCTTGTCGCCGGTCATCGCCTTCTGCGGCTCGATCAGGAAGTAATCCTGACCGGCCTGCCATTGGCGTGGCGCGCCCTTGGCGGCATCGTCTGCGCTGCAGGCGCTGGTCGCGATCAATCCGGTGACCAGGATCAACAGGTACTTCCACATCGAAACTCTCCTCGGCAATGACGTGCGCGACAGCATCGGACTGCGCGCCGATGAAGCAAGTTCCGCTATTTGGCGCCAGCTTCCCTGGCAACCAGGAACAGAACCAACTGTGTAGCCTTGTCCCAGTCGCCGCCCGCGGACGTCGTGGTCAGGCGATACTTGCCGTTGACGATGATGGTCGGCGTGACATCGACTCCGCACGTCTTCACGTACGCGTCGGCCTGTTTCATCTTGGTGTTGATCGAGAACGAGCTTGCCGTGGCGACGAAATCCTCCGGCTTGATGCCGAAACGCACGAAGAATTTCGCGACGTCGTCGACCGACGGTTGCGGCTTCTTCAGCGTCCGTCCGTCGGGCTCCATCGTGGAAAGCTCATGGGTTTTCCACACCGCGTCGAACATCGCGTGGTGGGTCTTGTCGAGTTCAAGTCCGAGCGCCTGCGCGGTAAAGAACGTGCGCTGGAACAGCGGCCAGTCCTCGGCCGGATTGAACGCCGCCGGCACGTAGTTCATGGCCGCATTCGGCGGCAGGCTCTTGACCAGCTTGTCGATGTACGGACTGGAAAAATTGCAGGCCGGGCAACCATAGGAAAAGACTTCGGTCACTTCGATCTTGTTGCCGGATTGGGTCGGCTGCGGCGGGTCGATCAGGAAATAGTTCTTGCCCGCTTCCCAGGTTCCTGGAACCTGTGCATGCACGGCGCCAGATGCAGACAGACCGACAATCAGCACGCCGGCGGCAAAGCGCGAAAAATTCTGGAACATGCGTGGATTCCTTGACTTGGGTTGCGCGCCGACATTCCGCGGCGACGCAAAGTATAGAATTTTACTTGGCCGCGGTGCTGGCGGCATCGGCGGCATGCAGGCCTTCGATGTAGGAAGCGAGCGCGGCGATGTCGGCATCGCTCAAGCCCTTGACCACGGCCGGCATGATCTTGGCGCGATCGTCGTCGCCCCAGGTCTTGCCGTCGTGCCAGTCCTTCAGCTTGAGCGTGACATAGTCCGCGTACTGGCCGGCCAGCTGCGGATAGCCGGAGCCGGGATTGCCGCGTCCGTCCGGGCCGTGGCAGGCCATGCAGGCCGGCACGTTCTCGTTCTTGTCGCCGCCGCGGTAAATCGCTTCGCCGCGTGCCACGAGTTTGGCGTCGGCCACGCCGGGGAGGGAAGCCTTGGTCGCGAAATAGGCGCCGATGTCGTTCATGTCCTGCGCGCTCAAGGTGGCGGCAAAGCCCATCATGATCGCGCTGTCGCGCTTGTGCGACTTGAACAGTTCAACCTGGCGCGCGATGTAGTCTTCGTGCTGACCCGCCAGTTTTGGATACTGCGAAGATGCCGGATTGCCATCCATGCCGTGGCAGGCGGCGCAGGTCGCGGACTTGGCCTGGCCGGCAGTCGCATCACCGGGCTTGAGCGGCGCGGCCGGTGCCGCCGCTTGCTCGGTGACGGCGGCAGGCGCAGCCTGCGCGGGTGGATCGGCCGCCTGGGCCAGACCCGCGCCGACGAGTGCCGCGAAAGCGATCACATGCGAAAAACTCATAAACTTCACTCCGAACGCCCGCCCGCAAAACCCGGAGCAACCAAGCAGGCGCAAACCGGGCACAATCACGCTTACAAGCGGCGAATTATCCCAGTCGTCCACGGGACGGTCAAACAGCAATGACGATCAAGAGCAATCCTTTCCGCAACGCCAGCTTCCTGACCAGCGCCCATGAGCCACGCCAGTTGCCTGCCGACAGCGGCGCGGAAATCGCGTTCGCCGGGCGTTCGAATGCGGGCAAATCCAGCGCGCTCAACGCGATTTGCGATCAGACCGGCCTGGCGCGCACATCGAAAACACCGGGGCGCACGCAGTTGCTCAACGTCTTTGTGCTCGACGAAGGACGCCGCCTCATCGATCTGCCTGGCTACGGCTATGCCAAGGTGCCGGAGAAAATGCGCGACCACTGGCGCCAGATCATCGATGCCTATCTGCGCGAACGGCAGTCGCTGCGCGGCGTGGTCCTGATCATGGACAGTCGCCACCCGCTCAAGGAATTCGACCAGCAGATGCTTGCGTTCTGCCGCGACATCGATCTGCCCTGCCACGTACTGCTGACCAAGTCCGACAAGCTCGGGCGCAGCGAAGCGGCACGCACCTTGGCCGCCGTGCGCAAGGAATGCGCGGCGCAAGGCTGGCCGGCGACGGTACAGTCGTTCTCGGCACTGGCAAAAACCGGGCTGGACGAGGCGCGCGTCACGTTGGCCGCCTTGCTTGCCGGATAAATGACCATATGTGAAAGCGGGCGCAGGACGGTGTCTGATTCAGCCCCCTAAAGTTTGGGAGGGGGCGATTTCTTGCGCAGCAAGATATGCGGGCAATACAACCGTAGCCGAAGCCCGTGTCGAGCGGGCTCTTTTTCCCGAGGAAGTTTGAAATGTCCGGACCCAGCGCCGTCAAGGAAACCCCGATCGCGCGCCGTGAGGAACTCGTGGAATTCCTCGCTTCGGGCGCGCGTCCGGCGGAAAAGTGGAAAATCGGCACCGAGCACGAGAAATTCGGCTTCCGCCTCGATGACCTGCGTCCGCCGACCTACGAAGGCGAGCGCGGCATCGGCGCCTTGCTCAACGGCCTGTCCCGCTTCGGCTGGGCCCCGGTCAGCGAAAAGGGCAACGTCATCGCGCTGACGCGCGGTGACGGCTCGATCACGCTGGAGCCGGCCGGCCAGCTCGAACTCTCCGGCGGTCAGGTCGACACGATCCATGACACGTGCTGCGAGGTGATGTGCCACCTGAAGGAAGTCAAAACCGTCGCCGACGAATTGCAGCTCGGATTCCTCGGCATGGGCTTCCAGCCCAAGTTCAAACGCGCGGAAATGCCGTGGATGCCGAAAGGCCGCTACGCGATCATGCGCCGCTACATGCCGCTGGTCGGCAAGCTGGGCCTGGACATGATGACGCGCACCTGCACGGTGCAGGTGAATCTGGATTTTTCCAGCGAAGCGGACATGGTGAAGAAATTCCGCGTGTCGCTTGCGCTGCAGCCGATCGCGACCGCGCTGTTCGCCGATTCGCCGTTCACGGAAGGACGTCCAAACGGCTATCTGAGCTACCGCTCGCACATCTGGACCGACACCGATGCGGGCCGCACCGGCATGCTCGATTTCGTCTTCGAAGACGGTTTTGGCTTCGAGCGCTACGTCGACTACCTGCTCGATGTGCCGATGTACTTCAGCTACCGGGATGGCAGGTACATAGATCTGGCCGGCAAATCGTTCAAGGATTTCCTCGCGGGCAAGCTGCCGGAATTGCAAGGCGCGCATCCCACGATGAAGGACTGGGCCGACCACATGACTACGGCCTTCCCCGAAGTGCGCCTGAAAAAATATCTGGAAATGCGTGGCGCCGACGGCGGCCCGTGGAACCGCCTGTGTGCGCTACCGGCCTTCTGGGTCGGCCTGCTCTACGACCAGACCGCGCTCGACGCGGCCTGGGATCTGGTCAAGGACTTCACGATGGCCGAGCGCCACGCACTGCGCGACGGCGTGCCGAAGCACGCGCTGAAACTGCCGTTCCGCAAGGGTACGGTGCGCGATCTCGCCGAGCGCGCACTGGAAATCTCCGGCCACGGCCTCGCCCGTCGCGCCAAGCTCAATTCCACCGGCGCCAGCGAAGCCGTCTTCCTCGAACCTCTGATTGAATTCGCCCAGGCCAACCAGACTCCCGCCGAACGCAAACTGGAACTTTTCCAGAATGAGTGGAAGGGGAATGTGGATCCGGTGTTCAGGGAATTTGCGTACTGAACCCTAACGCACTCGTTTTCCGGCGGCCCGCTGCCGGATCACTTTGTCCGTGGCATCGATTGAAAGCGAATTCTCGGGTTTTGCGAGAAGGCCCTTGAGATCGGCGATGTCGATTGTGCGCTCGCGCGGAATGACCAAGTCCATCATTTCTTCTTCACGGATTTCGTCTTCAACCCCCGCTCGATCAGCAGCGGCTCCACGCTTGGATCGCGCCCGCGGAACGCGCGGTACATCGCGTCGGTGTCTTC
This sequence comes from Rudaea sp., assembly GCA_031291055.1. GTDB lineage: Bacteria > Pseudomonadota > Gammaproteobacteria > Xanthomonadales > Rhodanobacteraceae > Rudaea. The sequence continues at coordinate 57,628 of JARLJU010000247.1, read as the reverse complement.
GGTGTTGCCGCGCGAGAGCACCATGTCGCGGAAGCGCTGGCCGTTTTCGCGGGTCATGCCGCCATGTTCCTTGAACCAGTAGAACGCATCGTCGCGCAGCACCGCTGTCCACAGGTACGCGTAGTAGCCGGCCGCGTAGCCGCTGCCCCAGATGTGGGCGAAGTAGCTCGAGCGATAGCGCGGCGGCACGAGAGCGTAGTCGACGTGGTACTGCTTCAGCGCCTTGGCCTCGAACGCATCGACGTCCTGCTTCGGCGCATCGGCCGGCAGCGTGTGCCAGGCCTGGTCGAGCAGGGCGGCGCCGAGATATTCGGTCGTCGCAAATCCTTCGCCGTAGGTGCCGGCATTCCTGATTTTCTGCACCAGATCGGCCGGCATCGGCGCGCCAGTCTTGTAGTGCCTGGCGTAGTTGGCGAACACCGTCGGTTCGTCGGCCCAGTGCTCGTTGAACTGTGACGGAAACTCGACGAAATCGCGCGGTACGGCGGTGCCGGTAAGCAGGGGGTATTTCACGTTCGAGAACATGCCGTGCAGGGCGTGGCCGAATTCGTGGAACATCGTGATCACGTCATCGCGGCTGAGCAGGGCCGGTTGCCCGGGTGCCGGCTTGGTGAAATTGCAGACGTTGTAGGCCACCGGCTTGGTGCCGAGCAGACCGGACTGATCGACGAAGGTGCTCATCCACGCGCCGCCGGCCTTGTTGTCGCGCTTGAAATAGTCGGCGTACCACAAGGCCATCGGTGAGCCGTCGGCGTCGAACACTTCGAACACGCGCACGTCGGGCTGGTAGACCGGAATGTCGTGGCGTTCCTTGAACGTGATGCCATAGAGCTTGTTCGCGGCGAAGAACACGCCGTCCTGCAACACGCGATCGAGTTCGAAATACTGTTTGATTTCGTTTTCGTCGAGCTTGAATTCGTCCTTCTTCACCTGATCGGAATAGAACTGCCAGTCCCACGGCGCGAGCTTGAAGCCGCCGCGCTGCCGGTTCACCAGCGCCTGCATTTTCGCTGCTTCGCCCTTGGCCTTGGCGACAGCGGCCGGCACCATGTCGGTCATCAGCTTGATCGCGCGCTGCGGTGTTTTCGCCATCTGGTCTTCGAGGTTGTACGCGGCAAACGTCGGATAGCCGAGCAGCCTGGCGCGTTGCGCACGCAGTTCGGCCAGCCGCGCAATGATGTCGCGGGTGTCGTTCGCATCGCCGTGCTCGGTGCGGTCGATCGATGCCTGGAACAGTTTCTCGCGCGTGGCGCGAACGGTCAGCGAACTCTGCGCCGGCTGTTGCGTGGTGTTCTGCAATGTGACCACGTATTTGCCGTCGAGCTTGCGATTCTTCGCCGCTTCCGCGGCGGCGGCCAGATCCGCGTCGCTGAAGCCGGCCAGATCGTCGGCATTGTCGATCACCAGCGCGCCGGCCTTGGTGGCGGCAAGCAGTTTTTCGCGGAAGGAGGCGCCGAGCCTGGATTGTTCCTTGTTCGACTCGCGCAGTGTTGCCTGGTCGGCGGTGGACAATTCCGCGCCGGAGCGCACGAAGGTGCGGTAGTAGCGTTCAACCAAGCGCTTGGACTCGGCGTCGAGTCCCAGGCTGTCGCGCTGCGCATAAAGCATCTTCACGCGCGCAAAAAGCTTCCCGTTGAGATAGATCGCATCGCGGTGCGCGGCCAGTTTCGGTGCTTCTTCCTGCTGGACTTTCTGCAGCGTCGGGTTCGTATTGGCCTGGCTCAGTGCAAAGAAAACCTTGCTGACGCGGGTCAGCAGCGCGCCAGTGTGTTCCATCGCCACGATGGTATTGTCGAAAGTCGGCGGGCCGCTTTGATCGGCAATCTTCTCCACCTCCGTCAATTGTTGCCGCATGCCTTCTTCAAACGCGGGCTGGAAATCCGTGTCCGCGATCTTGTCGAACGCCGGTGCCTGATAGGGCAGCGTGCTGGACGAGAAAAACGGATTTTCGACGACGGCCGCGGGTGTGGCCGCGGGTTTGTTCGTCGCGTTCTTCGGCGTCGCCGGCGCGCAGGCCGCGAGTGCGAAACCCAGGGTCAGACTCAGGACGAGAAAGCGGATGCGATGCATGATGGAAAGCCCTCGACATAGGTTGGAACAGCGAGCCGGCGTGCACACGCGGCGGTTCACACTGCGCACGCAGAAGAAAAAAGGCCGACCTTCGCTTTTGCCAAGGCCGGCCCGATTCCCGATTGCGCGTTGCTCAACAGCCAATCGTTACTTCGATTTCTTTTCCTTCTTTTCCGCCTTCAGGCCGCGCTGTTCGAGCAGCGGCTCGACGCTCGGGTCGCGGCCGCGGAATGCTCGGTAAAGCGCATCCATTTCCTGGGTGCTGCCTTGCGAGAGGATCATGTCGCGGAAGCGCTGGCCGTTTTCGCGGGTCATGCCGCCGTGTTCGCGGAACCAGTAGAACGCATCATCGTCAAGCACTTCGCTCCACAGGTAAGCGTAGTAACCGGCCGAATAGCCGCCACCCCAGATGTGGGCGAAGTAGCTGGTGCGATAGCGCGGCGGCACGAGGGCGTAGTCGATGTGGTAGCGCTTGAGCGCGGCCGTCTCGAATTTGTCCACGTCCTGCTTCTCGCTTCCCGGCGGAATGGTGTGCCAGGCCTGATCGAGCAGGGCGGCGGCCAGGTATTCGGTCGTGGCAAAACCCTGATTGAAGGTCTTGGCCTTTTTCAGTTTCGCGACCAGTTCCGCCGGCATCGGTTCGCCGGTCTGGTAGTGCTTGGCGAAGTTGGCGAACACGCTCGGTTCGCTGGCCCAGTGCTCGTTGAACTGCGACGGGAACTCGACGAAGTCGCGTGTCGTATTGGTGCCCGCCATCAGTGGATATTTCACGTTCGAGAACATGGCGTGCAGGGCATGGCCGAATTCGTGGAACATCGTGGTCACGTCTTCGAAGCTGATCAGCGCCGGCTGGCCTGCTGCAGGCTTGGTGAAGTTGCACACGTTGAATGCGACCGGACGCGTGCCGAGCAAGCCGCTCTGGTCGACGAAAGTGTCTTCCCACGCACCGCCGGCCTTGTTGTCGCGCTTGAAATAGTCCGCGTACCACAACGCCATCGATTTGCCGTCGGCGTCGAACACTTCGAACACGCGTACGTCGGGCTGGTAGACGGGGATGTCGTGGCGTTCCTTGAACGTGATGCCGTAGAGCTTGTTCGCGGCGAAGAACACGCCATCGTGCAGCACGCGATCCAGCTCGAAGTAGGGTTTGATCTTGGCTTCGTCCAGATCGTATTCGGCCTTGCGCACCTGCTCGGCATAGAACTGCCAGTCCCATGGCGCGAGCTTGAAGCCGCCTTTCTGCTTGTCGACCAGGGCCTGCATCCGCGCCGCCTCGCCCTTGGCCTTGCCGACCGCGGCCGGCACCATGTCGGTCATCAGCTTGATTGCATGTTCGGGCGTCTTCGCCATCTGGTCGTCGAGGCTGTACGCGGCATAGGTCGGGTAGCCGAGCAGCTTGGCCTTCTGTGCGCGCAGTTGCGCCAGGCGCTGGATGAGCGCACGCGTGTCGTTGCCGTCGCCGTGTTCGGTGCGCTCGGTCGAGGCCTTGAACAGCTTCTCGCGCGTGGCGCGATCGGTCAGTTCCGCCTGCGCCGGCTGTTGCGTCGTGTTCTGCAACGACAGCACCCAGGCGCCGTCGAGCTTGCGTTCCTTGGCGGCATCCGCCGCGGCGGCGATTTCGCCGTCGGAGAATCCGGCGAAGTCAGCCTTGTCCTTGGTCACCAGCGCACCGGCCTTGGTCGCGGCCAGCAGCTTGTTGCCGAAGTCGGTGCTGAGCGTGGATTCTTCCTTGTTCAGTTCGCGCAGTTCGCTCTTGTCGGCTTCGGACAACTGCGCGCCGGCGCGGACGAAGTTGCGGTAGTAACGCTCGACCAGGTACTTCGATTGCGCGTCGGCAATACCGTCGCGATGGTCGTACAGCGCCTTGACGCGTGCGAACAGTTTCGGGTTGAGGGCGATGGCATCCTGATGCGCGGCGAACTTCGGCGCTTCTTCTTCCTGGATCTTCTGCAGCGTGTCATTGGTGTTTGCCTGGGCGATCGCACCGAAAACCTTGGACACGCGAGTCAACAATTCGCCGGTACGCTCCATCGCGACGATCGTGTTGTCGAACGTCGGCGCTCCGGCTTGATCGGCAATCTTCTCGATCTCGGCGATCTGCTGCTTCATGCCTTCCTCGATCGCCGGCTGGTAGTCGCTGTCCTTGATCTTGTCGAACGGCGGCGCCTGGTATTGCAGCGTGCTCGCGACGAAGAATGGATTGGCCGTCGTCGCGGGCGTTGCGGCCGTGGCGGCGGATCCGGGTTTGTGCGTCGTTGGCGCGCAGGCGGTCAGGGCTATGGTCATGGCGATCAGCAGGGGTCGTAGACGCAACATCGCAACACTCCTAGAGAATGATACGGGCTCACGGGCAAATCGCGCCCGACAAAGAAGGACGCGCACCATAACGTCTGATCGCCATCGGCGCCATAGGCCATTTGGCCCGCAGGCTTTTGTTGCGCCGCACAAAGCGCTAGCCTTGGAGCCATGAACATCCCGCCCAACGCAAACACAGAACACCTGCGCAACATCGAGTTTCCGGCGGCCGATCAACCGCTGCGCGAAGACGTGAATCGTCTCGGCGCACTGGTCGGGGAAATTCTGGCCGATCAACTCGGCGCGCCCTTCCTGACGGCGGTCGAGGCGCTGCGGACGGCGGCAATCCGTCGCCGCGAGAATCATTCTTCGGCGCAGGAACTGGCGGCGCTGCTGCGCGATGTCGACCCGGCCCGCGCCGGATCGCTGGTGCGCGCGTTCGCGACCTATTTCCAGGCGGTCAACGTGGCCGAGCGCGTGCACCGCATCCGCCGCCGCCGCGACTACGAGCGCGCCGGCGCCGCGCCGCAGCCTGGCGGCTTGCGCGAAGCCATGGCCACGCTCGTCGCTGCCGGCGTGAAAGACGACGAACTGGCGGCGCTGCTTGCGCGTCTGCATGTCGAGCCGGTTTTCACCGCGCATCCGACCGAAGCCGTGCGCCGGTCCATGCTGGACAAGGAGCAGGCGCTGGTGCGCGGCCTGCTCGCCGATCTGGATCGCACGCAGACGCCCGGTGAAAAACGTACCGACCAGGAGCGCATGCGCACCGCGCTGACCGCAGGCTGGCAGACTGCGGAGGCCGCCGGCGAGCGTCCGCGGGTTGCCGACGAGATGGAGCATATCGGCTACTTCCTGGTCGATATCCTGTATGCCGTGTTGCCGACGTTTTTCGAAGTGTTCGAGGATGCGCTGGCGCAGGCCGGTTTCGGCAATCTCGCCGTGCCGGATGTGCTGCGGTTCGGCACCTGGGTCGGCGGCGACATGGACGGCAATCCCAACGTCGGCGCCGCAACGATCGCGGCGACGCTCGCGACCCAGCGCGCGCTCGTACTCGCCGCCTACCGGCGCGAACTCAGGCAACTCGGCCGTCTGCTCACGCAGTCGGTATCGGAAATCGGTTTTGCCGCCGCGGTGCCGGAGCGCGTGGAGGAGTATCGCCGACGTCTGCCCAAGGCCGCTGCAAAACTGAAGGCGCGCTACAACGACATGCCGTACCGGCAACTGCTGGCGCTGATCGTTGCGCGGCTGGATGCAAGCGCGCGCGGGCATGCCGGAGGTTACGCGGAAGCCGACGAATTCCGCGCTGACATTGCCTTGATCGGCGCCAGCCTGCGCGAACATCACGGCGAGCATGCCGGCTGGTTCGCCGTGCGCCGGCTGCTGCGGCGTATCGACGCGTTCGGCTTCCACCTGGCCACGCTCGACCTGCGTCAGGAATCCGCGGCGCACGGTGCCGCGCTCGCGGCGCTGCTTGCGGATGCGCAGTGGCCGCAGCATTCCGCGCAGGAGCGCGCAACGCAATTATCCACAATGCTCGATAGTGGAAAAATTGCAACAACATCGGACGCAGCGGAAGCGCAGGCTGTGCTGGATGTTTTCCGCACGGCGCATGCCGCACGCCGCAGTCACGGCGCTCGCGCGCTGGGGCCGTATATCGTCAGCATGAGCCATGGCGCCGCCGACCTGCTTGCGGTGCTGGTCCTGGCCCGGATCGCCGGCTGCGTGGATGACGATGGCGTCGTGCCATTGGACGTGGCGCCCCTGTTCGAGACCATCGATGATCTGCACGCCGCGGCGGATATCCTGGGCACGCTGTTCGCCGACTGCGCCTACCGCGCGCACCTGGCCGCGCGCGGCGACCGCCAGATCGTCATGCTCGGTTATTCCGACAGCGCCAAGGACGGTGGCCTGTTCGCGTCGCGCTGGGCACTGCAGCGAACCCAGGTCGCCCTGACCGAACTGGCGCGCGACAGCGGCATCCGCATTGTTTTCTTTCATGGTCGCGGCGGTTCGATCAGCCGCGGCGGCGGCAAGACCGAACGCGCGGTGATTGCCGCACCGCGCGGATCGGTCGATGGCTGGCTGCGCCTGACCGAACAGGGCGAGGTGATCCACCGCAAATACGGCGTTCGCGCCATCGCGCTGCGAAATCTGGAACAGACCACAGGCGCCGTGTTGCGTGCGTCATTGCGGCCGCGACCTGACGAACCGCGCGAAATACGCTGGCGTGGCATGGTGACGGCGATGGCCGCGGAATCGCGCAGCACCTATGCCGCACTCGTGCATGAGGATGCGCAATTCCCGCAGTATTTCCGCGATGCCACGCCGATCGACGTGATCGAGCGCCTGCGCATCGGCTCGCGCCCGCCACGCCGCGCCGGTGGGCAGAGCGCGGGCATCGAACGCCTGCGGGCGATTCCATGGGTGTTCGCGTGGTCGCAAAATCGCGCGGGATTGACGGCCTGGTATGGTGTCGGCTCGGCATTGAGCGCCGGCATCGAGCGCTATGGACTGGAATCAATGCGCGAAATGGCGCGGGACTGGCCATTTTTCGGCACCCTGGTCGAGGATGTCGAGATGGTGCTGGCCAAATCCGATACCGCCATCTTTGAATGTTATTCACGCCTGGCCGACGCGCTGCACCAACGCTTCTTTGCCGTGATCACCGCCGAATTCGCACGCACGCGCTCGGCCGTGCTGGCGATTCGCGGCGCAGATGCCCTGCTGGCGAACGATCGCCGCCTGCGTCTGTCGATCCGCCTGCGCAATCCGTACGTCGATCCGATCAGTCTGCTGCAGGTCGATCTGCTGGCGCGCTGGCGCAAGACCGGACGCACCGACGACACGCTGTTGCATGCGCTCGTCGCCACGATCAACGGCATTGCCGCGGGCCTGCAGAACACCGGCTGAGCGCAGATAGCGGGTTTCGTGTACTTTTATCGTCGGGGTTCAGGCTGCCTGGACGTCGCGCAACGTCCAGTTGGAGCCGATCAGCAGACCCAGGCGGTGCTTGAGGATGGCGTGCGGCAGGGTCGTTGTGACCTGCACGTCGCAGTGCAGATCCGCCTGCACCGCCTTCACGGTCGCTGCCGGATCGCTGATCCCAAGGCCGGGATCGATTGCGTCCGGATCCGGCTGCATCGCCCGCCAGCGTTCCCAAAGCGTGGGTTCGCGCAGTGCCGCCTGCAGATGCGCGGCGAAACTTTCCGGCGAATTGCCGGTGAACGACAACTCGTTGATCGAGCCGCGTGCATGGGCCAAATTGTTGATGCTCAGGTAGTAGCGTTGCGCGGTTGCGGGCATGAAAAATCTCTCGGATAGCTGCCCGTGGATTCTACCAGCTGGCAGTTGCGCATGACTTTCGCCCCTGCCGGCCCATCCACGCCGCGTCTAGAATGCGGGTCCGACCGCCGGTACCCTTGAGGAAGATCCATGAACCGCTTTTTTCGCCGTTCGTTGCGTGTTCTTGCCGCACTCGCCCTGTGCAGTGTCGCGCCGTTCGCGGGTGCGCAGACCAAGTTGCTGCGCTTCCCCGACATCTGCAACGATCGCATCGTGTTCACCTATGCCGGCGACCTGTGGACGGTGTCCGCGCAGGGTGGTACGGCGATCCGGCTCACGGCCGGACCGGGCCTGCAGGAATCGGCGAAGTTCTCACCGGACTGCGCGCAGATTGCGTTCACCGGCGAGTACAGCGGCGAGGATCAGGTCTATGCCATGCCGGCCAACGGCGGCGTACCGACGCAATTGACCTATTACCCCGCGCTCGGTCCGTTGCCGCAGCGCTGGGGTTTCGACAATCAGGTCTACGGCTGGACGCCGGACGGTGCGCGCATCCTGTTTCGCTCGTATATCGACAGTTTCGCGCTGGCGCAGCCGCGCCTGTATACGATCGGCAAGGACGGCGGCCTGCCCGAGGCGATGCCGATGCCGATCTCCGGCGTCGGCGCATTCTCGCCCGACGGCAAGCAACTGGTCTATTCGCCGCTGTTTCGCGACTTCCGCACCTGGAACCGGTACCAGGGCGGCTGGGCGGAAGATCTGTACATTTTCGATCTGGCCACGCAGCAGGGCCGGAACATCACCAACAATCCGCGCACCGACCGCGATCCGATCTGGATCGGCGATGCGATCTACTTTGTTTCCGATCGCGACGATGTGCTGAACCTGTATCGCTACGATATCGCCAGCAGCCAGATTTCGCAGCTGACCCGGCATCGCAACTTCGACGTGCGCTGGGCCAGTGGCGACCGCGCCGGACACATCGTCTACGAACTCGGTGGCGAACTGCGCGTCTACGACACCACGACGAATCAGGATCGCGCGATCAGCATCAGCGTGCCGACCGACGGAGCACATACGCGCGCCGAGCACCTGGCCGTCGCCGATCGCATCGAGCAATTCGGCCTGAGCCCGCATGGCGAACGCGCGTTCTTCGTCGCCCGCGGCGATCTGTTCAGCGTGCCGGTGGAAAACGGGATCACGCGCAATCTCAGCCACACGGTGGATGCTCACGAGCGCGAGGCGGCATGGTCGCCGGAGGGCAAGCGCATCGCCTATGTGTCCGACGCCAGCGGTGAAGAAGCCGTATGGGTGCGCGACGCCGACGGCGATGGTGCCGCCAGGCAATTGACCCACGAAGTGTATGGACGCCTGTATGCTCCGCGCTGGTCTCCCGACGGCAAGCGCATCGCCTTCAGCGACAGTGCCAACCGGATCGAAGTGGTCGATGTCGGCGCGGGCAAGGTCACGGAACTCGCCAAGGACCCGTTCGGGCTCGCACGCGATTACGTCTGGTCGCCGAAGGGCGGCTATCTGGCCTTTTCGCTCAATGAGGAAAACGGCCAAGGTTCGGTCTTTGTCTGGAGCGTGGCGACGGCCAGGAGCGAGCGCGTCACCGATGCGCTGTTCGGCGAATCCACGCCGGCGTTTTCGCCGGACGGCAAGTTCCTGTACTTTCTCGGTGCGCGCGAATGGGCGCCGCAGATCAGCGCCGTGGAGTGGAATTTCGCGGCGAACCGCAACGTCGGGATCTACGCGTTGACCTTGCAGAAAGACGGCCCGAGCCCGTTTCCGGTGCAGAACGACGAGCCGAAATCCAAGCAGGAGGAAGCCGAAGACAAGGACAAGGACAAGGGAAAGGGCACTGAAAAAGACCAGAAAGAACGCAAGGAAAAAAAAGACAAAGCCGCAATCGAGCGCATCGATTTCGACGGGCTGGCCTCGCGCCTGACCCGCGCGCCGATTGACGCGGACAACATCCAGTCGCTGGCGGTGAACGACAAGGCCATCATCTATTCCGTCACAGATGCTTTCTACTACGGCCGCGACGGGCGCTTCAAGCCGCAGGTCCACGTGTTCAATCTCAAGGATCGCAAAGACAAGACATTGGTGGAAAATGTGGACAATGCGGCATTGTCCGACGACGGCGAAAAGCTGCTGGTGCAGAGCGGCACCAGCTACAAGCTCTATGCGGCCGATGGCGACGGCAAGGATGCCAAGACCGTCAGCACCGCCGGTCTGGCGCTGACGCGCGAGCCGCACCAGGAATTCGCCGAGATCTTCCGCGAGGTCTGGCGCCGCTACCGCGACTACTTCTACGCGGCCAACATGAATGGCTACGACTGGCAGGCCTTGCGCGCCAAGTACGAGCCGCAGCTCAAGTACGTCGGTGATCGCTCGGATCTGAATTACCTGCTCGGCCAGATGGTCGCCGAACTGAACAATTCGCATTCCTATGTCAGCGGCGGCGATCTGAAGCTGCCGAAGAAACCCGATGTCGGCCTGCTCGGCGCGCGTTTCGAACTGGACAAGGGCGCTGGCCGCTATCGCATCAAGGACATCATGCCCGGTGAAAACGACGAGGATCGCTATCGCTCGCCGCTGACCGAAGTCGGCATCAACGTGCATGCCGGCGACTACGTCCTGGCGATCAACGGCCAGGATCTGGGCGCGAACGACAATCCATATCGGTTGCTGCAGATTGCGCCGGGCCAGCCGGTCGAACTGCGCGTCAATTCGCGGCCCAGCGCCGAAGGCGCACGCACGGTGCTGGTCAAGCCGCTGGCCAGCGAGACCGAGCTGAAGTACCACGCCTGGGTCGAGCACAACCGGCGCTACGTCGAGGAAAAATCCGGCGGCAAGATTGGCTATGTATACATTCCAGACATGGGCGGCGATGGCATCCGCGAATTCATCAAGTGGTTCTATCCGCAGATCCGCAAGCAGGGCCTCATCGTCGATGTACGCGACAACGGCGGCGGCAATGTCTCATCGATGATCATCGAGCGCCTCGCGCGCCAGGTACTCGGCGTCAACTTCGATCGCAATGCGAGTGCGACCGGCACCTACCCGCCACAGGCGTTCCACGGCTACATGGCGGCGCTGATCAACGAAACGAGCGCATCGGACGGCGACATCTTCTCCTACATGTTCAAGCAGGCCAAGCTCGGCCCCACGATCGGCAAGCGTACCTGGGGCGGCGTGGTCGGCATCAGCGACTGGGGGCCCCTGCTGGACGGCGGCCAGGTCGAGGTGCCCGAATTCGTCGCCATCGCCGATCTCAACGGCAACTACCACGTCGAAGGCGAAGGCGTCAGCCCGGATATCGAAGTGGAAAATGACGTATTTTCCACGATTCATGGCAAGGATCCGCAGCTGGATCGCGGCATTGCCGAGGTGATGGCGAAGATCCAGGCCAACCCGCTGACACTGCCCCGGCGCCAGGCCGACCCGGTCAAGGCGCCGGCGGATATGCGGAAGCGTTAGTGGATGATTGCTGCACTGGCATCCTGTCGCGGGGTGCAAAGCAAACGGTCGCAGCGTAGCTGCGCCACTTTTGCCGAATCGCTACAACACAGCGAATCGCGGCTATGTCCGTGTGCGGTTCCGGCGCATCATCCGTACATCATTGCGACGATCGCGGATAGGTGCGATGCCAGCGCGCGTGGACCGGGCGCGTCGGCATCGCGTCCATGCGAAGGCGGCAGCACGCCCAGGCACGGCGCCGGCAGACGCGCGCGCAACGTGGCGATGTTGTCCTCGATGCGCGCCATCGTCGGGTCGACGCCGTTGCCGATCCAGCCAGCCAGCTGGCAACCATCGGCGACGATCGCGCGTGCACTGAGCAGGGCGTGGTTGATGCAGCCCAGCCTGAGACCGACGACGAGGATCACCGGCAAATCGAGCGCTCGCGCCAGATCTGATTGCATTAGCGCGGGCGATAGCGGCACGCACCATCCGCCGACGCCCTCGACCACGATGCAATCGTAATTTGTGGATAATGCTGCAAATGCCGCAAGGATAGGCTCGAGGTGGATTTCGACGCCTGCATCCGCCGCAGCCACATGCGGTGCGATCGGCGCGGCGAACGCGTAGGGATTGACCAGTGCATAGTCAGGCGTACCCGTGCTGTGAGCGATCAACAGCCTGGCGTCGTCGTTGCGCCAGCCTTGTGGTGTCTGCGTGCAGCCGCTGGCGACCGGCTTCATGCCGACGGCGCGGCGGCCCTCGGCATTGCAGGCGGCGAGCAGCGTCGCCGATACCAGTGTCTTGCCGATGCCGGTGTCGGTTCCGGTGATGAAGACTCCGCGACTCATGTTGCGTTCGGCAGCAGCGCGAGTCGCTGCGTGCAGTGGCGCCGGATCTGGGGCGCGAGGATGCCCGTCAGCGAATAGAGCAATCCCGGAAGGGTGAACACGAACGGCTGGTTGGCGTGGAACGGAAGCACGGCCGCGCTGAGTGTCGACAGTGCCGCCAGACCGGCCATTGAAGACCAGATCGCCATGTGCATCCGTGTCGCGAGCAGCTCGCGTGCGTCCAGGCCAATATCGCCACTTCGCCGCAGCGCATGGCGATAGAGCAGGGCGAACAGGCCTGCGATCGCGGCGAAACCGATACCATACACTTCGAACGCCCAGCGCAGTTCCTCGACATTTTGCAGTCCGACCGGCTGATCGACGAGGTAACCCGCACTGACCCATGAAAACAGCAGCGCGAACAGCAGCCGCAACGGATGGACGAACACCATCACGAGGAATACCAGTGCCAGGCTCAGGGAGATGCTCGTGCGGTCCTCCAGATCGTAATAGCGGCTCCAGTCGCGGTGCGCTTTCCACAGGCGCACGACGAGGAAGAAGCACAGCGCGAATGCCGGAATGCCACGCAGCGCATGCAGCATTTCCGGCACCGTGCTTGGCGTGTGGCCAATGGATATCACGAGCAGAGTCACCACGAAGGCAAACGAGGCATCGATGAAACCTTCCAGCCGGGTCGGTTGATGGCGACGGATGCGTAATACGTCGGTTGGATCGAGTCTGGTCGATTTCATTGCGACGGCGGTGGTGGTGGTGGAACCAGCATAAGGCCCGGCAAAGCGCGACGCTACCGGCTAGAATGTACACAGACGCAGATTGGGATTCCGCATGTTCAGCGCCGCGCCGTTGGAGGCCACCAGCAAACCAGAGCTTTATCTGGAACTCGCCGAACAGGCTCGCGGCCTGCTTCACGGCGAGCGCGACCGCATTGCCAATGCCGCGAATTTCGCGGCCCTCGTGTATCACGCGCTGCCGGACCTGAACTGGGCCGGTTTCTATTTCTTCGACGGCAACGAACTGGTGGTCGGTCCGTTCCAGGGTCAGCCTGCGTGCATCCGCATCGCCCTCGGCGCCGGCGTCTGCGGCACCGCGGCGGCGACGCGCCAGACCCAGGTGGTGCGCGACGTCAACGCGTTTCCGGGCCATATCGCCTGCGACTCGGCGTCGCGGTCGGAGATCGTGGTTCCACTGTACGATGGCGAGCGCCTGATCGGCGTGTGGGACGTGGACAGTCCCAGGCTAGCCCGCTTCGACGCGGATGATCGCGCAGGCATGGAACGGCTTGCAGGTATATTTGTGGATTCGCTGCGCGCAGCGTGAGTTTCGGCACAACGGGATAGTCGGGATGGCAGCCAAAGACGACAGCAAGATCCGAAACGTCGGACCGAAATCCGCGGCATGGCTGCGCCAGGTTGGTGTGCGCACGCAGGAAGACTTGCAGCGGCTCGGGCCGGTCGAGGCATTCATGAAGGTCAAGCGCGCCGGGTTCCGGCCGAGCCTGAACCTGCTGTACTCCCTGGCTGGCGCGATCGAGAACTGCCACTGGGCCGATCTGCCGGACGAGCGCAAGGCGGCACTGGTGCAGGCGGCGGCATCGGATGAAACCGCCAACCCGATCAAGACCCGCTGGCAGAAACAGGTCGAGCGCAGTGAACGCGGCGACGCTTCGGAGCGCGCGCAGGCCGAGGAAGAAGCAGAGCCGGCCGGCGGCGGATTTCTCGACGAACCGGATGCCGGGAACGATGCCGGTCATGAGTGAGTGCTGCGGCGTTCAGCGCACCACGGCGTAGTCGCGAGCGTTTTCGTCCCAGCGCGGCGCGGCGCGGATTGCCGGCAGTACTTGTTCCGGCGAATCCACCAGCGACCACATGGCGGCGTGCTCCGGATTCATGAAGCGTTCGCCGATCACTTGCATCATGAAAGTCTGCAGCGGCGCATAAAAATTCCGCGTATTCAGCAGCACGATGGGATTGAAATACAAGCCCAGCCGCTTGAGCGTGATCGCCTCGAACAATTCCTCGAGCGTGCCGCAGCCGCCGGGCAGGGCGACGACGGCATCGGAACCGGTCAGCAATCGATGCTTGCGCTCGCGCATGTCCTCGACAAGCTCCAGTCTGGTCAGGCCGGCGTGGCCCCATTCCAGATCGGCCATGAAACGCGGGATGATGCCGACCACTTCGCCGCCGACCGACAGCGCGCCATTGGCCACGGCACCCATCGAGCCCGCCGAGCCGCCGCCGTAGACCAGGCTGCAACCGGTGCCCGCGAGTAGCGCGCCGAGCCGGTAGGCGGCATCGTGATAGACCTGGTCGCATTGCCGGCTGGATGCGGCATAGACGCAGATGCGCATGAAAATCCCCGCTGGAACCGGACGGAAGGGCGAATTCTACGCCGGCCGCGTCGTCGGTTAACGGGAATCCAACAATCGCTCTGGTACGGTCGCGATTCGTCGAAAGCCGCCATTGCCCAGAGCGGCCGCAACCAGCACTTTTTCACGGGGATCTGCCTGCAATGCCAATCCAGCGACTTACCATCGCGGCAGGGTTCTTTGCCGCCATCGTGACCCAAGCCTGCGCTTGCGCGGCGACGCCTTCGCCGCAAGTCTCGGTCGCCTGTGCCGAAGATGCCTTGCAGGCAATGTTCGCTTCCGAACTGATCGACAATTCGACCACATTCGCGGCATCGCTCCTCGATGGAACCGCGCCGTTTGTAGTGCCGGCGGTAGCCGAAGATCCGCGCCGGACGCTGGCCGATTTCGCGATGAAGCTGCGCGACATCCGTTATCGCCGGGGTGGCCGCGTGCCGGCCACCGGTTTCGACTGCAGCGGTTTCGTCCATTACGTATTCGCCAGCGCGCTGGGCATCGATCTGCCGGAAAATTCGGTCAGCCAGTTCCAGGCCGGGATGAAGATTGCGCGCGATGAAATGAAGACCGGCGACCTGGTTTTCTTCCATATCCGCGGCAAACGCATCTCGCACGTTGGCATTTATCTCGGTGAAGGCCGTTTCATTCATTCGCCCACGACCGGTCAGCGCGTACGCGTTGACCGGCTTGACGAAAGTTACTGGGCACGGCGCTTTGCCGGCGCCAAGCGGCCCGACGTGCTGAGCTGATTCGAGCTGACCTGATTCGAGCGGGCTTCCACACTCAGTCCTGGATCAGCTTCATCGCTGCGCAGGCATAGGCCATCAGGGCCGGATCGATGCCGGTTTTTGCCTGTACAGCGGGTTCCTGCTTGTACATCGTGTTGAGCGAGCCCTGGATCGCGCGGTCGCCGCCGGTGAATTCGCGCACCAGCGAACGCCAGCGCCGCGCCAGCACCTGCACTTCCGCACTGGCCGGATCCTTGTTGAGCTGCAGCGCCGCCTGCATGCCGGCGATGACGTCCGGCCACGCCTGTTCGACCGCATGAATACGCCCGGAGCCGAGTGCTTCGCCGCGGCGTTTGATCGATTGCATCTGTTCGGTTGTGAAATATTTTTCCATGACGGTAGTGGCCTCGATGCTGGCTAGAAGGGTTTCGGCATCGATCGACTCGCCTTGTGCCGCGCGTTGCGCGACCTGCTCCAGACGCAGCAGGATATCCTGTTGGCGGACGACCGTTTCCCGCAACCGGTCGATCTGGCTCGTCAGCGCCTGCGTGAGCGAGGGCGCGTCGGCATCCAGGCAGGCGCGGACTTCCGTCAGCGGAAATCCGAGTGCCTTCAACGAGACGATGTGCTGCAGCCGCTTCAGTTCGCTGGCGCCGTAAAGGCGATAGCCTGCGTCGCTGCGCTGCGCGGGCGTGAGCAGCCCCTTCGCCTCGTAGTGGTGCAGCGTGCGCACGGTGATGCCGGTGCGCTTTGCGATCTGGCTGACGGTATACAGCGTCATTGTTCCATTCCGGTTGCGGGTGACGGCATCCTGCGGCCTTACGTTGGGTCAGGGTCAAGCCCGGGTTTTTGGCATTTACCGTTCATCATCACTCCGGCCGCCATTGCCGACAATGACCGCATGCCTGCGACGGAAATCGGCGCGCGGACGATTTTCGCGGGTGGTTCATGGCCGGTTTGATGCCAGTCACGAGCACTCGTGCACCAGGCTGTCCGGGACGATCTTTCGCGCGCCGATCGCGAAATACGGCAAGGACTGGTCCTTCAACGTCGTCTGCGGACACGTCTATTGGGGCGAGGCGGACAAGGCGTTGGCACGCCACACACCACTTTGAACGACAACTCTGGACGACCAATGGCCGTCGGACTGGCGCTGAAACCAGTAAAGATCGTAGAGGCCCCGGTGTTCGAGCATCGGGATTGCCGCCACGGTAGCTTCGCGAAATCCCCACTGTTCGGAGACGGGGCGCACAAGTTCGAATACCTCGGCTGCTTCTGCTTCGCGCCGCTTTGCATCTGCGCCTGGATACGAGGTCACGTATTCGATCGCGAAGCAATCCTTGCCGAGGGCGTGATCGTCATGTTCGGCACCCCAGACGAGGTTGAATGAAGTGACTTTGATCGCGCTTCCGGACGCCAGCGCCTCACCATGCCACGGTGTACGAAAAGGGCCATCGCAACCGGCGACGGAAACGAGCGCGAGAACGAGCAAGATCCTACAGTACTTCATGATGGACTCCGCGATGGATGCTTGGTGCCAAGTGTGGAAGAGCCTTTGGTCGAAAACGAGGTCGAATCCGGGCGAAATCATGGCTGTCCGTTTTTTTGCACACGTCGCGCAGGTGCGGCGTGAGATTTTTGCCTTCGATACAGCGGCCGCTGGCGAGCGGCGCCTTTGGGCAGCCTTTCGAAAACGCTTGATAAAGCCGTTGGGCGCCATCGGACGATGAAGCCATCACTGTTGAAATCCACCTTGGGATCGCTGCCAAGGAGCAATCGAAAGGTTGGTTTTCCAGCCTGACTACCCGGCAGACTGCGTGGTTATCGTGCCGAATTCGCTGCACTACGAACGCGAGCGGATCGGATCACCACCGGGCCATGCGCGTACCGGTGAACTTGTTCTCCTGACCAAACGATAGCGATCAGCTCGCCGGCAGGCACACCAGCACACGCGTGCCCGAAAAAATCCACCGAAGCGGCCGCTGCCAGCCCGGGACCGCGTGCAGGATTGGGGCGAGGAGGTCTGCTGATGTCCTGTTTTGATCACGCAAACCTACTGAGCGCAAAAAACGGAGGAATGCTATGAAGTTGTGGGCCATTGCTTTGTGTCTGCTGACGGTATGCGCAAGCGCGCCTGCGCAGCCGATGGGTTGGCCGCCCGCCGCCGAGAACACGCAAATACCAATTTGGCCAGGGCGAGTGCCGGACGCCCAGCCCATGCCCGGGCCGGAGTATGCCAAAACAGGAAATTCACTGGTCGCAGGCAAGCCCGTGGTTTCCGTCAGCAATGTCTTGCAACCCACGATGACGGTCTATTCCCCAAGGGAAAAGAACACGGGAGTCGCGGTCGTCGTGTTTCCGGGCGGCGGCTTTCAGATACTCGCCATGGACCTGGAGGGCACGGAAGTTTGCGACTGGCTGACATCCAGGGGAATCACCTGCATCGTGTTGAAGTATCGCGTCCCGAGCAAGCCTTATGACTGGCGATGCGATTGCCGCCCGCACAATCGCGAGTTATCCGTGCCGGCATTGGAAGACGCCCAGAGGGCATTGAGATTGGTGCGGTCTCACGCTGCGGAATGGCATATTGATCCCCGCAAGGTTGGTGTGCTCGGTTTTTCAGCGGGAGGGTATCTGGCGGCTGAAGCGAGTACTAACTTCAGACGCCGCTTGTATACGCCGCTGGATGCGGCCGACAAAGAAAGCGCCCGTCCCGATTTTGCCGTCGCGATTTATCCGGGGCACCTGGCGACCGACCATGATGCGTTGAATCCCAATGTTCCGGTTTCCGGCGAGACACCGCCCACATTTTTGGCGCAGGCCGAAGATGACAACGTGGACGGCGTGAATCAATCGCTGGTTTACTACTCTGCACTGAAGAAGGCCGGTGTGCCGGTGGAGATGCATCTGTACGCGCACGGCGGGCACGCGTTCGGCTTGCGGCGGACATCGCTTCCGATTACCGCCTGGCCGGAGCTGGTCGAGGCGTGGCTGCGCACGACCGGCATCGTCGCTGATTGAGAACGTGCGTAGGTTTCTCCATGGCGGCCTTTTGTCGGGCGGCTGCTTAGGGTCGCAAGGCGTCCGTCGACTGCACAAATCACCACTCCTCCTCTGTTGACTTCATCAACGGCCCAGGTCGGCCCGAACCGGTCAGTGCGTTTTTCCGCTTCGCTGCCGCAAAGCGGGTGTTGCATTCATGGGGTTTCGTACGTCTCATCGGCGACGATTTCTTCTGACGTCGCCACAAGAGATTGCGTGCAACTGGTGCGCGCTTGACCTTGCCTTCCGCGAGGTCTTTTCGGATGCGGCAGATATGGCATAGACTTCCGGTCTCGAAAGCAGGGGGTTCAGATGACCACGATGCGATCGTTCGCAGCGTTCGGTTTTTTGTGCACGATCTGCGCCATGCTGGCAACGATGCCGGTTCGCGCTGCCATGCCGCTTTTCAGCTTTGCACCGCCGCCTGCCGCGCCGCAAATCAGAGAAAATATCGATCAGTCTCGCTATACGCCGATGCACACTGGCGTGCGTCCGGAAGCCACGAAAGCCAATGACCTCGGCGCGGTCGCGGACGAGTTCCCGCTCGAGCACATGCTGCTGTTGTTGCACCGCCCAGTGGCGTCCGAAAGTGCGCTCGATGCGCTCATGGCCGGACAGACCGACCCCAAGTCGCCTTACTACCATCACTGGCTGACCGCCAAACAAGTCGGGCAGTATGGTCCAGCCCAATCCGACATCGACACGATCGTGAGCTGGCTGGCGTCGAACGGGTTTTCGGTGAACAAGGCGCATGCCGACGGCATGATGATCGACTTCTCCGGCACCGCCGGGCAGGTGAAAGCGGCGTTCAGGACGGAGGTCCACCATCTGAACGTCGCCGGGGTGGCCCACATCGCTAATATGAATGTCCCGCAGATCCCGACCGCGCTGGTCCCGGCGGTTAACGGCGTCGTCTCGCTTCACGACTTCATGCCTCGTTCGACGTCCATGGGGACGCCCAACGCCGTCGATTTGGTTACCGGATCTCACAGCAACACAGGTAATCAACCCGATCAAGTTTGTCCCACCGGTGATACTTATTGCAGTGGCCTGCTGGTCGGTGCGCAGGATCTGGCGACCATTTACGACCTCAGCGCATTGTTCGCGGCCAACATATCCGGCGCGGGCCAGACCATTGCCGTGTTTTCGGACCAGTTCCCCCCGTCTTCCAAGGACTACACCGCCTTCCGCGCCCGAAACGGGCTCGCCGCGTCGAACTTGCCGTTTCTGACGCCGGATTGCACGGTCCCGACGACTGTTGATCCTGCGCTAACGACAGCTGCGATTTCGGAAGCAGAGTTTGCCGGCGCGGCGGCTCCCGGCGCTGTCGTGGAGATCGTCAGCTGCGGGAACACTGCCACCACATTTGGCGGCTTGATCGCAATGCAGAATCTGAACTCCATGGACGATCCAACGATGCTGTGGAGCTTCAACTTTGCCGATTGCGAGGCGTCTGACGGCGCGAGCGGGAATGCCGCCTTTGCATCCACCTACCAGACCGCTGCGGCGCGCGGCGTGTCGGTATTCGCGGCGACCGGAGACTTGGGCGCGGCCGCGTGTGATTTTTTTTATCCGGCGAAGAATGGCATCGCTGTCAGCGAGACGGCGTCGACACCGTACAACGTCGCGGTCGGCGGCACCGATCTTGGCAGCGGTACGTGGATCGCCGGCAATGCAACGTCCTACATCAACGAGATTCCGTGGAACGATGACAGCACATCCTCTATTGTGGCCGGCGGTGGCGGACCCAGCGGCTGCGCAAGCGGTGCTCCATCTCCCTCGACACCCGATGTGGTCAGCGGCACGTGTGCAGGTTATCCCAAGCCATCCTGGCAGGCCGGGTTGATCGGCAATCCCGGCGACGGCGTCCGCGACATACCGGATGTTGCGCTGTTTGCAGGTGACGGCACCCGGTATCACGGTTATGCGGCCGAATGCACTTTCGATTCCGCCCACGACGGCTGTTCGACGACCGGGGCGAATCCGACCGTCTTCGAAATTGGAGGTACCGAAATCGCCACAGCGGTCATGGCCGGCATCCAGGCGCTGGTCAATCAATACACCGGTTCCGCCCAGGGCAATCCGAATCCGACGTATTACGCGCTCGCCGCCGCGGCGTATGGCACCAGCGGCAATCCGTCGTGCGACTCGACGCTTGGCAGCGGCGTTTCGTCGTCCTGCGTTTTCTACGACATCACGCAAGGCGACATCGTTGTCGGCTGCACGGGTTCGAACAACTGCTACGTGGCATCGGGCACGGTTGGCAAGCTTTCGACCAGCAACTCGTCGTATGTTCCTGCCTATGCGGCCACCACGGGTTGGGATTTCGCCACCGGCATCGGTTCCGTCAATGGATACAACCTGGCCCTGGCATGGCCTTCGGCGTATTCGATCGGCGGCTCCGTGTCCGGCCTTGCGGCATCCGGCCTGGTACTAGGGCTGACGTGGGGCAGTCAAACTGCAAGCATCACGCCCGGTGCATCCAACTACCAGTTCGCAACGGAAGCACCATCCAACGCCGCATACACCGTAAGCGTGCAGGCCCAGCCCACGGGCCAGACCTGCACGTTGGCCAATGCGACGGGCACGGTCTCCACGACGAACGTGAGCGACGTCGACGTGACCTGCACAACCAACACGTACTCCTTGTCATACACGACGGATGGCAACGGAACGATCAACGGCAACCCATTGCAGACGGTCGACTACGGCGGCAGCGGTACGGCGGTGATGGCCGTGCCGAACACCGGATACTATTTCGTGCAGTGGAGCGACGGTTCGACGGCAAATCCGCGGACGGATACGAACGTCACGGCGGATATCAATGTCACCGCCAGCTTCGCGATCAACACGTATACGGTGACACCGAGTGCCGGCGCGAACGGAGCGATCTCACCGAACACCCCGCAGACGGTGAATTACAACGGGACCACGACGTTCACGGTAACGCCCAACCCCGGCTATACCGCCAGTGTCGGCGGCACCTGCGGTGGCGCGCTGATCGGCACGACCTACACGACCAATGCGATCACGGCCGACTGCACGGTCGTGGCGAGCTTCACGACCGATACCTACACGCTGACCTACACGGCCGGTGCCAACGGCACGATCAACGGCTCGTCGCCGCAGACGGTGAACTTTGGATCCGACGGCAGCGCGGTGACGGCGGTACCGAACACTGGCTATCACTTCGTGCAATGGAGCGATGGCTTGACCGTGAATCCGCGCACCGACGTCAACGTCACAACAAATATCAGCGTGACAGCCGATTTCGCCGCCAACGTACTGACATTCACGACCCAACCCAGCGACCTTATCCAGGGAGATACTCTCGGCACCATCACGGTGACGGAACAAGACGGTGCTGGCAACACGATTGCCGACACTGCCACCGTCGATTTCACTATCTCAGCATGCGGCGGCACGGTAGACCTAGGCAGTGCGTCAATGGTCAATGGAGTGGCTACGCTGAATAGCGCACAGCGGTTCTACACAGCACCAGTCACCGGACTAACGATCACCGCCAGCGTGACCATCCCCAATCCGACGCCGATCCAATCTCTGACAAGCGGCGATTTCAACGTTTCCACCAATAGCGACTTAGTCTTTAGCGGCGGATTTGAATCGTGCCGGCTGTGACGGCAGGCGCACGACGTGTGACTGGCTGATTGAAAGTTCGTGCAGCAGGCGGCCACAAGCCGACGGTCAGGGATCCAGATTCACGACAGTAAAGCTGACACCGGAGGCAATCACAAGTGGCGTCGCCGACCAGCCAAGAACTGTCAATGGCGATTGAATATTCGCCCCTGTGAAAAAGACGTTGGGCCACATCGTGGCGAATGTCGCTTGGTCGGCCCAACTCCCGCCATTTAGAGCCACAGACTGTTCGCCGGGAGATGCTGTGCGCTTCTGCCTTGGCGTCAATCGTCTCGGCCCCTGAGTTCAGCGCGGCACAGAGTGCCGCTGTTTGCACGCGTCATCCACGTTTATTGTTGTGCGTTCTGTTATCTCAGCAGGCAGCGAAAACGCGGCCAAGTTGTACCCCTTGTTAGCGAGTTGTACGGTTTGTTCACTCTTGCCAACGGGAATGGCGGTGCGCGGCGCCTATTCCACAGTGACGCTTTTCGCCAGGTTGCGCGGCTGATCCACGTCGGTGCCGCGCAGCACGGCGACGTGATAGGCGAGCAGTTGCAGCGGGACGGTGAACACGATCGGCGCGATCAGTTCGCCGCAGGCCGGGAGCACGAGCAGATGACCGCTGTGTCTTGGTATGTGGGCGGCGACATCGGCATCGGCAAGCACGTAGAGTTCGCCACCGCGGGCGCGGACTTCCTCGAGATTGGATTTGAGTTTTTCCAGCAGATGATCGTTGGGTGCGACTGCGATCACCGGCATGTTCTCGTCCACGAGCGCGAGCGGGCCGTGCTTGAGTTCGCCGGCCGGATATGCCTCGGCGTGGATATAGGAAATTTCCTTGAGCTTGAGCGCACCTTCCATCGCGATCGGATACTGAGTGCCGCGGCCGAGGAACAGGGCGTGATCCTTGGTGACGAAATGCCTGGCAAGCTTCTGGATTTCCGCGTCGAGCGCGAGCACGTCGCGTACCGTCCCCGGCAGCGTTTCGAGCTGGTGCACGAGCGTCTCATAACGCCTCAGGTCGATGCCGTGGTGGCGTGCGATTTCCAGCGCGAGCAGGGCCAGCGCAACGAGTTGCGTCGTGAACGCCTTGGTCGAGGCGACGCCAATTTCAGGACCGGCGCGCGTCATCAGCGCGAGCGCGGATTCGCGCACGATCGATGATTCTGGCACGTTGCAGATGGCAACTGTCGTGAGGTATTTCCTGGCTTTTGCCAGTTTCAGCGCCGCCAGCGTATCGGCGGTTTCACCCGACTGGCTGACGCTGACGAACAGCGTGTCGACCGGCACGACGACGTCGCGATACCGATACTCCGAGGCGATTTCCACATTGCACGGAATCCCCGCGAGGCTCTCGATCCAGTACCGCGCAATCAGGGCGGCGTGATAGCTGGAGCCACAGGCGATCAGATGCACGTTGCGGGTCTGGCTCAAAAGTTCATGCGCGCCGACACCGAAAATGGCGGTGAGGATGTGGCCGCCGGCGATGCGGCCTTCGAGCGTATCGGCGATCGCCTGTGGCTGCTCGTGGATCTCCTTGAGCATGTAGTGGCGATATTCGCCACGTTCGACTGCATCGGCGCCGAAATGCGCCAGCTTGACCGGTCGTTCCACGGCCGCACCGTGCTCGTCGTAGACTTGCACGCGATCGGTCATGGCCTCGACGACATCGCCCTCGGCCAGATAGATGAAACGTCGCGTCACCGGCAGCAGGGCGTGAATATCCGAGGCGATGAACTGTTCGCCGTCGGCGAGACCCACGACCATCGGACTGCCGCGGCGCGCACCGACGACATGGCCGGGCTCGCGCCGGGAGATCGCCGCGATGGCATAGGCGCCGCGCAGGCGCGGGATCACCTGCTGCACCGCTTCGCGCAGGCTCGCCCCCGAGGCGTGGTAGTGCTCGATCAGATGGGCGATGACTTCGGTGTCGGTTTCGGTCGCGAATTCGTAATCCAGCGCCCGCAGTTCCGCACGCAGTTCCTCGTGATTCTCGATAATCCCATTGTGTACAACAGCCACATTGTCGCGTGACGAGATGGGGTGGGCATTGACCGTGTTCGGCGCGCCGTGCGTGGCCCAGCGCGTATGCGCGATGCCGGTGAGACCGGCGATCGGCTGCGTCGCGTGCAGCAATTCCAGTTCATGCACCTTGCCCTTGGTGCGCACGCGCTCCAGGCCATGGTCGGTGAGCAGGGCGATACCGGCCGAATCGTAGCCGCGGTATTCCAGCGCCTTGAGCCCCGCGATCAGCGTTCCGACCACATCGCGCCGCGCGGCGGCACCGACGATTCCGCACATGAGACCATCCTCGAATCCAGTTGCCCATTTTAGCGGGTTCCCGGCCGAGGCGCGGCCGGTTTTGTGGTTTTTTCCGGCGTTGTGGGATAAAAGCGCGATATTGTGCCGTCCGCCACGGGCATGCTGCCGGCAATCATGTTCTGCTGCGCGTCGTCAAGGAGAAAACCGATCGTGAATGCAAAATGGCTGTTGCTCTTGTCGCTGACTGCAAGCCTCGTCCAGGCAGCTTCTGCGGGACGCGAGGACCAGGTCCTGATCCAGGGCATTCCCGCAGGTACGCAGACCGTCACTGCCCTCGGCGATGGCGCCGCGCGCAGCGAATATTCCTACAACGACCGCGGCCGCGGTGATCGCATCACCGCGACCTGGAAACTCGACTCGGCCGGCGTGCCAATCGAATACTCGGCAGCCGGCAACGACTACATGAAGGCTGCAGTCAGCGAGAAATTCAGCATGGCCAACGGCAAGGCCAGTTGGAGCAACCGCACCGAACACGGCGAGCAAACAGTGTCGGGCGCAGCGTTTTACCTGCCGCTCAGCGCGCCGCCGGAATTTCTCGGCGTGCTGGCACGCGCTCTGCTAAACGCGCCGGGCCATCGACTCGCGCTGCTGCCCGCGGGCGTGGCTGCCATCGAAGCGATCGGTAGCGTCGACGTGTCCGCGACGGTTGGCAACGCCACGCTGAGTCACTACCTCATCAGTGGACTCGGCTTCACGCCAACCGATGTATGGCTGGATCGGGACGGCAATACGGCGGCGCAGGTTTCCAGCTGGCTGACGATCGTGTCACCCGACTACCGCGACGCCGTTGCGCAATTGCAGACGGCACAAGACGCGACCGATGGCGCGTGGTCGGTGCGCATTGCGCGTGATCTCACTCACGAACCAGGAAAAGCGCTCGCCGTCCGCAACGCGCGCCTGTTCGATCCGCGCGATCTCTCGGTGACGCCGGGCATGAGCGTGCTGATCGAAGGCGACCGCATCGTACGCGTCGTCACCGACGCGGATTTCAAGCAGCCAGACGGAGCGGAAGTCATCGACGCACATGGCCGTTTCCTGATGCCCGGATTGTGGGACAACCACCAGCATTTCGGCGACGTCGATGGGGCACTCGATCTGATCGCCGGCGTGACCAGCGCGCGCGACATGGCCAACGATACCGACGGATTCCTCAAACGCGTCGCGCGTTTCGACGACGGCAGCGAACTGGGCCCGCGCGTGCTCAAAGCCGGCATCATCGATGGCACCGGCCCACTCGCCGGACCGACCAGGATGCGTGTCGACACCGCCGAAGAGGCGATCAAGGACGTCGACTGGTATGCCGATCACGGCTATGCGCAGATAAAAATATATTCGTCGGTGAAGCCGGCATTGATGCCGATCATTGCCGAGCGCGCCCATGCGCGCGGACTGCGCGTCAGCGGCCATGTGCCGGCGTTCATGTCGGCGCGTCAGTTCGTCGATGGTGGCGCCGACGAGATCCAGCACCTGAACTTCATCGAGCTGAATTTCCTGTTTCCCGCAGTGCAGGAAACACGCAATCGCGACCGCTTCATCAAGGTTGCCGAGCACGCGCGCGAGTTCACGCCGGACAAGCCCCAGGTGCGCGAGTTCATCGCTTTCCTCAAGCGGCACCATACCGTGCTGGATCCGACCATGAACGTGTTCGAAGGCCTGTTCAGTGGCGACCCTGCGGCAGTGACGCCCGGGCTGGCGAACATTGCTCCGCGCTTTCCGCCTCAGGTCCGGCGCGGCTTGCTCAGTGGCGCGCTTGAGGTGCCGAAGGACAAGAAGGAGGCTTATGCGCAGGCGTTTCCGGCCATGCTTGATCTGCTCAAGGCGTTGCACGATGCCGGCGTGACGATCATTCCCGGCACTGATTCGCTGGCCGGCTACAGCCTGCATCACGAGCTTGAGCTTTATGTGCGCGCCGGAATTCCGGCGACCGAAGTTCTGCGCATGGACACCTGGACATCGGCGCAGGTGATGGGCGTGAACAAGGATCGCGGCGTGATCGCCGCAGGCAAGCTCGCCGACATGATCCTCATCGACGGCGACCCGACCGCCGATATCGCCGATATCGAAAAAGTCGATACCGTAATCAAGGGCGGCAAGGTGTACGATCCGGGCAAGATCGAGCAGGCACTGGTGATCGTGCCGCGTCGCGCAAACTAAATGGCGCGCCGTTCAGGATTTCTTCGGCCGCTGCCAGCCCGGAATCGTCGTCTGCCGCGCGCGCGAGACGGTCAGCTCGCCAGCGGGAGCGTTCAAACCGATCGTCGATCCAGCGCCGATCGTTGCACCCTTGCCGACCGTGACGGGTGCCACCAGCGCCGTGTTCGAGCCGATGAAGGCGCCATCCTCGATCGTGGTATGGTGTTTGTTGGCGCCGTCGTAGTTGCAGGTGATAGTGCCGGCGCCGATGTTGACGTCGGCGCCGATGCTGGCGTCGCCGAGGTAGCTAAGGTGACCGGCTTTGGCGTTCTGGCCGAACGTGACATTTTTCACTTCTACAAAATTGCCGATATGTGCGCCGGGGGCCAGATCGGTTCCTGGGCGCAAGCGTGCGAAAGGGCCGATCGTGCACGGCCCGTGAGTGACGACGCCATCCAGATCGCAATGCGCACTCACGACGGTGCCGGCGGCGAGCGTGGAATTGCTGATCCGGGAGAACGGCCCGATACGCGCGCCGTCGCCAAGTTCCACCTGGTTTTCAAGGATGACATCGACATCGATTTCCACGTCGTGCCCGAACAGTGCGTCGCCGCGCAGATCGAAGCGCGCCGGGTCGGTCAGACGTACGCCTTGCGCGCAGACAGCCTTTGCCTGCCGCAATTGAAAGTGACGCTCCAGTTGCGCCAGTTGCCATGCATCGTTGGCGCCGAAGGCCTCGTGTTCGTCGCGGCAGGTCTGCGTCGTCGCCGGCAAGCCATCGGCCGCGGCCTGGGCGAATATGTCGGTGAGGTAGAACTCGCCCTGGGCATTGCGGTTGTCGAGGTTGTGCGCCCACGCGCGCAGGCGGCGCGCGTCGGCGGAGAGAATGCCGGTATTGACCGTCGTGATCGCGCGCTGATCCGGCGTGCAATCTTTTTCCTCCACGATTGCACGCACCTGGCCGAGCCCGTCGCGAACCACGCGGCCGTAGCCGTGCGGATCGAACAGCTCGGCGGTCAGCACGGCGAGCGTTGCCGTCCCTTCGGTCAGCGGTTTCAACGTAGTGGCGCGGATCAATGGCACGTCGCCGTAAAGCACCAGCACGCGCGCGGCTTCGGGAACCTGCGCGAGCGCCAGCTGCAGCGCATGACCGGTGCCGCGCTGTTCGGACTGCAACACCCAATCAATCTCGGCGTGGTCGGCGAACGCGGCACGCACCTGATCGCCGCGATGCCCGTACACGATATGGATTCCTGCCGGACCCAGGTCGCACGCGGTCGCCAGCACGTGCGCAAGCATGGGTTTGCCGGCCAGCGGCAGCAGCACCTTCGGCAGCGCCGAACGCATGCGTTTGCCTTCGCCGGCGGCGAGAATGATGACGTGAAGGGGGGCAGTGGAAGTCATGTGCCTACGATAGCGCAGACAGGGGACGGCATTCGAGCTTTTTGCGGCCCTGGCGCGGGCAAAGAAATGATCTGCGAAAACAAAAACGCCGGCTTGTGGCCGGCGTCCTGGAAGTGATTCGGAAAGCGCCGATCAGTGCTTCATCTGCTTGCGCAGGCGCTCGATCGCCTGCAGCTGGGCAATGGCCTGCGCCAGTTCGATCTGGGCCTGCGCGATTTCCAGCGCATCGGTGCGATTGGCGAGCAGGCGTTCGGCCGCTTCCTTCGCGCGATTGGCGGCCGACTCGTCCAGGTCCTTGGCGCGGATCGCCGTGTCGGCGAGCACCGTCACGACCTGCGGCTGGACTTCGATGATGCCGCCGGAAACATAGAAGAACTGCTCATCGCCGTTCTCCGCAATCACGCGCACCTGGCCTGGCCTGAGCCGCGTGATCAGCGGAGCGTGGCGCGGCGCGATGCCCAGTTCGCCCTCGTCGCCGGTGGCGACGACCAGCGCGGCCGTACCGTGGAAGATCTCGGCTTCGGCGCTGACGATGTCGCAGCGGATGGTAGCCATCTCAGGCGGCCTTCTTCGCGTCCAGCGTCTTGGCTTTCTCGAACACCTCGTCGATGCCGCCGACCATGTAAAACGCCTGCTCCGGCAGGTGATCGCATTCGCCGTCGACGATCATCTTGAAACCGCGGATCGTGTCCTTGAGCGACACGTACTTGCCCGGCGAGCCGGTGAACACTTCGGCGACGTGGAACGGCTGCGAGAAGAAGCGCTCGACCTTGCGCGCGCGCGACACGGTGGCCTTGTCCTCTTCGCTCAACTCGTCCATGCCGAGAATCGCGATGATGTCCTTCAATTCCTTGTAACGCTGCAGCGTGGCCTGCACGCGGCGCGCGGTGTCGTAATGCTCGGTGCCGATCACGTTCGGATCGAGCTGGCGGCTGGTCGAGTCCAGCGGATCCACGGCCGGATAGATGCCGAGCGAGGCGATGTTGCGCGAGAGCACGACGGTCGCGTCAAGATGCGAGAACGTGGTTGCCGGCGACGGATCGGTCAAATCGTCCGCGGGCACGTAGATCGCCTGCACCGACGTAATCGAGCCGGTCTTGGTCGAGGTGATGCGCTCCTGCAGGGTGCCCATTTCCGCGGCCAGGGTCGGCTGATAGCCCACCGCCGACGGCATGCGCCCGAGCAGCGCGGACACTTCCGTGCCGGCCAGGGTGTAGCGATAGATGTTGTCGACGAAGAACAGCACGTCGCGGCCCTTGCCGGAAGCGTCTTTTTCGTCGCGGAAATATTCGGCCATGGTCAGGCCGGTCAGGGCCACGCGCAGGCGGTTGCCCGGCGGCTCGTTCATCTGGCCGTAGACCATCGCCACCTTCGATTAGGTGATGTTGTCGAGCTTGATGACGCCGGCTTCGATCATCTCGTGATAGAAGTCGTTGCCCTCTCGCGTGCGCTCGCCGACGCCGGCGAACACCGACAGGCCGGCGTGCTGGGTCGCGATGTTGTTGATCAGTTCGAGCATGTTCACGGTTTTGCCGACACCGGCGCCGCCGAACAGGCCGATCTTGCCGCCCTTGGCGAACGGGCAGACCAGGTCGATGACCTTGATGCCGGTTTCCAGCAGGTCGTTGGCCGCCGCCTGTTCGTCGTAACTGGGTGCCGAACGATGAATGACCCAGCTCTCCTTCGCGCCGATCGGGCCGGCCTCGTCGATCGGGTTGCCGAGCACGTCCATGATGCGGCCGAGCGTGGCCTTGCCGACCGGAACCTTGATGGCCTCGCCGGTGTTCGTGGCCACCAGGTGGCGCTTCAGGCCGTCAGTGGAACCCAGCGCGATCGTGCGCACGATGCCGTCGCCGAGCTGCTGCTGCACTTCGAGCGTGATCGGCGACGCCGTGCCTTCGACTTTCAGCGC
Organism: Rudaea sp.; assembly: GCA_031291055.1. Lineage (GTDB taxonomy): Bacteria > Pseudomonadota > Gammaproteobacteria > Xanthomonadales > Rhodanobacteraceae > Rudaea. Next base: position 28,126 of record JARLJU010000247.1, on the reverse strand, counting down.
GTCGTATACTTTTGGCACCTGATCGCGCGGGAATTCGACGTCGACCACGGCGCCGATGATTTGTACGATTTTGCCCTGATTCATGCTGATGTCCTCAAAAGCTCAAATTCTTCGTCACTGGCCCCTCTCCCACCGGGAGACGGGTTGGGGGTGAGGGCCGGCGCGCACCAAGCTCGCTCCCTCATCCGGCGCTTCGCGCCACCTTCTCCCGGGGGAGAAGGTAAAACATTTCAAACTGCCGCCGCACCGCCGACAATTTCCGAAATTTCCTGGGTGATCGCCGACTGCCGCGCCTTGTTGTACACCAGGGTCAGGTTGTCGATCGCCTTGGTCGCGTTGTCGCTGGCCGACTTCATCGCGACCATGCGCGCCGCATGTTCGCTGGCCAGATTTTCCAGCGTCGCCTGATAGACCAGCGATTCGATGTAGCGCGTCAGCACGTGATCCAGCACGGTCTGCGCATCCGGCTCGTAGATGTAGTCCCAGTCATACACGGTCGTGAGTGCGGCCGAAGCCGGCAGCGGCAACAGCTGCTCCAGCGTCGGCTTCTGCGTCATCGTATTGACGAAATCGTTGTAGGCCAGGGTCAGGCGATCGACGCGGCCGGTGCTGTAGGCGTCCAGCATCACCTTGATCACGCCGATCAGCTGTTCGACCTTCGGGCGTTCGCCCAGATGCGTAGCGCTGCCGGTCAGGTTGACCTTGAGGCGTTTGAAGAAAGCATTGGCCTTGGTGCCGATCGCGACGATATCGACTTCGACTTTCCTTTCCTGCCAGGCGCGGATTTCTCCAAGCAGCTTGCGGAACAGGTTCGAGTTGAGGCCGCCGCACAGGCCGCGATCGGTCGAGATGACGATGTAGCCGACGCGTTTGACTTCGGTACGCTCGTGCAGGAACGGATGCCGGTATTCGGAATTGGCCTTGGCCAGGTGGCCGATGACCTGGCGCATCGCGCGCGCATACGGACGCGAGGACTTCATGAGGTCCTGAGCCTTGCGGATTTTCGATGCCGAAACCATTTCCAGCGCGCGCGTCACCTTGCGGGTGTTTGCCACGCTTTTGATCTTCGTCCGGATTTCGCGAGCGCCTGCCATTGTATGTCTTCCGTAGGGCGCATCTCGGATGCGCCTGCTTCAGTTCGTTTCGAGGTTCAAAGGCGGTGCGTCAAGACGCACCCTACATCACCAGCCGCCAGTCTTCTTGAACTCTTCGATGCCTTTCTTGAGCACGGCTTCGATGTCGTTGTTCCAGTCGGACTTGTCATTCGTCGCCTTGACCCAGTCGCCGTAATTGTTGGCGAAATGCGCGTGCAGGCCTTTTTCGAACGGCAGGATCTGCGCGATCGGCAAGTCGTCCAGGTAGCCTTTTTCGGCCGCGTACAGCGAAACGGCCAGTTCGGCCACGGACAGCGGCGCGTACTGCTTCTGCTTCATCAGTTCGGTCACACGCTGGCCGCGCTCGAGCTGGGCGCGGGTCGCCGCGTCGAGATCGGACGCAAACTGCGCGAATGCCGCCAGTTCGCGATACTGGGCGAGCGCGAGCTTCACGCCGCCAGACAGCTTCTTGATGATCTTGGTCTGCGCTGCGCCGCCCACGCGCGACACCGAGATGCCGGCGTTGACGGCCGGGCGGATGCCGGCGTTGAACAGGTCGGTTTCCAGGAAGATCTGGCCGTCGGTTATCGAGATCACGTTCGTCGGCACGAAGGCCGAGACGTCGCCGGCCTGGGTTTCGATCACCGGCAGCGCAGTCAGAGAACCGGTCTTGCCTTTCACCGCGCCCTTTGTCGCTTTTTCCACATATTCTTCATTGACGCGCGCGGCGCGCTCGAGCAGGCGGCTGTGCAGATAGAACACGTCGCCCGGATAAGCTTCGCGGCCCGGCGGACGGCGCAGCAGCAGCGAAATCTGGCGGTACGCCCAGGCCTGCTTGGTCAGATCGTCATAGATGATCAGGGCGTCTTCGCCGATGTCGCGGAAGAACTCACCCATCGCGCAACCCGAATACGGGGCGATGTACTGCATCGCGGCCGAATCCGCGGCAGCGGCAGCGACGATGATCGTGTGCGCAAGCGCATCGTTCTCTTCGAGCTTGCGCACGACGTTCGCGATCGAGCTCTGCTTCTGGCCGATCGCGACATAGATGCATTTGATGCCGCTGTCTTTCTGGTTGATGATCGCGTCGATCGCCAGTGCTGTCTTGCCCGTCTGACGGTCGCCGATGATCAGCTCGCGCTGGCCACGGCCGATCGGGATCATCGAGTCAACCGACTTGTACCCGGTCTGTACCGGCTGCGAGACCGATTTTCGCCAGATCACGCCAGGCGCAACTTTCTCGATCGGCGAGGTCTGTTTCGCGTTCAGCGGACCCTTGCCATCAATCGGGGCGCCGAGTGCGTTGACGACGCGGCCAAGCAGTTCACGGCCGACCGGCACTTCGAGGATGCGGCCGGTGGTCTTGACCGTGTCGCCTTCGCGCAGGTGCTCGTATTCGCCGAGCACCACGGTGCCGACCGAGTCGCGCTCCAGGTTCAGTGCGAGGCCGAACGCGCCGCCCGGCATTTCGATCATCTCGCCCGCCATCGCGTCGGCCAGGCCGTGAATGCGCACGATGCCGTCGGATACCGAGACGATCGTGCCTTCGTTGCGCGATTCGGCAGCGAGCTTGACCTTCTCGATGCGGCCCTTGATCAATTCGCTGATTTCTGAAGGATTGAGCGTTTGCATGGGTTTCTCTCGTGAGCATCCCGCGAAGGATGCAGCAAATGGTAAAAGTATATTCTAGATTGAAAGTGCAGACATGGGTGGCTGCTTCCTGATCCTCGCGATCATGGCTGATCGTACTAGTGCGCCAACGCGCTTTGCAGACGATCGAGCCGCCCGCGCACCGAGCCGTCGATGACCGTGTCGCCGGCATCGATCACGGCACCACCGATCGTGCTGGGATCGATGCGTTGTTCCAGATCGATCTCGAGCCCGAAGCGCTTTTTCAGCGCGAGCTTGATGGCATCGGCCTGCGCCGCAGGCACAGGTGTTGCCGTGCGCAGCGTCACTTTCAGCACATGCTCGGCCTCGCGCTTGTATTCCTCGAACAGCGCGGCGATGTCCGGCAGCAGCAGCACACGCCGGTTTCCGACCAGCAGACTCAGGAAGCCGGTGAACGGCGAGCCCACGGTTTCGTCGGGCGGCAGCAGCAAGCCGGTCAACTCGGCATTGCCCAGACGCGGATTGCCGATCAGCCCGCCGATGCGAGCATCGGATACGAGCTGGGCGGAGAAACGCAGATTCCGCGACCAGCCGGCAAGCGACTTGGCGTCGCTGGCCGCTTCGAATGCCGCGCGTGCGTAGGGTCGCGCCAGAGTCAGGGTTTCGCTCATCGACTAGATCTCGGCAACCAGTTGATCGAGCAGGGCCTTGTGGGTATCCGGATTGATTTCGCGCTGAATGATCTTCTGCGCACCCTGCATCGCCAGAGCGGCGACCTGGCCACGCAACGACTCGCGCGCCTTGCCTACCATGCCGTCGATCTCGGCCTGCGCAACCGCTTTTTGGCGCGCGGCTTCAAGCAGTGCGTCGGCCTTGGCCTTGTCCAGAATCAGGTTGGCCTGCTGTTGTGCCTTGTCGATGATTTCGCTGGCCTGGACACGGGCCTTCTTGATCTCATCGGCCACGCGGGCGTCGGCATCCTTCAGCTCGGCCTGCGCGCGTTCGGCGGCGCTGAGGCCTTCGGCGATGCGCAGCGCACGGTCATCCATCGCGGTTTTCAGCGGCGGCCAGATGAACTTCATCGTGACCCAGATGAGGATCCCGAAGACGATCATCTGGGCGAACAGAGTGGCGTTAATGTTCACGAGCTAGACCCTCACAGCGACGCTGGAACGAATCAATGAGCGGCGCCGGCGGCGTGTGCGAGCACCTTGGCCGCAAACGGATCGACGAAGGTCAGGTACATGGCGATACCCACGCCGATGATCGGAATCGCGTCGATCAGGCCGACCAGCAGGAACATCTTGCCCTGCAGCATCGGTACGAGTTCCGGCTGGCGCGAGGCGCCTTCGAGGAACTTGCCGCCCATCAGACCCATGCCGATCGCGGCGCCGATGCCGCCGAGGCCGAGCATGAGCGCTGCCGCCAGAGCGGTCAGGCCTTCAACGTTTGCCAGTGCACTGATATCCATCGTTTGTCTCCGTAGAACTTGTGAGTAAGAAAATTGTGCCGGTCAGTGGTGATCGGCGGCCATCGCCATGTAGACGGTGGTCAGGGTCATGAAAATGTAGGCCTGCAGCGAAATGATCAGGATGTGGAACAGGGTCCAGGCCGTGGCCAGCTCCATTTGCGCATAACCGCTGGTCAATGCCGAGGGCAGCCATCCAATCGCGCCAACGACCGGGATGCCAAGCAGCAGGGCGGCGCCAAGCAGGGCCTTGCCGCGGGCGAAAAAGAAGACGGTCAATACCATCAGCCCCGCTGCAACGATCAAGGCGGCCACATTGCCGGTGGTGACCGCTTCCGGCGCGCCCAGGCCGAGCGTGAAGCTCGCCAGCAGGATGAAGATCATCTCGCCGGCGTACATGTTTCCAAAAAGTCGCAGGCCCAGGCTGATCGGCTTGGCCAGTTCTTCCACGCACTTGAGCAGGAAGTTGACCGGCATCATCCATTTGCCGAACGGATGGAACAGGAATTCGGCGCCGACACCCTTGACGCCCTTGGCCACGAAGCTGTAGCCGAAAGCAATGAGGAAAACCGTAAGCGACATGCCGATGGCCACGTTCGGGTCGGTCGACGGCACCGTGCGCAGATGCTCGACGCCCACGCTGCCAAGGAGTGCCGGCAGCAGGTCAACGGGCAGCATATCCATGAAGTTCATGGCGAAGATCCAGAAACCCACGAGCAGCGCCATCGGTGCGACGAAGCGGGCCCCGTGGTGGTAGGCATCCTTGACCTGGCTGTCGACGAACTCGACGCAGATCTCGATGAAATTCTGCCACTTGCCGGGTACGCCACTGGTGGCCTTGCGTGCGGCAATGCGGAACATCACGAGGAAAATGGCCGCGAGCACGAGCGAAAACACCATGGAATCCAGATGCAGCACCCAGAAGCCACTGGCTTCCGGGTCGATGCGCATCGTATGCAGATCCAACTTGAGGTTGGTCAAGTGGTGCAGGATGTAGCCGCTGGTGTCGTGCGGGGCTTCAGTCGCCATGTTCTTTAACGAGCCTGTTTCGAAAAAACGATTCTGAAAATCAAACTAATCGACCGCCACAAACGCCAGGACCAGCCAATTCATCGCCACACACGCCACACTGGTCAGCATCAGCGGCGCGAAGTGATCGCCGAAGAGCCTGGCGCCGACGAAAAACAACAGCGCCGTCAGCATCAGTTTGCCCAATTCCGCCCGGTAAAAACCCCCGAGTATGTCCCTTGCCTGCGTTGCGCCGTGGCGTCGATCGACGCGAAACGCAAAATACAGCGCCGGCAACACCACGACGATTCCGCCGAACAGCGCGGCGATGGCTGCCGCTGAGTCCGAAATCACCCAGGCAATGCCAGCAGCAATCATCGTGGTGACCGCCTGTGCCGCGCATAACGCCCAGGCTGGGGACCGACCGCGCCAATCCAATTGCCTCACCGCAACTCCGACGCTGGGCCCAGCCGAATGACAGGGATACATGCAGCCAGCGTCACGCCGGCAGCGTTATACCTTCGCATTCGATCAGCCTTGGTGTTGGAATCTGGCAAGCTGCGCAACCCGGCATCCCAGCCAGCAGCGCGGGTTGTCAATTATAGCAATCCGCGGTTTGCGCCCGCAAGACGAAACTGGCGATAATTGCCGGCGCGGCGCTAATTGACCGTGAGGGCGTGGCTGCCCGTCCAGGCGCGGTTGATCGTGATCCACAGCCGTGTATCGGCATGGTCGCTGTTGGCTGCGTCGACCGTGGCGAAATAGTCCACGTCCGCCGTCAGTGCGGTGCCGTCAAGGGTCACGTTTGCCGGCAATGTGGCCGCATGGTTGTGCACCACGAACATCGGGTTGGCCAGCGTACCTGCGCCGGCATCCAGCGTCACGGTCGCGGCCCCCGCGAAAGCATTGACTTCCCAGGTTCCATAGACGCGGTTGTAGCCGGTTGGCTGATAGGGGCGCGTGTCGCCGCGGTTGACGCCGGCGGGGCCACTGGCCAGCGCTGTGCCGACGCTCGCCGAAAGCGTGGAGGACATCGCATTTTCCACTTGTGTAACTTGTGCAGTCGTTACCGACGCGCTGTGCGTGCCGAACGTGATGTGGGTGCTGTAGCTCTGGTACGGCCAGCCGACGCCAGTGCCAAGCGATCCATCCGTCGGGTAAGCCGTGTCACCGAGAAAGCCATATCCAGTGCCCCAGGTCAGATGCTTGTCGCCCTCAGGCGCGGTGTCGGCGTCGTCGGCATTGGCCTGATAGGCCCATTGGAAATCCACACAAGGCATTACGTAATTCTGGCTTGGGCAACCCTGGCCGGCGAGGGTGGACGTGGTGTTCCAGTTGAAATTGCTGAACTCGCTGCCTGCATCCTGCTTGGCGATGTCTTCAGTCTGCACGATGCCCATTTCCGCATCGGGCGCCGGGTTCTGTGTCCACAAATATACATACGGGACGGTATTCGGCTGATTCCACGTCCAACTGCTGTTGAGCGTCATCGGTGGTGTACCGGTCGTCGTGAACTTGTAATGGTCGCCCCAGGCGACGCCGCCGACGCTGTTGCCATAACCTGCGGCGGAACCAGCGCCATCGAATGCCATGTCGCCGTATGGTGCGCGGCTGTCGGCTTCGATGGCCTGATTCGGCGCGGCAGTGAGGTTGTACGTCACGCTCCACAGCGGGTGATCGCGCCCGGTCGCGATCAGCCAGTCGATGGTTACAGGCACGTTGTACTTGGTCGGTATATTGCTTGCCGGCACACCCCAGCGCGGATAGTTGAGCTGGAAGCGCAGGATGGCATGATGGCGGCCGTTGAGCAGGCGCGTATATGTGCCCGTGAAGCCATGGCCCAGCGGCGAGTCGTCGCCGTCGTGGGAGATGGCAGCATTGTAGGCCGCCGACTGATAAACCAGATGGGAAACGACATAGCCGAATCCACCCGCACCGCCTGACGTCAGCTCCTGCACATCGCGCACAGTGGCGGCGTCGGTATGATAGGTGTAGTCGCACAGCTCACCTTCATGGCCACCGTTCTGGTTGGTGTCGTTGTGCGACAGCGTCGCCGAGCGCGTCCAGCCGCCGGAATCCTGCCAAGTGTAGCGCTCGGTCGTCAGGTTGCCGGTGCACGCCGTCAGGTTCTGTTGAATCTGAATGGTTGCCGTGGTCGTGACTGCCTCAAAACCGTTCTTGAAGATTTCGTCGGACGCACTGACGCGGCCAATCAAACTGGCATCGTCGAAATATACCGTCGGTTGCGGACTGCCGGCGGCGTTGCCGGAATTGTCCTGAATCGAGATCTGGTCGAAATTGCCGCTGTACTGCGTCGGCGCATTGTCGAACGAAGCCGTCAATGGCACCCAGCTGTTGGCCGGAATTGCCTGTCCCAGCAGGGACGCCAGGGAAGCGCTGGCGACCGGAGCGCCTGCCAGGCCGATAACAAGTTGCAAATCCTGTCCGCCGGACGCGCCGCCGTTGACCCAGAACGTGATGCCGCTGTAGTCGGTCGTCGACAGCGACATCGGCGCGCACCAGCTCACCGCGCCGAACTGCGCCGGGGCGAAGCTGATTCCGAACGTACCGCTGTGAACGACCGCGGTTTCGGCGAAGTTCGGCGTCGCATCGAAACTGCATCCCTGGTTGAAGCCGTTCTCGCTGGCATCGTCATAAATCACCAGATCCCCGGCCCACGCGTGAACCCAGATCGAGGCAAGGATCAGCGGCAACAAGCCGAATCGGATCGCGCGCGGCATATGACGACTCCCCAGTCGTGCATCCCAATGCGCCGATCCTGCGCCAGCGGATGTTCACTGCGCGTCAAGGAATGACGGCATTCGGGCACAGATTGGTCCAGACCTGCTGCAGATCAGCGGCTGTGTAGATGTGGCCGCCGGGTGGATAGCCATCGGTGAATACGGTGTAAAAAAGCGTGGTGCCGAGATTCCAGCCGGCGGCCAGGAACGCATTCTTGTCGCTGCTTGAATAACCCTGGGTAAAGATCGGGTCCGCTGCGCCGATGTGGATATCCAGAGGAATGATGCGCGCGGCGTTGGCCGGCACGCAGCTTTGAACCGTGTTGTAGGTGGGACAACCCGCGAGCGCCGTGCCGGTCACGGCGTAGCCTGCGAAAGAGTTCGCGTTCAGGCCGCTCCATCCGGTCAGCACAATATCGTCGAGGACCTCGCCACCGGCGGAGTATCCCCATCCGGCGATGCGAGTCTGCTCGACGTTGTACGCCGACCGGGCATCGGCAAGCACGGCGGCAATCACATCGTAGTCGGAGGGGCCATTACCGTTGGCGTCCGGCGCATTCCAGCCGCCGCCCTGGCTGTCGGTTCCCACCGGCGAGGCGACGATAAAACCTTGTGCGTCGGCCAGGACGCTCCAGTCGGCGCGCACCTGCTGCGCATACATGCTCGACGTGCCGGGGCCCCCGGCACCGTGCAGGACCAGGACCAACGGCCAGGAGTGATCCGGAGTGTAGTGGCTGGGCAAGTGCAGGTAATAGACCTGCGAGCCGAGTCCGGGAACCGTTACCTGGCGCGTGACGTTGGCCGGATACGCGCCACCGCTGCCGAGCGAGGGAACGTGCGGAACCGCCGCTTGCCCGGACTCGAAGCCGGCTATGAAGATTGCGTCAGGATGCGCGCACACCCATGCCGGCAGGACCATGCCCTGGGCCGCGCCGGCGTTGGCGCTGGCCAGGGTCAGCGCGAAAGCGATGGGGAGACTGGAAGCGAACATTGCTGAACTATATGCGCGACAATGGTGACGAATCGTGAACGGCTCGGCGGCCGCGTGCGGCCATTGTTGTTGCGGCAGCTGCGCGGCGCTCGGCATAATCGGAAATCGAGGCGGCCACGCCGCGACCCCCAACATTTGCGGATACGCGTGTCGATGAGCAACAGCAAAGATCCGTTTATCGAAGTTCCCGCCGGCACCGCCGTGTACAGGCAAGGCGAGCCCGGCACCGACATGTACATCATAGAATCCGGCCAGGTCGACCTGGTGCTTCAGGTCGGTGGCGAAGTGCTGGACGCGCTCGGTCCCGGTGACTTCTTCGGCGAGGCCGAACTGCTGGAAGATCAGGTGCGCCAGGTCACGGCCGTGGCGAAAGCGGCGTCGCGGCTGCTGCGGATCGAACGCGCGGCACTGGCCGGCGTGCTCGGACAAAATGCGGAAATCGCCGTGCGCATGATGCGCAAGATGGCGGCGCGTCAGCGGCGCACGGATCAACGCCTGCAGGACCTGCTCTCCGATCAGGGCAAGGCCAGGGCAGCCGCCGCGCAGCGCGCTGCGGCACCGGCTGCAGCGGTCCAGGTGCCAGTGGCTGCTCCTGCCCCTGCTCCCGTCGCGGAAGCAGTGCCAGCACCCAAACCTGCCCGCGAACCACCGCCGCCACCGCCTGAGGTCAGGCCCGCGCCCGCGGCGCCCGTGGCAGCGCCAACATTGGTCCTGCGCCATGCCAGCGGTCAGGCATTGCCTCTGGATGCGGCGCGCAGCGAATTCCTCATTGGCCGTCCGGACCCAGTGACTGGTACCACGCCCGATCTCGATCTGGGTGCGTTCGACGCCAATCGCACCCTGAGCCGCCGCCACGCAAAAATTCTCCGCGAGGGGGCTCTATACTTCGTCCGCGACGAAGGCGGCGCCAACGGAACTTTCGTCAACGGCGAGCGCATGAATACCGGCGCGTCGATCGCTCTGAAACCCGGCGACAAGCTGCGCTTCGGTTCCGTCGAAGTCGAGTTGGCCACCGCGTAAATCCGAACTGGAGGCACCATGGCAGGCAAGGACAACGAATGGCAGGAGGCGCTGGGCGCCATCGATCTGTCTGCGATCGAATCGCTGAAGACGCTCAAGCAGAAGCAGGATCAGCTGAGCGAGCGCCTGCAGGCGATGGACGAGCTCAAGGCCAGTGTGCCTGCCGCCGTATATCAGCGAGTAAGCGGTGACTATCAACAACAGCTGCGCGATCTGGAGGAACAGGCCAGTCCGCTCAAGCAGGCTGCCCGCGACCAGTACGCGCGCTTGCGCAGCCTGCTCGACCGGTTCGAGGCCGATCACGAGGCAGTCAAGCTCGATCAGCAGGAACTGGAATTGCGCAACAAGCTCGGCGAATTCGACGACAAGGAATTCCAGAAACGCATCAAGGCCATCGAAACCAGCGTCAAGGAAAAGTCCGAAGCGCGGGCGCGGGCGCTGGAACTCAAGGCGCGTTTCCTCGAGGCGTTCCATGCCGAGAGCGAACTGGACGCAGCACCGCTGGCGCGACCGGCGGCCGCGCCGGTGGCGGCACCCGTGGAAGCCGTTGCGAACGCACAGATTACGAACAAGGGCGCGACGCTCTCGCCTGCGGACCTTGCCGCGGCGCAATCGCGCACGCACGAAGTGCCCGTCATCGTCGGCGGCGAAGCGGCACCTGGCAAGACCCAGATCATGTCCGCGGTCAGTGTCCCCGAAGCACCACGACCCGAGGCGCCGCGGCCTGCAGCGCCGCGACCGCCACCCGCCGAAGGCGCCACGCAGATCTTTCGCGCGGCGCGGCTGGTTCCGCAGAATCCCGAGGCAGGCAAGCAGACCTATACGCTAACGCTCAAGCCCATGAGCATCGGCGCGGACACTTCCAATGACATTCGCGTCGGCGGTCCGGGCGTCGACCCCAAGCATGCGCAGATCACGGTGAGCATGGCCGGATTCACCCTGGTCGATCTGGGCAGCAAGCACGGCACGCGCGTGAACGCGGAGAAGGTGCGCGAGCGGCCGCTCGGCAACGAAGACGTGATCCAGATCGGCGCGGCGCGTTTCGTGTTCCGGGAAGGTTGAGTCACGATGGCGATCGATATCCAGCAGGAACAAATCGGCTCGGTCCGTGTGCTTACATTGGGCGGACGTTTGGATACCGAAACCGCCGTCGATGTCGAACTGGCGCTGCAGGATCTGCTTGCTGCCGGAGAGCATGAATTCCTGATCGATCTGTCCGGCATTGGCTATGTCAGCAGCGCCGGCCTGCGCGTCCTGCTGAGTCTGGCCAAACAGCTGGATGGCGGCAAGGGTTCACTGCGGTTGTGCGGGTTGAATGCAGCCGTGACCCAGGTGTTCGATGTCGCCGGCTTCAGCAAGCTGTTCGCGATCTTTCCGGATCGCGCTGCCGCGTTGCCCAGGCAAGCGCAGGCCAAGCCGGACAACAGTCTGGCGCTCAAGGCGGCGGCCTTGTTGGGCGCGCCCGCGGCTGCGCTATCGCCCGCAAAAGCAGACGTGACCGAGCTAGCGCGATTTGTCGCGATATTGCTCGGAATCAAGCTGGCGACGGCGGCAAAACCCGCGGGTCCCCCGGTCAGGGCGGCATCGGCGCCTTCCAGACCGGCCGTCGCATCCGCTCCGGCTTCCGCACCGGCGCCGGCAACGGGCGGCCTCATGAGCAAGCTGCGCGGTCTGTTTGGCGGCAAACGCTGATCCGATCGAGTGCGGCGTGGTTCAGCGGCCGCGGTCGCGCGACAGGGTGATCAGGGTCAGATCGTCGTTCTGCGGTTCGCCCTGCGAGAATCGCGCGACGTCCGCAAGCAGCGCATCGAGCGCATCCTGGGCGTTGCCGTTGCTTTCCTGCAGCGTCTTTACAATGCGCTCTTTTCCAAAAAGTTCTTTTTTATCATTGTGCGCCTCGTCCAGGCCATCGGTATAGAACAGCGCGCAGCTTCCCGGGTCGAGTGCGACGACATGCGCGTGAAACGTCGTGTCGGCCATCGCGCCGAGCGGCAGCGCGCCGGGTTCGGAGAGCTCGCTGACGCTGCCATCGGCGGCACGCAGCAAGGGTGATGGATGCCCGGCGCAGGCGAATTCGAGCATGCCGGTATCCGGCTCTATCAGCGCCGCCAGCATGGTCACGAACATGCCCGGCTCGAGCTCCTGGTAGAGTTTGCGATTCAGGCCGGAAAGCAATTCCACCGGTCCGGCAAGATGCCGCGCCATGGCGCGCACCTGCACGCTCAGACGCGCCATGTACAGGGCGCCGGAGACGGATTTTCCGGAGACATCCGCGATCACGAAACCGGTACGGCCATCGCGGTAGTTGAAGAAATCATAGTGGTCGCCTCCGATCACGCGCGCCGCGGCATAGCTGTCGGCAAAGCGGTAGCCGGGCAAGACGGGTGGTGACTGCGGCAGGAACCGCTGCTGGATGCGCCGCGCCAAGGCCAGATCGTGCGCCTCGATCGCGCGTTCCGGCGACTGTGCCTGCTGCGCCGCCATCATCCAGGCCAGTTGTCCGGCGATCCCCGCAAACAGCTCATGATCGGCGGTGCGCCAGGCGCGCTCGTTGCCGGTGCTGTCCAGGTAAAGCACGCCGAGGACCTCCTTGCCCAGGCGTAACGGCATGCCAAGAACCGCGGCCGGCGTTGCATTCGATCGCAGGCGCGTGACGAGCGCTTCGCGACCGGCGGTGTCGGTGATGTTGAGCCCGTCCTGGGCGCGCAGCGCTTCGCCGAGGAAAGCCTGGATCTGATCGAAAGATCCGCTCTGATCGAATTCGCCCGCGGACGCACGCGCCCGTCGCGCGATCGGGGTCAGCAATTCCGATGTGGCGACGCGGCTGTAGACGGCGGCGCGACTGACCAGCGGAAAGGCAGCGAGGATCGCATCCAGCGCCTGTCCCAGTTGTTCGCGCAGCGGGTCTTCACGACGCGCCAGGGCGCCGAGATCGCAGAACAGTTTCATGCGCGCGAGCAGTTCGCGCAGGCCCGGCGTCGGCGCCGCCCCCGCAGCGACGCGGTTGACATCGACGGACGCCCGCGCCCACGTGGCGTTTTCTTCCACGGCCGCTACCGACGGCAAAGAAGAATGTTCGCTGACGGCACTGCGGAACGTGGTCTTTATTTCGCCAAACTCCAGCTCGTCGCCGTCGTTGACCTGAACGGGTCCGGCGATGCGTTGGCCGCGATGGCGGGTGCCATTGGCGCTATCCTGATCACTTACCTCGTAGCCTTGTCCGGTATTGCGGATCAGGGCATGCCGTCGCGAAACCGTGGGGTGGTTCAGTCGGACCTCGGAAAACTGGCCGCGACCAACCACCGCGGTGTCGGCGAAGCTGAAGATCTGTCCGGCAAGAACTCCCGAGGTAACGATCAGACTGGGCATGTGAAATTCGATCGCCTGCTATCGGCGCAGTTTGGCATAAACGCGCGCACTGCGGGATGATGCGAGATCCCTTCCGCACGGGGTTTTTTCCATGCATGTATCTTACTGGTGCGTCCTTATCGCGGCGCTGTTGCCGCTGCTGTTCACGGCAATCGCAAAAACCATCGGTCGGCGCCGCTTCAACAACTACTCGCCGCGGGAATTCCAGGCGCAGCTGACAGGCGTCGCACAGCGCGCGCATTGGGCGCATCTGAATTCGCTGGAAGCCTTTCCACCGTTTGCGGCTGCCGTGCTCGTCGCCCAGCAAGTCGGTGCGGCGCAGGGGAAGATCGACACGCTGGCGCTGGTCTTCATAGTTGTACGTCTGGGTTATGGCGCCTGCTATCTTGCCGATCTGGCGATCTTGCGCAGCATTGTCTGGGCGGTCGGGCTGGCCTGCACGGTGGCGCTGTTCCTGCTCGGCATATGAATCGCCGGGACGAATGACAAAGAAAAAGGCCGAATGGATAAACCATTCGGCCATAACTCGCTGCGGAATTCGAGGGGAGGGAGCTCGCGCAGCGGGTGTTACTTAGGTGTTGCTGGGTCTTGCGGGTTTTCTTTGCGATTACTTCGCGGCTTTCTTGGCCACGTTGACCTGCTTGGTGAAGTTGTCGTTGGCCGCTTCGATGCTGCCCTTGGCCAACTGGCCCAGCGCTTCGGAGGTCTTCAGGCTGACGCCGAACACTTCCTGGCCATTGGCGTAGAACGTCTCGGAGGTTTCCTTTACCAGGTTCACGCCCTTCGGCCAGATCGTCTTCAGGCCGTCGAAATCACGCACTTCGGCTGCCTCGGACCAGAATTCGACCGTCGCCGAAACGCGGTTTTCCAGGGTCTTCAGCTGCAGTGCGGTAATGCGCTCGAAGCCTTCGATTGCCAGGCTATGCGCCTTCAGCGCGTTGTCGGCGAAGCTCTTGCTGAGCGCCAGGACTTGCGAATTGATTTGCTCGTACATGATAGTGCCCTCGGATGTGGGTTGGGAGTGTGAGGACCACTATATACTCAAATATGTTGCGATGCAACATGTGTTGAACCAAAGGCGGGATGAATACAATAATTTATTGATTTTAATACTATTACTATTACATAGCGCTCCGTTTTCAGCATCTCGCTTCAGCGGCTTTGCTGCGACTGCGTCAGCTTTGCGGATCAGGCTGGGAATTTTGGGGATCCGGCCCGGAATAAGCGCAGCCCGAAGTACAGGTTTCATGGATCACGACCTTGCCAAGCGCCGGTAGCGCCGGCTTGAGGGCATTCCAGATCCAGATCGCCAGCATCTCGCTGGTCGGATTTTCCAGGCCATCGACTTCGTTGAGGCAGCGGTGATCCAGACGCTCGAACACGGGCGCGAATGCTGTCTTCACGTCGGCAAAATCCATGACCCAGCCCGAATCTGCTGCCGGCTCGCCGCGCACGTGCACTTCGATGCGAAACGAATGCCCATGCATGCGCGCGCATTTGTGCCCGGGCGGTACGCGTGGCAGCCAGTGCGCCGCCTCAATCTGGAAGATCTTGAAGATATCCATCTATGTATCGCGCTCCGTTACGGCCATTGAGCTTCGAGCCGCCGCATTCGGCAGGTCAAGGCGACGGGTACCGTTCAATTGACGCCTTCCTTGACTGGCGTTGCACGCAGGCCATGTGCATTGTGTACATTTGTATTTTGCGCAGTGGGCCGACGCGCCAGAATCGCGATCGCCACGGCGCCCGCCAGAAGACAGCTGTAAAGGGTTGCCATGCGCCATAGCAGCAAGGCTGTCGCTATGCTCGTTGCAGGAATCCATGCGGCGAGTAGTGCGCTCAATCCCAGTTCGGCCCCGCCTCCGCCTGCGGGCACCCCGGTCCACAGTGCTGCGTGCAGCACGAGTGATTGCAGCAGCAGAGTTAGCGCAAACGGAACGGGATGGTCCAGAAGGGCCAGTGCCAGCCACAGCACGCCATAGCGGCTGAGCCATTGCAGCGCTGTCAAGGCGAAGACACCGGCGATGAATCCCGGACCCCCGGCAATGAGCACGCTGGCATTGTTGCGAAGGCTGATGACAAAAGCCCGCAGCGTTTCTTGCATCCGCCGCAGGCGCGGCCGGCGTTCGCCGAACGGATTGGTGTCGAACAGCCATGCCGACAATGTGCGCCGCGCCAGCAACACGCCCAGCGCCAGCGCAATCATGATGGCGCTCGAGCCGAAGCCGACAATGGCCAGCGTCGGCGCCAAATCGGACCAGATCACGGTGAGCCCGGCTATCGGTAGCGCCACGGTAAAGAACAGCAGATCCAAGCCTTGATCGGCAGCGGTGATCGTTGTCGCGCTGCTGACCGACGCGCCCGCGCGGCGCAGGTAGTACAGACTTGCGGCGTAACCGCCGATGCCGGCCGGTGTGCTGATGAACGCGAAATCCGTCGCCAGGGAAATGGCGAGCGTGCGTGCGAAGCGGGGCCGCACGTTGAGCCGATGCAGAAGCAGATGCAACTTGATCGCGCGCGCGAACCAGCTCGTTGCGATGACGGCCAGGATGGCCAGATATCCTGCGGCGGGAAAATGCAGGGTCTGCCAGAGCGCTTCATTGCCGCCGAGCACGAGCGGCACGGCCAGGGTCGCGCCCAGCGCGGCGACGATCAGCAGCCCAGCGCGGCGCATGCAAGAAACTCCGCTTCGGCGGATGTGGCGATATGCGCGACAAGCTGACGCAAGACCGGCGCTGCCGGCAGCCACCCGGCGGCAATCGCTTCCGGGTCAGCGATCGGTCGCGGCGACCGTTTCACGACGCTTCGGTCCTTTTCCATTCGACACGTACTGCGTCCCGAGCAGGATGTCCCACAGCGGCGTGGTCACTCCGAAATTCGTCTCGGGATGGTAGTGATGGATATGATGAAAGGCGGCCCAGCGCTTGCTCAGCGGATAGCGAAAACGCATGCTGTGGATGGCGGCATGACTCAGGCCGTAGGCGGCGTAGCCGGCCGCCAGGGAACCTGCAAGAAGAAAGGCAAAGGACGCGGGCACGATCAGGTTGAACAGACAGACCAGCAGTAGCAGCGCCAACGGCGGCACAAAGAACGGCAACGCGTCGTAGCCCAGCGGCTGCTCGTGGTGTTTGCGATGGCCCTGTTCGACGATCTGCGAAGGGCCGTGGAACAGCCAGCGGTGAAAGCAATATTCGATGAAGCTGAACAAAAACAGGCCGAGCAGCACCGTGAAGATCGCCGGCACGGCACGCGCATCGCCACGCCAGAACCCTGTGCCGAGCAGGACGACGCTCATCGCCACGTCGGCAACAAGGCCGGCCTGTCCATTGGCCCGCGTCGTCGACAGCTGCACGATCGCCCGCCGCGCCGCATCGAACCGGCCCGGTTCCGGCTGATGCCGCGCAAATTCCGCGCCTGGCGCAAATTCAACGCTCTCGGTCGCTGGTTCGGAAGGAGTTTCGATGTTCATAAGCGGGTTAATTCAAGTCGGCCGTGCCGGCACTGCATGGGAAGTCTCGACGAGTCCGGTTCTTGTTATGGATCGTAGCGCAACTGGGCGACGTTCGGGTGATGCGGACTGCCGCCGCACGTCCTGCAACCGCGCTGCATGACGAGCGAATGAGGCAAAGGAAATTCCGCGTTGATGATCGTGGTGGCTATGGGTGGACTCGAACCACCGACCTCAGCATTATGAGTGCCGCGCTCTAACCGGCTGAGCTACATAGCCACGTCGAACAAAGCTGTTCGCAAGGGGGGCGTGATTGTTCGTATTGTGCCGCCTGCTGTCAAGTTCGGTAAGACCCGGTTTCGGCGCAAAAGGCGTCCTGCGCCTTGCCGAAGCCGGCATGGCTGTGGAAAAATCCCTGCAGCAGGGCTTGGAGTTTCCGCGTGATCGATCCCGATGGCTACCGGCCGAACGTCGGCATCATCCTGTTGCGTGATGACGGCCACGTGTTCTGGGCGCGGCGCGCCTTCCGTGACGGCTGGCAGTTTCCGCAAGGCGGGATGCGCAGCGACGAGACTCCGCTCGAGGCGATGTACCGCGAACTGCAGGAAGAAACCGGATTGCGGCCGGAACACGTCGAAGTGCTGGGTGCCACGCCGGGCTGGTTGCGTTACCGGTTGCCGCGCCGCTACGTCCGGCGCAACGAAAAACCCTTGTGCATCGGGCAGAAGCAGGTGTGGTTTCTGCTGCGCTTCCTGGGCGATGAATCGCACGTACGCCTGGATCTGACCGAAAGTCCTGAATTCGATCTGTGGCGGTGGGTCGATTTCTGGTATCCGGCGGCACATGTGGTGTCATTCAAGCGTTCGGTCTATGAGCGCGCCCTGCGCCACCTGGCGCCGCTGGCAGAAGGTTTTTGCCGCTTGCCCCTCCTTCAGATGGGCTCCGTCGTCGCCGGACTGGGTGATATTGAGTTGGTCATCGATGCCTGCTGAAGCAGCATTTGTCGGCTGCGCCCTCATTGTTGACAATCATTCTCATTTGCATTCAAATAGGCGCTGAAGATTCATCCAGTGAGCGGCACATGTACGTCTGCCTTTGCAATGGCATCACCGATCGGACCATCCGCCAGGCGGCAGCCGAGGGCGTTTGCAGCCTTTCGGAACTTCAGCGTCGTACCGGCTGCGCCGGCACTTGCGGCAGCTGCGCCGACGTTGCCGAGCAGGTATTGCATGAGGCGCTGCAACGCCGGCCCTTTGCGCTGACCCTGAGCGCGGCGGCCTGACACTGCCCCGAATTTTTCGCGCACAGTCACTGCGCAAATGATCACGATTCGTGTTTCCGCAGGCTGCTGCCTGCCGCGTTATAGTGGCTGTTCGAGCCGCAGTCCCAGGAAAATCCCATGAAAGGTGACACCGAGGTCATCCGGCATCTGAACAAAGTGCTGTTCAATGAACTCACGGCGATCAACCAGTATTTCCTGCACGCGAAGATGTACCGCAACTGGGGCTACAAGGAACTGGCCGGGCACGAGCACCAGGAATCGATCGACGAGATGAAGCACGCCGATCGCCTGATCGAGCGAATTCTTTTCCTCGATGGACTGCCGAACCTGCAAAGTCTCGGCAAACTCCTGATCGGCGAAACGCCCGTCGAAGCGATCCAGTGTGACCTCAAGCTGGAAATGGCGGCGCACGTTGATCTGAAGGCTGCCATCGCGTATTGCGAAAGCTGCAGCGACTATGTCAGCCGGGAATTGTTCGCGCAAATCCTGGAATCGGAAGAAGAACACATCGACTGGCTCGAGACCCAGCTCGGCCTGATCGCCCGGCTCGGTGAGGTCAACTACCTGCAGACCAAACTCGACAACTAGCCGGCCATCGCAGGGCAGTCGCTAGACGGTGCTGCCGCCCAGCAGTGCGTTGAGTTCGACCGTCACGCGCTGATAGGTGCGTTTGATTTCCGCGACAACGACAAGGGCGTCGCTGCCCGCAAGCGTACCGTTGCGGGCGCCGTGTTCAAGTCGCTTTGCCAGCTCCGACAAACTCATCGCACCAAGGTTCGCACTGGTGGACTTGAGCGAATGCGACGGCGCAATCAGGCCTTCGCTATTGCCGCGGCCGGCGGCTTGCTCAAGTGCGGCGAGCGCTTTGGGCGTGTCCTCCAGATAGACGCGGACAAGATCGGTGAATTCGTCGCCCATCACATCGAGCAGATCGCGCACGACCTCGACATCGAGCACACTGGTGCCGGTTGTGTTTGCAGCGGCGGGTCGGGGCCCGGGCGGCTGCGCCGATGCAGCCGGGACCGGCGCAGCGCTGGTTGTCGCCTTGGTTGGCGCTGCCGTGGTACTGACGAACGATTTCGCTCCGGAAGGCAACCATTTGCGCAGGGTCTGTTCCAGCAAGGCACGATTGAGCGGCTTGGACATGTAGTCGTCCATGCCCGCCTTCAGGCATTTCTCGCGATCGCCTGCCATCGCGTTCGCGGTCATCGCAATGATCGGCATGTGCTTGCCGCCCGCTTCCTTCTGGCGCCGGATTCGGGTCGCTGTATAGCCGTCCATAACAGGCATCTGGCAATCCATGAGCACGGCGTCGAATGCATGCTGATCGAGTTGGTCCAGCGCTTCCTTGCCATTTTCGGCGATCACGAAACTCAGTCCCAGCAGGCTGAGCAGGCGTTGCGCGACCTGACGATTGACCGGATTGTCCTCGACCAGCAGTACATGTCCGCTGACAGGCTGTGTCGCGGCCGCGGGCTCGTCGATCTGCACTTGCGGCGCCGCTTCGCTGCGGGGTGCGAGCAGGCTCACGCCGGTAGCTGAATGCTCGACCACGCCCAGCAGCTTGAGCAAGGCGCTGCGCAATTCGCCTTCGCTGTACTGCCGCGGCAACGTTGCCGCACGCGGCTCCGCAGCCAGTTCCGCCGGCGCCGGTTCTTCGCCAAGCAAGAGCAGGAAATTCACGCGTTCCAGGCTCGGGTCGCGGCTGACATTGCGGATGAGCCCGAGCGCGCCGCTGCCCGGCAGCGTACCGGTGTCGATGATGAGCAGATCATAGGCCCAGCTTTCGCCCATGCTCGACGAAGAACGCAGCTTGCCGAGTGCGTCGTTCGCCGCCGACGTCTGCAGGAATGCCATGCCCCATGAATTCAGATACGCGCTCAGCCGGCGCATGCCAGGCTGATCGCTGCTCAGCGTCAGCGCGCGCGCGCCGTTGAGATTGCGCCGCGCCGTGGCGACGTCGCCGAGCGCCTTGAGCAGCGGCACGCTGAACCAGAACATCGAGCCCTTGCCGAGTTCCGAGCGCACGCCGATCTTGCCGCCCATCAGATCGATGATGCGTTTGCAGATGACCAGGCCCAGGCCGGTGCCGCCATGGATGCGCGTCGTGGACGCATCGGCCTGCGAGAATGGCTGAAACAATTTCGTCGCCGCATCCGGGGCGATGCCGATACCGGTATCTTTCACCGCGAACAGCAGCTCGAAATGCGTGCGCGTTTCGCCGCGCTTGCTGACGTGGATCGTCACGCCGCCGCGTTCGGTGAATTTGATCGCGTTGCTCACCAGGTTTGTCAGCACTTGGCGCAGCCGCGTCGGATCGCCGCGCACGGCCAGGCGCACGCTGGGCTCGATCGTGACATCGAACTTGAGCCCCTTGGCTTCGGCGCTTTTTTCCATCAGGCGACGCACGGAATCCAGAGCTTCGCGCAGGTTGATGCCGACGCTTTCCAGCTCGAGCTTGTTCGCCTCGATCTTGGAGTAGTCGAGGATGTCGTCGACAATGCGCAGCAGTTCGCGCGCGGACTTGTACGCGGTTTGCAGGTAGTCCAGCTGGTCCGGTGCCAGTTTGGTCGAAAGCAGGATATCCAGCAGCGGAATGATTCCATTCAGCGGCGTGCGGATTTCATGGCTCATCGTGGCGAGGAACTCGCTCTTGGACATCATTGCCGCCTCGGCCTCCTGCTTGGCCTGGAGCAACTGGCGCTGCACGTTGCGCAACTTGTCCAGTTCGGCCTGCAGGCCTGCGGTTGCCGGTGCGCCAGCAGCGACTGCGGGTGCGGACATGGCCGCGACGGCCTGCGGCGTCGGCGCTGGTTCGACCGTGTAGGCGCGCCAGCCCATCCATCCGCCGAGCGCAGCCAGAATCAATGGTGGCGCAATCAGCAGCGCCTGCGGCGGCGGCAGGAGGAAGGGTGCGCCAAGGCCGACAACGACGACGATCGCCAGGCTCAAGCGCACGATCCACGGGGCGAGCGCCTGCAGGCGGGATGACGGGTTGTGTGGAGACGAGGGCGGAGTCATTCTTCAGGCAGTCGCATGAAAATCGAAACTCATGTCGTGGCCCGCCTGCTGAACGAAGTCACCCTGGATGTAGTCGACGCCGGACGTCCATAGCAGCGACGCGCTCTGTGCATCCTCGATGCGCGGGGCGATGACCTTGCGGCCGTGTTCGTGCGCCTGGGTCACGATCTGGCGCAGTTCCTCGCGCAGCGCGGAGTTGCGCAGGCCTTCGCCGATGTAACGCGGGGCCAGCTTGATGAAAGTCACCGGCAGATGTTGCAGCAGCTGGAACGATGTCTGATTTGCCTCGAAGGCCGATAGCGCCAGACCCACGCCCAGGCCGCTCAGGGCCTCCGTAAAGGTGGCCAGTTCGCGCAAATGCGCCAGCGCTTCGTTGAAGCGGAATTCCAGCACGAGTTGCTCGCCCGCAAGGCGACGGGTCTCGAGCAATTGGCGCAGCCAGCCCAGCCGTTGTGGATCCAGTGCTGCGTCAATCGACTGGCTGACGAACAGGCGCACCGGTCGACGCTGGCGCGCCCGCTCGGCCAGTACCAGCAGGCAATGCGACAGCACCCAGCGGTCGACATCGCCGGTCAGGCCCTCACGCTCGGCCACCGGAAGGATATCGGCGGCGGTATACAATTTGCCGCCATCCCCGCGAAGGCGCAGCAGCGACTGGAATTGTTCTTCCTCGCCGCCCTGCAGCGCCACGATCGGCTGAAACAGCAACTGGAAGTCTTCGGCCTTGAGCGCATCGCGGATCAGTTGCGCCAGCGCGGTGTCGGCGTTTGCCGGCAGCCGGCGCGCGGCGTGGAATACGCCGATATGGATCTGTCCGGGCGCACGCGCGTCGGCCATCGCGCGCTCGGCAGCGTTGAGCATGGCGCCGGCGTCGCCCAGACCTGCGGCAAAGGTGCAGATGCCGAAAGACAGGCCCACGGTCAGGGTCTTGCCCTCGTGTTCGAACACTTCGCGCGCGGTGCGCTCGCGCAGATCGCCGGCCAGCTGCCTGAGCTCGGTCTCGTCACCCGTGTGGCAGAGCAGGGCAAAACTGGTGTCGCCGTAGCGCGCGGCCAGGTCCTTGCCTTCGACATGTGAGGCGATGAAGGCGCCTACCTGGTTGAGCAGCGCATCGAAGATGGTCAAGCCGACACGCTCGCGGATCTGCCCGGCCGCGTCGATTTCGACGTACATCAGTCCGCCACCATGCTCGGCCGGATCCTCGCGCGCGAGCAGGCTGTTGAGCTGATCGAGCACGTGCGCCCGTTCGTACAGGCCGGTGACCGGGTCGCGCGGATTCTGAGTCTGTGCGCGGCGGCCGAGCTGGCGCGCGCGACGGACGCGATTGGTCACCGCCGAGATCAGATGCTTGGGCCGGATCGGCTTGGAGAGAAAATCGTCGCCACCGGCATTGAGCGCCTCGAAATGCTTTTCCTCGTCGTGTTCACCGGACAGGAAAACGATCGGTGTGGTGATGAATTCCTCGCGCTCGCGGATGATCGCGGTCAGCTCCATGCCGTTGCAGTTCGGCATGTACAAATCCATGAGTATCAGTTCGGGCTTGAACGTGTCGAGCTGGTCAAGCGCGGCGAGCGGATCAGTGACGGCGCGGGTACTCATTCCGGCCTTGCGCAGGATGGACTCCGCGAAGATCGCCTGCGAACGGTCGTCCTCGACGATCAATACGCGATACGGATCGGCGCTGTCGGCCTCCAGCAGCTCGCCGATGCGCGTCATCACGTCGCTGGACTGCGTTGGCAGTTCGACGAACGTATCGGCGCCGGCGCGCATCGCGCGCAGGCGCACGGACAGTTCGCCGGAAGTGGAAAAGGTCAGCAGGGCAAGACGGTGGCTCAGCCGCCCGCGAGCAGACTTGACCATCTCGCCGATCGGTTCGAGCGCGCCCTGGAACGAGGCATCGACCACGACCAGATGCGGGGCAAATGCTGCCATGACTTCCTTGAGCTCGGCGACGCTGTCGAGCAGGGTGAGCTCATAGCCGGTGGCCTCGATCTTCTGATCCACTTCGCAGGCCAGGGCATTGCCATCGCTCAGATGGTAGACCTTGCGCTGTTCGGCGCGTCGCAACGCAGCGCCTGCGGCGTCCGCCGTGGGCACTTGCGGGGGCGGAGCCGGCGGGGCCGTGGCGATCGCGGGCAGCGCCATGCCGGCTGCAGGCGCTGTTGGCGTCGCCGGCGGCGGCGCGACGGTGGGTGCAGACGGCGCGACGGCAGGCGCGACGGCGACCGGTTGGGCGACCGCAGGCGCAGGTCCGAAACGTTTCCAGTATTCCGGAGGCGGCGTCACCTGCAACGCGAAGCCACCAGCCTGTGTCGTGGCTACTGTGAGCGCCGCGGCTGCCTGCGTGCTTTCCGGTTCGCCGTACTGGTGTGCGTGCTGCTCGATCAGCGGTTCGAGTTTCTGCAATTGCGCGGCGAATGCGGCGGTTTGACTGGTATTGGGAATCGCCACCTGTTCGACAAACGGCGCGAGAAAACTTTCCAGCGAAAACAGGTGTTCGCCGCTGTCCAGCAAGCCGTAGCGGCCGCAGGCCCCGGCCAGAATCTGGATCTCGCGGAACAGGATCGACAGCGCATTGATGTCCCAGCCCTGCGTGCACAGCCTCAAGCCGCGCTTGCGCAAGGTTTCCAGGCGCTTGGGCAGATGGCGCAAAAACGCCAGTCGCAGCTCAGCCGCCTGTTGGGTATCGTCCTGCTTCTGCACCGGCTCCCCTCGATCAGATCATCCCTGAGCCCAGGATCGCCGGCACTATACCAGCGCCGCACCAGAGCCTTCCATAGCGCTTGAAGTTTGTCCGGTAACCTGTTGAAGCCCGGAGCGGTTGGTTTATGTCAATCACCCGGGCTTGACCACGACGAGGATCACGATCGCGGTCAGAAACAGGACCGGGACTTCATTGAAAAGGCGCAGCCAGCGCGCGGAATGCGGCTGGCGACCGGCCGCACACTGGTTTTTCAACCGGATGAGATAAGCGTGATAGCCGATCAAGCCGGCGACCAGGGCCAATTTGGCATGCAGCCATCCTTGATGCAGATATTCAGGAACCAGGAGCAGCATCCACACGCCGAACACCACCGCCAGACTGCCGCCGATATCGGTGATGACGAGCAGGCGGCGCTGCATGATCTGCAACTGGGCCCGTACCGCGGCGTCCTTGGATTCTGCGTGATAGACGAACAGGCGCGGCAAATAGAACAGGCCGGCAAACCAGGTCACGACGAAGATGATGTGCACGGCCTTGATCCAGAGCATTTCATGTCGGCTTGTGGCGAGTCGGACACGCAGTATAGCCGCGGCGCACGGACACATGCGCTTGACGCCCGCGCGATGGCAAGGCTATAACGCCCCTCCTTTGCCGGCCGCGCGCCGCGCTTGCCAATCCCATGGTCAACGTTCCTCCTCCGCCTGTTCTGGTTGTGCGGCCGCACCGTCCCGAACACCGGCGCAAACTGGCGCTGCTGCTCGTGCTGGCCTGGCTGGCATCGCTGCTGCTGGCGCTCGGCGTGATGCAGGTGCTGCGCGGGCAGATCGCCAGCGTCATCGATCACACCGCGCTGGTGGATGCGCAGAGAGAGATAGAAACCCTGCGTCAGCACAATGCGGCGCTGGAACGCTCGGAGCAGGTCGCGCGCGCCGCCAATGCCGACCTGCAGCAGACGCTGCGCGATCATCAGGAACAGATTGCCGCGTTGCGCGCAGATCTGGGGTTCTACAGTCGCCTTACCGGTGGCGACGGCAAACGCGAGGGCCTCAACGTGCACGGCGTGCGTGTACAGGCGGCGGACGCGGCGCGAGTATACAATGTCACTGCGACGCTGACCCAGAACCTGAAATCCGGGCAGATCGTCAGCGGTCGCCTGCGGCTGGAAGTCAGCGGGGTGCTTGCAGGCAAGCTGACGACACAGGCCTGGAACCAGCTCGCGCCCGACCAGGATGCGAACGGGTTGGCGTTTTCATTCAAGTATTTCCAGCAGATTAGGGCGACGGTAATGCTGCCGGAAGGGTTCATGCCCAATCGCATTCGTGTCGTGGCCGATGCGGGGGGCGACATGGGTCGTGCCGATCAGGAATTCGCCTGGTCCGATGCGCTGGCCGCGCAGGAGGTTTCCGATGTTCAGCAATAGTAACCGGAAGGAAGTGCGGCCGACGGCAGAGGTCACGACCCTGATCGCCGGCTGCACCGAGATTCGTGGCGACATCCAGTTCAACGGCCACCTGCATCTGGATGGCAAGATCGAGGGCGCCATCCGTGGCGACGGCGCCCAGGCGATGCTGACCCTGTCCGAACATGCCAAGGTGATCGGTGAACTGCACGCACCG
This sequence comes from Rudaea sp., assembly GCA_031291055.1. GTDB lineage: Bacteria > Pseudomonadota > Gammaproteobacteria > Xanthomonadales > Rhodanobacteraceae > Rudaea. Next base: position 2,753 of record JARLJU010000247.1, on the reverse strand, counting down.
CACATCATCATCAACGGCACGGTGACCGGCGACGTCACGGCCAGCGAGCGGCTGGAGCTGGCGAGCAACGCGCGCGTGGAAGGCAACGTCTATTACAAGGTGCTGGAGATGTCCGCGGGCGCGCAGATCAACGGCAAGATGGTGCATCGCGCCGAAGCGCCGAGGCAACTGCCAAAACCCGATGCGGAAAGCGCCGCGGCAGACGCCAAGGCGACTTGAAATTCGCCGTGCCGACGCAAGGTATACAATGGCCTGTCCGCCGGAATCAGCGATGAACGAAACCCCCACCTATCAGACCCTGCTCGATGAGCCATTGCTGTTCAGCGATGCGGCCGCGCTCAAGGTGCGCGAACTGATCAACGAGGAGAACAATCCGAAGCTGAAGCTGCGCGTATACATTTCCGGCGGCGGATGTTCCGGATTCCAGTACGGGTTCACGTTCGACGAGCAGGGTGCAGAAGATGATCTGGCCATCGTCAAGGACGGCGTTACTCTGGTGGTCGATCCGCTGAGCCTGCAATACCTCATGGGTGCCGAGATCGACTACGCGGAAAACCTGCACGGGTCGCAATTCGTCATCCGCAATCCCAACGCCAAGACGACCTGCGGTTGCGGATCGTCGTTTAGCGTCTGAGTCGAGAAAAAAATCCGGGATGTTGAGTTTCAAGTGCCGACCGCACATTTTCACAGCGACACGCAGTGCGGATCGCGCGACTTGCGTCGCTCCCTTTGCTCAAGGGGGCTGAATTCAAGTGCAATCGAGCAGCGCACGCAGTCACGGCAACACCTTCAGCGCACTGGAAATCGATCGCGGCAGCGAGCACCGCGACGATCCTTTGTGGCTGGACGAGCAAGCACATGCCACGGACGCCCGCTACCTGCTGTTGCGAACCGATGGTCATACCCTGGTACGCGCAGACGGTCGCGGATTGCACGAATTGAGCCGCCCCGCCTGCGAGCGCCTGCTGCCCGCCGGCCTGAGCCCTACCTACCTCGGCTCTGCCAGCGACGGGGCGCATTTTCTGCTGCGCATTGATGCCGCGGCCGCCGAACGCGCGGCCGCTGCGCATGGCGGAAGATTCATCGATCTGCGCAGCGCCGGCACCAGCTTGCCGGCATTCGACGCCGGCCTGTTCGCCTATGCCCGCGGTCTGGCCCATTGGCAGGAGCGCACGCGCTATTGCCCGGCTTGCGCGGCGCCGCTCGTGCTCGAATCCGCGGGTCATCGCGCAAAGTGTACGAATCCACAATGTGGTCTCGAGCATTTTCCGCGCACGGATCCGGCGATCATCGTCATCGTCACCTGCGGCGACGCCTGCCTGCTCGGGCGCGGCCCGCAGTGGCCGGAACGGCGTTACTCGACCCTGGCTGGTTTTGTCGAGCCGGGCGAAACCCTGGAAGATGCGGTGCGCCGCGAAGTGTTCGAGGAAGCCGGCGTGCGCGTGACCGACTGCGACTACCATTCCTCGCAGCCGTGGCCGTTCCCGGCCTCGATCATGCTCGGGTTCACCGCGCATGCGCGGGAGCGCAGCCTGCACCTGGGCGCGGAACTGGCCGACGCGCGCTGGTTCGAGCCGGAACAACTGGTGGCCGGATTGAAATCGCGCGAACTGGTGCTTTCGCCGCCGGTTTCCGTGTCGTACAAACTCATCGAGCACTGGCTGCGCGAAGCCGCCGGCCTGGAGCTGGCGTCGCTGGTGCACGACGAGCCGTTCATGCCCGTGCGGCGTTGACGCTTCATCCTGCTAGAATTCCGCGGCGCATCTGCGTGAATCGCGAACCCGGGTATGGCCACTGTTCTCGTCTCCGTCTTGCTGGTATTGCTCATCGGCCGTGGCTTGCCGGAATTGGTTCGCCTACGCGATTTTTCCTGGTGGCGACATTGGCTGGATCAAGCGGTCCAATCCTCGCCAATATCCGCGCTTGCATTTGGCGTCGGGGTACCGGTGCTGCTGTGCGTACTGGTGCAATGGGGGCTGCACGGAACGCTGTTCGGACTGACCTCGTTCCTGTTCGCCGCCTTCGTGCTGTACTACTGCTGGGGCCCGCGCGATCTGGAACGCGATGTCGACGCAATCGCCAAGGCGCCGGATAGCGAACGCCGCCTCGCCGCAGCCCAGGCATTGCGTGATGACGGCCGCAATGCGGAGCTGCCGTTTGAAGACGAAGCCCTGGTCGCGGCGACATTCAGTGCCGCGCTCAAGCGCTGGTTCGGCGTGCTGTTCTGGTTCGTCGTCCTCGGGCCGGCCGGCGCGCTGTTGTATCGTTTGACGCAATTGCTCGCTTGTATACCCGAACATGCCGGGGCGCAGACGCAGCGGGCTGCCGCAATCCTTGACTGGTTGCCTGCGCACTTCATGGTGCTTGCGCTCGCGCTGGCGTCGAATTTCGACGCCGTATTCAAGACCTGGCGCGACTGGCACGCCGCGCACAAGGGCTATTTCGAGCTTGATCCCGGCTTCCTCGATGCCATCGCCCGCGCCAGCGTCGATGCCGACGTTGCCGCCGATGGCCACGCGCAGGATCAGGAAAACCATAGTCCCCTGGTCGCGCTCGATGACGCCATGGTGCTGGTGCGCCGAGTGCTGGTGGTCTGGCTGACCGTGATCGCGCTGATTGTGCTGGCGGGATGGTTTGGCTGAGGGCGGGAACGAGCGTTTGCGCGATGCGTTGAAGCGCATCGCGCCCGAGTCCGAACGCCGCGAGCCGGAGAGAGCGGCCGGCTTGCCTGGCGAGCACAGCATGCGCGAGCC
>JARLJU010000025.1 GCA_031291055.1 Rudaea sp. | reverse complement strand
TTGAAGACCGGGGGATAACGAACGAGAGTCGGCGGCGTGCGGATCAGTTGCCTTTAGCGTACAACGTCGACTCTGCAAATCCTTCCGCAGCCAGCACCTGTCCCACCAGGATCAGCGCAGTCCGCTCAATAGGGGTGGACTGCACTTTGCCGACGATATCGTCGAGCGTACCGGTGATTTTCTCTTCATCCGGCCAGCTCGCACGGTAGATCACCGCGATCGGACAATCACCGCCGTAATGCGGCCGCAATTCATCGACGATGCGCGCGAGGTGGCGCACGCCGAGGTGAATCGCCATCGTCGCGCGATGTCTCGCGAGGTCGGCGAGTTGTTCGCCTTCGGGCATCGTCGTTTTGCTTGCAAAGCGCGTGAGGATCAGCGTCTGCGAAATATTGGGCAACGTGAGTTCGCAGCCGAGCGTCGCCGCGCATGCCGCGGTCGCCGTCACGCCGGGAACAATCTCATAGGGAATATCGAGCTCGCGAAGTCGGCGGATCTGCTCGCCGATCGCGCCGTACAACGACGGGTCGCCGGAATGCACGCGCGCCACGTCATGGCCTTTGTCGTGCGCTGCCTTGAGTAACGCGACGATCTGATCGAGGTCGAGCTCGGCGGTATTCACGACCTGCTCTGCACCATGGCCCTCTAACACAGCGGCCGGCACCAGCGACCCGGCGTACAGGATCACGGGGCAGCCGCGCACGAGGCGCTGCCCTTTCACCGTGATCAATTCCGGGTCGCCGGGACCCGCGCCGATAAAAAACACTGTCATTTAATACTCCGTGATTCGTTTGGCCGGCATGTCGTGCATGCGCCATTTAAGCTAAGGCTTGCAATGCTTCCAGCAAGTCAGCCACGTTGGCAAACTCGCGATCGACTGCCGCCAATTCAGGGCGCCGCAGCATGACCACCGGCAAGCCGCGCTCGCGCGCGACCTCGAGTTTCGCTTCGGTGGCGCTGCCGCCACTGTTTTTGCTGACGACGACATCGAAGGCTTCCGCGCTGAACAGCGCTCGCTCGCCTTCGAGCGTAAACGGGCCGCGTGTCGCCAGAATCCTTGCACGTGCATTGGCTTCGTGTGCGTCGAGGCAGCGTACCGTCCAGAATTGCTGCGGCGGGATCTCGGCGAGATGCGCGAGCGGTTCGCGGCCGAGCGTGAACAGCGGCCGCCTGAACGAAGCGAGCGCGGCCGTCAGTTCGGCCCAATCGCCGACCATGCGCCAGTCGTCGCCGGCTTGCGGCTGCCATCCCTCGCGACGCAGTGCCCAGCACCGCACATGCGCGGCGCCGCTCGCTTTCGCGGCATTGGCGCTGATCTGCGCGGCGTACGGATGCGTCGCGTCGATCACGAGGCCAATGCGTTCGTCTTCGATATAGCGCGCCATGCCTTCGCTGCCACCGAAGCCCCCCACGCGCACCCCGCACGACAGATCGTCCGGCACTTTGCCAAGCCCCGCGAGACTGTACACGTGCGCGGGACCGAGCTGTCTTGCGATGCGCAAAGCGTCGCCGGTGCCGCCGAGCAGCAGGACCCGCATCATTGCGCGGCTCCGATCAGATTGCCTTGGCGGGTCGATCATGACGGCTGCGGTGAGTCGACGAACGTGCCGTTCGCGCCATTGGCCGGTTTGGTGACATCCAGCAGCGTGATCGGCAGCGCCTGGCGCCACGTATCGAAGCCGCCGAGCGGCTGCGCGTCGGCAAGCGCGATGCGGGTCAGCGTACCGCCGTGTTGCTCCCGCCATGCCACGAGCATCGCCTCGCCTTGCAACGTGACCGCATTGGCGACCAGTCTCCCGCCGTCGCGCAGGCGCGCCCAGCAGGCGTCGAGCACACCCGACACCGTCACGCCGCCGCCGATGAACACGGCATCCGGCACAGCCAATCCTTCCAGCGCATCGGGCGCGCGGCCGGCCACCAGTTGCAAGCCCGGCACGCCCAACGCATCGCGATTGTGTTCGATGAACCGCTGCCGCTCCGCGTGCCCTTCGATCGCGATTGCACGGCAAGTCGGGTGTGCGCGCATCCATTCGATGCCGATCGAGCCACTGCCCGCGCCCACATCCCATAGCAATTCGCCGGGCGTCGGCGCGAGGCGCGCCAGCGTGATTGCGCGGACGTCGCGTTTGGTCAACTGACCATCGTGGCGAAAGGCGTCGTCGGGCAAGCCGGAGGTCAACGGCAAGCGCGGCGCCCCCTCCGTCGCCCGGCATTCAAGCGCGATCAGGTTCAGCGCAGCCACGTCCCCCGCGGACCATTGGTCCGCGCGGCCATCGATACAGCGCTCCAACGCGCCGCCCAAATGTTCGAGCACCGTCATCCGGGTCGCGCCGAAACCGCGCGCATTCAGCAGTTCGGCCAATGCTGCGGGCGTGCGCCCGTCGGCGCTCAGCACGAAGATGCGCGCGCCGTCGTGCAAATGAGCATTCAGCGTCGGCAATGGCCGGCCGACCAGTGAAACGGTAGCGACATCCTGCAACGGCCAGCCGAGCCGCGCGGCCGCGAGCGACAACGACGACGGCGCGGGCAACACCCGCAGCTCACCGGCCGGCAACTGCCGCGCGAGCGTCGCGCCGACGCCGAACAGCATCGGGTCCCCACTCGCCAGCACACACACCGGCCCGGCACGTTCCGCCAGCAAAGGCGTGAGATCGAACGGCCTCGGCCATGCCGCACGGCGCGCGGTGAGGCGCGCAGGCAGCATCGCCAGATGACGCTCGCCCCCGTAGACCACCGACGCTTCCAGCAAAGCACGCCGCGCGGACCGCCCCAAACCGGCGAAGCCATCATCGCCTATGCCCACCACGGTCAACCACGCCGGCATGCATCCATCCTTTTTCTGTATCTTCAAATAATGCGCTGTGCCACGCCGATCAAAGCGTCCAGCCTCGTTGTGCTGTTCGAAAAAAGGCATAATACAGCCGCCGGTGCCCTTCGGGGCCGAAGAGGGAACACAGTGCCGCTGTGGCTGCCCCCGCAACTGTATGCAGCGAGTC
>JARLJU010000246.1 GCA_031291055.1 Rudaea sp. | reverse complement strand
CAGATCGGTCGTCTGGTACTGGAAACGGAACGCGTGCTGCGGATACTGGCGGCGCAGGTTGAAGACGAACTGGTGGCCCTTGAAGTCGTGGCGACGCAGGATCGCTTCGATGATCTGAGGGGAAGTCTGCTGCTGGAACACCCTGCTGGCCCGCACCAATCCCAACCGCGCTATGTGCGCCTCGACCACGATCCGGTAGCTGCTGAAGTCCTTTGTCGTCTTCGTCCTGCTGAAGCGCGTGATACAGCCCGCGAACACGCGCGGCTCGCTGCCGTCGGCCGGATCGATCGTGAAGGTGGCGTCACGATTGAGATAGTCCTCTCGAGCAAGGCTCTCGGGGTGCGTAAGCTCGATAATGATCCGGTACGGCTCGCCCATGCGCTCAGCCGCTTTGAACGACACCACTGACAGTTCCCGGCTGTTGGCCGGGCCTGTCACGTCCAGAAAATACGATTGCCGCCCGGTCAGGGCCGTCAGGCCGTTCGCGTACTTCTCCACACTTCCAGGCAGATCCGTCATCGTCTCTTTATCTCCTCGCACGCCAACCTGCACATTCATAATCAGCATTCCTGATTAGAACGTCGCAGATACATTTTGGGGACGAAGGTAACCGCTTTAGCGTCTTCTGTGAAGAGCGTTTCGGGCTTTTTTGCGATTTGACAGAATTTTCCAAATCAAATATTTCAAGATGGAAATGCCGTGCTATCTATTCGGTCCAGATATTGGTTGTACCGATTGATATTAAAAACTTCAAAGGAGATGAAATGGCCGAGAGCTTCCAGAACGAGGTGCCTAAGGCAAGAATCAATATCAAGTTGGATCTGCACACTGGGGGCGCACAGAAGAAGGTCGAACTGCCGCTAAAGCTGCTCGTCATGGGCGACTACAGCAACGGGCAGGATACGCGTGCGCTCGCAGAACGAACCAAAGTCGACATCAACAAGAACAACTTCAACTCGGTACTCGCCGACTACAACCCGAAGGCGACGATCGCGGTCGAAAACACGCTGGCGGGTGACGGTTCCGAATTGCCGGTTGACCTTGATTTCAGGTCAATGGACGACTTCAAGCCGGACGTTGTCGCGGGCAAAGTGCCCGAACTGCGCGCGCTGATGGCCGCTCGTAACCTGCTGCGCGATCTTAAATCGAACCTGCTCGATAACGCCATGTTCCGTCGCGAACTCGAAAAGATCCTGAAGGACCCAGCCCTCTCCGATCGTCTGCGCGCCGATCTGCAGAAGATTAGTGAATCGGCTCCGGTCGCACAACAACAATAACCGCCGCTTATCGAGGAGTTATCAAAAATGGCCAAAAGCGAAAGCAGTGTTCAGGAAACGGTGGCGGCGGATACGGTTGTGCTGAACGCCCCGGGCAAGAGTGTTTATGAATCGCTTTGCGAAAAAATCAACCTGACGCCGGTCAAGGAAACGCGCCCGTTCGACGCCTTCCAGAACGCGGACGCGCTGTCGGAGTCGTCGCTGGATGAGCGCGTCGCGCAGGCAATGAACGTGTTCCTGAAAATGATCAAGGACTCGTCGCAGCAGATCGATCGTCTCGACAAAAGCCTGCTTGATTTCCACATCGCGCATCTCGATCAGCAGATCAGCCGTCAGCTCGACACGATCATGCACAACGAAACGTTCCAGCAGATCGAATCGGCATGGCGCGGACTGAAGTTCCTGGTCGATCGCACCGACTTCCGCAAGAACGTCAGGATTGAAGTGCTCGACGTCTCGAAAGACGCGCTGCGCCAGGACTTCGAAGATACGCCCGAAGTCATCCAGAGCGGCCTGTATCTGCACACCTACATCCAGGAATACGATACGCCAGGTGGCCAGCCAATCGGCTCGATCATCTCGAACTACGCGTTCGACCGCGGCCCGCAGGACATCGCCCTGCTGCGCAACATCTCAAAGGTGTCGGCCGCGGCTCATATGCCGTTCATCGGTTCGGTGTCGCCGACATTCTTCGGTAAAGATTCGATGGAAGAGGTCGCAAGCATCCGCGACATCGGCAACTATTTCGATCGCGCGGAATACCTGAAGTGGAAGAGCTTCCGCGAATCAGACGACGCCCGCTACATTGGCCTCACGCTGCCGCGCTTCCTCGCTCGCCTGCCGTATGGTCCAGATACGAATCCGGTCCGCGCGTTCAACTACGAGGAAGCGGTCAAGGGTCCTGACCACACGCGTTATCTGTGGGCGAACGCATCGTTTGCCTTCGCCGCCAACATGGTGAAGAGCTTCATCAAGAATGGCTGGTGCGTGCAGATCCGTGGTCCGCAAGCCGGTGGTCTGGTCGAAGACCTGCCGATTCATCTGTACGACCTGGGAACCGGCAATCAGGCGAAGATCCCGAGCGAAGTGCTGATCCCCGAAACGCGCGAGTTCGAATTCGCCAACCTCGGCTTCATTCCGCTGTCGTACTACAAGAACCACGACTTCGCGTGCTTCTTCTCCGCGCATTCGGCACAGAAGCCGGCGCTGTATGAGACGAAGGAAGCCACTGCAAACAGCCGCGTCAACGCCCGTCTGCCATACATCTTCCTGCTTTCGCGTATCGCGCATTACCTGAAGTTGATCCAGCGCGAGAACATCGGTACGACAAAGGACCGTCGTCTGCTTGAGCTTGAGTTGAACACATGGGTCAAGTCGCTCGTCACCGAAATGACCGACCCGGGCGACGACCTGCAGGCATCGCACCCGCTGCGCGAAGCTAAGGTGATCGTCGAGGACATCGAGGACAACCCGGGCTTCTTCCGCGTCAAGCTCTTCATCGTGCCGCACTTCCAGGTCGAGGGGATGGATATCAATCTGTCGCTCGTCTCGCAGATGCCGAAGGCAAAGAACTAAACGCCAGCTGTTAACCGTACCTGAGTCGTTCCCGCGTGGCGACCTGAGAGGCGCCACGCGGTGCGCATCCCATGCGAAACCGTGTTTCGAGCATCAACCAATAACGATGAAGATAACAAGACCGCTGTGGGCCCAGGGGATTTTCATGACGCCCCAGCATTTCCAGCAACAGGCGCTGTGGGACCGGTTTGCTGACGAGCGGATTGCGCGCATCGCCAGCCCCGATCCGTGGGGCGTGAGCCGGGTTGCCTTCGATACACAGGCGCTGTCGATCAGCCGCCTGCAGTTAACCTCGCTCGACGTACGGCTGCCCGACGGCACCTTGATCGACACCGAATCCGCCGACCGCCTACCTGCGGCGCGTGACCTTGGCGAGGTGTCCGCGCAGATCCAGTCAGTCGTTGTCCTGGCAGCCCTGCCGCTGGTTGACCCGCAGGGCGGCAACTGCATCGAAGCGGGCGAGAAGCCAGCCCGTCCGCGCCGCTTCACACGGGAGTATTTGCAGGTCGCCGATATCAATGGCGACGGCAAGGAAGAAATCAGCGTCGAGCGGCACGCACTGGCGTTGCTGTTCGACTTCGAAGAGCCGGGCGCTTATGTGACGTGCCCGGTCGGCCGATTCGTGCGCAACGCGCAGGGCCGCTTTGAGATCGATCCGGCGTTCGTGCCGCCGTGCCTCGTCCTGTCGGCCAGCGGCCAGTTGACCAGCCGAATGAACCGCCTGTCTGAAATCCTGAGTGCCAAAAGCGCGAGTCTCGCGGTGCGGCGCCGTGAGCGCTCCGACCAGATCGCCGACTATGCGGTGGCGGACGTGTCGCTGTTCTGGCTGCTCCACAGTGTAAACAGCACGTGGCCCGACCTCGCGCGACTGTGCCAGGCGCCCGATCAGCATCCCGAGCGGCTGTACGGCGTACTGGCACGTCTGGCTGGTTCGCTGCTCACATTCTCCACCACCGAAACGCTACAGGCTATCCCGCCGTACGATCACCACGCGCCGGAACCCGTGTTTGCGGAACTGGAATCGCTGATCCGTACACTGCTCGACACGGTGATCCCGTCGCGCGTTGTGCCGATCGCACTCGAACGAATCCGCGGAACTGTCTGGATCGGAAAGATCAATGATGAGCGACTCATCGACGGTGCCGACTACTACCTGTCGGTCCAGTCCGGGTTGCCCGCTCACGCGCTGCTCGAACAGTTGCCGCGCCTGTGCAAGGCGGGCGCGCCTGACGAGGTCGAACAGATCGTCAACTCCGCACTGTCCGGCATTCCGCTGCGCACGATGCCGCGATTGCCCGCGGCCATTCCGGTCCGCATCGAGAATCAGTACTTTGCGCTCGATAGCGCGCACCCGGCATTCAAGCGCATGGTGGATGCACATGCTTGCCAGTTCTATATCCCGGCTTCGATACCGGACGTTTCGCTTGAACTCTATGCGGTGCTGCCGACATGATGTCCGCCTCGACAACCTGCACCACCACGCTGCTGCCGGTCGCGTTACGCGATACGGCGTTGTCCGTCGCCAGTCTCGCCTGCGATCCCGCGCCGCCCTCCTTTGCTACGTTCAGGGAGAAATGCAAGCAGCAGGTCGCGCGGCTACGCGAAGAAATGAAGTCCGCGGGGCATCCGCATGACGTCGTCCAAGATGCCGTCTATGCACAGTGCGCAATACTCGACGAATCGGCGCTCAGCAATCTGCGGGGAGGCGATCGCGACGCATGGGCGCGCGAGCCGCTGCAGGTCGACGAGTTCCAGAGCCACGACGCCGGCGATGAACTGATCTTGCGTATCGAGCGCCGGCTTGCCCAGCCACAACCGGTGCTGCCGCTGCTGGCCATCTTCGGTGCCGTGCTGGATCTCGGGTTCACGGGCAAGTTCGCGCTGGCCGGTCGAGATGACCGTGTTGCGCTCGTACGAGCGATCAGCGAGCGCCTCGGCCGCGATCAGGATACGTCGGGCCCGGTAGTGGTCAAACGGGGGCCCGCGCGCCACTGGAACGCCCGCCTGTCGCCGCTCGCCTGGGTCGTCGTCTCCTGCTTCGTAGCGGGCGTAGTGTACCTGGCGTTCGATCAGTGGCTCACTGCCTCGATCGCCGAGATTGCACATTGACGGGGCCGCGCTTGACTGGTTATCCCTATCGCACGCTTTTCGTCTGGATCGCGATCCTGGCGCTAATCTGGCTTGTGCTGTCTTCGCCCTGGTCGACGGGGTGGAACGCGATCTTCGCGGTGCTGGTGGTCTTTCTCGCGCTCATCGCGGTCGTGATCGCGACAAAGCGGGGCCGGGCCCGACGTGAAGCCTCGCATCATGTATTGAGGGCGATCGACGCGGCCCTCAGTTCGCTTCCCGCCGACCTCAAACGCAATACGCCGCTGGTGCTCGCCGTCGGCGATCACGACAGCGCGCTTGCGGACTCGTTCGGCTCTGACCTCGTCCGCGCCACCGACTCCGCCATCTGGGTACGCAACAACGACCCCGACCGGCTCATGCATCTGGCCGATGCGCTGAAGCGCTGGCGCGATGGCCAGGGTCCCGACGCCGTCGCGTATCTGCTCGCCGCCGACGAGGCCACAGGTTCCGTGACACTGCAGGCGGAATTAAAGCGCTGGCGTTCGGCGATCGGCGAGGCGTGCCGCGCAGTCGGCTATCCGTTACCCGTGTGCGTCGCGCTGTATGTGCGGGAAATCGATGGGAACCCTGACGAATGCCCGTGGTTCGGCGTATCCGGAGCGGAGCCGTTGCAGCCAGGCAGTCTGCCAGCGCTCATTGCAACGCGACTTGCGCGGTACACACGCGTGGCCAGCCCGGAGATGGCGGACGAACGCCGGTCACGCGCTCATCGTGCGGCCCGGCTCGATGCCCTCGCGCGCTGGGCAAGTGAAGCGGTGCTGCCTGCGCTGGTCGATGCTCAGCGTGGCGCCCTGCCGCTCCAGCCTGTGGCGTTTGGCGTAACGGCGATCGAGGGCCGCCCTGCCGGGGACTCGTTGTATGGCCAGTTTGTCGCAGGCATCACCGAACTGCCGCTCCCGGGTGCCCAAGGCATAGCGATGTCTCAGGCGTCACAGGTACGGACACCCCTTCGCTGCCCGCTACCGGACCCGCTGATTCGCGGGATCCCACCTCAGCCGGTACGGCGCGCGTTGCCACGTGCTCTCGCGCATGCATTCGTGTGGCTCGCGGCATGCTTTTGCGCCGCGGCCGCCGCATCGGCCTGGCAAAATCGCGCGCTGGTCGAGCGCGTGGTGGGCGACATGGCCCGCTATAAAGCCATCGCACCGACCCAGGACGCGGCCCGGATCGATGCACTGAAGGCGGTCAAGCGCGATCGCGACGAACTCGAACGCTACGCCCGCTCCGGAGTGCCGCCGCGGCTGGGATTGGGCTTCTACCGGGGCGCCCCGTTGCTGCCGCCCGTCAACGACCTGATTGCCCGCTATCAGCCGCTACCACCGCCGGTGTCGCCGTCCACGATCGAACTGGACAGCATGTCGTTGTTCCGCTCGGGTAGCGCAGTCCTGAATCCCGGCTCGAACCGCGCGCTCATCGGCGCACTGGACATGATCAAGGTACATGCCGACAGGCGTGTGCTGATTGCCGGACATACCGACTCCATTGGCAATCCAGCCAGCAATCTGAAACTGTCCGAGGCGCGCGCCGCATCCGTGCGCAACTGGCTCGCAGACGCGTCGGGGATTGCGCTGACGCAATTCGCGATCCAGGGGTATGGCGACACGCGTCCCAAGACCTCAAACGACACTGACGCAGGACGCGCGGCGAACCGGCGGGTCGAGATCACGCTGGTTCCCGACTGCAGGGACACACGTCACGTGAGCCTGAACAGCAGCGACAGCAATAACAGCGGTTCAACCAACCAAGGCCATCCGGCCTGCTCATAGAAGGAGTAATGCAATGGCAATTCCCGCATACATGTGGATCAAGGACGATGGCGGCGCTGACATCAAGGGCTCGGTTACCGTCCAGGGCCGCGAAGGCAGCGTTGAAGTCGTCGCGCTCGATCACGGCGTGAGCATTCCGACCGATTCCAATACCGGCAAGCTCACCGGCACGCGCGTGCACCTGCCGATCACCTTCACGAAGGAAACGGACGCGTCGACGCCATACCTGTACAAGGCGGTGACGAGCGGCCAGACCCTCAAGTCGATCGAAATCAAGTGGTACAAGATCGACGACGCGGGCAAGGAGAAGGAATACTTCAACACCAAGCTCGACAACGTGAAGGTCGTGGCGGTCAACCCGAAGATGCTCGACATCAAGAATCCGGCATTCGAGAAGCACAACCACCTCGAAGACGTCGAACTGCGCTACGAGAAGATCACCTGGTCGTACAAGGATGGCAACATCATCCACGCCGACAGCTGGAACGAACGCTCGTAGGAGCGCGTCACGCCGAGGCTGGCATCCCCCCTTCCGATTCCTCATTAGTCGGGCGTCAGCCATTTTTCCGGTCCGCCTCATGCGGACCCGCGCTTTTTTTCAGCCGCTTGCCGCCATGACCAACCGCGACCTTTCCCCCTTCCTGCGCCGGCTCAACGATCACTGCGCGCAAGCCCTCGCCGACGCAGCGTGTCTCTGCGAAACCCGGGCTCACCGGGACATCGAGATCGAGCACTGGCTGATCAAACTCCTTGAGCAGGGTGATGGAGATCTGGTTGCAATCGTGCGCCGTTATGAACTCGACGTCGACAGCATCTGGAACGGCCTGCTTGGCGCGATCGACCGGCTGCCGCACGAACTGCGCGGAAAACCCGGGCTGTCCCACCGGCTTGGGCAACTGATCGAAGCCGCGTGGATACGCGCCTCGCTCGAAGAAGGATCGCCTTCGATCCGTTCCGCGCACCTGCTGGCCGCGCTCACCGATGCGCCGCATCTGCTACGTGCGCCCGACGCATGGGCTTTGCTCTCCGTATCCGCCACCCAGATCGAGCGCCTCGCGCCTGAGCTCAACCGGACTTCCGTCGAAGCGCCAAGCGTCGAGGTCGATGCGCAGGACCGCACTACTGCACGCTCCGGCGAACACGTTGCCCCAGGTGAACCGAAACGCGAACCGTCCGCAAGGGCTAGCCGGGCAAACGGACTCGCGCAACCGGCGTCGGAAGCGCTTAAGCGCTTCACCATCGACATCACCCACCAAGCGCGCGAAGGCAAGATCGACCCGGTGTTTGGCCGTGATGTCGAGATCCGGCAGATGGTCGATATCCTCGCTCGCCGGCGCAAGAACAATCCGATCCTCGTTGGCGATCCCGGTGTCGGCAAGACTGCGCTGGTCGAAGGTCTCGCGCTGAAGATTGCCGAAGGGGATGTGCCCGCGGTCATCCGCGACGTCAGCGTCCTCACGCTCGATCTTGGTCTGCTGCAGGCCGGCGCCGGGGTGAAAGGAGAATTCGAACAGCGCCTGAAGAACGTGATCGAGGCCGTCCAGCAGTCACCTACACCGATCCTGCTGTTCATCGACGAAGCGCACACGCTCATCGGCGCAGGCAATACCGCGGGGGGCGCCGACGCGGCGAATCTGCTCAAGCCCGCGCTTGCGCGCGGCGAGTTGCGCACGATCGCCGCGACCACCTGGTCCGAATACAAGCAGTACTTTGAACGGGATACCGCGCTCGAACGCCGCTTCCAGATGGTCAAGGTCGACGAGCCCGATGACGACAACGCGTGTCTGATGCTGCGTGGCCTGAAGGACCGCTACGCTCGACACCACGGCGTGCACATCACCGATGCCGCAATCGGGGCGGCCGTGCGTCTGTCGCGCCGCTATCTGACGGGACGCCAGTTGCCCGACAAGGCCGTCGACCTCCTCGACACGGCGGCCGCCCGTGTCCGCATGAGCACGGACGCGACGCCAGTCGCGATGTCCGCCTGTCATGCAGAACGGGCCGCGCTCGACGTCGAACGCACGGCGCTAATCGAGGACCAGGGCGCGACGTCGGCCGATGTTGGAGAGCGGCTGGCGGCCATCGATGCACGCCTCACCCTGCTTGCGCGCGATCTTCATGCGCTGGAAGGCGCGTATGCCAGCCAGAAAGAAGCCGTTACTGCTCTCGTCGCGCTGCGCAAGCGTTGGCAAGCGGCGACGGACGAATCGGAACGCCGCGATCTTCAGCACGAGATCAGGACCGCACACGACAAACTTGCCAGATATGGCACCGACGCCCTGATCCAGGCGGAAGTCGACGATGCCGCGATCGCACGCGTCATCGCCGACTGGACCGGCGTGCCAGTGGGCAGCCTGCTTGAGGATGAGCTGGCGGCTCTGCTCGATCTGGAAATGCGACTAGGGCAGGTCGTGGTTGGGCAGGACGATGCGCTCGCAGCCGTGAGTCAAAGCCTGCGCGCGTCGAAGGCCGGTCTGAAATCCGACGAAGCCCCGCTCGGCGTATTCCTGCTGGCCGGTCCGTCTGGGGTCGGCAAGACCGAGACGGCCCGTGCGCTGGCCGATCTGATGTTCGGCGGGGAACGCGCGCTCGTCACGATCAACCTGTCCGAGTATCAGGAAGCGCACACGGTATCGCAACTGAAAGGGTCGCCGCCGGGCTATGTCGGCTACGGCCAGGGTGGCGTGCTGACCGAAGCGGTACGTCAGCGCCCCTATAGCGTGATCCTGCTCGACGAGGTTGAAAAGGCCCACCGCGACGTGCTGAACCTGTTTTACCAGGTGTTCGACCGGGGCTTCATGCGCGACGGCGAAGGTCGTGTGATCGACTTCCGCAACACCGTCATTGTGATGACATCCAATCTCGGCAGCGAACAGATCATGGCCGCCACTGAAGCGGTAGCCGAAGCTGGCGGCGAAGTGAGCACCGCCATGCTGATGGAAGCGATCCGCCCATTGCTTGTCGAGCACTTCCAGCCTGCGTTGCTGGCCCGCTTCCAAACGGTCGTCTACCGGCAGTTGTCCGCCGATGCGCTGGCAAAAATCGTGCGGATGAAACTCGACAACGTCGCCCAACGTATCGATAAACGTTTCGGCGTGCCGCTCACTTGCGACGACGCCATGGTCGCTGAACTCGTGCGCGCCTGCCTGCTGCCCGACTCCGGTGCGCGCAACATCGATAGCCTGCTCGACCAGCAGATCCTGCCGGTGCTGTCGCGCGAACTGCTCGAACGCATCGCTGCGCAGCACACGCAGGCGACGACGCGCCAGGGCAAGCCGCCGTTCCAGATCCGCCTCGCGTACTCGGATGAAGACGGCATCGGTGTCGAGTTCGACGAGTCGCCTGCCGAGGTGACGGCATGACGCGCGGCGGACCCGGCCTGTTTGAAGCGGTGACAGGACATTTCGCGAACGGGGCGCGGATCGATGGCTACGACGCCGCAACGCAAACCCTCCTCTCGGTGCAGGACAACATCCAGCGCATCCTGAACAGCCGACGCAACGGGCTTGCGCACCTGCCAGATTATGGTCTTGACGACCTATCGGAAATCTATCGCCACCTGCCCTCGTCCGCCCACAAACTCAGGCATGCGATCGAAGCGACGGTGCTCAAGTACGAGCCGCGCGTGAGGGCGATCGACATCGACATCAGGGAAACAGACCCTGGCATGCTGTTGAGTTTTACGATGGTTTGCCATCTGCATCAGGAGGGGCTGGTGCGTTTCGGCACGCACTTCACCACCGACGGCCAGACCCGGCTCGACATGCTGAAAAACGATCTCGATCGCGACTGACGCGCTACCACGGCACGATCGTCACGCGGCCTTTAACGCCGGACATTGCACGCTAACCACGAGCCCGCCGCCGGGCGCGTCGCTCAACGCAATCAGCGCGCCATGCACACGTGCGACATGGTCGGCGGACTCGCCGTCATGCATGCAATCGACGGTGAGTTTCACGCTGGTCAACGCACCGGTTAGCGAGCGGGAAAGGATTGGATTGTCTTCGACGAGCAGCACGCGCATAAACAGAATCCCAGGGAAATCCATGAGGCGAATTCGACCCTTGTGACGCATTTCTTTCGAAAACTGAAAGCATTCAGAAAGCTACCATCTCTTACCATTCGCCTACACAAAACAAACACAATGTTTTCTGGAGGAAGACGTGCACATCTCTTTGAAGTATCTCGCCGCAGCCGTTGCATTCGCCGCAAACTCCGCATGGGCGGCCTTTCCGGCCGGTTATCCCAGCGACTACCAGGCCACCGTCGACGGGGCAAAGAAGGAAGGCAAGCTGATCGTGTACTCGGTCACGGATACCGCCCTCGTGCGCCCACTCATCAAGGATTTTGAAAGCTTGTACGGCATCAAGGTCGAATACAACGACATGAACAGCACCGAGCTGTACAACCGCTACATCAGCGAAAACGCGGCCAGCAGCACCAGCGCCGACGTGCTGTGGAGCTCGGCGATGGACTTGCAGATCAAGCTCGTCAACGACGGTCTGATGGCCAGCTACGAATCGCCCGAAGCAAAGCAGTTGCCGCAATGGGCGCAGTACCAGAAGCAGGCGTACGGCACCACGTATGAGCCGCTTGCGATCGTCTACAACAAGCGCCTCTTGCCCGCAGGCGAAGTGCCGCAAACCCGCGCCGATCTGATCAAGCTGCTGCAAAGCAAACCGGATCAGTTCAAGGGCAAAGTCACCACGTACGACATCGAAAAGTCCGGCGTCGGCTTCAACTATCTGACGCAAGACGTGCGCGTCAATCCGCAAGTCACGTGGGACCTCGTGAAAGCCATGGGCGCCACTGGTCCCAAGCTGCAATCGAGTACTGGCGCGATGATGGAGCGCATTTCTTCGGGTGAAAACCTGATCGGCTACAACATTCTCGGTTCGTACGCGCTCACCAAAGCGAAGAAAGACCCGTCAATCGGCTATGTCTATCCGAAGGACTACACCCTGGTGGTCAGCCGCCTCGTGACGATTTCGAAGAAGGCGCAAAGCCCGAACGCCGCGAAGCTGTGGGTCGATTATCTGCTGTCGCAACGCGGTCAAACCTTGCTCGCGAACCAAGCGAGCCTGTTCTCGATTCGCGCTGACGTCGACGGTGAAACGTCAATGGCCGGTCTGACGAAGCAGCTCGGCGACTCACTCAAGCCGATCCCGATCGGCGCCGGCCTGCTGGTCTATCTCGACCAGTCCAAGCGGCTTGAATTCCTCAAGCAATGGCAACAGTCGATCAAGCGCTAATCCTCGACTGATTGGATGGCGTCGGCGCTGAAGCGCGCGGACGCCACGCCTTCCTTCACTACCTGTCGATATGCGGCTCTCACGCTGCAGGGGGACACTCATGCTTTCCACTAGCGCAACCGGACACCGCGATGCACCACCCCGCGCGGCCGACGGCGGCACGATAGGCGCGCTGCCGCGCGGCGCTCTGCAGCCGTTTGCGGGGCTGCTGCGCTGGCTCGTCATCGCGGTGCTGACTGTCGCGGTGGCGCTGCCGCTCGGCT
>JARLJU010000245.1 GCA_031291055.1 Rudaea sp. | reverse complement strand
CACGAAGTGCGCGACAGCTACCGCAACACGATCCAGCGCATCCCGCTCGCGCTGTATGAGCTCGACGTGCCGGTGATTGCCGCCATCAACGGTCCGGCGATCGGCGCGGGGCTCGATCTCGCCTGCATGTGCGACATTCGCATCGCCTCGGAGAAGGCGCTATTCGCCGAGAGCTTCGTGAAGGTCGGCATCGTGCCGGGTGATGGCGGCGCATGGCTGCTGCCGCGCGTGATCGGCATGCAGCGCGCAAGCGTGATGTCCTTCACCGGCGACACGATCGATGCGGCCAAAGCGCTCGATTGGGGACTGGTGGCTGAGGTTGTCGCGGCTGACGCGCTGGTCGCGCATTCCCGGGCCATGGCGCAACGCATTGCGGCCAACCCATCGCATGCGCTGCGTCTGACCAAACGGCTCTTGCGCGAGGGCCAGCATATGCGGCTCGATTCGTTGCTGGAGTTGTCCGCCGCCTATCAGGCGCTCGCGCATCACACCGAAGATCATCTGGAAGCGGTCAACGCGTTTCTCGACAAACGGCCAGCGCGCTACATGGACAAATGAACGCGCAGATCAGTCACGCGCACTAGCGCGCCCCCACTCCATCCAAACGCAGAGCGACAATCGCAGGACATGACCATGCGGACCGTTTTCAGGGAAGACCACGAATTATTTCGCGAGCAGGCCCGGCGCTTTATCGAAGCCGAAATCGTGCCGAATCTGCACGCGTGGGAACAGGCCGGCATCGTGCCGAAATCGCTCTGGCGCAAAGCCGGCGAAATCGGTCTGCTGTGCTCGACCGTGCCCGAGGAATATGGCGGCAGCGGCGGCGACTTCGGCCATTCCGCCGTGATGATCGAGGAACTGGCGCGCGTCAATGCCACGGCCATCGGTTTTACGACACACTCGGAGATCGTCGCGCCCTACCTCGTTGCGTATGGCAGCGAAGAACAGAAACAACGCTGGCTGCCGCGCATGGCAAGCGGTGAACTGATCGGCGTGATCGCGATGAGCGAGCCTGGGATCGGCAGCGATCTGCGTTCGATGCGCACTGGCGCGCGGCGGGAAGGCGATCAATACGTGATCAACGGGCAGAAGACGTTCATCACCAACGGCGGCAACGCCGGCCTGATCGTCACGGCTACCAAGCTCGATCCGCAATCGCGCGATCTCACCCTGATCTGTGTCGAAGAAGACACCGAAGGTTTTTCCAAAGGCAAGCTACTGGAGAAGATCGGACTGAAAGGACAGGATACGTCCGAGCTCTTTTTCGACAACGTGCGCGTGCCGGCCGACAACCGGCTCGGTGAAGAAAACAAGGGCTTCGGCTACCTGACCCATCAGCTCGCATGGGAGCGCACCATCATCGGGATTCGCGCGGCGGCCTCGATCGAGGCCTTGCTCGAAGAGACCATCCAGTACACCCGTGACCGGCAAGTGTTCGGCAAACCCGTGTTCGATTTTCAGAACACACGCTTCAAGCTGGCCGAAGTCAAGGCGCAAGCCACCATGCTGCGCACATTCGTCGACGACTGCCTCGGCCGCGCGATGCGCGGCGATCTGAGCGCCGAAGTTGGCGCGATGTGCAAACTGGTCGGCTCCGAATTGCAAGGCAAGCTGCTCGATGAAATGCTGCAATTGCACGGCGGTTACGGCTATATGAGCGAGTACCGGATCGGCAAGGCATGGGTGGATGCACGGGTGGCGCGAATTTACGGCGGCACTTCGGAAATCATGAAGGAAATCATCAGCCGGTCGCTATAGGTCTGCCAT
>JARLJU010000001.1 GCA_031291055.1 Rudaea sp. | reverse complement strand
GACGCCCGGCATCAAGGGCATCGAGCGGCTGCGCCTGACGTGCAGCGCATTGACGCGCATCCGCTTCTGCAATGCTGAAGGCGCGATGGATTTCAGCACCAGCGGCGGCTTGAATTCCGCGCCGCCGGGCAGCATGCCGTGGTTCGACGTGCCGTCGCGCAAGACCGCGGACATCACCGTGGTGTTCGGCCATTGGGCCGCGCTCGGTTTGACCTTGCGTGACAACCTGATCGGCCTGGATTCCGGCTGCGTGTGGGGCGAGAAACTCTCCGCCGTCCGCCTGGCGCAAAATCCCGCTGAGCGCGCGCTGACCCAGGTTGACTGCGAAGCTTGCCGCGTGCCGGGCGGCGGTAACTAAGCCGCCTCGTTAAGCCGACCGTCCGGACTGATCGACTGGTTCGATCAGCGCCGGTGAGACGGCGGCAGCGTCAGAAGCGTTATGCGTTGAGATTGAGGACGCAATCGCAACACCGGACCGCGCTGTGCCGCCCTGCATTTCCCGCAGCGCCGCTGCAATCACCCCTTCCGCCTCTGCCGCCAGCGTGCGCCTATCCGCACCCGGCGCAAGCGGCGCGCCGACATACACGTGTGCAGTCAACGGGCCGCCACGCAACAGCATGTTCAGCGAATCGGCGAGCGTCAGGTCGTCGATATACGCAGGCGCGGTGGATTGTCGGCCCTGCGCATCCTCATACATGATGCAAAGCGGCTGCACCGCCGCCGAGGCCGACACAGCCGCCTGAAACATATTCGCGTGAAACGGCAGCAGCGTCAGGCCGTTTGACGTCGTCCCTTCCGGAAACACGCACATCAACTCGCCCGCGCCGAGGCGGTTGGCCAGTTCGTGCATGATCCGCTTCGCATCGCTGCGCTTCTCGCGCTGGATGAACACCGTGCCCAGTTGCTCCGCCAGCCAGCCGACTACCGGCCACTGCCGGATCTCGGCCTTCGAGACAAACGGCGTGGGCCGCCACGCGTTGACCACGTAGATGTCGATCCACGAGATGTGATTGGCGACCACCAGCTCGCCGCGGTCGAGCCGCGCGCTGTCGTTATGCACGACGAGCTGCATACCGCAAAGGCGCAGCATTTTCAGCGACCATTCGCGGTTGAGGGTCTGCCGCACATCCACGCCGGCCTTAGGAAAACGCGTCGCGACGATCCACATGCCATGCAGCAGATGCGCGATAAGACGGGCCTTGCGTAACGCGAGCTTCATTGTGGGAGCTTTCCGTAACTGGGCAATGCCGCGAATATTAGCGCTGTTCGAACGCGACGTGACCGGATACGATGGTCGCCCGCACGCGTGCCGGCAGTTCGTAACCGAGGAACGGTGTGTTGTGTCCCTGGCTCTTCAAGGCACGCGGCTCGACGCGCCAATACGCGTTGCGGTCGAACACGCAAAGATCGGCGACGGCGCCCACGGCGATGCGGCCAG
>JARLJU010000244.1 GCA_031291055.1 Rudaea sp. | reverse complement strand
GGGGGGGGGCGGGGTGTCGTTCCGCATCAGGCGCGGCAGCATCACGGGGCTGCTCGGCGGCTATGGCGCCGGATAGTCCACGACGATTGCCATGATCATGGGGCTGGTGCTGCCGAGTTCGGGGCGCATCCGGGTGCTGGGCTACGCGATGCCCGACCAAAGCGCCGATGTGCTCGGCCGGATGAATTTCGAAAGTCCCTATGTCGACATGCCGCATCGCCTGACGGTGCGGCAGAACCTGCGCGAGCGCATCGAGCAGCTCGCCGCCGACCTCGATCTCGGCGACTTCCTCGATCGCGCCAACGGCAAACTGTCGGCCGGGCAGAAGACCCGGGTGGCGCTGGCGAAGGCGCTGATCAACCAGCCCGAGCTGTTGCTGCTGGACGAACCGACGGCCTCGCTCGATCCCGACACCGCCGACTGGATCAGGCAGCATCTGGTGACCTACCGCAGCACCCACGGCGCCACCATCCTGCTGGCCTCGCACAACATGCTGGAAGTGGAGCGGCTGTGCGACCGCGTCATCATCATGAAGCGGGGCCGCATCGAGGACGATGACAGCCCCGACGGAATCATGGCCCGCTACAACCGCTCCACGCTGGAAGAGGTGTTTCTCGACGTCGCGCGCGGCCGCGTTCAGGAGACGGCGCCGTGAGCAGGCTCGCTTTGCATCTGGATATCGCGCCACATCGCATCAACGCGATGATCCTGCGCTACTGGTACCTGCTGCTGTCGTCGTGGCCGCGGCTGTTGGAATTGCTGTACTGGCCGGCGCTGCAGATCATCACCTGGGGGTTTCTGCAGACCTACATCGCGCAGAACGCCGGATTTTTCGCGCGCGCCGGCGGCACCCTGATCGGCGCGGTGATCCTGTGGGACATCCTGTTTCGCGGCCAGCTCGGCTTCTCGATCTCGTTTCTCGAGGAGATGTGGGCGCGCAACCTCGGCAACCTGATGATGAGCCCGCTGAAGCCGATCGAGTTCCTGCTCGCGCTGATGGTGATGAGCCTGATCCGGCTCGCGATCGGCGTGATTCCGATGACGGGGCTGGCGATGCTGCTGTTCGGCTTCAATTTCTACGCCATCGGGCTGCCGCTGGTCGCCTTCTTCTGCAATCTGATCTTCACCAGCTGGTCGGTCGGCATTTTCGTCTCGGGGCTGGTGCTGCGCAACGGGCTCGGCGCCGAAAGCATCGTCTGGACGCTGATGTTCGGCCTGATGCCACTGGCTTGCATCTACTACCCGGTGACGGTGCTGCCGCACTGGCTGCAATATGTCGCCTGGACCCTGCCACCGACCTATGTGTTCGAGGGCATGCGCTCGCTTTTGATCGAGCATGTGTTCCGGACCGACCTGATGGTCGAGGCGCTGGCGATCAACGCGGTGCTGCTTATCGCATCATTTGCGGTCTTTCTTGCGCTCCTGCGCAGCGCCCGCCGTCACGGCTCGTTGCTCCAGGGCGGCGAATAACCGGCCTATCCCGGGGATTTGAAGGCTTTTTTGCCTTGTACAGCGCGTAGATTTACCGATCTGAGCATTGACGCTTTCTTACGCATTGGTCACTATGCTGCGTTGCAAACAGGCTCGAGGAATAAATGCCGATTGGTGAGTTTGGCGGCGCACCGCCGCTGGTGGCCGAAGGCAGTCCGGCGCTTACCACGCCGATGTACTGGATGTACGAAATGGCGCACGCGTCGCTCAATCCGGCGCGGGCCGTGACGGACGCGACCAAGATCCTGTTTCAGAATCCGCTCAATCCGCTGTCGCATACCGAATTCGGCAAATCCATCGCCGCCGGCTGCGAATTGTTCGAGCGCACCACGCGCCGCTACGGCAAGCCGGAATGGGGTCTCAACGACACCGAGGTCAACGGCGTGCGCACGCCGATCGAAATCCGCGTCGTCTGGGAAAAGCCGTTCTGCCGTCTGTTGCATTTCGACCGCAAGTTCATCCGCCCGCTGCG
This sequence comes from Rudaea sp., assembly GCA_031291055.1. Lineage (GTDB taxonomy): Bacteria > Pseudomonadota > Gammaproteobacteria > Xanthomonadales > Rhodanobacteraceae > Rudaea. The sequence goes on along the minus strand of JARLJU010000244.1, from coordinate 65 downwards.
CAGCCCGCAGCCGCGCGTGCTGATCGTGGCGCCGATGTCCGGCCATTATGCGACGCTGCTGCGCG
>JARLJU010000243.1 GCA_031291055.1 Rudaea sp. | reverse complement strand
GCACGAAACCGCGATAGCTGGTTTTGCGGGCGGCGATCTCGGCGATCTCTGCCAACTGGTCAAGCGTGATCGGCACGCCGGGCAGCAATGTCGGGCGGCCGTCGACGACCCGTGCGGAGTGCTGCGTTGCGTAGACGTGTTGCGTGCCTTCCGAGCGGTAGAACAGCAGCGCGCTATCGAGCTGCAGTTCAACGTCGTTGTCCTGCGCGATCGTGACGGTTTTCATGCGAACACCCGCACCAGTGTTTTGGCCTGGTATTCGTCGCGGCCGATGATGGTGAGAAGGTGCTCGACAGCTTTTGCCAGAAGCGCCGTTGCTTCCATCTGCTTGAGACATGCCGCAATGTCGCCGCCGACAACGGAGAGCTGCGTTGCGGAAGCTGCGCCGAGGAACTCGCCGTCGGCTATGTATTGCAGGAAGTCGTCGACAACCCTGCAGACAACGTCGTCTTCCGTCCAGCGCACAACCAAGGTGAGGTCGATGGCGTCGAGCCCGGCTCCGCCGGTACCGACGTCCGCGAACGGCCCGTAGAAGCGGGCGATGTTCCAGATGGTGTCCATCGCAGCGACCACTTCGGCGGCGAATTCGTCGCGAGCGGCGGCGCGCTTGACTTGGGCGCGCGAAAGAACTCGCTTCGGCGACGCGGCCCACACCGGCATGTCACGAAAAAACTTGTCTCGCGTGAAGAAATCGAATGTCTCAATCAGTTCTTCGCGGGACTGGCAGTCGTGCAGGCTCATCGCTTCCTCGATAGCGAAAGACTCGTCGGACTCGCCGTACCAATAGGTGTATTCGGCGAGGCCAAGGGCGTAAGCGGGCGTGCAGATGGTCGGCAACATGTGGCATGCGTCGTAGAGCGCGGCAAGTAACGTCTGGCCCAGCCCCTCGCGCACCTGTTCCAGCGCGTTGATCGCACCGCCAACTGAGACCTGCTGGCATGAGACCGGGCCGTTTGTGGTTTGCACCATTGCCCACACCTGATCTGTCCGCTTGAGCGAGTCGCACGAATAGCCGTCGAGCGACTGTTCGAGCCGCAGATTCCAATCGAACAGGTGCATGCCGTCGGCAATGCGATTCCATCGGCGGGTGAGTGCAGCCGTCGCGAGCGCGAGTTCCGAGCGCGGTCGACGCGTGACGTCTTCGGCCTCGATCACGCCGGAATCGAGCAGCGATTTGACCAGCGGGTACGTGAACGACTCTCCCGAACTGATCGTGTACACACCCGGAATATCGGCGATCGAAGGCAGGGCAATTGGCGCAAAACTCATGGCAGCACCGGCATGATGGAAACAGGCAGTTGCAGACGCACGCCAGCGGCACGCCGCGACGCGAGCGAATGAAGGCGCCGTGCGAGCTGGCCATCGGCGGCCTGCGCATCGATACGAT
>JARLJU010000242.1 GCA_031291055.1 Rudaea sp. | reverse complement strand
GATCGCCTGCGGCCGCCCGATACTGCGCGTCTGCTTGTGGACTTGTCCGCTGGTGCTGCTGACCGGATCGGAGAATGAATCTCCGGAAATCACTGCCCTGTCGCGTACCATCGAAGTTTTCCTCGGCGCGCTGGTCGGCGGTGTGCTGCATTATCTTGAGGTCATGATGATTCGCAGGTTGGGCATCTATGCCGAAGTACAGCCTCAGGAAACCCCCGATCCGGCGAATGCAAGCGGTGATTAAGCAAGTCGCTGGATAAATGCCTCCGGCCAAAAGCCTGGACCCCGGCCCTTGCTCCTAAGGAAACGCCCTATGGGTAAGACGGGGATGCAAGGTTCAAACATAATCAGGCCGGATTAATGGCTATGCGGTATGCGGCTAGTAATTCTGCTACCACTATTTCTGACGATTGTCATCAGTAAATATGCACAATATTCTAGCAATGTTGTCGCCTATTAAGTAGCTACACCCACAAGGACAAAATATTTTCCTGGCATTAGTTTGTAAAAGCATTTCACGTGGTGATTACAACTTTTATAAACCTGCCAGGAGAGAAGAGTGAGCAAAAAAACAGAACCCAGTTCAATGGATTTTTCACGCCGCAATGTGTTGTTGGGTGGCGTTGCAGCAGTAGCATCGGGTATTGTTTCTGCATCCCCATCGTTTGCCTTCACACACAACCAGCGTTACCCGGACCCCTCGGTTTTGATTCTCGATCCAAGCTTTGCCAAGTATCGCCTCTATAGCAGCACAATCGAACAAGTAGCCTCCGGTATGCTCTGGGCAGAAGGGCCAGTATATTTCCCCGAGGATGGCGGCTACTTGCTGGTCAGCGATATTCCAAACAACCGCATCATGAAATACAGTGAGAAGGACGGTAGCTTTACCGTTTTCCGTGAGCCGTCCAACTATGCCAATGGCAATACGCGTGATCGCCAAGGCCGCCTCGTTACTTGCGAGCACTCGGTAACGCGTCGCGTGGTACGCACCGAGAAGGATGGCAAGCTCACCGTACTGGCTGACAACTATCAAGGCAAGAGGCTCAATGCGCCTAACGATATCGTCGTCAAATCGGACGATAGCGTCTGGTTTACTGATCCGATATTTGGCATCAACGGCGATTGGGAAGGCTTTAAAGCCACGCCGGAACAGGCCACGACCAATGTCTATCGCATCGATCCAAGCGGCAAGATCACAGCTGTAATCACCGATCTCGTCAATCCCAACGGCTTGGCTTTCTCTCCCGACGAGAAGAAGCTCTATGTCGTCGAATGGAAGGGCACGCCCAATCGCAGCATCTGGAGCTACGAAGTCAATGCCAACGGCACCGTGTCCAACAAGACCAAGCTGATCGACGCGGCTGACCAGGGTGGATTGGATGGCTTCAGGGTGGATCGCGATGGCAATCTGTGGTGTGGCTGGGGCAGCAATGGCGCACTGAAGTCCGAACCTACCGATATTGGCGGGCGTAAGGTGTATGAGCTCAAGGGGAAATCGGAAGATCTGGATGGCGTGATGGTCTTCAACCCGCAAGGCAAGGCCATCGGCTTTATCAAGCTGCCCGAGCGTTGCCCTAATCTGTGCTTTGGCGGACCGAAAAATAACCGCCTGTATATGGCCAGCAGCCATTCTATCTACGCGTTCTATGTCGAAGCGCACGGCGCGGTGTAATTCGACCAGGCCGGCAATCGCTGCAATGATTGCGGCGATTGCCGATAAACTGAAAATGCCAAAGCCGCCTTGCGGTGGCAAACCTGGGTTCTAACCAGGGGAAATTCCTGTGGGATGCCCTTGTGGGCTAACCCAGGCGACGCATGATCGCGAAGATTCATGACGTTTGAATGGTCATATCGGTGCGCAACCATCTCCCTTGGCATAAGATTGCCAGCATGAAACTCAAACCCGCCACCTCTGCCACCCTCGACCTCTTTGCCGGCCTTGCTACCGAATCCCTGCTCGACCAGCTCGATGAATGGGGCGAGGCCGGCTGGCTGCGCCGGCTGGATAGCGCCTTTGCCCGCTTTGTCGCCAGGCTCGCTCCGGCGAGTGCGCCCGAAGTGCTGCTGGCGGCGGCATTGCTCGCCCACATGGAAGGGCGCGGGCACAGTTGCCTGGCGCTGGATGAACTCTTGGCTGCGCCGCAGGAACTGCTCGGCTGGCCGGAGGAGGCCGCTGCTGCGTTGGCCGGCGTGCTGCGTGAACTGCCGCGCGATTGGCTGCCGGCGCTGGTCGCCAGTACCGCGGTCGGTGTCGACCGGCAACCGCTGGTGCTCGATGGTGTACGCCTGTATCTGCGCCGCTACTGGCGCTATGAGTGCCAGGTGGCGCAGGCAGTGCAGCAACGCGTGGCGGAAGTGGAAACCATCGAAACGGCCCCGGTTCGTGCCTGGCTTGACCGGCTGTTCCCATCGGTGGTCAGCGGACCGGACTGGCAGAAAATCGCTTGCGCCAATGCGTTGCGCGGGCGGCTGGGCATCATCACTGGCGGACCGGGCACCGGCAAGACCTATACCGTGGCGCGCCTCTTGGCGCTGCTGTTTGCCACTGCACCGCAACCAGACAAACTGCGCGTGGCGCTGGCGGCACCGACCGGCAAGGCAGCGGCGCGCTTGAAGCAGTCGATCGACAAGGCCATCGGCGGGCTGGCTGAATCCCTGAGCGACGATCTGCCGCTGGCGGCGCTCACCGCACGCATGGGTGCGGCGCGCACGCTGCATTCGCTGCTTGGTGCCCGGCCGGATACGCGGCGGTTGCGTCACGACGCCGCCAATCCGCTCGATGTCGACGTACTGATCGTCGACGAAGCCTCGATGGTGCACCTGGAAATGATGGCGTCGTTGCTCGCTGCGCTGCCGGCACAGGCGCGGCTGATCCTGCTCGGCGACAAGGACCAGCTTGCTTCGGTCGAGGCCGGCGCGGTGCTGGGCGATCTGTGCCGCGATGCCGAGGCCGGGCGTTATTCGGTTGCGACGCGGGATTATGTGATTGCGACCAGTGGCGAAACTATCCCTCTGGAGTATCTCGATCGCGCCGGTTCGATGCTGGCGCAGCAAACCGTGATGCTGCGCGAGAGTCGCCGTTTTGGCGGGCCGATTGGTCAATTGGCGCTGGCGGTGAATCGCGGCGATGCTGACGCTGCGCAGGTGTGCCTGCAGGCGTCCGGCGAGGAAGTGCACTGGATCGGTCATGCCCGGCCGGATGCGCTGGTGGCATTGGCTCTCGACGGCCGCAGCGGTGCGCCGGGTGGCTATCGCAGCTATCTGGAGGAAGTGCGCAACGGTCCGCAAGGCGATCATGCCGCGTGGGTCAAGCGCGTGCTGACGGCGTTCGAACGCTTTCGCATACTCTGCGCGCTGCGCGAGGGCGAGTGGGGCGTGGCCGGATTGAACCGGGCCCTCGAGTCCGCGCTGGCCGAGGCACGGCTGATTGGCAAGCGCGGCGAGTGGTACGCGGGGCGGCCGGTGATGATCACGCGCAACGATTACGGTGCGGGCGTGTTCAACGGCGATATCGGCATTGCCTTGCCTGCGGCGCAGGCCGGTGCCGCGATGCGCGTGTTCTTTCTCGATGGCGACGAAGTGCGCTCGGTGCTCGCCAGCCGGCTGGCCGAAGTGGAAACCGCTTATGCCATGACCGTACACAAATCGCAGGGCTCGGAGTTCGAACACACGGTGCTGGTGCTGCCG
>JARLJU010000241.1 GCA_031291055.1 Rudaea sp. | reverse complement strand
TGGTCGCAGTCGACCCGCTGCTGGCGGGCGTGCGTGCCAAGATGGGCGGCGAATACCTGACCAGCGACAAAATCGCCGGGCATCTTTCGGAAGAGTGGGCCGCGGAGCTGGGGCTTCGCGCTGGAATTCCGATTCCTGTTGGCGCGTTCGACGCGCACTGGGACGCCATCGGAGCCAATATCCGCGAAGGCGACGTGGTGAACGTGGTCGGCACTTCAACCTGCATTATCGCCATCGCGCCCAAGGCGGAACTGATTCCCGGCGTCTGCGGCGTGGTGCCGGGGAGCGTGCATCCGCATTACACGGGCATTGAAGCGGGGCTGTCGGCGGTGGGCGATATCTTCGACGCCATTGCCAGGCGCGCCAATACGACTGTTGCCGCACTTTCGGAGGGGCTCGATGCGTGGAAGGCCGGCCAGACCGGACTGCTGCGGCTGAGTTGGGATAACGGCGATCGCACTGTGCTGGTGAATCCCGAACTGGGCGGCGTGACGCTGGGCTGGAACCTCGTCCACACCTCGCAGGACGAACTCTTCGCCGCGATTGAAGGCACCGCATTCCATACGCGCATCATTCTGGAACGCATGGCCGAGCACGGCGTGCGCATCGATCGCATCGTCAATGCGGGTGGCATTCCGCAGAAGAACGAAATCCTGAATCGCGTCTACGCCAACGTGCTAAACAAGCCGGTGCTGGTACCGGCAGGCATCCCCACGAGTCTCGGCTCGGGGATTTTTGCGCTGCTCGCTGCCGGAGTCTACAAAACGATCGAAGAGGCGCAGGATGCAGTCTGTCTGCCCTTCCGCACCGTGGAGCCGGACGCGAAGGCTGCTGCGGTGTACGAGCAGCTTTATCCGCTCTATCGCGATGTGTACTTTGCGCTGGGTAAACGCGATGCGGCGCCTGCCGCACTGGGCAACGTGCTGCCGGAGCTGAGAAAGATTGCGGCGGGGGTCTTGAAATCGGCCTGAACCAGCCCGCCAAGGCAGCGCTTGCTCATCCGCGCCAAGCGGTTTAGTGTGGTTTTCACAATCTAAATCGCCGGGTGCCCTGTGCCTTCTTCATTTCTGCGTTCTCATCTGCCCTGCCTGCTTGCCGCGCTGATTACCACCACACTGTCTGCCGTCGTGTCCGCGCAATCGTTGCCTGAAGCTCCGTATGCTGCGCCGTCGGCCGAGCCGTGGAGCGCGCCGCACTTTTCCATCGATCCCAAGACGCTGTACCAGGCCGCATCCGCCGCGCCTGCGCCGGATGGCGTGAACGTGACGGAACTCTGCAACGACGAGAGCTATACCTTAGACGATGCCGGACGCATGGTCCACGTAGGTCATTTTGTCTACAAGGTACTTACGCAGAAGGGCGCTGAAATTTGGGACTCGCTTTCCGTGGCCTGGGAACCATGGCACGAAGCCCGGCCCGTCATCCGCGCGCGGGTGATCGCGCCCGACTTCACGGTACATACACTCGATCCCAACACGCTGTACCAGGCCGCATCCGCCGCGCCTGCGCCGGATGGCGTGAACGTGACGGAACTCAGCAACGACGAGAGCTATACCTTAGTCGATGGCGGACGCATGGTCCACGTAGGTCATTTTGTCTACAAGG
>JARLJU010000240.1 GCA_031291055.1 Rudaea sp. | reverse complement strand
GAACACGAAGTGATAGCCCTGACGCTGGCCGTCGTCGTGATCGGAAATGCCGTAGTCGGTCGAGAACTCCGCGCCCTGGTAGTTGCTGCGCAGGATGAAGTTGACGACGCCGCCGACGGCGTCGGAACCGTACACCGAGGAGGCGCCGTCGGTCAGCACTTCGATGCGCTCGATGGCATTGGAGGGGATCGAGTTGACGTCGCCGTTGACGATGCGATGTCCGTTCACCAGCACCAGGGTGCGTTGCGCGCCCAGGCCGCGCAGCGAAATGTCTGAAGCGCCGGTACCGCCACCGTTGTTGACGCGCGGGTTGGTGACCGGGCCGGTGACGGCGGGCAAATCCTGCACCAGGTCGCCCAGGGTCAGTTTGCCGGAAGCCTGGATCGCGGCATGGTCGATCGTGACGACCGGGTTGGCCGTCTCGATATCCACACGGCGGATGTTGGAACCCGTCACCACGATGGTGTCGAGTGCCTGACCTTTCTGGTCATTGGCGCCGGCATCCTGGGCCAGCGCGGGTGCGGCGATGCAACCGAAAGCTACCGATGCACTGGCAACCGTGTAGGTACGAAGTCCGCGTCGGATCGACTCTCGGAGCAGAGTATTCGACATGAGATCTCTCCAGTTATAGAAACAACCAAGACCGGCCGCAGGGTCGCGACACGTGTCTACCGAAAGTTAAAAAAAAGTGACCCGTCCATGTTGCCGATGGTGGGCAAGAGGCGTTGCGGTAATTGCGCAATCGACCACGTCACGCCGCCGGTGCCGGAAGATTTCTGTGGTCGTTGCGTCGAACCGCGCCGGCCGTCGTACCAAAGCGCTGCCTAAACAAGCGCGAAAATGCACAGCGATTCTCGAACCCGCTGGCCAGCGCTATTTCGGCAATCGCCAGAGGACTTGATCGCAACAGCCGGCGCGCGCGGCGCAGGCGCTGATCCACCAGGTACGCGTGCGGCGTTTCCTGATACGCAGCGCGGAACGCACGGATGAAATGCCAGGGCGAATAGCTCGCCATCCGCGACAAGCTGTCGTTGTCCAGTTCAAGATGGCAGTTGGCAGCCAGGTAATTGCGCACCCGCTGCAAGCGCAAAAACACCTGTCGCCGTTGCGCATATGTACGACCCGGACAGCGCGCAATGGTGGCCGCCCAATCGCCCTGCAGAGCAACGACGTGGTCCAGTACGGCTTCGATCGCCACATCACCAGTGCCGCTCGCTATCGCACGCGCCAGCAGGGCAGCGTGATGCCTGCATTCGTGGCCCGCAGCATGGATGGCCGGCAACAGCATCGGTTCGGCGAATGGAATCTCGGCAAAACCCATCAATGCATCGCGCCATGCCGCGCGGTTGCCGAGCAGCGCTATCCACAAGGCATTGCCGCGACCGCTGACGTGCAGGTTGGGTTCGGCCTCGGTAATGCGCAATTCGCCGGTCATCAGCGCACCGTCGGCATTACCAAAACTGAACTGCAACCGCCCGCGCAAGGGAATCCAGATGCCGGCGAGCGCAGCTTCGGACTTGAGCACGCAACCTCTTCCACCGCCGAGAACGACCACCAGCGGATCGTCTTCATCCTGCGATTTCTTGCGCGCCTGCAACGCGAGACTGGAACCGTGCGAGAGTTGATGACTGAGGATTCTCACAAGCATCACCCAGGTAGCCGGCAATAGCGCTCATTAGCCGCCTTGGTGCAATAACAGTCAGGAAATTATTCTGAAATTGTGCCGAAATGTAGCGGAAACAGCGGATTCATATTTATTTCGCCGCATGTGTCGGCAGCGATATAATGAACGCGCAACTGGCGTAAAACTCGACGGCAATATCGGCAACTTCAGCAAGAGCGGCAGCGATAACCAACTAAGCGCAGGCCGATTCTCCAGGAATGGCCTCGCGACAAATCGCAGGACCATCGTATGAATACCATTTCACCCAGTTTCAGCGGGAATCGCGCCTCGTACATCGCAGTATCGGTGCTGATGGCCGGTGCGATTGCCGGCTCCCTGGATCTTGCATTCGCTTTCAGCTTCTACGGCCTGCACGGCGCTTCGCCGCTGCGAATCCTGCAATCCATAGCGAGCGGATTGTTGGGAATGAGCGCATTTACCGGCGGCTGGATGGCTGCGGCTCTCGGGGCGGTCTGCCACTATTTCATACTGATCGTGGCCGCATTCTTGTACCTGGCGGCGAGTCGGCGCTTCGTTGCGCTGAGCCGCCACGCGATTGTTTGCGGCCTGCTGTACGGCGTCGCTATCTATCTGTTTATGCATTTCATCGTGCTGCCGCTATCGGCCGCACCCAGCTTCAAGCCAATACCCGGTGCCGTCTATGGCGAGCTGATGTCGCATTTTACGGTCGGCTTGTCGATCGCGCTGGTCATGCGTCGGCGTTTCCGTGCCGTGACATGAATATTCGCCGGTGCGCCTGTTGCGCCGGGCGCAGGGCATTCCAGAACTTCAAATGGAATGCCCGCATCACGCCCACGAAAATGACGGCCGCAAGGTCCCGAACCTGCGGCCGCCAAGTGTTTCTGCTTTCATCTGTTTGCCCGTTGGAGAGGGCGGGGAAATCATCGCATTCGCTGAATTGCACGTGGTTGCCGCGCCATCCGACACGATTGACGAAAATTGCCGGCCCCCGTTTCGAACCGTGCGGCGGGTCCGGCGAAATCGGTTGTGTGCGCGATCAGTTCTTGCCAGTCGCGACCAGATCGAACGCACCGATGTCGATATCTTCCGGCCCCATCGTCGCAAACAGCACATGATCATGCGACGGCGCGACACTGAAATTGACATCCCGCAGCAACGCATTCACATGCGCCAGAGGCCGATCCCCACCCGTGGCAGGATCGAATTCGCGCAGATCGAACGGCTTGAGCATGTATCCGGTGACATACCAGATGCGACCATCGATCAGGCGCCAGCCATCCGTCGCATTCATCCAGCGTTTCTGCGTAACCAGTTGTTCTGCCCCGCCGACCAGATCGCGCCGGTATACACCGTTGCCGTCGGATCTTGCGTAGTACACCATATGCCTGATGGGATCGAGCTCAAAATGCTCCACTGCCGATGCGAGCGGCAGCACTTTTTCCTGCGCCGTACCGGCGTTCTGCAAAAGCAACAATTCGCCGCGCGAGTTCGCGGCACGTCGAATTAACAGGTAGCTTCCAGGATCGGGCCCATAGTTGCCGGTTAGCAGGCTCGATTGCGAAACCGCTACGTCCCGCTGGCGGCGGCTGGCCAGGTCGACTTGGACCAGACCGACCTTTCCGCCTGTCCGAACAGTTGCGAGCAAACGGTTGCCATCGGCATTCCAGTGGATATCCCAAATGGAGGCGTTGCGAAATTCCGTGATTGCAAACGGCTCGGTTCCATCCATCGGATCGAGCCACACCTGCTGCGAGCCATTGCGATTGGAAACGAACGCAAACTTCTCGCCGTCCGGCGAGTACGCGGGATCCGCATCGCTACCGGTCGACGGCGCCACCAATTTGGGCGAATCGACCTGCTCGCCCACGGTTACTTCGACGAGCATATCTTTGGTTCGCGGAATCTCATAGACCACCGTGTCGGCGGAGAGCGCCGCATTGGGGTACTCCGCGGGCGCCACATTCAGCGCGTTTATGCTTCCGTCATCGGTAGCGACCACAAAAAGCTCAGCCATTCCGTCCGGGCCACTCGAAAAGATCAACCCGGACGAATCTCGTGTCCAGGTATAGCCCGTGATGCGGGAATTCAGACGCGTCAGTTGCCTTACCGCTCCACCCTCGGCATGCATTAAATAAAGATCGCTGTGCGGATTAAACCCACGGCGGAATGCGATCCAGCGCCCGTCGGGCGAATAGACAGCTTGCAGATCCTCATCTGAATCGCTGCGCTGATATTGCAGCAAGCGTTTTTTGCCGGTATCCAGATCGATCAACGCGAGAGGGAGCCCTGCGCCGGACGCCGAAGCTCGCTGATCGGAGGTAACCAGACTTTTCCCATCCGGTGTCCAGGCAAAGTAGTTGACGTTATAGTTGCCGCAGGATCCTACCTCACTCTCTGCGCCACCAAGACTGGCCGCCACATACATCATGCAGCTTTCATGTTCACCCCGCTCGAATTTGTCCCGCTCGAATGCGATTCGCGTTCCGTCCGGCGACCACATCGGGCGTTCTTCGTGCGCCGTGGCTTTTGTCGTCAGGTGAATGACCTGCGATTGACCCACCGCACGAATGACGACTCGCTCAAAGTTCGTTGCCGGGTCGAGCTGCGTATAGGCCACGCGCGTGCCATCGGGCGAGAGTCCGGGCCGGCGCTCGGGGCCCGGATCGGACGTGATTGCGCGGATATTCGTTGCCTTCCAAGCACGCCCGGAGACTGAATTCACCAGGGTCTGCCGGTTGATGGCAGCGATCGCCACGACTGCGCCAAGCAGGATCATCACCGCCGCAACCGCCGCGATCCATCGCCGATGGCGTGGAGGAACCGTAGCGCGCGCATTTGGAACGCGCGCGTCGTCGTCCGCCGAGAACTCGATGTTTGCCGCATCGTTTTCAAGTCGCTGCGCTGAATGCACCAATCTAACTGCAACAGCAGTGTCCACCTCGCTCACGGGCGCCAGAAGGCGATAACCGACTTTGGGGATGGTCTCTATGTAGAGCAGCGGGCGCGTATCATCACCGAACGCGCGGCGCAGCTCTTTTATCGCCTGCGTCAACACATCGGGCGTCGTCACGCGGCCTTTCCATACGATATTGAGCAGCTGATCGCGGGTTACCGTGTCGCCGGCGTGGCGCGCCAGCTCGAACAATACGGCAGCCGCTTTGCTCGTCAGCCTCGCGGTTTCCGGTCGCGTGACCACGCGTCGGGCACCCAGATCGACGACATGCTCGCCCACGCGCAGCCGCAGGTTCGACGGAACCGATACCAGGTCAAGGAAACGATTGCTGAATATGTGCGGACTTGCATTCATTGCGACAGTCGCATCCGAATTGACCACAAGATCCGAACTTGATCGTGGATCACAAACGCATACCCAACTCGCATGGCGCCGGCACTGCGCAATGCACCGGCAATTCCTGAAACGAACGGATTTTTCAGGCTATCCTTCACTTATGCATCTGCGAATCCTGGATCTGGACTGCTCCCTAGCCGCACAGCAATCGCTGTTCGGCATAGCTCCTTGGACGTCGGCCAGTACGCTACCGTTGCATGACCTCGGCCCACGACTGCGTCTGTGGAGCCGCAACACGACCATGGCACTGGCACGCGCCCGCATCGCCGCGGCGGTACCGGCCGGGCCCGCGGTCAGCATGCTGGGTTCCGGCGACTACCACCACCTGGCCGTGCTGCTCATGGAACGCGCGCGCGAACCGATCACGGTCGTGCACATCGACAATCATCCGGACTGGGTGCGACTGGCACCGCGCTGGCATTGCGGATCATGGGTCAACCAGGCCCTGCGCCTGCCGCAGGTGGCGAAGGTGATAACGATAGGCCCGTGCAGCGACGACCTTGTGCACCCCGACCTCAAGGGCGGCAACCTGCAGGCGCTGGGGGCCGGCCGCATCAACCTGTTTCCCTGGCAGCACGCTCCGTCCCGCGTATGGCGAAAAATCCCCGATGGCCCCGGCCATCGGCATGAAAACGGGCACCTGGTCTGGCGCAATCTGGCCGAGATGGGCATCGAGGCCGGCCTGAATGTTATAATTCCATTGATTGATACCGACGCGGTCTGGCTGAGCATCGACAAGGATGTGCTGCCTGAAACCGAGGCACTGACCAACTGGGATCAGGGCCAGATGCCGCTGGCAGCCGTCTTGCAGGTTGTTTCTGCGGTCGGTGCGCGCAAGCGCATCGTCGGCGCGGACATATGCGGAGAATTTTCGACGCCGCGTCACAATAATATTTTCAAGCGCTGGGAAGCGCACATGGATCAGCCACAACGCAATGTACAGGACGCGGAACGGCTGGTGCGCAACGAACAAACGAATCGGGAACTGCTGGCGGCGATGGAACAGGCAGCACGTTCATGCTAAGCCAATCAGCCCTGATGTTCGCCTTGCTGGCGACAACGGTGTTGTGCGACGTCGCCGGCCAGGTGTGCTTCAAGCTTGGCGTAGGTCACGACGACGATGCCGGCATCAAACGGCGCGCCGGAATTGCCGGTTTTGTGCTGGATCTTATCGGCTCGCCCTGGGTGGTCTCAGGCCTGCTGATCTACGTGGTCGAGTTCATCGTCTGGTTTGCTGCATTGAGCCTCGCGCCGCTCAGCGTGGCCTTTCCGTTCATGGCCTTGTCCTACTGTGGAGTCGTGGTCGCCAGTCGCTGGATACTGAAAGAACGCGTTTCACTGCGCCGCTGGCTGGGAACCGCCGCCGTCGCCGGCGGCGTGGCCCTGGTCTGCTGGCCCTGACCGCCGGCGCTAACACGGCGTCATGACGATTTCAGGTCTTCGTAAAGTTATTTTTTGCAAAATACTCACATTCAGAAACCTTCAGAGCTGTCCCGATGATCAAACCCACCGATTTCTACCTGCCCGGAGGCCGCTCCGGGGTCTTGTTGATCCACGGCCTGACCGGTACGCCGACGGAAATGCGCCTGATCGCCAAGGGCTTGAATCGTAACGGGTTCACAGTCTACGGGATGCAGTTGGCCGGGCACTGCGGCAACGAGGAAGACCTGCTCAAAACCGGTTGGCGCGACTGGTACGCCAGCGTCTGCGCAGCGGCCGACCGCCTGCGCAAGGACGTCGACCACATGTTCGTCGCCGGCCTGTCCATGGGCGCCCTGCTGGCGCTCAAGCTCGCCGCCGATCGTCCCGAACAGGTCGACGGGCTCGGCCTGTACGGCACCACCTTTGTCTACGATGGCTGGACGATTCCCTGGATCGGCAAACTGTCGTTCCTGTTGCCGCTGGTCGTGGGTCTGGGTTTCGGCCATCGCCAGCGCTTCCACGAGTGCTTCCCGTACGGCATCAAGGACGAGCGCATCCGCCAGCGCATCGCCGGCAGCATGCTGGACGGCGACAGCGCGGCAGCGGGCCTGCCCGGCAATCCGTGGCCCTCGCTGGCCGAGTTCTATCGCTTGTCCTTCCTTGTGCGCCGCCAGTTGCGCAGCATCCATACGCCATGCCTGGTCGTGCATGCCGTGGACGACGACGTTGCCAGCCTGAAGAACGTGCGCATGGTCGTGCGCGGGGTCAGGGGCCCGGTCGAAACGGTGCTGCTGGAAAACAGCTATCACATGATCACGGTCGATCAGGAGCGCGACAAGGTGATCGATCGTTCCGTGAGCTTCTTCAACCATATCGCCGCCACGCACTTCGTGCACATGCCGGAACCGGCCCAGGTCGAAGCCCACGCCAGTTGATGCAAGTCCTGATCGCGAATTCGATCGAAGCCATCGGCCGCGACGAATGGAACCGGCTATTTCCCGCTGAACTCGAAGACTGGCACTACTACCAGGCGGTCGAGCGCGCCGGGTTGCCGGGATTCGATTGGCTGTACTTCGGCGTGCGCGAGGACGGCGTGTTGCGCGCCGTGGTTCCGGCGTTCGTCACCGACTACCGCCTCGATACGACCCTGACCGGACGGTTGCGCAACGTGACCAATGCCATCGCGCGCATCTTCCCGGGCCTGCTGCGCCAGCGCATGCTCTCGCTGGGATCGCCGGTCGGCGAGGTCTGCCATCTGGGTTTCGCACCCGGCACGGACGCCGCGATGCAGTGCCGCCTGCTTGGCGCCATCATGGAAAAGGTGGAAGAATATACAATGCAGCATCGTATCGGCATGATCGCGGTGAAGGACGCCAGCGCGGCCCAGGACGACGTCTGGACGCTGGTCGCGCAGGCGCATCGGCTGCGCCGCCAGCCCGGCCTGCCTACGGCCTTGCTCGATGTGCACTTCGCCAGCCTCGACGACTACCTGCGCGCGCTCAGCCCAGGCACGCGCAAGGACATGCGCCGCAAGCTCAGGCCCGGCGCGCGACTGCGTGTGGAATGGCGCAACAATGTCGATGACATCATCGACGACGTCGTGCGCCTGTACCGATCCACCTTCGCCAACGCCGAGCTGAATTTCGAGGAGCTCACGCCCGGATACTTCAGCGGCGTGCTGCGGGAACTGGGCGACCGCGCCAGTTGCGTCACCTATTGGCTCGACGAGCGCATCGTGGCGTTCAACCTGGTGCTGCACGATGGTCGGCGTCTGCTCGACAAATTCCTCGGCATGGACTACACCGTGGCGCGCGAATACAACATGTACTTTTTCACCTGGATGGAAAACGTGCGCTACTGCATCGAGCGTGGACTGCCCCTGTATCAGAGCGGCCAGGGCCTGCATCGGGAAAAGCTGCGCCTGGGCAGCAGACTGTCGGCGAACTGGCTGTGGTACCGTCACCGCAACCGCTTGCTGGACTTCATCTTCGCCAGCGCCGAACGCCTGTTCCGCCTGGATCGTCACGATGCGGAACTCGCTGCGCTCAATCCGGACACCCGCAGATGACCTCAGCACCACCGCGCCGATTGGCAAGAACGCTGCCCGCGTGGGGCGCGCTGCTGGCCTTTGAAACCCTGTGCCAGATTTCGCTCAAGCTTGCCGGCCGCCAAACCGGCGCGTTCGATTTTTCCGCGACCGCGTTCCACGCCGCCGCCGCCAGTCCATGGCTGTGGATTGCCGTCGGCTGCTACGTCGGCGCATTCCTGGCTTGGATGACCATTCTGCGCAAATCGACCCTGTCCGCCGCGTTCACCAGCAGCGCGCTGGTTTTCGTCGCCGTGATGCTGGCCTCGTGGCTGGTGTTCGGTGAACACATCGGCTGGCTGCAACTGCTGGGCTCGGCGATCATCGTCACCGGCATCCTGACGATCGGCGCGGATGCGGGCCCGGACGAAGTTCCAGCGCCGCCATCGACCACGCGCCCCGGCTCAGGTTAATCTAGCGCCCCGACAGTCTTGCCTTCGGCACCTTATATTCCGTGGAGAACCCAATGAGCAGCGTGCAGGAAACGATCTTCGGCATCATTTCCAAGGAAGCGGGCATCGATCTTGCCAGGATCACGCCGGATTCAACCCTGAAGGAACTGGAAATCCAGTCGCTGGACGCCGTGCAGATCATTTTCGAGATCGAGGATCACTACAAGATCACCCTGCCCGACCGCGATCCGAATTTCGATACCGATTCGGTGCGTGGCCTGATCGAAGCGGTCGACAAGCTGCTGGCGGAAAAAGCCGTCGCGACACCGCCCGCATCGCAGGGTTGAGATGCCGGGCGATTTTTATACCTATCCATTCTTATAGTTTTTCGCAATGCGACGCGTAGTCATCACCGGCATGGGAGCCATCAACGCGCTCGGGCACGATTCGGCATCGTCATGGCAGGCGATGCGCGAAGCGCGTTCGGGCATCGGCCCGATCGCCAACATCCCCACAGACCTGCTCAACGTCAAGATCGCCGCCGAAGTGCGCGGCTATGATCCGCTCGCACACTTCGATGCAAAAAGGATCATCCTGCTCGACCGGGTCTCGCAATTCGCGCTGATCGCGGCGCGCGAGGCGGTGGTGCAATCCGGTCTGGATTTTCGCGTCGATGATCTGGGTGAACGCACGGCCTGCATCGTCGGCACGGGCATCGGCGGTGAAAACACGCACAACGAGCAGTCGCGCCGCTTCTATGCCGAAAACAATCCGCGCGTGCATCCGTTGACCATCGTGCGCCTGATGGCAAACGCGCCGGCCTGCCAGATCACGATGGAATTCGGCCTTACCGGGCCGTCGTTCGCCGTTGTCAGCGCCTGCGCGTCGGCTAACCATGCGATGGCCCAGGCCTTCGAGATGGTGCGTAGTGGAAAAGTGGATTTTGCCGTCACCGGCGGCAGCGAAGCCTGCGTCACCGTGCCGACCGTGAAAGCCTGGGAAGCCGTGCGCGTCACCGCCGACGACACCTGCCGCCCGTTCTGCAAACAGCGCCGCGGCATGGTCCTCGGCGAAGGTGCCGGCATCTTCGTGTTCGAGGAATACGAGCACGCACGGCGGCGCGGCGCGAACATCCTCGCCGAATTTGCCGGCGCCGGCATGTCGGCGGATGCCGGCGACATCGTGCTGCCGTCGGAAGCCGGTGCGGCCAGGGCGCTGGCAGCGGCGCTGAAGGATTCGCGGCTGTCTCCCGGCGACATTGACTACATCAATGCCCACGGCACCGGCACGCCGGCCAACGATCCGACAGAATCCAGAGCGATCCGCCGCGTCTTCGGCGCGCATGCCGACAAGCTTGCTGTGTCGTCGACCAAATCCATGCACGGGCACGCACTGGGCGCCGCCGGCGCAATCGAACTCGTTGCCGTCATCGGTGCACTGCGCGACGGCATCATTCCGCCAACGGCAAATTTCCTCGATCCGGATCCGGAATGCGATCTGGACTATGTGCCCAACGTGGCACGGGAAAAAAATGTGCGTGCAGTCTTGTCGAACTCGTTTGCGTTCGGCGGCTTGAATGCGGTGATTGCGCTCAGGCAAGCGGACTAGACATTCCGTTTCGTCATTAGACCGAAGGCACGGATCGGCTATGATCCGCAGCCCGCATTCGCCTTCGACCGCATGCAAACATTCCGCTACCTGCAGCTCGACGTCTTTCCCGCCAGCCAGGGTGGCGGCAATCCGCTCGGCGTCGTGCTCGATGCGCGCGGCTGGAGCGATGCGGACATGCAGCGCTTCGCCGCGTGGACGAACCTGGTCGAGACTACCTACCTGCTGCCGCCGCGCGACGCTGCGGCAAATTACCGTTTGCGCGTTTTCACACCGCGTACCGAGATTGCCTTCGCCGGACACCCGACCATCGGCAGCGCACATGCTGCACTGGACACCGGGTTCGCGCAGGCACGGGGCGGCTTGCTGATGCAGGAATGCGGTGCCGGCTTATTGCCGATCCGTGTCGAAGGCGCAGGCGCGGATCGCAAACTGTTCGTGCAGGCGCCGCGCGCGCGCGTCGTGCACGAGGACATCGACACCGCACCGTTGCTGCGCGCCGCCCTGGGCAGCCAATCGCTCGGCAAGCTGCAACCCGTGCTCGTCGAAGGCGGCCGCCGCTGGTGGATTGCCGAATTCGCCAACGAACAAGCGGTGCGTCAGTGGCGACCGGACCAGGCCGCCATCGGTGCGCTGGCCAGGGTCGATGATTGTCTTGGCCTGTGCGTATTCGCGCGTTGCGCCGCCGGCGATTGCGATCTGGTCGTGCGCGCGTTTCCGGCCGGTGTCGGCATCGTTGAAGACCCGGCATCCGGCGCAGCCAATGGCCTGATTGCGGCATACATCGCACTGCGCGAACCACAAGGCGAATTCGCCGGAGGCTATCGCGTCAGCCAGGGCCGCGAGATCGGCCACGACGCCGCCATCGCGATCTGCATCGACGCAGACGGCGCGGTCTGGGTTGGCGGACGAACGCATACCGTGGTCGACGGCACGATTCACTGGCTGGGGCCGGAGAACGCCTAGTCGCTGCTGCGCCAGCGTTCGGAATCGAGACGCTTGAGTCCGATATCGAACAGGTTGCGGAGCAGGCACGTGGATCGTATTGCCTGAAGGCGCGTCGGCTCGACCTTCGTCCCCGTCTGCATCATTGGCACAGCGCTTGCTCACCGGTCAATGGCGCCACGTCGCCATGCAAACGAGGAAACCGAAATGCATTGGTCGAGAGACTGCGCGCTTGCGCTGCGTCTGTTGTTGGGCAAACCCGGATTCAGTTTCCTGGCCGTGTTCTCGATGGCCCTGGGATTCGGCACGGCAATCGCAATCCTGACGGTCGCTGATGCCGTGCTGCTTCGCGCGCTGCCATACCCGGACGCGCAGCAACTGGTTTCCGTGCGCGAGATCGACGGCACGGGCAAGTCGATGGCGCTGGCCGACCTCAACCTGGTCGACCTGCGCGAAGGCGTGCATGGATTCGCATCGATCGCCGAATATGCCGGCGGTACCGACCTGGTGATCAGCGGCAATCGCAGCAAGCGCAGCGACATCAGAATCGTGTCTACCGATTTCTTCGGCGTACTCGGCGTCGCGCCGGTGATCGGGCGCGGCTTCGACGCCGGAATGGCACCGGCCGATGCGCACGTGGCTGTAGTCAGCCATGCGTTGTGGCGCGATCTGCTGGGCAGCGAACCGGACCTGTCGAAACTGCACATCGAAGCTTCCGGCGAACACCTGCAGGTCATCGGCGTGATGCCCGGGCAGTTTCACTTTCCGGCCGACACCGATGTGTGGTTTCCGCGCTTGCTCTATCCGCAGGACAAATCGCGGACAGCGCATAACTGGAATGCGATAGCACGGATCAAGGCGAATGCCGACCTGGCGCAAATGCGCACGGATGCAATGGCAATCGGCAAACGCCTGAACCAGCAATACGGCAAGGATATCGATGCTGCGGGCTTCTCGCTCACGCCATTGCGCGACGTACTGGTCGGCCGCGTGCAGAACGCGTTGTGGGCTTTGAGCTGCGGTGCAGCCTTCCTGCTGTTGATCGCAGGCGTCAATGTCACCAATCTGTTCCTAGCGCTCGCACTCGCTCGTCGCAAGGAATCCGCCGTGCGCAGCGCGCTCGGCGCCAGCCGCTCGCGCCTTGCGCGGCAGACGGTCATCGAGAGCGCGGTGCTCACCCTGGGTGCATTCGCACTCGGGCTGCTGTTCGCGCAGGGCTGCCTGCAGGTCCTGATCGGAATTGCCGGCGACAGCCTGCCGCGCGCGGATGAAATCGGCTTCGATGGCCGCGTCGTCGCCATCTTGCTGGCATTCGCAACCTTGTTCGCACTGTTGCTCGGGTTTTTGCCGCAGTGGCGCGGCGGCGGCGACGCCAACGCACTTGCGGCACAAGGCCGTGCCACAACGCTCGGGCATCATGGTGTGCGTCTGCGCGCGACCTTGCTGGTTGCGCAGACCACGCTGACGGTGATGCTGCTGATCGGCGCGGGCCTGCTCGGTCGCAGCTTCCTGCAATTGCTCCGGGTCGATCCGGGTTTCCGCCCGCATGGGGCAGTAACGCTTGACGTCTCGCTGCCTACTCCGAAGGACGCGGAAAGTGCACAGCGTCTGGTGGCGCGCTATTCAGGATTGATGCGCCGATTCGCCGCCCTGCCAGGCGTCAACGCCGTTGGCGGTGCAAATGCGTTGCCGTTCTCCGATGCGGGTTGGAACGGCGCTTTCTGGGACGCCACGGCCGTGCCGACACTGGACGATTTTGCGCATTCGCCAAAGCCGCTGGGTTATGCGGAGTTCCGTGTGGCCAGTGACGACTACTTCAAGGCGATGGGCATTCCGCTTCAGCGCGGCCGCGAATTCGACGATCGCGACGGGCCCGACGCGCCGCAGGTCGCCCTCGTTAGCGCCGTACTCGCCCGCAGCATCTGGCCGGACCGCGACGCCATCGGTCAAAAGCTGCAATACGGAAACATGGACGGTGACATGCATGCACTGACCGTCATCGGCATCGTCGGCGATGTACATGACTACGGACTCGACCACGACGTTCGCGGCACCGTCTATGTGGATTTCGCCCAGCGTCCCAAAGCTGCCAGCAATATGAGCATGGTCGTGCGCAGCGACCAGGACTCGGCAGCGCTGACGGCCGCACTGCGCGGCGAACTCGAACGCAGCGAACCGGATCTGCCGGCGGTCTTCCATACCTTGCCGCAACTGTTCGCTTCGTCCCTGGATAACCGCCGCTTCAGTCTTGGTCTGTTCGGCCTGTTCAGTGCCGTGGCGTTGGGCCTTGCATTGAGCGGAGTCTACGGACTGATGGCCTACGCCGTCAGCGAACGCCGATCGGAATTTGCACTGCGCATGGCACTGGGATCGACGCCCGCGCGCGTGCTGCGCTTCGTGCTCGGTCAAGGGCTGAGGCTGACGCTGATCGGATTGGGCGTGGGCTGTGCGCTCGCGCTTGCCGTGTCGCGATTGATTCAGAGCCTGCTGTTCGAAGTAAGTGTCACCGATCCGCTGACCTATCTGGCCGTCGGCGCCTTGCTGCTCCTGGCAAGCATGGCCGCTTGCGGTGTTCCGGCATGGCGCGCCGCGCGCACCGACCCGCGCTCAAGCTTGGTCTGAACGGGCAGGATACCTGCGTGAGCATCAGCCGGCTTTCTTGAGCTTGGTCGGCAACCGATCGGGCAAGGTCAAGCCGCCTTGTCGATCGTGCGGCAGGCCAGCTTCCTGTTCGGCGGGTGAAGCCGTCGACCTCGTGCCCTCGCGACCCGGCGCGAGAGCCCAGCGCTCAGGAGGAGCGCGCGAGGCTCGCGGCCACCTGTCGTGCTGCCTCAAGCGTTGCCGCCACATCGGCGTGCGTGTGCGCGGTCGAGACAAACAGGTTTTCGTATGCACCTGGATGAAACAGCACGCCGCGCGCGAGCATGCCTTCCCACCAGCGCCTGAATATTTTTTGATCCGCATGGCGCTCGGCGTCACGGTAATTGTGAATGTCATGCTGTGAAAACCACACCTGCATCAGCGGTCCCAAACCCACCACATAGGCGGGCAGACCCGCGTCACGCAGAACCTGGCCGAGTCCGAGGCGCAGCTCGTCGGAGACGGCATCGAGCTTTTGGTAAAGCCCCGGGCGCGCAAGTTCATCCAGTGCGGCATTCGCCGCCGCCACGGCGATACCGTTTGCCGTGTAGGTACCCGCCATGGAAACCGTGCCGTTGGCAACCAACGCCATGATGTCGGTGCGACCACCCATCGCGGCGACCGGAAAACCGCCACCCAGGCCTTTGGCGAACACCGACAAATCCGGACGGATGCCCAAGCGCGCCTGCGCGCCGCCCAAGCCGAGGCGAAAGCCCGTAATGACTTCATCGAAAATCAGCACGATGCCGTGGCGCTGCGTCAGTTCACGCATCGCTTCCAGATAGCCTGGCTTGGGCAGGATGCAGCCCGTGTTGCACATCACCGGCTCGGTGAGCACGGCAGCGATATTGTCGCCCTCGCGCTTGATCACGTCAGCCAGAACATCCGCATCGTTCCACGGCAGGATGATCAAATTGTTTTCCACGCCGTGCGGCATGCCCGGACCCTGCGGCACCGGCACAGGGCGATCATGCGGACCTGCCTTTTCGATGGCCGGATGCTTGCTCCAGTACACGCCGTCCGAGAAGCCGTGGTACATGCCCTCGAAGCGGATGATCTTGCGGCGGCCGGTGAACGCGCGCGCCAGGCGCGTGGCATACAGCACCGCTTCGGTGCCGGTGTTGCACAGACGCACCTGATCGACGCTGGGCACGGCGGCGATGATCTTTTCTGCAAGACGCGCCTCGTCGGCAGTCGGCAGTGCGAAGACGGTGCCGCGCTGCTGGATGAAATCGACCACGGCCTGTGTGACACGTGCCGGCCGATGGCCGAATATCATCGGCCCCAGGCCCAGCAGATAGTCGATGTATTCGTTGCCGTCCACGTCGCGCAGGCGCGAGCCCTGGCCGCTCTCTACGAACAGCGGATAAGGCGTCCATCCCGACCATGTCGCGCGCGCCGTGCTGTTGACGCCGGCTGGGATGACCCGGCACGCGGCCTCGAACAAATTGGCGCTGCCGGTCGTATGGATACCGGCGATCAGCTCGGCGTCAATTGCAGTCATGGTGATTACCTTCCGTCCAATGATTCAGAAATTGCCGCGGCCGCGAAGTGTGCTGTCAGCCTGGCGTCGGACAACCGGCGATCGCCGACCCGACTGGCCCCTGCGCGACGGCGACGAGGAATGCGATTTGTCGATCAACTCAGGCCGATGCCGCATCTGGCAGCGTCTGCGCAACGCGCGGCCTGGCGACAAGCTTCCCCGAAACAAGCGCCGGCAACAGCGCAAGCGCGTCGGCGAAGCCGCCGATCGCCGCGTGCGGAATGTCTTTCGCGACGCAGTGCGCGATCAGCTTGCCCTTGGCAAAAACGAAATCCGCGGTTTCGGCAACGCAGAAATCCGATGCGCCGTCGCCAATCAGCAGGGTGCGTTTGCGTGCGGACTGCGCCAGCGCGGCGCGCACGCACTTGCAGGTACCGCTGGCGACGCGGCAAAGCGCACTGGCGTTCGGAAATTCCAGGCGCCACTCGCGCTCGGCGACCAGTTGCAGGCGATTGGACGTGATCGGCAACCAATCCAGGTCGCAACGGGCCAGGACCGTGCGGATGGCATAGTCCAGCCCATCGCTCAGAATCTCGATATGGATGCCGTCGGCGTGAGTGGTCTTGACGAAGGCGGCAAATGCCGGATCGACCTCGCGCTGGGCCAGATGCGCATCGAGTTCGGCGCGATCCATGTCGAGCAGGGCCACTTGCCCGGCCATGCAGTCGTGCGAATTGATCCTGCCCGCACGCCAGTCGCTTTCCAGCACTTCCCAGCCTGGGCGGCCAAAGCGTTCGAGCAGGGTATCGGTGGTATCGTCGACGGCGACGGTGCCGTCGAAATCGCAAAGTATGGTCCAGTCGGACACGTAAGTTTCCTGCGTGGTCATGCCTGAGGCGCGTAATTGTCGCAACAATTGATTAAGGAAACCCAAGCCGCGGACGCGCACATGCAGGATTTGAGGGTGCCTTAACGCGGCAGCAAACGCTTTCTGGCAAAATAACGGCATATTTTCGCCGATCAGCAATCACATGTCGAGCCGCACTCCGTTTTTCGCCTATACACCCTGGGACCTGATTCCCATCCTGATGGGTCTGGGGCACATGGTCTTCGTTGCCGTGCTGTTCTTCGGTTTCCACGCGATGCCGTGGGTGCTGTGGATTCCACTGGCGCTGGTGTATTCGATCAGTATTTCCTGGAGCATCAACTCGACCAGCCACAATTTCATCCACAACCCGTTTTTCCGCTCGCCGCTGCTGAACCGCATCTACAGCGTGATCCTCTCGATCACCGACGGCTTCTCGCAGGAGTTCTACCACCACGTGCACCTGCGCCATCACGTCGGCAACATGGACCGCATCGGCGCCAATGGCACTACGATCGATCCGCTGTCGATCTGGCGCCACGGCAAGGACGGCAAGCCGGAAAACCCGTGGACGTACACTTTCTACAGCTATTTCCGCGATGACATCGGCGAAGTCTACAAGCGCGTCAAGGAGAAATTCCCGGACAAGGCGAAATGGATATGGCGCGAGATCTACATTGTCGTCGGCCTGTATCTGCTTTGCCTGGCCTGGGACTGGCGCGCATTCCTGGCGCTGGTGCCGTTCTATTATTTCGGCCATTCGCTGTCGTCGCTGAATGGCTACTACGAGCACTTCAAGGGCAATCCGGATGCGCCGATCGCCTGGGGCGTAAGCACGTACAACAAAATATACAACTGGACGTGGCTGTACAACGGCTTCCACGCCGAGCACCATTTCCGCCCCAAAGTGCACTGGACCCGCATGGTCGAGCTGCGCGACCGGATTCGCGCGGACCAGCAGGCGGCCGGCGTGCATGTGATGGGCTATTGCCACGCGCTTGGATTCCTCGATCGGTCGCCGCCGCAGTACACACTGGTAAACCACACTTCGTCGACGGTCACGGTCTGACGCGCCGGCGGTTAAGCGTTGTAAAGGAGTGCGCTGGTTCAGGTGAGCGTCAGCGCTGACCTGCATGCTGGCGAAAGCCGTTGGGGACGGTCCTGCCGCAGTCAACCGAGATCCTCAATGAAAAAAAGCAAGCGCTTCTTCCCTGCACATCACTCCGGTGTTTTCTCCAGGTCAGGATCGACATTGAAGCAAGACGTTGTCTTGCTGGGCGTGATCCTGGCAGCGCTCCTCAGCGCAAACGTGTTCCCCGCCTCGGCAATCGCGGCCCAGACACAGGCGCCTGACCAGGCATCACGCAGCCTCGTCACCACAACGGTCGACACGAACCGGCGCTACATCCTCGCCGGGCATCGCGCCGCCTGGGCCACAACGCAGAACGATCGCGGCGCAGCGCCCGCCGATCTGCCGCTGCAGCATCTGACCATTCAGCTCCGGCGTACCGACGAACGCGAACAGGCTTTCCAGCAGTTGCTCAAGGATCAGCAGGATCCGTCGTCGCCCGGCTATCACCATTGGCTTACTCCGGTTGAACTCGGCGCACAATTCGGCAGCTCGCAACAGGATATCGATGCAGTGTCCGATTGGCTGAACGCTCAGGGCCTGCATGTCGATGCGGTCGCCAACAGCCGCACGCGGATCACATTCAGCGGTACGGCCGGCGCAGTCGCCAATGCGCTGACGACATCGATGCACTATTACCAGGCCGGCGCCGAAGTCCGCATCGCGAACGCCGGCGATCCGCAGATTCCCGCGGCACTTTCCCCACTGGTGCAGTCGATCCGCGGTCTGGCCATCAGCGCGCATCGCCCGCAGAACCGCATGAGCCTTCGCTCGCAATCGCTGCTCAATACGACTCCGGGCAAGATGCGTTTGAATCATCCTGAAGATACCTATTGCCCACCTGGCGGCAGTTGCCAGTACACGATCTTCCCCGCCGATTTCGCAAAAATCTATGCCACGGATTCGCTCGTAGCCCAGGGCATCACCGGCAGCGGACAGACGATCGCGATCGTGGGCAAGGCGCGCGTCTACAGCGCCGACCTTACGAATTTCGAGCAGGTCGCCGGTGTGACTTTCGCAGCGCCGACGGTGATCGTGCCTGCGGACGGAGTGGACCCCGGCAACCCGGCAACCACGTGTTCAACGGCCAATCCGGACACCTGCGACAATCCCAGCGATGCCGTCGGCAATCAATCCGAGGCGACGCTGGATGTCGAGCGCGCCGGCAGCGTCGCGCCTGGCGCGAGCATCGATTTGATCGTCAGTGCGGATATCAATTCGTCCAGCGGCACCCTGCTGGCCGACGGCAGCGATATCGCCACCACCTACGCGATCGACACCGACCCCGTGCCGGCGAGGATTCTCAGCATCAGCTTCGGCTCATGCGAATCGCAGGCCGGGCGAGACGACACCGAATCGCAAAGTCAATTGTTCGAACAGGCGGCAGCCGAGGGCATCTCGGTGTTCGTTGCCTCCGGCGACAGCGGCGCGGCCGGATGTGAGGGAGGAACGACGGCGACGCCGGGACCGAATCAGACCTTGAGCATCAACGAGTTGTGTTCATCCGGCTCCGTGACCTGCGTCGGCGGCACCGAATTCGCCGACGCCGCCAATCCAGGCGCGTATTGGGCGTCTTCCGACGGCGCGAACTTTCTGTCCGCGCTCGGCTACATCCCAGAAGGCGCCTGGAACGATCCGCTCGACGGCAACGGCAATCCGCAATTCGCGGCCACCGGCGGCGGCGTCAGTCTGTATATCGCCACGCCTTCCTGGCAAACCGGCACAGGCGTTCCGGGCACGCAGGGGCGCTACGTACCCGATGTGTCTTTTGCCGCATCGACCCGCGAAGGATTCTTCACCTGCTTTGCCGCAGGCGGCGCCGCGTGCACTACGGGCTCCGACAATGAATTCAGCTTCATTGCAGCCGGCGGTACTTCCACGTCGACTCCGAGCATGGCGGGCATCACCGCATTGCTCAATCAGAAGATCGGCGGCGCACAGGGCAATTTGAACCCGCGCCTGTATGCGCTTGCGGCCACGCCGGCCAACGGCGTAATCCACGATGCCAACCTCGCGTCCACCGGCGTCTCCGGCTGCACCCTGTCAACGCCGAGCCTTTGCAACAATTCAACGCCCGGCGCCGATGGGCTGAGTGGCGGCCTGCCGGGCTATTCCGTCGGTATCGGCTACGACGAGGTCACGGGTCTGGGTTCGCTCGACGCGGCCAACCTGGTTGCGAACTGGAACGCTTCCGGCACGGGCTCGAGCTCAGTAAATCTTGATCAGCACGGCATCACCGGTTCCTGGTACAACCCCGCCACGGCTGGGCAGGGCTTCGAGATCGAGGTCTATCCCGACCTGGCAGGCGCCGGGCAAGGGCTGCTCTTCGCGGGCTGGTTCACCTATGACACCAGCGCCGCCGGCGGACGCCGGTGGTATGCGCTGACCGGCAACGTCAGCAGTACGACTCCGAGCGCCGCATTGAGCATCTCGGCTGTGGAGGGCGGTAATTTCAACGCGCCGCCGTCTGTGGGAGCCAGCGGCGCCGTGGGCCAGGCGACAATACAGCTATCCGACTGCAATACCGGAACCTTGACCTACAGCTTCACCGATGGCAGCGGCCGCTCCGGCACGATCCCCCTGGCGCGATTGACCCCGAATGTGACGTGCTCCTCCGCCGGCAGCAATGGCAATGCGGCTTCGGATTACCTCTTGTCCGGCAACTGGTATGACCCGAACACCAGCGGCCAGGGCCTGGTCTTCGACTTCAGCCCGGCGATCAGCAACGTGTTTGCGGCATGGTATACATTTTTGCAAAATGGGCAGCAGACTGGCGGCGCGGCCAGCCAGAACTGGTTCACCTTGCAATCCGGCCAGTTCGTGGACGGCAGCACCTCGCTCGACAACATCGCGATCGCGGAGACGAGCGGCGGCGTATTCAACAGCGCAACGCCGACGACATCCGTGCAGGTCGGTACCGCGAATATTTCTTTCCAGACCTGCAATACCATGACCCTGAGTTACCATTTCACCGGCGGCGAGAATCAAGGCCTGAGCGGCACGATCAACCTGGCCCGGGTCGGGCCGACGCCGGCGGGTTGCAGCCTCTAGGAAACTTCCGAATGGAGTGCCCAATCGTCTTGTCGTCGATCGCGGTGCCGCACCCCACAACCCGATCAAACCCTTGCTGCGCAAGGGTTTGATCGCCCCATTAACTTAAGGGGGCTCAAAAGCAAATGCGGATCCGTCGTATTTGTTCAGACTTTTCCCAAAGCGCTTTCGGTTCAAGTTCTTGCAAAAGGAGCGCCCCTTCCGCTCTGCGGGACACTCTTCGTGTCAACACTTGAACCAGAAATGCTCTAATTTCTCAACACTTCGAGAAACACTTCGCCATAGCGCGCGAGCTTGGCCGCGCCGATACCGCTGATCGCGCCAAGTTCATTCTGCGTCTGCGGCCGCGCGCGCAACATCTGCAGCAAAGTTGCGTCGTGGAAAATGACGTATGCCGGAACGCCTTGCTGGCGGGCCAAGTGCGCCCGCGTCGCCCGCAGCGTGTCCCACAATCCTGTCTCGTGCGGCGCGACCTGCAGACTCTGCCGCGCACGTTCGCCACGATGCGATTTTCGCGCGCTGCGGCGCTCGCTGCGATCCGCCGGGCGACGCAAGGTGACCTCTGCTTCGCCGCGCAGGGCTGCGCGGCTCGCGGGCATCAGGCGCAGGACTCCGTAACCTTCCGTGTCGGTGGCGAGCAGCCTCATCGCCACAAGCTGGCGGAACACGCTGCGCCACTGGCGCGCATCAAGCTCGGCGCCGATGCCGAACGTGCTCAAGCTGTCATGACCGAGCGCACGCACGCGCTCGTCATCCTCGCCGCGCAGGATGTTGACGAGATGGCCGACGCCATAGCGCTGGCCACTGCGGAAAACGCACGACAGCGCTTTCTGCGCAAGTATGCTGCCATCGAAGGATAAAGGTGGATTTGTGCAATTATCGCAATTGCCACAAGGTGCCGCGAAGATCTCGCCGAAATATCCGAGCAGGCGCTGGCGCCGGCAGCCGATGGTTTCCGCATACGCAAGCAACGCGTCGAGCTTGGCGCGCTCCGCGCGCTTGCGCTCCTCGCCGGATTCGGACTGCGCGATGAACTGGTTCAGCGCAACAACGTCGCCGAGGCCGTAGCACATCCACGCTTCCGCGGGCAGGCCGTCGCGGCCCGCGCGGCCGGTTTCCTGATAATAGCCTTCCAGGCTCTTGGGCAGATCCAGATGCGCGACGAAGCGCACATCGGGTTTGTCGATGCCCATGCCGAATGCGATGGTCGCGGTCATGACGATGCTGTCTTCGCGCAGGAAACGCCGCTGATTGACGCTGCGCGCGGAAGCGTCCATGCCGGCGTGATACGGCAGCGCGCAAATCCCCTGCCCGACCAGCCACGCCGCCGTATCCTCGACCTTCTTGCGCGACAGGCAGTAGACGATGCCGGACTCACCGCTGTGCGCGCCGAGAAAATCCGCAAGCTGGCGCCGCGCGTTGTCCTTTTCCACAACGCGATAAAATATATTCGGCCGATCAAAACTGGAAACGAACTGGCGCGCGGCGCCAAGGTTCAACCGCTCCAGGATTTCCTTGCGGGTCGGTGCGTCGGCGGTCGCGGTCAGGGCGATGCGCGGTACGTCGGCGAAACGTTCATGCAGGATCGTCAGCTGCCGGTATTCCGGACGGAAATCATGGCCCCACTGGGAAACGCAGTGCGCCTCGTCGATCGCGAACAATGCCAGCGGAATACGCCCAAGCTGGTCCAGACAGCGTTCCGTCAGCAGGCGCTCCGGAGCCACGTACAGCAGCTTCAGCTCGCCCGCGGCAAGCCGGCGCTCGACCTCGCGCTGGGTCGCGGCATCCTGGCTGGAGTTCAGGTACTGCGCGTCGACGCCGAGCTGCTGCAGCGCTGCCACCTGGTCCTGCATCAGGGCGATCAACGGCGAAACCACGATACCTGTGCCCGCACGCAACAGCGCCGGAATCTGATAGCACAGCGACTTTCCCGCACCGGTAGGCATCAGCACCAGCGCATCGCCGCCGCCGGCAATCTGTTCGATGATCGCCTGCTGTTCGCCGCGAAACGAGGCATAACCGAACACGCGGCGAAGAACGTCCAGTGCAGGAGAGGTCATTGGCGCATGCTAGCAAAGTCTCACCTTTGCCGAGACAGGAGGGCGCGACATGCATTTCTGCTAGCATCCGCGCCTATTTCTGGAGGAAAACACCTCATGTCAGTGAGCTCGACAAGGACATTGGTCGTACGCGCCACCTGCGCCCTGGCGACACTGGCGACACTGGCGACGGCTTGCAACGTGTTTGCACTCGACGGCGCACAGACGCCCGTGCAGGCGCTGCAGGCGCTCGGAACACAGATCAAACTCGCCTCGGATCAGGCTGACGCAAGTCGGACGCCGACTGCCGCCTCGCTGTCAGGCTTCGAATAAGCATTGAATGGTTTTCGCGACGCATCCACCATTGCCAGAGACCCGCAGTTCGAGCGCAAGTATCGGGCCGTCGCACTGCTGTTCGACAAGCTGAAGTATCAAAGCTTGCACCCTGCGTCTCCACAAGACCGGCCAACAACGCCAACAAGTGCCGCAACGGACATCGAGATCGTTACCGACCATCACGGGGCCAGTTGCGCAACCGCGCTTGGCATTTCCGAAGCACTGCCTGTCAAGATCAAGCTTGCGTCATCGGGAAATGGCAAGAGCGATGCGTGGTTCCGCTTCGAGCCCGCCAGCGGAGGTCTGTACCTTTTCACGACCAACTCGGCCGGAACGGATCCGGCCATTGCAGCGTTTTCCGGCTGTGCAAATACCGAGCAGCCGATCGCCGGCAACGATGATACTTTTGGACTGGACGCCGCGCTCACGGTCGAGATCGAAGATCACGCGGCGTTGTTCGTGCACTTGACGAACTCCGGCGCAGCAGGCGCCACACAGGTCAGCGTCGTTGCGACAACGGGCACAATAAACGGTTCGGTCAAGGACGCAAAAACAGCGCTGCCCCTGACGAACGCCTACGTTTACCTGCTGCAAGCGCCGGAATACGGCTACATCACCAGCGCGAGCACGGATCAGACTGGAAACTACACTCTAGCAACGGTCACACCCGGCACCTATTACGTGGGGGTCGAGGCAAGCGCCTATGTCAGCGAGCTGTATCCGAGTATTACCTGCCTTCCCAGTTACTACTACAGTTGGCAGAACTGCGATTTCTCCGCTGCGCATTCGTTTGCGGTAGCTGCCAATCAGACGATTTCAAGCATCGACTTCAGCTTGAGCATGGGGCAACAGATTCTCGGGCAGGTTCGCGACACGACAAATCAGCCAGTGCCCAGTGCGACCGTAAGCTTGAATACCAGCACCGGCGTCAGCCTCGAGTCGACCTACTCCGACACTGCCGGGCATTACAGCTTTTCGACCATTCCTGCGGACGACTACACGCTGCAGGCACAGGCCAATGGTTACGGATCGCAAATGTACGCCGACATCGCCTGCGATGGTCCACTGCAGCTGCAATGCGATTTTACCAAGGCAAGTGCCCTCCACGTTGCC
The DNA here is from genome assembly GCA_031291055.1 of Rudaea sp. Classification (GTDB taxonomy): domain Bacteria; phylum Pseudomonadota; class Gammaproteobacteria; order Xanthomonadales; family Rhodanobacteraceae; genus Rudaea. The sequence continues at coordinate 5,225 of JARLJU010000240.1, read as the reverse complement.
AATCAGAATGCGGTTGGCGTTAATTTCAATCTGCCGACGTTGTCCAGCATCTCCGGAACCGTCAGCGGCGCCGGCGGCAGCACCATTGCCTCGGCGCAGATTACCGTGGTGGATTCGTCTGGCACGATCGTGGCGCAGTCCAGCAGCGGCAACAATGGTCAGTTCAGCGCCGGCCCGATCGCCATCGGAACCTACTACATCTATGCCAGTGCTGCGGGGTACTTTGCGCAGTTGTCGGCGGGAATCGATTGCGGGCCTGACTGCACACAAAGTCTTGCCACTGCGTCGCCAATTTCGATTGTATTCAACGGCCAGCAGGCGCAGGCAAATTTCAGCTTGGATCTGCTGCCCGCGGTTTCCGGATACGTTCAAGACGCAGTCAGCGGGCTGCCTCTGGCCAACGTCACTGTCGCGGCAAGCTTGAACCCACCCGCCGTGGGCTTTTATCCGGTCAGTTCAGCTCAAACCGGCAGCAACGGGGACTTTACCCTGCTCAACGTCCCCGCCGGCAGTTACTACGTGTGGGCACTGAGTGACGACCATGTCGATCAGATTTACTCCGGCATCGCCTGCGAAAGCTCGAACGGCTCCTACTATTATCCTGCAGCCAACTGCGACGTCACCGGCGCCACGCTGCTGACCATTGCCTCGGGCGCCAATGTCGGACCGATGAACTTCTCGCTGAACCCTTCTTCGAGCATCAGCGGTACGGCAACAACGCGCGCCGGCTCCGGCTCGGATCTGGCGGCTGCGGTTAACGTGACGGTGTACAGCGGCTCCGGCAGCACGGTTGCCAACGCCACAACCGATGCCAACGGAAACTACATCGTCAGCGACCTGCCGCCGGGCACGTACTATGTTGCTGCCCAGAGCTATTACGGCCCGCAATTCGTCGGCCAGATGTGGCAACAGATCGATTGTTCCAGCACCTGCGTGCCGACTACCGGCACGCCAATTTTCGTTACGCAAGGCGTCAACGTGGCGACCGTGGATTTTCTCATGACGCGTCTGGACGCCGTCGTAGGCCGCGTCACCGATACCCGTGGCAACCCGATTGCCGGTGCACTGGTCGATCTGTTCAATTCCACCAACAAAAGCTATGTCGGCTCGGGGATCGCCGACGCGCAGGGCTATTACGCCGCGCCCGGAAATGTGGGCTATTCATTCGACCTGGCGACGGAAGCGGGCATCGGGTACATCGATCAGGTCTATTCGGCGATTTCCTGTCCGCTCGGTTCGGCCTACTACGCGCTCTGTCCGCTGACCAGTGCGTTGCCTGTCAGTCTCGGCAGCACGGCCACTCAACCGCATATCGTTAACTTCGTGCTTAAGCCGAATGATGCCATTTTCGCCAACGGCTTCGAATCGCCCTAGCAATACTCGCCGCCGCGACGCTTCCTCCCGGCGCGGCTTTTGGCTAATGTAGGCGTCTGCGTAATCGCGAGTCTGCCGCCATGGTCCGTTTGCTGCGCTGTTTGGTTGTCCTGATCGCACTGTCCGCGCTTGCCGCGTGCGGTCCGCCCCTGCATCCGATCAATCCTCCGAATGCCAGCATCCAGCAACTGAACGTACTTCCCGACGGGCGCTGGAAGCTGCAAATCCGTCTGGAGAATTTCAGCGACAAGACCGTGCATTACGCCACGTTCAAGGCCGCGCTGAAGGTGGGTGGTGTCGCAGCGGCCGATATTGCCCTGAATCCCGACATGGATATTCCCGGCGACAACGCCGACATCGTCGAGACCACGCTTGCGCCGAGCGCCGACGCATTGAAGGCGTTCGCACGCGAGATCAAGGAGCCCGGCGGCGCCTCTTATGAGCTTGCCGGCACGATCAACATTCCCGCCGCCAGCAAGGATTTCAAATTCGAGCACAAGAGCCGTCTGTCGCCGATGCCGGGTATAGCAGACGCCTATCGTTGATACGACCTGTCCCGATCGCGTTCCTCAATCGAGTTGCCGGAAAACGTATGAGCAAGTACAACGCGCCACTGACCGATATGCGCTTTGTGATGTTCGACCTGCTCAAGGCCGAAGCGCAATACGCACGCCTGCCCGGCGGCGAAACAGCAACGCGCGACGTGCTCGACGCAGTCTTCGACGAAGCGGCGAAATTCGCCGAACAGGTATTGGCGCCGCTCAACGCCGTCGGCGACGAGGAGGGCTGCCATTTCGACAAGACGACCGGCACCGTGACGACGCCGGCTGGATTCAAGCAGGCATACGCGCAATACATATCGGGCGGTTGGGGCGGCTTGACCGCTCCGGAAAAGTACGGCGGCCAGCACCTGCCAGAATCGATCGGGGCGCCGCTCAAGGAAATGCTCGACTCGGCCAACCTTGCCTGGGGCATGTATCCGCTGCTGTCGCACGGCGCCAGCGAAGCCTTGAAGCAGCACGGCGAGGAATGGCAGCGCGAAGTCTTCCTCAAACCGATTGTCGAAGGTCGCTGGACCGGCACCATGTGCCTGACCGAATCGCACTGCGGCTCGGACCTGGGCCTGCTCAAGACCCGCGCCGAGCCAGCGGCTGAAGGCAATGGCGCCGACGGCACGTACGCGGTGACCGGCACGAAGATCTTCATCAGCGCCGGTGAACACGACTTCACCGAAAACATCGTGCATCTGGTACTCGCGCGCCTGCCGGACGCGCCTGCCGGCACCAAGGGCATTTCATTGTTCATCGTGCCAAAGTTCAAAACCGGCAAAGATGGAAAAATGCGTGAGCGCAACGCCGCAACGTGCGGCGCTATCGAGCACAAGATGGGCATCAAGGGCTCGGCAACTTGCGTCATGAATTTCGACGCGGCCGAGGGCTGGCTGATCGGGCCGCCGAACCGCGGCCTCATGGCGATGTTCACGATGATGAACACCGCGCGCCTGGCGGTTGGCCTGCAAGGCCTGGCGCTGATCGAGCGCGCCTACCAGAACAGCCTGGTTTATGCGCGCGAACGGCTGCAGATGCGCTCGCTGTCCGGCGCGAAATTCCCCGACAAGCCGGCCGACCCATTGATCGTGCACCCGGATATCCGCCGCATGCTGTTCACGCAGAAGGCCTTCGCCGAGGGCGGACGCGCACTCGGCTATTACGCCGCAACCCTGGTCGACCTGGTCGAGCGTTCGCCCGACGCGGACGAACGCAAGCGCGCCGACGAATTGCTGTCGTTCATCATCCCTATCGTCAAGGGACTGCTGACCGAAGTGGCAATCGAATGCACCTATGCCGCCGTGCAGATTTTCGGCGGCCACGGCTACATCCACGAAACCGGCATCGAACAGTTCGCCCGCGATGCCCGCATCACCACGATCTATGAAGGCACCACCCAGATCCAGGCGCTGGACCTGCTCGGCCGCAAGATCATGCAGACTCAGGGTGTGGGCCTGAAGCATTTCCTCGAGGAGATCAGCGCGTTCTGCCATGCCAATGCGCAAAATGCGGCACTGGCAGAATTTGTCGCGCCGCTTGCCATCGCGGCGAAGGACTGGGCCGATCTGACCCAGGCGATCGGCAAGCGCGCCCTGGCCAATCCCGAGGAAGTCGGCGTCGCGGCGGTGGATTACCTGTTCTATTCCGGCTATGTCGCCCTCGCCTATTTCTGGGCACGCAGCGTGGCGGCGGCCGATGCATCGGCGCAATCTGGCGACTTCAAGCAGGCCAAGCGTTCGACGGCGCGTTTTTATTTCGCACGCATCCTGCCGCGCACCCTGACCCACGCGGCGACATTGCGCGCCAGCGCCGAAAGCCTGATGGCGATGCCGGATGCGCAGTTCGGCTAGATGGCAAACCTGCAGGATCGAATTTCCAGCCCGATGCCAGCAAAGGATATCTGGTCATTGTCATGAACGACACGCATGAATCCGCACCGCATATTCGCCTGGCCCGCGCCGATGATGACGAATTCATCCTTGCCCTGGTGCCGCGCTTTGTCGCCTTCGATCTGCCGCCCTGGCGCAAGCGCAGCGAAACCCTCGCCGGTATCCGCAACGACATCGCCCGCCATCTGCGCGAGCTGCCGCCGGCGTCGCACCTGTACGTGGGCGAAGACGAGGACGGCGGGCGCCTGGGGTTCCTGCACCTGCAGACGCAGAAGGATTTCTTCACCGGCGTGCTGAATTGCCACATCTCCGATCTTGTCGTCGCGCCGGAACATGACGGCAAGGGTGTCGGCAGCGCCCTGCTCGCTTTCGCCGAGCACTGGGCGAAAGAGCATCGCTGCCGCTACATTACGCTCGGCGTCTTTCCCGGCAACGAGCGTGCGCAGGCGCTCTACGAGCGTCACGGCTATGGCGTGGAAACTCTGCGCATGGCCAAGGCCGTGAAGTAAACGCCGCTTCGCACCACTGTCATCGCGCATTCGCAAATTTCCACTATTTTCCGTATGCTGCAATGCCAGACGCGAGGCGTTTGGCTGCGGAAGCACCGCGCTAGACGTGCGGTGCAACCTTGAGGAGGAGGCAATGCTGTCGGAAGCGCTGACCAGCAGCGACCACGGTCCCGGCCATATCGGCACGACGCGGCTGCTGTCGCTGGACTCCAGCGGCCGCATCCTGGACTGGATGTCATGGCAGGAAGCCGTGTGCCTGTATGTGCGCGGAGCGGTTGCCTGGACCCTGGGCGATCCCTGTCTGACCATCCACGGCGGTACCAACCGGCTCAGTGGCGATCAAAGCCTGATCGACCTGCATCCGATCGTCGCCAGCCGCGGACACGCACGCCAGGTTGTGATCGATCCCTCTCCCGCGCTCACCAATGCCGCGCTGTTCTCGCGCGACCGCATGTTGTGCATGTATTGCGGTGATCATTTCAGCCGCGGCGAACTGACCCGCGACCATGTGATTCCCTTGTCAAAGGGCGGCAGGGACACGTGGGAGAACGTCGTCACTGCCTGCCTGTCCTGCAACGTCGGCAAGGGCTGTCACACGCCGCAGCAGGCCGGGATGCCGCTGCTTGCCGTGCCCTATCGGCCGAGCTGGGTCGAGCATCTGATCCTGTCCAACCGCAACATCCTGGCCGATCAGATGGAATTCCTGGTCAACCACCTGCCCCGCCATCGGCGACGGCTGGCCTGACAAGTTCGCAGCGGAGTGTGACTGACTGGCCTGCATTGACTGGTCCAGATGTTAAGTCAGTTTACGCGGCTTTATTGATTGGTTCGATAGCTCCTAGGTGGATCGGTAAGATTGTCTCTGGCGCTGGGGATCGATAGCCCAGACTGCTGTGGGGTCGCTG
>JARLJU010000239.1 GCA_031291055.1 Rudaea sp. | reverse complement strand
CGGTCACGTGGTAGCCCTTGTCGAGCAGCAGTTTGGTCAGATAGGCGCCGTCCTGTCCGGATACGCCGGTGATGATCGCTTTGCGTGGTTGGCTCATAGTTTGCCTTCGATATTGGTAAAAGAGAAAGAGAAGTGCACTTGAAAAAGAGCTTCAAAGCGTGCCGTTCAGCAGTCGCCGCACCAGCGGATCGACGACTTGAAAATCCTGTTCAGCCTTGAGCCGGTACAAGCTAGGCTTCGGATGCGCGCCGTCGGACATCAGCGTCTTCCAGTCCGGCAGATTGCTGACGTAGGCGAACTGATCGACGAGCGGCACCTGCTGTTCGGCGGCCACCCGGCGCGTCATCGCGACCATCGCCGCGAGCCTTGCGTTGAGGTGGTTGTCGGGCATCGGGTTCGAGGTCTGCAGAACCGGTTCTTTACCGAGCGCGCGGGCGGTTTTCACCAGCGCCGTCTCGGCCGCGTAAAACTGCTCGGGCGTCTGGTTCTGCATCACTTCGTTGATACCGTAATTGATCAACACGATCTGCGCGGATGACGCAGCGAGCCGTTCCCGCCATGGCAGGCCCGCGGTCGGACCGGCGCGGCGGTTGCCGGTGCCGTCGCGCAACTGGGTGGCCATCGTGCCGCCCACGCCGTAGTTCGTGACGTGCACCCGTTGGCCGTACCTGGCCTGCAATTCGTCCTGCAGATACGCCACGGCGTTTTGCGCCTGCGGTCCGCAGTGGCCGTCGCTGCAGGTAATGCCCAGCGTGGTCGAATCGCCGTAGGCTTCCACCAGCACCTGCGCTGCCGGACTTGCGGCATGCGCATCCAGTGCCAGCGAAACCAGCACCGACGCAGCGGCCGACACGCTCGCGGCGAGCCACACGCGGCGCCTCATGCGCGGCTTTGCGGCGCTTGCGACGCGCTGCCTGAAACGCCGCCGGCGGCCGTATGGGCCTTGCCTGCAGTGCCGAAGATCAAACGCTTCTCGAACGCGAACCACGTGATACTGGCGTAGGCGAGGGTGATTGCGAGCGCGAGCGCCGCGGTCAGATAGCGGTTCATGTGCAGCGGCCACAGCGTATACAGCACGCTCAGGTGGATCAGATAAATCGTGTAGCTGATGGTGCCGATATAGACCAGCACGGGGTTGCACAGCAGCCGCTTGACGATGCCCTTGCTTTGCAGGGCGATGACCACGACGGACGTACAGAGCGCCAACGAAACGCTGTAGAGCGCGGCGTTCGACAGCGGCGTATTCGCCGCCCGAAACCGCGGGTAGTGCAGATGCAGCCACGCAAGCACGGCCAGCGCGGCAAAAAAGCCGAGCACGGCGAGGCCCTTGAACGGCTCGAGTGCATTGCGATCG
>JARLJU010000238.1 GCA_031291055.1 Rudaea sp. | reverse complement strand
GAGAGCGTCAAGCAGGTCGCGGTCGCCGATGTCGTCGTCCTGACGAAGCGTGACCTCGCGAATGCGGATGCACAAAAATCGGCAACACGGCGGGTTCGCGCGATCAATCCGGCCGCGCGACTGGTAAATGCCGATTGCGACGACCAATTGGCAGGTCTGCTCACTGACAATGTCGTGTCGCATCGGAGCGCGGAATCGGAACGCTGGGTCACCGACGAACTCAACGCGGTGGATGCGGCCCAGGATTCGTGGGAGGCCAGTGGTCACGATCAAGGTATTCGTGCATTCGCACTCACCTTCGATCGACCGCTTGACTGGACGGCGTTTGGAATTTGGCTGACGATGCTGTTGCATCGGCATGGCGCCTCGGTGTTGCGGATCAAGGGAATTCTGAATGTGGACGGGGAGGCAGCGCCAGTCGCAGTGCATGGTGTGCAGCATCTGGTGCATGCGCCGACGCACATGCGGGCATGGCCGGATGGCGACCGTCAAACTCGCATCGTCTTCATCGTGCGTGATCTCGATCCGGCCGACATCGAACGGTCGCTCGCCGTGTTCTGTCGCCTTGACCAAGCCGCGTCGGCAAACTGAGATGCCCCGAACAGCCTTACGTCGGAGGAGCGCATGACCACGATCAATTGCGATATGGGCGAGAGCTTCGGCCTGTATCGAATGGGGGATGACGAGGCGCTGATGCCGCTGATTTCGGTGGCGAATGTGGCCTGCGGATTCCATGCGTCGGACTTCAACCATATGCGGCGCACGGTCCGGTTGGCCAAACTTCATGGGGTGAAGGTCGGGGCGCACCCCTCGCTGCCGGACCTGCAAGGGTTTGGGCGGCGCGAGATGAAGATGTCGCGCGATGAACTGGCGAACTGCCTGATCTATCAGGTCGGCGCGCTCTGCGGGTTTCTGCGGGCCGAGGGACTAGCGCTGAACCACATCAAGCCGCATGGCTCGCTCTATGGCATGGCCGCGCGGATGGAGGACATGGCTCACGCGGTCTGCGATGTCGCGGATATTTTCGGCGTGCCGCTGTTCGGCATGGTCGGCACGTTGCATCAATCGATCTACACCGCCCGCGGGCACCAGTTCGTGGCCGAGTACTATGCCGATCTCGAATACGCGGATCATGGCGGCCTGATCATCACCCGCGAGCATCCGCCGGTCGATGCCGCGCGCGCGGCGGCGCGCTGCGTGCGT
>JARLJU010000237.1 GCA_031291055.1 Rudaea sp. | reverse complement strand
CAATTGGCAGGTCTGCTCACTGAAAATGTCGTGTCGCATCGGAGCGCGGAGTCGGAACGCTGGGTTACCGACGAACTCAACGCGGTGGATGCGGCCCAGGATTTTTGGGAGGCCAGTGGTCACGATCAAGGTATTCGAGCATTCGCACTCACCTTCGATCAGCCGCTCGACTGGACGGCGTTTGGAATTTGGCTGACGATGCTATTGCATCGGCATGGCGCGTCAGTGTTGCGGATCAAGGGAATTCTGAATGTGGACGGGGAGGCCGCGCCAGTCGCGGTGCATGGTGTGCAGCATCTGGTGCATGCGCCGACGCACATGCGGGCATGGCCGGATGGCGACCGTCGAACTCGCATCGTCTTCATCGTGCATAATCTCGATCCGGCCGACATCGAACGGTCGCTCGCCGTGTTCTGTCGCCTTGACCAAGCCGCGTCGGCAAACTGAGATGCCCCGGACAGCCTTACGTCGGAGGAACGCATGACCACGATCAATTGCGACATGGGCGAGGGCTTCGGCCTGTATCGGATGGGAGACGACGAGGCGCTGATGCCGCTTATTTCGGTGGCGAATGTGGCCTGCGGATTCCATGCGTCGGACTTCAACCATATGCGGCGCACGGTCCAGTTGGCCAAACTTCATGGGGTGAAGGTCGGCGCGCATCCGTCGCTGCCGGACCTGCAAGGGTTTGGGCGGCGCGAGATGAAGATGTCGCGCGATGAACTGGCGAACTGCCTGATCTATCAGGTCGGCGCTCTCTGCGGGTTTCTGCGGGCCGAGGGCCTCGTGTTGAATCACATCAAGCCGCATGGTTCGCTCTATGGCATGGCCGCACGGATGGAGGACATGGCCCACGCGGTCTGTGATGTCGCGGATATTTTCGGCGTGCCGCTGTTCGGCATGGTCGGCACGTTGCACCAATCGATCTACACCGCCCGCGGGCACCAGTTCGTGGCCGAGTACTATGCCGATCTCGAATACGCGGATCATGGCGGCCTGATCATCACCCGCGAGCATCCGCCGGTCGATGCCGCGCGCGCGGCGGCGCGCTGCGTGCGT
>JARLJU010000236.1 GCA_031291055.1 Rudaea sp. | reverse complement strand
CAACTGTTCGGGCGTAAAACGTGAGATCCGGTGTGCGGCCCCTTGCTGAGCTACGGTGCCGTTTACACCAAAGCGTTATCGGGCTCGCACACCGGGCTCTCGACGATTAGAGTACGGATATTCCAAGACATAAGCGTTAGGCACCACAGGGATGGAGCAGTAAATTGAAAAGTGTTCTACCTTGGCTTCAAGGCGCACTCGTCCTCATCTTTACTGCACTAGTTGCCGTGGAATTTTCGACTGGCGTGGCCTTTGGCAAGCTTCAAAGGTACGAGCGATATTCAAGTCCAGCAATGTACTGGCTCCTAATTTTTTGCCACCTGACGCTTGTTGCAATTGTTGTTGCTTGGGCGGCGGTGGGCTATCGCGCAAGACGTCAGGGAACCACGGTCAAATAGGTCGCTTTGGTGTCAAATTATTCGCTCGCGCAGACCGCTGCGGAGTAGTTGCGATAAAATCATGTGCACCGTGGGCTGCGGCCACTTACCTCAGACGTTGGCGCCTATGGGGCGTCGCGAAGCTTGCGTGCGACGGCATTGGCTACAATGCGCGGGATGCAACGGGACCGATAGGGACGCTGTGGCACAAAAAAACCGCGTCATGGCGCGGTTTTAGAGGTTTCTCTGGGACTCTGTGGGACAGGGTGAAACAGTGTGATGGTGCCCGGGAGAGGACTCGAACCTCCACGACTTGCATCGCTAGCACCTGAAGCTAGTGCGTCTACCAATTCCGCCACCCGGGCAGGTGTGCGACGCTGCGCTTGGCGCAGGGCCAGGAACAATACTGAGCGCGCCGCGAGTTGTCAATCGCGGCTTGCATTGGCGGCTTATGTCCGCCACCCTGCGCGCAGCAATTACAGGGAATCAGTGAGTGAAACGACCGAACAAAACTCCGAAATCCGGCGGCAAGGCGCCGCCGAAGCGCCCTGGCTGGATGCCGGATCCGGCCCCCTGGCCCGCAGCGAAATCCGCGCGGCACGGCCAGCCGGCCGCGAGCAAGCCGCACGGCACGACGCGCAAAGTGGTGCCCGGAAAACACGACCCGCAGGCGCAGCGCGAGGCGCAGCGGTATGAGCATCCAATCCCGAGTCGCGAGGCGATCCTCGCCTTTTTGAGCGAACGTGCGCAGTTGCTCAATACCGAGACGCTGGCGCAGGAACTGGGCCTGACCGACCCGCGCGATTTCGAGGCCTTGACCAAGCGCTTGGCGGCGATGTTGCGCGATGGGCAGCTGCTGCAGAACCGGCGCGGCGGCTATGGCGTGGCGCAGAAACTCGATCTTATCCCCGGCACGATCATCGCCAACGCCGAGGGCTTCGGCTTCCTGCGGCCGGAAGCCGGTGGCGACGATGTCTATATTTCCCCTGCCGAGATGCGCAAGGTGATGCACGGCGATCGCGTATTGCTCAGCATCATTGGCCTGGATCGCCGTGGGCGCAAGCAGGGCGCGATTGTCGAAGTGCTTGAGCGTCGCGCGTCGCGCATTGTCGGCCGCATCGTCGTCGACAACGGCGTCGTCGTCGTCGCTCCGGACGACCGGCGCATGCACCAGGACATCCTGATTCCGCCGGGCAAGGATCGCGGCGCGCGCTCCGGCCAGATCGTCGTAGCGGAAATCATCCAGCCGCCGACGGCACAGCGCGGCCCGATCGGCGAAGTGGTCAGTGTCCTCGGCGAGCGCCTGACTCCTTCGCTCATTGTGGAAATGGCAATCGCCAGTCACGGCTTGCCGCAGGAGTGGCCCGATGCGGCGCTGCATGAAGCCGCGCAGGTCGAGCCGCAGGTGACGAACGAAGAAATCGGTGGGCGCGCTGATTTGCGCAAACTGCCCCTGGTTACGATCGACGGCGAAGATGCGCGCGATTTCGACGACGCCGTGTTCGCCGAGCCGGTCAACGGCGGTTTTCGCCTGATCGTTGCGATTGCCGATGTATCGCATTACGTGCGTCCCGGCACGGGACTCGACGACGAGGCGCAGAAGCGCTCGACCTCGGTGTATTTCCCGGGTTTCGTCGTTCCCATGCTGCCGGAAACGCTTTCCAACGGCATCTGTTCGCTGAATCCGAAAGTCGAACGCCTGTGCATGGTCTGCGAAATGCACGTCGGCTTCGATGGCGAAGTGACGAGATCCAAATTCTGTACGGCCGTGATGCGCTCGCATGCGCGCCTGACCTACACGCGCGTTTGGCAGGCGCTCGGTGAGAACAACGCCGACGCACGTGCGGAACTTGCCGATGTCCTGCCGCAACTGGAGCATCTGCACCAGTTGTACAAACTGCTGGCGAAGGCGCGCCAGCGCCGCGGCGCGATCGATTTCGACAGCCGCGAGGTGAAGTTCCGCCTGGCGCCATCGGGCGAGATCGTGCAACTCGGTGCCGAAGCGCGCAACGATGCGCACAAGCTGATCGAGGAATGCATGATCGCGGCGAACGTCGAAGCCGCAAGGTATCTGGACCGGCACAAGATTCCCGCACTGTATCGAGTGCATGCGCCGCCGCCGGAATCCAAGTACGAGGACCTGCTCGAATTCCTGCGCGAATTCGGTTTGCGCATGCCGCCGCATGCGGAGGTCAGGCCCGCGGACTTTTCGGCCCTGCTGAAGAAAATCAGCAAGCGCGCAGATGCCGGCCTGATTCAGTCGGTGCTGCTGCGTTCGCAATCGCTGGCGGTCTACAGCCCGGAGAATTCCGGGCATTTCGGCCTCGCGCTGGATGCGTACGCACATTTCACATCGCCGATCCGGCGCTACCCGGATCTGCTCGTCCACCGCGCCATCCGTTATGCGCTGGGCAAGGGCAAGCCGTCCGACTACACCTACAGTCCGAGCGAGATGGCTGCGCTGGCGACGCACTGTTCGCAGAACGAGCGCCGCGCCGACGAAGCGGAGCGCGATGTCGACGAGCGCTACAAGTGTGCGTGGATGGAGAAGCATGTCGGCAGCGAGTTCGACGGCATCGTTTCCGGAGTGACCTCGTTCGGCTTGTTCGTCGAGCTGACCGAATCGCAGGTCAGCGGCCTGGTGCACATCACCCAGTTGCCGAACGATTACTATCATTTCGATCCGATCCGGCATCTTCTGAGCGGTGAACGGCGCGGATTGAAATTCCGTCTCGGCGACGCTGTCCGCGTGCAGGTGCTGCGTGCGAGCCTGGAAGATCGCAAGATCGATTTCCGTCTGGTCCAGGGCGGGGCGGAGACGATTGAAACCGGCAAGTCGACTTCCGGGAAGAAGCGCAAATGAGCGCCGGCGAATTGCTGTTCGGCATTCATTCGATCGAGGCCGCGCTGACCCACGATCCGAAGAACATCCTCGAGCTGTATTTTGAATCCGACAGCCAGAACGCGCGCATCAAGGAGTTGTCCGAGCGCGCACGGGATCTCGGGCTCAAGCCGCATTCGCGTCCGCGCGAGGCGCTCGATCGCATGACCGGCGGCGCGCGCCATCAGGGCGCCGTCGCACGCTACAAGGCGCCGCCGCCACGCAGCGAGAGTGAACTTTACGAACTTGTGGACAAACAAGAAAAAGATACTTTTCTTCTGGTGCTCGATGGTGTGACCGATCCGCACAATCTCGGTGCCTGCCTGCGCAGCGCGGAAGCCGCCGGCGTCACTGCGGTCGTCGTACCCAAGGACAAGGCCGCCGGCATCACTCCCACGGTGCGTCGCGCGTCTTCGGGGGCTGCCGATAGAATCGCGTTTTTCGCCGTGACCAATCTGGCACGCACGCTCAAGGCGCTGAAGGATCGCGGCGTCTGGCTGGTCGGCCTCGCCGGCGATGTGGAGCAGGATTTCTACAAACTCGACCTGAAGGGGCCGCTCGCGATCGTCGTGGGCAGCGAAGGCGAGGGCATGCGCCGGCTGACGCGCGAGTCCTGCGATTTCGTGGCGCATATCCCTATGCGCGGCAGCGTGGAGAGCCTGAACGTCTCGGTCGCGACTGGCGTCGCGCTGTTCGAGGCCCTGCGCCAGCGCGGCGGCGCATGAGTCTTGGTCTGCACTGGTTCGACTGGATCGGCCTGCTCGGGGTCGCCGTGATGCTGTGGGCATTTTTCCTGCTGCAGGCCGGCAAGTTGCGCGGCGATGCATTTGTCTATCAATTGCTCAACGCGCTCGGTGCCGGTGCGGTGCTGTTGTCACTGGTCCATGACTTCAACCTTTCCGCGTTCGTGATCGAAACATGCTGGGTGGGGATCAGCATCTACGGCATGTTGCGCGGAATGCGCGCGCGCAGGCGGCGCTAGACGCCTGCACGCCCTCGTCCGCCCGCACTATTCCTCATCCGTTCCTTCGTTGACGCCTTCAAACAGGAACGTCGACAGATAGCGCTCTCCGGTATCCGGCAGCATGGCCAGGATCACGTCACCGGTTCTGGCCTGCTTGGCGACTTCCAGCGCGGCGGCAAACGTACCGCCGGAGGAAATGCCGCAGAAGATACCCTCGTGTTTCGCCAGCTCGCGCGCGGTATCGCGCGCGACCACGTCGGTGACTGGCAGGATCTGATCGGCGATCTTGCGGTTGAGCACGCCGGGAATCAGGTTCGGCGTCCAGCCCTGGATCTTGTGTGGTTGCCACTCGGCGCCGCTGAGCATCGCGGCGCCGGCCGGTTCGGTCGCGATGATTTTCACGTCGGGACGCGCCAGCTTGATCATTTCGCCGGCGCCGGTCAGCGTGCCGCCCGTGCCCCAGCCGGTGACGAACCAGTTAAGGCGCTTGCCGGCGAAATCCAGCAGGATTTCCGGCCCGGTCGTGCTGCGATGGTAGGCCGGGTTTGCCTCGTTCTCGAATTGGCGCGCGAGAAATGCGCCGTGCTTTTTCGCGTACTCCTCGGCGCGCTTGATCATGCCCGTGCCGCGTTCGGCCGCGGCAGTGAGTATCACCTTGGCGCCGAACGCGCGCATCAGTTTGCGCCGCTCCACCGAAAACGTTTCGGTCATGAACGCGACGAAGGGATAGCCTTTCGCCGCGCAGACCATCGCCAGGGCGATGCCGGTATTGCCCGAAGTTGCCTCGACCACGGTCTGTCCTGGCTTGAGCGTGCCCCTGGCCTCGGCATCGAGAATTATGCCGATGGCGAGGCGATCCTTCACCGAGGACATCGGATTGAAGGCCTCGACCTTGACGTACATGTCCACGCCTTTCGGCGCCAGCTTGTTGATGCGCACGATCGGTGTGCGGCCGATGGTTTCGAGTATGTTCTGGTAGATCATTGCACCCTCGCGGAAAGATGGTGGGTGGATGATCCGGAGCGGCAGTATCTCGCTGCGGACCGATCGGGAAGCTTAGCGCGCACCTGCCGGAGCGGCAAATAACCTGCCGCAATCTGGCTGCCGCTTTCGGGCATATGCGGGCTGATCAGTGCGCCATGCCGAAAGCTTTCAGGATAAATGCATAGACGTCCGCAGTCTCGTCGATCTGCATCGCGGTCGGCTTGCCCTGGCCATGACCGGCGCGGGTCTCGATGCGGATCAGGACGGGCCTACCGCGCGGATTGGCGGCCTGCATGGCGGCCGCAAACTTGAAACTGTGCGCGGGGAAGACGCGGTCGTCATGGTCGCCGGTGATGATCAGGGTGGGAGGATAGTCGACGCCGGACTTCACATTCTGCAGCGGCGAGTAGGCAAACAGCGCCTTGAATTCATCGGGATTGTCGACCGAGCCATAGTCCGATTCCCAGGCCTTGCCGATCGTGAAATCGCGGAAGCGCAGCATGTCGAGCACGCCGACCTGGGGAATCGCGGCGGCGAATAGTTCGGGGCGCTGCAACTCGGTCGCGGCGACGAGCAGACCGCCGTTGGAGGCGCCGCGCAGCGCGAGCTTCTGCGGCGAAGTATACTTTTCGCGGATTAGGTATTCGGCGGCGGCGATGCAGTCGTCGAACACATTCTGCTTGTGCGTCTTCATGCCGGCTTCGTGCCATTCGCGGCCGTATTCGCCGCCGCCGCGCAGATTGGCGACCGCGTAGACGCCGCCCAGATCAAGCCACGCGATCAGTGCCGGTGAAAATGCCGGTTGCAGCGGAATGTTGAAGCCGCCGTAACCGTACAGGATGGTGGGGTTGGCGCCGTCGCGTGCCACACCTTTCCTTGCGGTGATGAACATCGGCACGCGCGTGCCGTCCTTGCTCGTGTAGAACACCTGCTGCGTTTCGAACCGGGTCGGATCGAACGCGACTTTCGGCTGGCGGAACAGGCTGCCGCTGCCGGTCTTCAGGTCGTAGCGGAAGACGCTGGGTGGCGTGGTGTAGCTGGAAAAAGTATAGAAAGTCTCGGTGTCGCGGGTTTGTCCGGTGAAGCCCGAGGCTGTGCCGAGGCCGGGCAACGGGATCGTGCCCAGAAGCTTGCCCTTCAGATCGAACCGGCGTATTTCGCTGTGCGCGTCCTTCATGTATTCGGCGATGAAGCCGTGATTGACGATGCGCGCGTTCTGCAGCGTCTCGGTCGCCTGCGGCACGACCTGCTTCCACAGTGCCTTGCCCGGATTCCTGCTGTCCACCGCGATGATGCGGTATCGCGGCGCATCGTTGTCGGTCAGGAAATAGAAGATGTGGCGATCGTTGCCGAGGAAGCGATAGCTCGCGTCCCAGTCGCCGAGCACGACCTCGATGGTCGCCTCGCTCTGCTTCTTGGCGAGGTCGCGGTACAGCACGCGGTTGTGGTCGTCGGCGAAACGGCTGGCGGTGATGACGAGGTAGCGACCATCGTCGGTGACGTCGCCGCCGAACAGCCAGTCGCCGTGCTTGGCGTCCTGATAGATGGCCAGATCGTCGGACTGATCGGTGCCGAGCCGATGAAAATACAGTTTCTGGAACGTGTTCGCGGTCTTCAGCGAATTGCCGCCTTTGGGCTCATCGTAGCGGCTGTAGAAGAAGCCGGTGCCGTCGCGGCGCCAGCTCGCACCGGAGAATTTCACCCACTTGAGCAGGTCCCCGGTGTCCTTGCCCGCGTCGACGTCGAGCACATGCCATTCTTCCCAGTCCGAGCCGCCGGACGAGAGGCCGTAGGCGACATGTTTCCCGTCGTCGCTGACGGCCCAGCCCTTCAGCGCGATGGTGCCGTCGGCCGATAGCGTGTTCGGATCGAGCAGCAGGCGTGGCGTCCCCTCCAGCGAATCGGCGACGTAGAGCACCGCCTGATTCTGCAAGCCGTCGTTGCGCGTATAGAAGTAGCGGTCGCCATAATGTTCCGGCGAGGTGTAGCGCTCGTAGTTCCATAGTTCGGTCAGACGGTTCTTGAGCCGGTCGCGCCCGGGGATCCGGCCGAGATAGTCGAACGTGATCTTGTTTTCAGCCTGGATCCATGCGCGCGTGTCCGCCGAATCCAGCTCCTCGAGCCAGCGATACGGATCGGCCACTTTCGTGCCGTGATAGTCGTCGGTCTGGGCAACGGTCCTGGCAACGGGATAGGTCAGTGCGGTCATGGTTTTCGTCGCCGCTGGACTTTCCGAACGGGTGGTTTGCGTCGTGGTCTGGCAGGCACCCAGGGCAAGGATCAACGCCAGCGCCGGCAGGAGGAATATTCGCATCGTTCGCGCCTCAAGATTGAAAAACAGGAATTGTTCACAAAAACGCGGCGAACTTACGGCCTAGTCGCCGCTGATGTACTTTGGCCCCTTGCCCGCCGTCTTTTCGTACACGCCATTGCCGGCACGGCGGTATTGGGTAAAGCCTTTCTTGGCGACGTTGCTTTCCTTGAGTACGTGCGCGCTGCCCATCGCAACGCTGGGCGCGCCTATCACGCGCACAACGCCGGCGCCGCACTGAGGGCATCGTGCCAGAGGCTGTTCGGCAAGCTTCTGCAGCACGTCGAAATGCGCCTCGCAATGCGGGCAGCCTTTTCCGGTGGCAGCGTATTCGTAAATGGGCATGATCAGATAGTGGGTTGCAGGACGGACCAACTCAAGCCGCTGCGCCGGTCTGTTCGCGCCAGCAGTCCTGCATCGACTTCCAGCGGTTGACGATGTCGCAGAACAGCAGAGCGGTACGTTCGGTGTCGTATACGGCCGAATGGGCTTCGTTCACGTTCCATTCGAAACCGGCGGCCTGAACGGCCTTGCTCAGCACTGTCTGGCCATAGGCGAGCCCGGCAAGCGTTGCGGTATCGAAGCAGCTGAACAGGTGGAACGGGCTGCGCTTGTGCCCGGTGCGCCGAATCGCGGCGTTGAGAAAGCCCAGGTCGAACGCGGCGTTGTGGCCGACCAGGATGGCGCGCTGGCAATCGAATTCGCGCAATGCCTTGCGGATGGGCTTGAAGATCACGTCCAGCGCCTCGCGCTCCTCGACCGCGGCGCGAAATGGATGGGTCGGATCGATGCCCGTGATCTCCAGCGAGCGCGGATCGATATTCGCGCCAGGAAACGGCACGACATGGGTGGATACGGCCGCATCCGGATGCACCATGCCGTGTTCATCCATGCGCACGACGACCGCGGCGATTTCGAGCAGGGCGTCGCGTTCGCTCTCGAAGCCGCCGGTTTCCACATCGACCACGACGGGTAGGAAACCGCGGAAACGTTCGGCGTATTTGGCTGAGTTTGAAGACATGAGGGCAGGATACGCGGCGCCCGCGGCGATCACAATGCGCGGTCCCGGCACCTCCGGCAACCCGTCTGGACACATGGGCGGGGGCGATCCCGCAGGCTATGGGCCAGGCGCCCAGTACGCCGCGACGTCGTTTTTTTTGCCGCGCAACGGCGCCCGATCCGCCGGTCGGCAGCGTCCAGTTCCGGCGGAACCGGCGTATCTGCCGCACCCCTGCTGCGGTTGCGCCCGCCGGGGCAGACGCACGACTTTGGTCGAGCATCGTCCAGGCCACGTGTCGCGCTAACATCTGGCCGGCAGGTACGAGCGCGCAAGGCAATTCGATGCTGCGAGGGCGCTGGTTACTGGTACCAGGGAAGGCCGTTGCCCGGAAGCGGCTCTTTCAGGCTGGGATGCGGGGAGAAGCACGAGGCGATTTTCCGGGACGAGTCGGATCGAAAGGTTTGCGTCAACAATCACGCGATAGGCTGTTGCGACATCTCATTTATGCTGGCGCCGGTAACCAAACTGCAATATTGCGTTTCTACCATGCCGTCTGCTCGTGCACGCGATGGTTTCGATTGCATCGCCTGCGAGTCCCGATTCCGCCATCGACCCTGAAGGGGATAACCATGAAACACCGTTTTGGACATTCGAATTCCGCCGATTTCCGCGCTGCGGCAGCAGCCGCGTCGTCGGGATCCTCGCCACGACGCTCTTTGCTGGCCGCGGCCGTCATTGCCGGCGTGGCGACAGCCGCTTTCGCCAACTCCGCCCAGGCCGCCGACGATGGCAGCCTGACCTGGAACGGCATCACCCTCTACGGCACGGTCGACATCGGCGTGGCCTATCAGACGCACGGTACGCCCTTGAGCCAGGATTTTTATCCGGGCCTGGAATACCTGATCGCGAAAAACAGCAACAAGTCGATCACGTCCGTGGCACCCAACGGTTTGAGCCAGTCGAAGATCGGCGTCAAGGGCAAGGAAGACCTGAACGACGAATTCTCATTCGTGTTCAACGCAGAAATGGGGTTCGTGCCGACTTCCGGCAACCTGGCTGACGCGCCAAGATCCCTGATCCACAACAATGGCGTTGCCCTGGCCGATCAGACCACGGCTGGCGACGGCAGTCGCGCGGGTCAGTTCTTCAATGGCCAGGCCTGGGGTGGATTCAGCTCGAAGGACTACGGCACACTGACCATCGGCCGCCAGGTGACGGTGCTCGGCGATGCCATTGTGAAATACGATCCGATGAACGGTTCGTATGCCTTTTCACCGATCGGCTACTCCGGCATGACCGGTGGCATGGGCGACACCGAAGACGTCCGCCTCGATGATTCGGTGAAGTATTTCTATAAATACGACATCTTCCATGCTGCCGCGTTGTACCAGTTCGGCAAATCCGACAGCAGTCCGGGCGAGGCCTGGCAGGGCGCCGTAGGCTTCGACTACGCCGGGTTCTCGGTGGACGCCATCTACGGTCACAAGAAGGATGCGATCGCCGCGGCTTCATTGAGTGCGACGCAGATCGAGACGTTGCCGCTCAATTCCCTCGCCGCGACGATCTCGGACAACACCTCGGGAACCATCGCCGGCAGCTACACGGCGGGTCCATTCAAGGTGTCGGCCGGCTTCGAACATATCAAGTACGAAAATCCGTCGCTGCCGCTTTCACCCGGTTTCTCCGGTCTGGGTGGCTACTACATCAGCGTCGTCAACAACGCCGCATTCCCGAACGACAAGAAAGTCGATGTTTCGTGGGTGGGCCTGAAGTACCTGATCACGCCCGATCTGGATATCACCGGCGCCTACTATCACTACAACCAGGATAGCTACGCTCTGGTCAGTTGTTCGTCGACGGCATCTTCGCAATGCAGCGGTGAACTCGACGCGTATTCGTTCAGGCTCGACTACCGCTGGACGAAGCGGTTCGACACGTATGCCGGTGTGATGTTCTCCAAGGTATCCGATGGCCTGGCCAGTGGATACCTGCACACTTCGACGGCGGACCCGATGCTCGGATTCCGCTTCCAGTTCTAGACATCTGCGTCAGGGAAAATCGCGCCCGCTGCGCGATGTTCACGGCCGGGGAGCGCAAGCTCTCCGGCTTTTTTTGTCATCCAGGCGCGACGGTCTTGTGCCGGTACTCGCACAGATCGCGGATGATGCATTGCGGACAATCAGGCTTGCGTGCCTTGCACACGTAACGGCCGTGCAGGATCAGCCAGTGGTGCGCGTCCTGCCTGAATTCGACCGGCACCAATTTCTGCAGCTTGTCCTCGACTGCACGCACGGTCTTGCCCGGCGCCAGTCCCGTGCGGTTGGCGACGCGGAAGATGTGCGTATCCACGCCGATCGTGGCTTCGCCGAATGCGGTGTTGAGTACCACGTTCGCGGTCTTGCGGCCGACCCCGGGCAGCGCTTCCAGCGCGTCGCGAGTCCGCGGCACGCTGCCGCCGTGACGATCGATCAGAATGGCGCAAGTTGCGATCACATTCTTCGCCTTGGCGTTGTACAGGCCGATCGTGGAAATGTACTTTTTCAGCTGCTGCTCGCCGAGCGCCAGGATTGCCTGCGGCGTGCCGGCCACCGGAAACAGCCGCCGTGTGGCCTTGTTCACGCCGACATCGGTGGCCTGCGCCGACAGCATCACGGCGATCAGCAACTGGAACGGCGTGGCATATTCCAGTTCGGTCACCGGTTTCGGGTTGGCTTCGCGCAGGCGGCGGAATATATCGGCACGTGTGGCTGCGTTCATGGCTTGGCCGCGCCCGATTTCTTCGCCCGGGCGCGGGCTATCGCCGCAAGCACGGCATTGCCGTTTGCACCCGTGTCCAGCGCCGCCTTGCGCATCGCCAGTTCCGCGGCGCGTTCGGATTCCTCGCGCGCAAGCCGTTCCGAGTGCGCCACGTAACGCGCCCGGTACTGCGCGGCGCGCTGGCCGGAATCTTCGTTGTCCGCGCCGGCGGCGGCCATGCTGATGCAATCCACCGGGCAGGGCGCGATGCACAGTTCGCAACCGGTACATTCGTCCACAAGTACCGTATGCATCATTTTTGCCGCGCCGATGATGGCGTCGACCGGGCAGGCAAGGATGCACTTGGTGCAGCCGATGCAGACTTCCTCGTCGATCAGCGCAACCGCCCGCGGTTTCTCGCAGCCATTGAGCGGATCAAGCGGTTTCGCCGCGCGCCCGAGCAGTTCCGCAAGGGCTTCGATGCCCGCCGCGCCACCCGGCGGGCAATGGTTGATGTCGGCCTCGCCGCGCGCGATCGCTTCGGCATACGGCCGGCACGCCGGATAACCGCAGCGCGTGCATTGCGTCTGCGGCAGCAGGGCGTCGATGCGGTCGGCGAGTGAGGTGGCTGGGACGGAAACGTGCATGCGCGGATTTTCGCAGGTTTTCGTCACTATGCATCGACCGGCGCATCGGCCAGCCGATAACCGACGCCGACCTCGGTCAGCAGGTAGCGCGGGCGCGCCGGCTCGGCTTCGATCTTGTGGCGCAGCGCACGCATGTAGATGCGCAGGTAGTGTGGTGATTCCACATGTGCCGCACCCCAGACGTCGCGCAGCAGATGGCGATGCGTCAGCACCTTGCCGCGATGCTGGGCGAGCGTGGCGAGCAGGCGATATTCGATCGGAGTCAGGTGGATGTCCACGCCATCGCGCTGTACGCGATGCGACGCAAGATCGATGACGAGTGCGCCGATCTCGATCCGCGCTTGTGTCTGGTCGTCGGTCCGAGCGGCAAGATGGCGTTGCGCCACGCGCAGTCGCGCCAGCAGTTCGCCAATGCCGAAGGGCTTGGTCAGGTAATCGTCGGCGCCCAGGTCGAGCGCGGCGACCTTGTCGCTTTCGCGGTTGCGCGCCGACAGCACCAGGATTGGCCGCTTGTACCATTCGCGCAGGCGGCCGATGACGTCCAGTCCGGACATGTCCGGCAGGCCGAGGTCGACGATGACGACATCCGGCTGGTGAAGTGCCGCCAGACGCAAACCGTCGTTCCCGGCCGCTGCGATTTCCAGCGCATAACCATGCGCTTCCAGTGCGGCGAGAAGAAAACGCTGGATCTGCGGATCGTCTTCGATGGCGAGCAGACGGATTCGCGCCGCACTCATGCCGGCAGCCCCGCGTCTGCGGTCAGGGGCAGGGTAAAGCGGAATTCGGCGCCGCCGCCGGCAAGATTGCGCGCACTGATGCTGCCGTCGTGCGCTTCGATGATTGCCTTGCAGATTGTCAGGCCGAGGCCGAACCCGCTTTGCGCGCCTTCGTCGTTACCGCGCTGGAATTTCTCGAAGATGCGGCGCTCCATGCCTGCGGGCAGGCCGGGGCCCTCGTCACGGACGCTGACGGCGATCGTCCCGCGCTCGTGCGTCACCGCAATATGGATCGCGCTTCCCGGTGGCGTATGCTTTTGCGCATTTTCCACAAGGTTGCCCAGCACCTGGCCGATCATCACCTCGTCGCAGAGGACCAGCGGCAGGTTTGCCGGCACGTCGACCTGGATGTTCCTGCCGGCAAGGACGTCGTGGTAGCGGGTCAGAACGGCACCGACGAGTTCGTCCAGCGCCGCCCATTCGCGCTTGAGCCGTACCGGTCCCGCCGACAGCCGGGTCAGATCGAGCAGATTGTCGACCAGCCGGTGCAGGCGCTGTGCCTCGTCGATCAATGATCGCAGCAGGCTGCGCCGGCGTTCCTCGCCGAGGCTGGCGGATGCGTCGTCGAGCAGGGTCGATGCCATGCCGATGATGCTCGCCAGCGGCGTGCGGAAATCGTGCGAGATGGAGCTGAGCAGCACGCTGCGCAGCTTCTCCGATTCGACCTCGATGCTCGCGGCCTGCGCGCTCTCGACCAGCTGCACGCGCTCCATAGCTACCGCGGCCTGATTGACGAACGATTCCAGCAGATGCATCTGCTCCGGAATCTCGATCTGGCGCGGCTCCTTCGCGCGCAGGCCGAGCACGCCGATGCAGCGCCGCAGCGCGTTCAGCGGCAAGTAGATTGCGTCCGCACTGCCGAGAGTGTCGGTGTTGTGACCGGCTTTCTGGCGATGATCGTAGGCCCACTGTGCGATGCCCAGATCGTTGCCCGGCACCGGGTAGCGCGCCAGATTCGCCGAAGCGACGCCACGTGCGCAGAAGTGCGTCGGATCCTGCAACCGGCCGTCGGCATCCGGCAGCAGCACCGCCGCATCTCCTTCGATGCCGGTGAGCACGTGCCGGCACAGGATCTGGCCGAGTTCGGTCAGGTTGCGGCTCTGCGCCAGATCGCGGCTCAGCGCGTACAACTCGCTGGTGCGGCGCTCGCGCTGGCGTGCGACCGAGGCCTGGCGTCGACCGCGCGCGGCAAGGTTGCTGATGACCAGTCCGGTCGCCAGCATCACCGCGAACGTGATCAGGTATTGCGCGTCGGATACGGCAAATGAATAAATCGGCGGCACGAACAGGAAATCGAACAGGGTCACGCTGAGCACCGCCGCGAGCACCGACGGTCCGCGCCCGAAGCGGGTCGCGACGAGCACGGTGCCCAGCAGGTACAGCATGACCAGGTTGGTGCGCTCAACGTGGCGGTTGAGCAGGGCACAGAGCAGCGTGGTCGCCATGACCACCGCGACGCTGCGCAGATACGCAGGCAGTTTGCTCGAACGGCTCGGCAGGCGTGGCGTCGTGACGTTTTCCGCGCCGGGCTCGCCGCTGATGACGTAAACGTCGATGTCGCCGCTACGGCGCACGATCTCGTCGACCAGCGAGGGTTTGAAGCGATTGTGCCAGCGTCCGCGCGCGGGCTTGCCGACGATGATCTTGCTGACGTTGCGCTGCCGCGCGAAGGCGAGCAATTCCGACGCGACGGCCTCGCTGCTGAGATTCGCCGTCTCGGCACCGAGAGTTTCGGCCAGTTTCAGCGTCTGCAGCACGCGATCGCGCGCCTCACGCGAGAGGCGCAACAGCGCCGGTGTTTCCACATAGACGGCAAGCCAGTCCGCATGCAGCGCCGCTGCGAGGCGGCGTGCCGATCGCACGAGTCGCGCCGACAAGGGATCGGGGCCGACGCAGACCAGCACGCGTTCGCCGGCAGGCCACGTGTTGCGTATGGCATGGTGGTCGCGATACTCGCGCATCGACGTGTCGACGCGGTCGGCGGTGGCACGCAACGCGAGCTGGCGCAACGCAATCAGGTTGCCCTTGCGAAAGAACGATTCAAGCGCCGGGCGTACTTTTTCCTCGACGTATACTTTGCCTTCCTGAAGCCTTTGCAGCAGGTCATCCGGTGGCAGATCGACCAGTTCCACCTCATCGGCGGAATCGAAGACCTTGTCCGGTACGGTTTCGCGCACCTGCACCCCGGTGATCTGGGCGATGACGTCGTTGAGGCTTTCCAGGTGCTGCACATTGACCGTCGTGAAGACATTGATGCCGGCGCCAAGCAGTTCCTCGATATCCATCCAGCGCTTGGGATGGCGCGCGCCGGGATGATTGCTGTGCGCCAGTTCGTCGACGACGATCGTGGCTGGCCTGCGCTGCAATGCCGCATCCAGATCGAATTCGTTGAGTGCGACACCGCGATGTTCCAGGCGTTGCGGCGGCAGGATTTCCAGACCCGCGAGCAGTGCTTCGGTATCCGGGCGTCCGTGCAGTTCGACATAGCCGACGATGACGTCCGCGCCCTCGGCCTTGAGCTTGCGTGCGGCTTCGAGCATCGCATAGCTTTTGCCGACGCCCGGCGCGGCGCCGAAGAAGATCTTCAGCCGGCCGCGGCGACCACGCGCTTCCTCCTCCTGCACACGCGCGAGCAAGGCATCCGGATCGGGGCGCTGGTCGGGTATTTTGGCGGGCATGCGTTCTCAGGCCGATTGGTTGCGCCCATCATGCACGAAACCGGTGCTTGCTAGAACATGCTCAGGCCGCGGTTGCGCTCGCAGCTGCACGCGCAGGACACGCATCAAATCTCGACACGCGTGCCGATTTCGACGAGACGGTTCGCGGGACTCTCAGCGACAGCACGCCGAGTACACTACCCGGTGTCGGCGCTACGCCGTAAGCACCGAAAATCCCGTGCAAGGCATACATCGGACTGGTGGCGATGTCACCGAAAACGATGCCCCGCGCTGGCGTTGCAGGTGAGTCGGCGCGGTCAGTTGCCGACGCGGCCATGCCTGCCTACCCGTGCCCGTCGAGGAGCAGATTCAGCTTGAGCACGTTGACCCGCGGTTCGCCGAGCACGCCGAAGGTGCGGCCTTCGGTCGCCTGGCCGACAAGCCTGGCGACATCGGCCTCGGTCATCGCACGCACTCGCGCAACGCGGGCAACCTGATACTTTGCTGCCGCCGGCGATATATGCGGATCCAGACCGCTGCCCGACGCGGTTACCAGATCGACCGGTACGAGCTTGATCGCATTGCCGGGATCCGCGGCGCGCAACGCATCGATGCGCTGCTTCACCGCGTCGGCGAGTGCCGAATTGTTCGGACCCAGATTCGACGCGCCCGAGGCGGAAGGATTGTCGGCGAACGGCGCTGTAGCCGACGGCCGGCTCCAGAAGTACTTCGGATCGTCGAACGGCTGGCCGATCAATTCCGAGCCATACGTCTTTCCATCGCGCTCGATCAAACTGCCATTGGCTGCATGATGGAAAAGCAATTGCGCTGCGCCAGTGACGGCGAGCGGATAGACGATACCTGTGAGGACGGTGAGCATCACCAGCAGGGAGATTGCAGGACGCAGCAAATTGTTCATGGCATCACCACTACATGTGAAATTCAAGTTGGAACGGGCCACCAGCAGCCATTTGCGCGAACATAACTCGCTCAAAAATGAAAGATGATGTCTCCGGACAAAATCGTTTCGCGGGACTTGTTCGGCGGAATACCTGCGTTCGAGTTGCCGTTGAATGCGGGACCGTTCAGCGAGTGATACGTGGCGATTTCCGGCCGCACTTCGATTTGCGGCGAAAACCAATGCTGCCAACCGATCGCGAAGTTCACATAGCGCGACGCGACGCCGGTACGCTGGCCTTGTTTGTCCCAGTAATACTCCGGCCGGAACGAAAAGTTGTTAAGCGGATCCGGGCTGTAGTTGATATAGGCAACGTTTGTCAAGACGCTGGCCTTGCATGTCAACAACGCAGCATCGGCGCAGATCGCCAGATCGGGGGCATTGAACGGGATGAATCGTGACGAGAACGGCGACCCGCCGTTGGCATAGATGGTTTGCACATCGCTGTTGAGTGAGTTGGGGACGCGATTCTGAAACAGATCGTAGGCCTCATAAGAAATATGCCAGTGCTCAGTGAACGTGTGGTAGACCGTGAAGCCATACCATTGCAGGTTGTTGTAGCCGTATCTTCCCGAGTTGATCGCATCCGCGCAGGGCATGATGTCGGTCTTGCCGTCGTCGCTGAGATAGCGAACGCATGCCGACACCGACGGCATGGAGCCCGGGTCCTTCTTGAAGGTCGCGTTCGGATAGAGCGGGTTGTATCCAATGTCCCCGGGACCGGTGCCTGGGACGTTTGGATAGGGGTTGTCAAAGCGCTGACTCAGATGCGTCGGGAATGCCTCGGTGCCGACGGTGACACCGAGTTGCACCGTCCAATTCTTGTTGAGCGCCAGCGTGCTCTGCAGGCCGGTGTTCGTGTAGTTGTCGAACGTATACGTCATGGAATGCGTATACATGTAATTGTTCGGCGCGAGCTGCGCTTCGATATCCGGTATGGAAATGAAGCGTCCGGCACGCAGCATCAGACCGTCGGCGATCCAGGGGATGAAGATTTCGCCATACATCATCGGAAAGTCGTAGCCGTAGACGTTGTTTTCTTTCAAGAGCTGATAGCTGGCCAGACCATAGGCTGTGGTGTAGCGGTAGTTCTCGCCGTAGATCGCCGAAACGCGCAGGCCCCAGTCGATGTGATCGGTCTGCACGGTATCGGGGAAACGGTCCAGGTAGATCACGGCCTGATCAAGTGTCACCGTGTTGGGCGTGTAGAGATAGGCGGCGGGGGCGTTGCCGCCGGGCTTTGTCGAACTCGTGCTGACGTTGCCGCCGGCATTGATCCAGCCGTATAGCTGCAGATTGTTCCTGCTTAGCCAATCACCGAAGGCAGTGTTGCCGAGCGCTGTCATCAATGGGCTATCGACCGAGCCTGGACGCGTAACGCCGAGCGCGGTGGTTCCGCCGTAAGGCCATTCGGTGAAAGGCATGGGCGGTGTTGTCTGGGCAGCGGGCGGCCAGTCTTCCCGACGCGATGCAGGCGCTTTCGGATCCGCGGGACCCGTTGCCTGACCCCACTCAAGCCTGTAGTAATTCGTCAGGCGTTCCCAGAAGCCCGTTCCCAGGAAGTCATTCAGGCAGTCGAAATTCTTGTAGGGATCGCAATCGCCGCTCGGTCCACGACTGGGCGCTGGCAACGCCGGCGCGCCCTGCGTGTCACTGGCTTCTGCCGTGGCCATGCTCGCGAAAGGCAGTGCGATCAGCAAGGCGGCAGAAAGTTTATTGAGCGTTTTCATCGGTGTTCCTTGGTATTTTCTTAGGGGGCAGAATATGGCGTATGTATAAAAGTATATTGATCTGCATCAAATGCCTGCGTAGCCGCCGCGGATGTAGTCGTCCTGTTCGGTCGTCTTCGCAGGTTCGACGTCGTCCGCATTGCTTTCGGGAGCGCTAGGATTGTTCTCGGCCGGCGCAGGCACCAAGCTCAGCCCGGTCTTGCACGAGCGCGACCGGGGCAGATCGAAGACCGCGTTGTTTGCCGCGAGAGCATCGCCGGCCAGTGGTCCCTCAACAATGCAAATCCTGTGGGCGTTCATGGCACCACCTTCTCAAGCCAGTCGTAGCGCGACCAGCAGCAGATCGATGATCTTGATGCCGACAAACGGCACGATGATCCCGCCGATGCCGTAGACCAGCAGATTACGGCGCAGCAGCGCGCCGGCGCCGAGCGCGCGATAGCGCACGCCCTTGAGCGCCAGTGGAATCAGGAAGATGATGATCAGCGCGTTGAAGATCACCGCAGACAGGATTGCGCTCTGCGATGTGGCCAGACCCATGATGTTGAGCTTGTCGAGAGCAGGATACGTGGTCTTGAACGCGGCAGGGATGATCGCGAAATATTTGGCGACATCGTTCGCGATCGAAAACGTCGTCAACGATCCGCGCGTGATCAGCATCTGCTTGCCGATCTCGACGACCTCGATCAACTTGGTTGGATTGGAATCCAGATCCACCATGTTGCCGGCTTCTTTCGCCGCCTGCGTGCCGCTGTTCATGGCAACGGCGACGTCGGCCTGCGCCAGCGCCGGCGCATCGTTGGTGCCGTCGCCGCACATGGCGACAAGTCTTCCCTCGGATTGAATGTCACGGATCAGCTTGAGTTTCGCTTCGGGCGTGGCTTCGGCGAGGTAGTCGTCGACGCCGGCTTCAGCCGCAATGGATGCCGCGGTCAGCGGGTTGTCGCCGGTGATCATGATGGTGCGGATGCCCATCGCCCGCAGTTCGGCGAAGCGCTCGCGGATGCCGCCCTTGACGATATCCTTGAGCTCGATCACGCCGAGCGCACTTGCGTTTTCGCTGACCACGAGCGGCGTGCCGCCTTTGCGCGCGATGTCTTCGGCCACACGGCGAACCTCGGCGGGAATCGTCGCGTTCGAGGTCGCGACGTATTTTTCGATCGCGTCGAGCGCACCCTTGCGGATGCTGCGCCCATCCAGGTCGACGCCGCTCATGCGCGTGTTCGCGGAAAACGGCACGAAGTGCACACCGCTGCCGCCGACTTCACGTTCGCGGATGCCAAAATCCTTCTTGGCGAGCACGACGATGCTGCGGCCCTCCGGCGTTTCGTCGGCGAGGGAGGCCAGCTGTGCGGCATCGGCCAACGCCTTCAAGTCGATTCCCGGCGCCGGATGGAATGCGACCGCCTGGCGGTTGCCGAGCGTGATCGTGCCGGTCTTGTCCAGGAGCAGCACATCGACGTCGCCCGCCGCTTCCACCGCACGGCCCGACATCGCGATGACATTGGCCTGGATCATGCGATCCATGCCGGCGATGCCGATGGCCGACAGCAATCCGCCGATCGTGGTCGGAATCAGGCATACGAGCAACGCGACCAGCACGGTGATCGTGAGCGGCGCGCCGTGGCCGGCGGCCTGTGCACTGTACAACGAATACGGTAGCAGGGTCGCGCAAGCCAGCAGGAAGATCAAGGTGAACTTTGCCAAGAGAATCGTCAGCGCGATCTCGTTCGGCGTCTTGCGACGGCTCGCGCCTTCGACCATCGCAATCATGCGGTCGAGAAAGCTTTCGCCCGGGTTGCTGGCAATGCGCACGACGATCCAGTCTGACAACACGCGAGTGCCCCCTGTGACGGCGCTGCGGTCACCGCCGGCTTCGCGGATGACGGGTGCGGATTCACCGGTAACTGCGCTCTCGTCAACCGAAGCTGCGCCGTTGATGACATCGCCGTCGCCGGGAATGACTTCGCCGGCCTTGACGATCACCAGATCGTTCTTGCGCAGATCGCTCGCGGAAAGAACCGTCGCGGTATCGCGGCGCTCCGGGGCGGCGATCTTGTGCGCGACGACGTCGCGGCGCGCACCCCGCAGAGCCTGCGCTTGTGCCTTGCCGCGGCCTTCGGCGATCGCTTCGGCGAAGTTCGCGAACAGGAGCGTGAACCACAGCCACAGACTGATGGCCAGAATGAACGTGGCCGGCGCCTCGCCGTTGCCACCGAGTGCCTGGACCCACAATCCGGTCGTGAAGATGCTGCAGACGAACACCACGAACATGACCGGGTTGCGGAATTGCTGGCGCGGCGACAGTTTGCGGAAGGCATCCCCGATCGCGGGTACGAGCAACTCGCGGCTCAGGGCGCTGGTGCGAATGGTAGAAGTAGTCATGGGGTCAGTGTCCGGAGGCCATCAGGAATTCCGCGATTGGCCCCAGCGCCAGCGCGGGCAGGAAGGTCAGCGCACCGACTACGATCACAACGCTCGCGAGCAATACGATGAATAGTGGTGTGTGCGTCGGCAGCGTGCCGGCAGATACGGGCACCTGCTTCTTCGCCGCGAGCGAACCGGCGATGGCGAGCATGCCGATCGCGAGCGGAAAGCGCGCAAGGAACATGCAGACGCCGAGGATCGCGTTGTAGAACGGCGTACTTGGATT
This sequence comes from Rudaea sp., assembly GCA_031291055.1. Lineage (GTDB taxonomy): Bacteria > Pseudomonadota > Gammaproteobacteria > Xanthomonadales > Rhodanobacteraceae > Rudaea. The sequence goes on along the minus strand of JARLJU010000236.1, from coordinate 308,705 downwards.
GAGCCCGCCAAAGGCGCTGCCATTGTTGTTTGAGGCTGATGAGAACGTATAGAGAATCTCGCTGAATCCGTGCGTGCCTGTGTTGGTTGTAAGGCTGGCCAGGCCCGCTGGCGCCATCACCGCAATCGCAGTTCCGATCACGACCAGCGCGCACGGAATCAGTACGACAAGACTCGCCATCTTCATCTCGTGCGCTTCGATCTTCTTGCCGAGATATTCCGGCGTGCGCCCAACCATAAGCCCGGCGATGAATACGGCGACCACGGCGAATGCGAGCATGCCGTACAGGCCTGAACCGACGCCGCCGAAAATCACTTCGCCAAGTTGCATCAGCCACATTGGCACCATGCCGCCGAGCGGGGTGAACGAATCGTGCATCGCATCGACAGAGCCGTTCGAGGCCGCCGTTGTGGCTGTCGCCCAACGCGCCGAGCCGGCGATGCCGAAGCGGACCTCCTTGCCTTCCATGTTGCCGCCCGCCTGCACCGCCGATGCCGTTTGATCTGCGCCGAGGCCAGTCAACGCGGGATTGCCGGCTTGTTCTGCGGCTGTGCAGGCGAGCAGCAGGGGCACGAAGATGACGAGCATCGCCACGAGCAGTGCCCAGCCCTGGCGGCGATCGCCGACCATCTTTCCGAATGTGTAGCAAAGCGCAGCGGGGATCAGCAGGATCGCCAAGACCTCGAGAAAGTCGCTGAGCGGCGTTGGGTTCTCATAGGGATACGCCGAATTGGCGCCGAAGTAGCCGCCACCATTCGTGCCGAGCTGCTTGATCGCGATCTGCGACGCGGCCGGCCCGAGCGGCAGCGATTGTTCGGTGACGGTCGTGCTCTTGGTGACGTCCTTGCCTTCCGCGTCCTTGACCGTATTGCCTTCGGCGTCCTTCACGGTTTCGGTCGCAGTCGTGGCCTGCAACAGCGGCACCGATGTATACGGACTGAAATTCTGCGGCACACCCTGCGAAACCAGAGCCAGTGACAGGATCAGCGACAGCGGCAGCAGGATATAAAGAGTGCTGCGGGTCAGATCGACCCAGAAATTGCCGATCGTTTTCGACGTGCGCCGCGTGAAGCCGCGGATCAGTGCAATCAGTACCGCGATGCCGGTGGCGGCAGACAGGAAATTCTGCGTGCTCAAGCCCAGCATCTGCGTGAGGTAACTCAGCGTCGATTCGCCGCTGTAGGCCTGCCAGTTGGTGTTGGTGGCGAAGCTGATCGCCGTGTTCATCGACAGGTCGGGCGGCACATTGTCCATGTGCTGCGGATTCAGCGGCAGCCACTTTTGCAGGCGCATCAACGCATAGACGATGAGCAAGCCGGCGACATTGAACGCCAGCATGGCGAGCGAATAGCGCACCCAGCTCATGTCCTCGTCGGGCCTGATGCCGCTCACGCGATACAGAAGGCGTTCGATCGGCGCGCCCAGACGCGTGACGCGATTGGGCGTCTCGGAAAAGACGTCCGCCATATAGCTGCCGAGGGGCTTGACCAGCAGCAAGAGCACGACCAGGTACAGGCCGAGCTGGAAAAGGTCATTGATAGTCATTCGAACCACTCCGGCTTGAGCAGAGCGATGGTGAGATAAATGCTCAGGGCGATCGCGACTACCGCGGCGAGCCAATAGATGGTGGTCATTTGTGCACCTTGTGAATGCAAAGGGCCCAATACATGCCCCCCAGGGTGAGCGTCATCGCCGCAACGCTGATGCAGAATTCGATCACTTGGATTTCTCCAGGCGTGCGCATAGACGCAGGAAGCCCCAGGTCAGCGCGACGAGGACCGCGAGCAAGGCCAGATAGACGAAGTCCATGGCTGTTTCCCGATCAAATCAGATGGCGCACTGTAGGAATGCAGGCATATAAAAGGGATATAAATCGCCCCCTGCCGCATAAAAAACCTGTAAAAATGATCTGTTGCCCCGCCGGCATCAAGGGTGTGGTTTGCGTGATGGCGAGCGCGCCTCGCCAGCTGAGGCGGGTATTGACCTGAATCAACAACTGTCGTGACGGCGGCATGCGAGGCATCCACGCGAGTCGTCGGCCATATTGTTCGCGAGGTCGCGGATAGAAAAGATCGCGTGGAAAAGTGCGCATCCACGCCGGAGGCACGCAGGTCAGTCCGATCGCCGGCTCAGGACTGGGCCGGCGTCAGGTGCCGCAGGGAGAAGTCCAGATTGCTTCGCACGCGCGCGCGTTCGGTTTCCGGAAGACGCGCATCGGCGAGCAATTCCCGGCATAGACGCGCGCTTTCCGCATGGTTGCCGCACCAATATTCGCTGATCGACAATTCGTCGCGCGCGCGCCAGTCGTAGACGGTGCGATCGATGAACAGCAAGTCGTCCGGCAACGGCAGTGCAGTCGCAATCCGGGCGAACTCGCGCGCCGCCGAATAGCGCGCGTTCAGCCGACAGTAGCGAGCCAGCTCGCACGGTGCTTCCGCCCGCGTCGGGCGAAAATCGTACGCATCCAGATACGCGGCGATCACCTGTGCATATATGGCTCCGGTGCGCTCCTTCAGCACGGCGACCTGCAATCTGGAAAAATATACTTCTTCCGCCCAGCCGCCCATGGTCGCGCGCTTTTCGTAAGCGGCGATCGATTCGGCAAATTGTCCGGCGTCGCGCAGGCTCTGGGCCAGATAAAACGCATAGCGCGCGTTGTCCGGTTCATCGATCAGCGCGCGACGAAGCACCTCGGCATCGTGCGCGAATTTCTGCGTCGAAGGCTGCTGGCTGCGCGCGCCATCGTTGTAGATGCGCAGGATGCGCAGGCCGGACAGGTACGGTGTCGAGACAGGCATGGGCGCGACCAATGCTTCGTGCAGCACCCCGCGCCAGCTCCAGCCGGCGTCGAGCCGCGGCAACGCAACTCGGCCGTAGCGGACATTGATGCCGTCGACGACTTCCAGCATGTAGCCGATGGCATCCAGCTCGCCCCAGGCGAAGCTGGCATCGGCCTCGAGCACGTCATCGGCGTCGATGATCAGGGCGTAGTCGCCATGGTGGCGCGCCAGATCCAGTGCCTGGTTTCTATTTGTGGAAAAATCCACCCACGGCCGCTCGATCAGCTCGCCGGGGAGGTCGGCCATGAACTTGCGCACGATATCCTGGGTGCCGTCGGTCGACCCGGTGTCGGCAATTGCCCACGCCTGCACGAACGGTTTGACCGAACGCAGGCAGCGTTCGATCACGGCTGACTCGTTTTTCACGATCATGGACAGGCAGATGCGCATGCGTCGATTATGCCGCCGTTTGCTGACGATCCAGCCAGACTTCCAGGCCCTGGGCATTCAATTCGATGTCCATGGCGAGCAGCTCGCGAATTCGCGCAGCATCGAATTGGCAGCCGTGCGCCTGCGCGCGGAAAATGTACAAATCGGCCAGGGCCGTCGTGATGCGCGCGTGCCGGTCCGCGTCACTCGCATGCACCTGCGCAATCGCGACCATCGCCTGGATCTGCACGGACAGATCCTGCGCAAGTCTGTCGACGTCCGTCACGCGACTGTAGTGGGTCAGGAACATTTGCTGGGGCGTGAAGCCGAGCATGCGTTCTATCGATGCCTGCAAGGCCGCCGGCTCGAATTGCACTGGCGTCGATGTCGGCAGGATAAACGCGCCTTTGCCGGTATCGAATTCGCGATACGACAGGCCGAACGTGTCGCCGGTGAAAAATGCGCGGCTGCGGGCGTCGAAAATGCAGATGTGGTGGCGCGCATGGCCGGGGGTGTCGATGCACAGCAATTGCCGCCCGGCCAGATCGACGACATGACCCTCGTTCGCGGTGTCGATGCGGTTGGCCGGCACCGGCACCAATTGGCCGTAGCTGCGCTGGATTTCCTCGGCACCGTAGACCGCCGTCGCACCGGCGATCAACTGGCCCGGGTCGACCATGTGGCGCACGCCGCGAGGATGCACGACCAGGCGCGCATTGGGCAGTTTCTGCATCAGCGCGCCGGCACCGCCGGCGTGATCCAGGTGCACATGGGTCAAGATCACGTAGTCGACCGCTTCGACAAGCATCCGTTTCGACTCGAGTTCCGCCAGCAGTCGCGGCACCGAATAATTCGTGCCGACATCGACGAAGGCGGCACGGCCGCGTTCGACAATCAGGTGGCTGGCGTCGAACTGCGGGCGGAAGAAGCCCGTGTCGATCGCGCTGATGCCGTGGTCGAAGTCTGTCATGTCGTTGCTTGCGGAAATTCCGGATTGCGTCGCATCGGCTCGCATGCCGTCTCGGTGGGCTCGTGCTCGACGATTATGTTCGGGCGAATACGCACGTACGGATTATGCCCTGAACCCGCGGCCGCCAACGCTGCACCCCGTCCATATTCGCTAGCCAGAGATTGCAAGCGCCGGAACGCGCTGATCTGCGCGTTCCGGTATTTCCGGGAAACCGTCAGTTGCAGTAGACGTACGCAGTTATTGCGGTGTTTCCGGCGCTGCCGATCAGGCAGGTCCACGTCGTCGCAGAACTGCGATAGGAACCCGCAATCGCATCCTGTGTAATGTCGGCTTGGCAACCGCCGCTGACCACGGTCTTGCCCGCGCCACAGGTGGCCACGAGTGTGTTTCCGCCGCTGGCTGAATTGATTGGCCCATTCTGGAACGCGGTGATTGTCACGCTGGGGCCTGTCGGTCCGGCAGGACCGGCAGGACCAGCCACTCCGGCGGGTCCGGCGGCTCCCGCGGCACCGCTATTTCCCGTCGGTCCTGCGGGTCCGATGGGACCAGCCACTCCGGCAGGTCCGGCAGCACCGGTGTTTCCCGTCGGTCCTGCGGGCCCGATGGGACCTGCCACTCCGGCAGGTCCGGCAGCACCGGTGTTTCCCGTCGGTCCTGCGGGTCCGATGGGACCTGCCACTCCGGCGGGACCGGCAGCTCCCGTGCCACCAGCAATTCCGGTGGGTCCTGCAGGGCCGGCAGGTCCCGTCGCTCCGGCAGGTCCGGTGGCACCGGCAATTCCTGTCGGCCCAGCGGGGCCGGCGGGTCCCGTCGCTCCCGCCGGTCCGGTGGGCCCGACGGCGCCAGTGGCTCCTGTCGGGCCGATGGGGCCGACCGGACCACCACCCGAACAGGGGCCGACATTGCCGGTAACCGAGTCGAAACAGAGCGGGGTAGCCTGCGCCGTCGCCGCTGCCAGATTCGCAATGGCCAGATTGCCGTTCGCGTCGATTGTGAACAATGGCGCGTTCGCCGCGCTGTTCACGACGAAACCGCCGCCGCTCGGTTCGGTGACCGTGACGTTTTGTGCCTGTGCGGCTGAAACGCAAAACGCACCGCTGATCGCGATGCTGAGCAGGGACCGGCGAACGAGGGTGGACGACATGGCGGAGACTCCGACGACGACTATGTTCGGTGAGGGAAATTGCGGCGGAACAGGAATGCCGCGAAGACCACGAGCAGCGACAGCAAGAGCAGATTCAGCGATGACATCATCGGTGTCGGCGCGACATTGCCGCCATTGCCGCCGGTGGCGGCTCCGAACCAGCCGACCGCATCGCCGCCGCCTCCATCGTTGGTCTGGTTTGAGGCCAGATGCTGGCCGGTCGCATGTACGTTTGAAACGCCGACATGCTGGATGTCCTGGGTGCCGGTCGGGCGCAGATTGATATTGGCGACCTGGCCGGCGACGGCACTCTTGAGCTGGATGCCCTGCGCAGGCGTGCCAAGGATGGTAAGCAGGCCACCGATGGTCTGCGTGCTGCCGACGGCGAAGGAATAAGTCTTGCCGACGTTGCTGACGAAGCTGACGTTGTCGAACGTCGTGCTGCCGGCAATGTTCGACGCCGTCGAGCCGCCATCGACAAAACTTACGCTTCCGGTTGCGGCAGTAAAGGTGCCTAGATTCGACCAGTTGCCGAACAGGCTGACATTGCCGCTGCCGCCGTCAAGACTTCCACCCGCGGCGATAGCGACGCTTCCGGCGTTGTTGAGATCGCCGGCGCCGAGAGTGACGGCACCGGCAATCTGCACATCCGTGCCGGCTGGATCGAGTGTGCCGCCATTGAGCGCCAATGATGCGCCGGCGGGAACTGTCATTTGGGCTTGCGCCAATCCAAGCGCAAGAAAAGACACACAGAGCATGCAATTTATGCGGTTGACGATGCGCGCGAACATGGACTCCCCTGTGTTCGCCGACATAGTAGGCGATGAGGACGCGAAAAGTAAATCGCACCATGCGCGGATATGCGACATGGCCATGCAGCGGCAACCGGCAAGCGCTATTTCACTTGCATTCCGGCCCGCGCGCCGTCGTCCGCGTCGAGCAGAAACAGTTGATTTGACGCCGGGCCGCCATTTCCGGCCGCCGACAGAATCATGCCTTCCGACATGCCGAAACGCATCTTGCGCGGCGCCAGGTTGGCGATGAACACCACTTTTCGTCCGACCAGTTTTTCCGGCTCACCGTAGCTGGCGCGGATGCCGGAAAAAATCTGGCGCTTGCCCAGCTCGCCGGCATCGAGCTCGAAGCGCAGCAGCTTGTCCGAGCCTTCCACAAATCCACAATGCAGCACCGTGCCGATGCGCAGGTCGAGTTTGGCGAAGTCTTCGATGGAGATCGTGGTCGGCGCCGACGCAGCAGCGGCTGCGACTTTCGGCGCGGCTGCTGCCACTTTTGCCGGCGCGGCCGGTTGTGCCGGTTTTTCCGGGGCGAGCGAATCTTTCGAGGATTCGATCATGGTTTCGATTTGGGTTGGGTCGATGCGGGTTATAAGCTGCACATATTCACTAATCGTATGATTCAGCAATGGTTTGTTGACGCAGTCGAAGGTGGCAAATGGATCGACGTTTAGGAATTTCTCGACGCTTGATATAGTGAATGGAATGATCGGCTTTAAGTAGACCGCAAGTACACGGAATAAATTGATCGCTAACGTGCACACCTTATGTAATTCATCGAGCTTTCCTTCTTTGGCAAGGACCCACGGCGCTCTGTTCTGAATGATCGCGTTTGCCTCATCCGACAAATAGCCGATCGTAAGTAGGGCTCTCGCAAACTCTCCACCCATCAGGTGTTCAGAATTTGGAATCGGCACCTTTTGATACCGCCCCAAGTAGTAATACTCAACATCTCGTTTGCGGGCAACGGCTCTCCCATACCAATTGTCCCCGTCGTCGCCAAGCGAGCTCGCTAGTTTTCCATCAAAATGTTTATGGATAAATCCTGCGGTGCGGCTCGCAATGTTGATGAACTTCCCCACCAAGTGCGAATTGACGCGTTCCTCGAATGCTTTCAGATCCAGATCAATATCCGTCGGCGCCGCACTCAGCATTGTTGCAAAGTAATAACGCAGGTAATCCGGATTCAACCCCGCATCCAGATACGTGCGCGCCTGGATGAACGTGCCGCGCGATTTCGACATCTTCGCGCCGTTGACGGTCAGGTAACCGTTGACGTGCAGCGCGGTGGGTTCGCGGAAGCCGGCGCCTTTGAGCATTGCCGGCCAGAACAGGCCGTGGAAATTGACGATGTCCTTGCCGAGGAAGTGGTGCATTTCCGCTTCGGACAGGAATTCCGGGTCATCCACTCGCATGAAGCGGTGGAAGTATCCAGGCGATAAACCTTTCCCGTTACCTTTTTCACTGGCGCAATACTTTTTGAAGCTGGCCAGGTAGCCTATCGGTGCGTCGAGCCAGACGTAGAAGAATTTCGTGCCGTTCGTGTCCGGAATCTCGAAACCAAAATACGGCGCATCGCGCGAGATGTCCCAGTCGCGCACGCCGCCTTCCGAGTCCAGCCACTCCTTCAGCTTCGCTTTCACCGATGGATGGGCCACGTCTCCGGCGAGCCACTCGCGCAGGAAATCGGCGAATTTTCCGACCTCGAAGAAGTAGTGCTCCGAGTCGCGCATCTCGGGACGGGCACCGGAAACGACCGAGTACGGGTTTTTCAGGTCGGTCGGCGCGTAGGTCGATCCGCAGTTTTCGCAGTTGTCGCCGTACTGGTCGGGCGTGCCGCACACGGGGCACTCGCCCTTGATGTAGCGGTCGGGAAGGAACATCGCCTTGACCGGATCATAGAACTGGCTGACGTTGCGTTGCGCGATACTGCGGACTTCGCGCAGACGCAGGTAGACGTATTCGGCCAGTTCGCGGTTTTCCGGCGAATGCGTCGTGTAGTAATAGTCGTGATCCACGCCGAAGTCGCGGAAATCCGCTTCGTGGCTGATCTGCATGCCCTTGATGAATTCTTCCGGCGACATGCCGGCTTTCTCGGCGGCGAGCATGATCGGCGTGCCGTGCACGTCGTCGGCCGCGACGAAATGCACGGTGTCTCCCGCCATGCGCCGCGCACGCACCCAGATGTCGGACTGGATATAGCCGAGCAGGTGGCCGATGTGCAGCGGGCCATTCGCGTAGGGCAGCGCGTGGGTGACGAGAATTTCTCGTTGGGTCATCCGTGTCGATTCCGTTGTCATCGCGGCGGATTATCGCATGCGCGCCGCGCCGTTGCCGCCACACGATTGCGCATATGGCGCAGCGCGCCTTACTCTTGCCGCCTTCATTGCCGGGGTCAGACGCCATGTCCAGATACGCACTGTCTAGATGCGCACTGTCTAGATGCGCACGGTCCAGGTATGCACGCTTTGCCGCATCGCTGCTCCTGCTGGTCTTTTCCGGCGCGCACGCCAGGGGCGATGCTGCGCCCGACGCGGCCACGCGCAAGCTTGCCTTCGACATGTTCAAGCAACTCGTGGAGATCAACACCACCGATTCGGTCGGCAATACGACCACGGCGGCCAAGGCCATGGCGCAGCGTCTTCTCGATGCCGGTTTTGCGCCGCAGGATATGGTCGTGGCCGGGCCGAACGAGCGCAAGGGCAATCTCGTCGTGCGTTATCACGGCGAGGGCAAGTTGAAACCGGTCCTGCTGATCTGTCATCTGGATGTGGTCGAGGCCAGGCGCGAGGACTGGACCACCGATCCGTTCCAGTTCGTCGAGAAGGACGGCTATGTCTACGGCCGCGGCACGCAGGACGTGAAGGTCGGCGATGCGATCCTGATCGCGACCCTGATCCGCTTCAGGCGCGAAGGCTATGTGCCGGACCGCGACCTGATCGTGGCGCTGACCGCGGACGAAGAGGGTGGCACTTCCAACGGCGTCGACTGGCTGCTGAAGAATCGCCGCGAACTGATCGATGCCGAGTACGTGCTGAATCCGGATTCCGGCGGCGTCGACTCGGAAAATGGCAAGGTCGTCGACGTGCAGCTCGGTGCGACGGAAAAGCTCTACGCCGACTATCTCATCGTCGCGACCAATTCCGGCGGACACAGTTCTCTGCCGAGGCCGGACAACGCCATCTACGAACTCGGTGCAGCACTCGAACGGCTTCGCGCCACGCCATTTCCATTCGAACTGAATGCGGTCACGCGCGCCTACTTCGAACGCGATGCCGCGCTCGAACCCAAGGACGTCGCTGCCGACATGCGTGCGCTGACCGGCTCGACCCTCGACGTGCAAGCGGCCGAACGATTGAGCAGGGACGCACGCTTCAACTCAACCTTGCGCACGACCTGCGTGCCCACCCGGCTTGACGCCGGTCACGCGAATAACGCCCTGCCGCAACGGGCCCAGGCGCTGGTCAACTGCCGCATTTTTCCGGGCCATTCCAAGGAAGAGATCCGTCGGGATCTGGTCCGGGTCGTTGCCGATCCGCAACTCAAGGTGCTGTACGTTGCCAACGATGGCAGCCACAACGAAGTCGCACCCGAGGATAAATCGCCGGCGCCACCGCCGATCCGCGCCGACGTGCTGCGTGCGCTCGATCGCGTTTCAGCGCATATGTGGCATGGCGTTCCGGTCATCGCCGAGATGGAAACCGGTGCATCCGACAGCATCTACACGAATGCCGCAGGCATGCCGTCGTATGGAGTTTCCGGCGTCGCCATCGATCGCGACGACGTGCGTGCCCACGGCCGCGACGAACGCCTGCGGCTCACCTCGTTCTATGCAGGGCTGGATTTCTACGCTCGCGTGTTGCGCGTGCTGACCACGTCGAAGTAGCGCGCAGTGCTTATATCTTCGTGGCGCGCAGATGTTCGATCGCCAGTCGCGCCAGCTCCGGCAGTGCCGACGCTGGCAGGTAATGCCCCATGCGCGGCAGGATTTCCAGCCGCGCATGCGGCAGCAGTTTTGCCAGATGACGCGCCGCAGGCAACGGCACCAGCGGATCGTCGGCGCCATGGATGATCAGGGTCGGGCAGCGGATCGTCGCGACTTCGGCGCTGCGATCCGGATCGGCCATCACCGCGAGCAGCTGGCGCGCGGCACCGGCTGGATTGTAGGCGCGCTTGAGTGAGCGCGTGAGCCGCTGGCGCAGCGCGTCGAGTTCGTCGGCATCGTGGATATGGCCGAGCGCCTGCATCAAGACCATGAAGTGTCGAAGCTTGGCCTCGAGGCCGGCGTTCCGCGGCGGTCGTTGCAGGAAGCGCCATAACAGGGTGGGGCTCGGCCATGGCGCGGTCCGCGGTCCTGCGCTCGACATGATCGACACCAGACTGCGCACGCGCTCGGGCCAGCGTGCCGCCAGGGTCTGACCCACCATGCCGCCGAGACTCACGCCGACGACGGCGAAGCGGTCGATGTGCAGGGCGTCGGCCAGCGCCAACGTGTCGGCCGCCATGTCGGCGATGCGGTAAGGCGGCGTGAAACCCTGATGCAGCAGATGCGCGAGCATCGCGCGCTGCGGCCGCGTGTATCGCGGCAGCGGTCCGGAGCCGGACAGGCCGATATCGCGGTTGTCGAACACGATCACGCGATAGCCGGCGTTGACCAGGGCGTCGATCAACATCGGCGGCCACGACACCAGCTGCAGGCCCAGGCCCATGACGAGGATCACGGCGGCATGCCTGGGCTCACCGTGACTTTCGTATTCCAAGTGCAGGCCGCGTTGCGGCAGGTCGATCCGCGCCATGCGAATCCGTTCCTAGGTCGCCAACAGTCTGGCGTTGTCAGCACCCTGCGGATCGCCATAAACCAGGGCACGCCAGCCGCTGCGATCAAATGGTCTCCAGTTGTCCTCGGGCTGCGACAAGCGATCGGCGATCGCCCAGAGCACGGCGGGATTGGCGCCCATGCCGAAATGGCTGGCGCTGACTTCGATATTCTCGGATTTTTCGTTTTGCGGAATCACGCTCATCGGCCACGAGACGATGCCATCGGTCTTGCTCAGGATCGATGTCGTCGGCACCGGCGGGTGGCGGCGCATCAAGGCACGCAGACGCGGATCGTCCGCGCGCACGCCGCTGACCAGTTCAAACAATCGCCATGCGTTCGACGCCTTGGGATGTCCACCCAACGGCGAGCCGAGCGTGGTCACGGAACGCACGCGCAATGGTTCGCGCACCGCGAGCGCACGCGCCATCGCGCCGCCGAGCGACCAGCCGACCAGGCTAACCTTGCGGCCGTGTTCGCGATGGATGCTGCGTATCCGCGCCAGCAACTTGCGTACGACGCCGTCGCGCGGGCCGCAGTTCAGGCCCAGCTCCCACGGATAAGCCGCATAGCCGAGGCCTTCCAGGAAACGACGCAGCGGCCAGGTGCTGGCGTCCCCGGCGGTCAGGCCCGGCAGGACCAGCACCGGATGGCCGTCGCCTTTTGCGGCACAGCCGAGCAGGGGCCAGGTGGCGATGCAGGCGGTCCATTCGAGGAAAGCGCGGCTCTCCATGGCCAGCAGCAACGCCGATGGCGCGCGCATCTTTGCATGGGCATCGGGGCGAGTTCGCCGATTTGCGGCTTTTTTCATTATTCGCTGTTTGCCATCAACACGTTCAGGCCACGGGCAAGACCGTTGGCCAGGGTATCGAGTTTCGGCGCGATGTCCCTGCCCGCGATCAATCCGAATTCGAGCCAGCCGGCATAGCTGTTGACCGTGATGTTAAGGCCAAGCCCATGGGTAACGATAGATACCGGAAAGTAGTGCTGGACTTTTGCGCCGGCCAGATATAGCGGCACCGCCGGCCCGGGCACATTGGAAATTGCCACATTGGCCAGCGGCGGCAGGCGTTCGGCGATACGGGTGCGCGCCCACAGGCGGCTCAGGCCCGAGGCCCAGATCGGCGCGGCGAAGCCGGGAAAATCGGTCGGAATCAGGCCGCGGAAACTCGCCACCTCGCGTTTGAGCTGGCCGGTCGCGGCACTAATTGCGCGCAGGCGTTCGACCGGATCGGCGATGTCGGTCGCCAGCGCACACTGCACCATCGACACCTGGTTGTTGATCTCGGCATTGCCGGCCGCGCGCAACGAAACCGGCATCGCCGCGATCAAGGGCCGATCCGGCAAGGCCTTGCGCCGCAGCAGATAGTCGCGCAGCGTTGCCGCACACAGCGCCAGCACCACATCGTTGAGACTCGCCCCAAAATGACGGGCGACGTGCTTGACCCGGTCCAGCGGCAGCGAGGCCACGGCAAAACTGCGTTGCGGTCCCACCTGCGCGTTGAACGGTGTGCGCGGAGCCAGTGTCACGCTGTCGCGCAGGCGACTGATCAGGCCACCCGCGCCGCGTGCGGCATCGGCCGCCACTTTCAGCGTCATCGGCAGGGCGCGCATGAGCGTGGCCAATTGCTGCGCGCTGGCACGCAGGGCGGTCGCGGCCAGGTCGCGCTTGCGTGTGGCCTGCGCCGGCCTCGCATCGGATTTCGACGAGCCACGGCGTGGTTGTGTCGGCCGCACATCGAGCAGGGCCTGCGCCAGCGCGGTGCCACCCTGACCGTCGAGCAAAGCATGATGTATCTTCGAATACAGCACCAGTTCGCCGGAGGCCAATCCTTCGATGACGACGAACTGCCACAGCGGACGATCGCGTGGCAGCGGATCGGCATGCAGGTCGGCGACCTGCCGCCACAATTGCGTCAATGACCCGGGCGCGGGCAGCCGGCGTGTCTGGACGTGCTTGTCCAGATCCGGCATCGGTCCGTCGCTCCACATGGGATGGCCCAGGTCCAGCGGTGCTTCGCGCAGCACGCGGCGCAACACCGGCGCCTGCGGCAGACGTTCGCGCATATGGGCGATGAGAGTGCGATGAAAATCGTAGTGCCGCCGGCGCGGGGGCGGCTGCAGCAGCATCACGCTGCCGACATGCATGGGCGTGCCGGCAGCTTCCAGGTACAGGAAGGCGGCATCCAGGCCACTCAGCGGACGCAGGCGTTTGGGCACGGGTCGGGTTTTTTTTGTCGGTAGAGACTGCAGGACTATATGCCGAATCCGCGACCTCGCCTTTGTGCGCTGCAGTGACAACGGCCGGACGGGCCGTGCGACGCTGTGTTCAAGTTGGTACGCGCTCCCACACCTGGGTGCGACCGAGCAGCGGAATACCGATATAGCCATGCACTTCGAGCTTCGCCCCGCCGTCGATCGCGTGCAGGCTGCAGCGATAGATGTCGCCGTCCTCCGGATCGAGGATTTCCCCGCCATCCCAGCCGTCGCCATGACGATGTTCGTTCCACAGGATGGTCATGCCGATCACGGGCTGATCGTGGCGTTCGCCGGGGCAGTCCTTGCAGCGCGGGTTGGGGTCTTCGTCAGGTTTGCGGAACAGCCGGATCACGCGCCCGGACAGCACGCCGTCGTTTTCGCTGATCTGCACCAGCGACCTGGCCTCGTGCGTTTCGTCGTCGATGGTTTTCCAGGTGCCGACGGGGGAAACAGCGTCCGCCAGCGCGTTGCCGGGGTGCAGACAGGCCAGAATGGCAAGCGGCAAGAGTCGGTACATGGGCGCATTTTATGCAAAACGGCGAGGCAATGCCGAATCGGGTTCCGACCGGACCGCGCCAGGTCGCCGGCGCAAGCATCGCTAGTCCGCCCGCGCTCGGCTACAATCGGCATCCGTCTGAATCGCCGCAAATCCCATGACCGAACCCACGCAGCAGCGCGTCCGCGAACTGCTCGCCAACATCATTGATCCGCACACCGGGCAGGACCTCGTTGCCGGCGGCGCGGTCAAGGGCGTCGGCGTGGATGGCGACAAGGTTGCCATCGAGATCGTGCTGGCCTATCCGGCGAGCGGCTGGTACGACACCCTGGCGCAGCTGGTGCGCGATGCGCTTGCCGCGGATGCCACCATCGGCAACGTCAGCGTGAGCATCTCCTCGCGAATCACCGCGCACAAGGTGCAGAAGGATCTGAACCCGCTGCCGAAAGTGAAGAACATCATCGCCGTCGCATCAGGCAAGGGCGGTGTCGGCAAGTCGACAACGGCAGTGAATCTGGCGCTGGCGCTGGTCGCCGAGGGCGCCAGCGTCGGCGTGCTCGATGCCGATATCTACGGTCCCAGCATTCCGCGCATGCTCGGGGTTTCCGGCAAGCCCGATTCCAAGGACGGCCAGCATATCGAGCCGAAACTGGCGCACGGCCTGCAGGCGATGTCGATCGGGTTTCTGATCGAAGAAGACACGCCGATGATCTGGCGCGGGCCAATGGTGACGCAGGCATTGACCCAGCTGCTGAACGAAACCAACTGGGTGGATCTGGACTACCTCATCATCGATCTGCCGCCCGGCACCGGTGATATTCAACTCACTCTGTGCCAGCGCGTGCCGGTGTCCGGTGCGCTGATCGTCACCACGCCACAGGACATCGCCCTGCTCGACGCGCGCAAGGGCCTGAAGATGTTCGAGAAAGTGGAGGTGCCGGTTTTGGGCATTGTGGAAAATATGGCGATTCATATTTGTTCGCAATGTGGACACGCCGAGCACATCTTCGGTGCCGGCGGCGGTGGACGCATGGCGGAAGAATACGAAGTGCCGCTGCTCGGCTCGTTGCCGCTGGATATCCACATCCGTGAACAGGCCGATGGCGGCACACCGACGGTTGCCGCCGATCCGGATGGTGCCATCGCTGCCTCGTACCGGCTGATCGCGCGCAAGACCGCGGCGCAGCTGTCGCTGCGCGCGCGCAGCAAGTCGATCCAGTTTCCGAAGATAGTGATTCAGAACACATGAAAGCCGGAAATGGGAGCAGGGAATTGGGAATTGCGAAGGGCGCTCCGCCGAGTCCCGGCTCCCGGTTCTCCAGTCCCGCGAGCGAAGCGAGCCCATGAGCATAAAATCCGATCACTGGATCCGCCGCATGGCGGAAAAACACGGCATGATCGAGCCGTTCGAGCCCGGTCAGGTGCGCGTCAACGGCAACGGCGGCAAGCTGATTTCCTACGGCACGTCGAGCTACGGCTACGATGTGCGCTGCGCCGATGAGTTCAAGGTGTTCACCAACATCAACTCGACCATCGTCGATCCCAAGGCGTTCGACTCGCGCAGCTTCGTCGATGTGCGCGGCGAAGTCTGCATCATTCCGCCCAATTCCTTCGCGTTGGCGCGCACGGTGGAGTATTTCCGCATCCCGCGCCAGGTGCTGACGATCTGTCTGGGCAAGAGCACGTACGCGCGTTGTGGCATCATCGTCAATGTGACGCCGCTGGAACCTGAATGGGAAGGCCACGTTACCCTGGAGTTTTCCAACACCACGCCGCTGCCGGCGAAAATCTACGCCAATGAGGGCGTGGCGCAGATGCTGTTCCTGGAATCCGACGAAGTGTGCGAAGTCAGCTATCGCGATCGCGGCGGCAAGTACCAGGGTCAGCGCGGTGTTACCTTGCCGCAGGCGTAAGCGAAGCGGTTCGGCAACGTGATTTTATTTTTGGAGGATTGCGCAATGTATAAATTCAAGTTTGGTCGAGTCGCGCAAACGCTTGCGCTCGCCTTGCTCCTCGGCCTGCTCGCCGCCTGCGGCGGCCGGGACGAGATCAAGAAGGGTACGTCCGAAGTCGTCGATGTGCCGTCGTCCTACGATATTACCGTCGCCGCCGACAAGGATGGCCAGTTCGATTTCGATGGCGCCACGCTGGCGGCCGAGGACCTGCGCGGCCACATCCGCTACCTGAATGAAAACGGACGCACGGTGCACACCCTTCTGCTCAAGCCGGGCGAGAAGGAGAAGATCAAGAACACGCACGTTGGCGCCCTGGCCGGCATGGCGCGCGACCTCCACATCACCGCCTACGTGCAGGATAACGACGGCCACCTGAAGATCATCAAGGTCGTCGAATAATCGTGCGCAAATACACGTACAGACAGAATTCCGGGAGCATGCCATGCGTAAATTCCTGTTGATGTCCACCGCCGCCGCGTTGCTCTGCCTCGCCGGCGCCAGCCATGCCCGCGATCCAATCGACGACGGCAAGCTCCTGGTCAAGCCGTCCGGCACGAATCAATACGAAGTTGGTGAATACCGCTTTGGCAAGGCGGAATTCTTCGGCTATGTCGGCGATCTGAAGGACAGCAAGAAGATCACCGGCATCCTGCTCAAGCGCGGCGACAAGGCCAGCGCGGAACAGAAGCACATCATCGCGATCACGGCGAAGACCCAGCAGATCGACGCCTTCATCGAGCTGGATGGCAAGGTCGTTCCACTCGTCGATGACGCCCCACCGGCAGCACCGGCAGCCACGCCGGAGACGCACTGACCGGACCGGGCAAATTTGCCCGGCCTTGGGACGGCTCTATTCGCTTGCCGCCCTCAATGCTCCGTGCCACTCGCGTAACGCAAGTCTGTGTGCGCCGTCAGCGCTGTTTCCAGGCACAGTCTGATTGCATCGATCATAGTGGCAAGCGGCATGCCCGGTGCATCGCCATGCCTTGCCGCCTGTTCCGGCAGCCAGGGCACGTGGATGAAGCCGCCGCGCAGCTGCCGGTCGCGCATGGCGATGCGGTCCGCGAGGCCGAAGAACACCTGGTTGCAGACGAAGGTTCCCGCGGTGTGCGAAAGCGTGGCGGGAATTCCGGCCGCGGCCAGCCGCGCCAGCATGGCCTTCAGCGGCAAAGTGGAAAAATAAGCATTTGCTGCATTTTCCACAACTGGGACATCGACCGGTTGTTCGCCGGCGTTGTCGGCGATGCGCGCGTCGATCAGGTTGATCGCCACACGCTCGAGTGAGATTCCACTGCGGCCTCCGGCCAGTCCGAGAGCGAGGACGAGTGCCGGCCGGCGCGCATCGATCAAGGTGTCGAGCACCGGCAGGGCGCGCGCGAATCCCGTCGGCAGGACCGCGCCGACGATGCGGTGCCCTGCGATCAACTCGCCGTCGAGCGCCCGCGCGATTTCCCGCGAAGGGTTGACCGGTTCGCCGTCGAAGGGTTCGAAGCCGGTGACGAGAGCGGTGGCCGGCGTGTGCTTCATCGGAATGCGAAAAAGTTCATGAGCAGCAGATTTGCCGTGAACAGGAACACGGCCGTGGGCCATTGCGCGCGAATCACGCCATTGGGGTCACGCAATTCCAGCAGCGCTGCCGGCACGACATTGTAGTTTGCCGCCATCGGCGTCAGCAGGGTGCCGCAGTAGCCGCTGAGCATGCCGAGTGCGCCCAGCGCCGCGGCGTCGGCGTGATGCTGGACGATCAGCAACGGCAGGCCGATGCCGACGGTCATTACCGGGAACGCGGCGAACGCGTTGCCCATGATGACGGTGAACACGGCCATGCCGAACGCATACGCCAGCAGGCAGGCCAGGCGCGAGTCGGTCGGTATCAACGCCGCCATGATATGCGCGACGGCCTCGCCGACACCGGTCGCGGCGAACATGGCGCCGAGCGTGGCCAGCAGCATCGGCAGCAGCGCTGCCCACGACAGGGCATTCAGCAGGCGCCCGGTTTCCTCGAGCGCGGTCACCGGTCTGGCATGCGTCAGCCTCAGTGCCGCCAGCGCAGCGAGCACGCACGCCAGCGCGAGCGCCGTCAACGTTGCCTGATGCGAATCGATCAAGGTCAGGCCGTCAAACCGCAGCCAAGGCTGCAACAGCACAAGGCCCAAAGTGCCCAGCGGAATGACGAGGGCCGGAGCAAACAGTCGGTTGCCAAGACCGGAAGTGTTCGCGCGGCGCAATGATGCATCGGGGTCGATGATCGTGCGCCGATGCAGGCGGCCGGAACCCGCGATCAGGGCGAGGACGATCACGCCGGCGCCCGCCATTTGTGCGGGCAGCGCGTTGCCCACAGCGGTCGCCGCGAGGATGCCGTCGCCGCCGAGAAAACACGCGGCAAGGATGCCCCAGAACGCGGCATGCGCCCGGCGCCGCGCGCGCAGATCCTGCACCGCGCAGGCGGCAAGGATCGCGCCGCACAGCCAGTAGACGTGCTCAATCCGCAGCATTGGTTGCCTTGTCCATGGTTCTGCTTGCGTGCACGCGGCGCAAATGCCGCTGGTAAAGCACGAGCCGTACGGAATGGATGACGAAGGCGGCGATCGCCGTCGGCAGGGCCCAGATCGCGATGCTGCGCGGATCCAGATCGATACCGTGCTGGGCGTAGAAACCCTGGATCAGCAGCACCGCGCCGAAGGCCAGGAACACGTCTTCGCCGAAGAAGCGGCCGATATTGTCGGTCGCGGCTGCCAGTGCCTTGACCCGGTCGCGTTCGTCGACGGAAAGGTCGGGATCGATCTTGCCAGCCGCGGCTTCGGCCATCGGCGCGAGCAGGGGCCGCACCGTTTGCGCGTGGCCGGCAAGATCGAGAAGGCCGAGCATCGACAACACCTGGCGCAATCCGAGGTAGGCGATCAGCAGGCGTGCCAGGGTAAGGCGGTGCATGCGTGTGATCCATACATGCGCCTGCTCGCGCAGCCCGGCGCGCTCCAGCAGCCCGATTGTCGGCAGGGTGAGTACAAAAAGCAGCAAGGTACGATTGGATACAAATGAATTTCCGAGCAGGGCGAGCAGATCGGAAACCGGCAGCCCGGCCAGCAGGCCGCTTGCGATGCCGGCGGCGACCACGACGAGCGCAGGATTCAGGCGCAGCGCGAAGCCGCAGACGACAATGGCGATGCCGAGCAGGGGCCAGTAGTTCATGGCCGCGAGTCAGCGTGGATGCCGGTCACGTTGTTCGCGTGGATCGGCTCGGACGAACGCGACAGCGGCAGGCCGGATTTGCGCGCCGCCACGGCCATGATTTCGGCAACCAGGGATACGGCGATTTCCTCGACGTCTTCCGAACCGATGCTCAGCCCTGCGGGCGTGAACAAGCGGCCGCGCGCGGCGCCGCCGCAGCGTTCATCCAGGCGCTGTTGCATCTGCGCGGCGCGCCGGTGCGAGCCGAGGATGCCGACATAGGGGACCGCCGTCGCCAGCGCCGCGGCGGCGTAGTCCAGATCGCGTTCAAGCTGGTAGGTCATGCACACGACAAAGGTGTTGCCGTCGCAAACCGGCGGTTCGCCCGATCCGCCAATGGCGGATCTACGTGCAAATTCGTCCGCCGTCGTTGTCCGCGGATCGATCCGCACGACCGGCCAGGCCAGGTCCCGTGCCGCGCGGGCCAGCGTGTCGGCCACCGCATTCGCGCCGATCAGCACCAGTTGTATCGGTGGCAGGATCGGCTGATACAGCACGTCTGTTGCCGCGCCGGCGAGAACGAGCGTGCGTGACGTCATCGAATGGCCGGAATCTGCGGCGGCGATCACGGCCGCGGCCGTGTCATTGCCCAGCCCGTCGAGCAGGATTTTGCCATCGCACCAGATCAATCGACCGGCCGCGGTGCGCGAAGGATCGGCGGGGAAACCGCTTGCCATGATCGCCGTCTCGCGCGAGCGCCAGCGCTCGGCGATGACATCGAGAAAACGCAGCGACGCTCGCTCAGCCATGGGTTCAAGCACGATTTCCAGTTCGCCGCCGCAACCCATTTCGATCAGCAGATCCAGGCCGTTTTCGCGGTTGTAGCGAGCGCGTTCGCCGATGCCGCTGGCGATGACACGGGTTGCACGCAGGGCGATGTCCGACTCCGGGCAGCCGCCGCTGAAGCCGCGCACGATGCGGCCGTTGGCGCCGACCAGCATCTGGCTGCCGGCGCGGCGGAACGACGAGCCTTCGGTGCGCACAAGGGTCGCCAGGGCGGCTCGGGGCACAAACAGGCCGGCATCGCCATCGGCGGCGGCGAGCATAGCGTGGACGTCTTTGGGGGTCAGCATAGACGGTGAATTCTACGATGCCCGCGCGTGCAGGCGTGCCCAGTCCTGCGGCGTATCGAAATCGACCAGCACGGCATCATCGGGCATGTCGACGCGAACGATGCAATCGGCCCGGCGCTGCAGCAGCCCGCGTGCGCCGACATCTCCAGTCACCGTCATCAGCTCGCTGAAATGATCGCGACCCCAAAGGACGGGATTGCCGCGGCGGTCGCCGAAATACGGAACGGCGATCGCATCGCGTTTCGTCGGCGCAAACGCTTCGAGCATCGGCGCAAGATGTCGTGGGGCAACCAGGGGCATGTCCGCGAGCATCACCAGCGCTCCTGCATGCGACGCATCCACCGAGGCGATCCCGGCACGGATCGAACTGGCGATGCCGTCGGCATGATCGCGGTTTTCGACGAGACGGATGCGCAGGCCGTGCAGCGCGTCGGCGACCTGGCTATCGCCCGCCATGACGACGGCGATGACGTCATCGATGCCGGCGTCCAGCGCCGCGCGCACGACACGCCGCACGGCGATTTCGCCATCCCATTCCATCAGCAGCTTGTTGCGCGAGCCCATTCTCCGCGAGCTGCCGGCAGCAAGAACAATGGCAGCGATATGCGCGAACCCTGCCACGTGCGTCAACCGTCTTGCGCCGGTTGGCACGCGCGCACGCTGAGTCCTGCGGCCTCCAGCGCGGTGCGCAGACGCTGGGCGAACTGTGCCGCGTCGGCGCGATCGCCGTGAACACAGAGGGTGTCCGCATGAAGGCCCAGGGTCGTTCCGTCTCGGGTTTTCACTCGTCCATGGGTGGCAATGTCGAGCGCCTGGGCTACCGCCGCATCGACGTTGTGGATGACGGCATCGGTTTCGCGGCGCGGAGTCAGGCTGCCGTCGGACTCGTAGCGGCGATCGGCGAACGCCTCGCTGGCCACGCGCAGGCCGAGGTTTGCGCCGGCTTGCGTCAGCGCGCTGCCGGCGAGGCCGAACAGAATCAGGCGCGGGTCGAAGTCGTGCACGGCACGCGCGATCGCCTCGGCAAGAGTGGTGTCGCGTGCCGCCATGTTGTAAAGCGCGCCATGCGGCTTGACGTGGGCCACGCGTGTGCCGGCGGCGCGCGCGAATGCCGAAAGCGCGCCGATCTGGTACAACGCCAGCGCACGGGCCTCATGCGCAGTCACCTTCATTTCGCGCCGGCCGAAACCCTGCAGGTCCGGCAGCGATACATGCGCACCGATGGCGACGGCATGTTTGCCGGCCAGGAGTACAGTCTGCTGCATTGTGGAAAAATCGCCGGCATGAAAGCCGCAAGCGATATTCGCCGACGTGATCCACGGCATCACCTGCGCGTCCTCGCCCATGCTCCAGGCGCCGTAGGATTCGCCCATGTCGCAATTCAGGTCGATGAATTGTCCGCTCATACGTGCAGGCGCTCCGCGACGATGCGTGCCAGCCGGGCCAGGGCCCGTTCGCGCCGAAGATAGCGCGTTTGGGCATCGTCGAGCGAGGTCTCCGCGAAACGTACGACGGCTCCGGGCCGGCGCTGCGCCAGGCGCGGCAGGTCCACCGCGATCACATGCGCGATGCGCGGATAGCCGCCGCAGGTCGGCGCTTCGGCCATCAGCACGATCGGATCGCCGCCCGGCGGCAGCTGGACCGCGCCCGGCACGACGCCCGCGGACACCGGTTCCAGCGGCTCGCGCAAGGCCAGTGCCGTGCCTGCGAGCCGGTAGCCGACGCGGTTGGATCTGGCGCCGATCCGGAACGGCGTCGCGAACAGCGCCCGCTGCGAGGCGATGTCCAATTGTGGAAAATGTGCGGCCGCGACCAACCGGATCGGGGTCTGCGGGTCGGCATCGAACCAAGTACGCAGGTCGAGTGACCAGTTCGCCGCCGCGACGCCGTGCTTGTCGTCGTTGCGCTGGAGCGTGTGCAAGGCGTCGCACCGGCTTGCACCAATCGTCAACGTATCGCCCGCGCTCAGCGCCTGGCTGCCGATGCAGGCGTTCAGGTCAGCGCTGCGACTGCCAAGCTGTTCGGGAATGTCGATGCCACCGGCAACGCCGAGATAGCTGCGTGTACCCTGCGACATGTTGCCGAACACGAGCTGGCTGCCGGCGCGCAGCGCCACCGGACGCCACGTGGGAACCGGCTCGCCGTTGCAGCGCACTTCGATGTCGGCGCCGGTGACCGCGATCAAGGCATCTTCGTCGAAGCGCAGGTGTGCCCCGCGCAGCGTCATCTCCAACGATGCAGCATTGTCCACATTGCCGACAAGCATATTCGCCAGGCGCAAGGCCACGGCATCCATGGCACCGGCGCAGCCGACGCCGAGCGCGGCGTGGCCATGGCGGCCGCCGTCCTGCACGGACGTGAGCATGCCCGGCGCGAGCACGGCGATGCTCATGCCGGCGCTGCCGCGAACGCGTCGGCAGCGATCGCGCGGAAGCGCACTCGGCCGCCCGGAGCGAACAGCGCCGGCGGTTCACGGACAGGATCAAAAAGCCTCAGCGGCGTGCGCCCGATCAGGCGCCAGCCGCCGGGTAGTTCACGCGGGTAGACGCCGGTCTGCTTGCCGCCGATCGCAACCGAGCCAGCCGGCACGCGCAGACGCGGGCTGGGAAGGCGCGGTGTGCACAAGGCCGCGTCCAGGCCGATCAGATAGGGAAAACCCGGCGCAAATCCCAGCATGGCCACGCGGTATTCGCCGGCGCAATGGCGCTCGACGACTTCGTCGACCGACATATTCGCGTGCCGGGCAACTTCGCCAAGATCGGGGCCGAAATCGCCACCGTAGCAGACCGGGATGTCGATAGTCGCGACATCTGGATTGGACCGCGGCGTCTGCAGATTTTCCACAATTCCACTAATTCGCGCTGCGATGCGCGCGTGCGGCGATTGCACGCCCGCCGGGTCGGCCCAGGCACAGGGATCGTATTGCAGGCAGACGCTGGCGTAGGCGGGCGCGATGTCGCGCAGCCCGGGCAGATCCGCGGCAAGCAGGGCATGCGCCGCCGTGAGTGCAAGCGCATTCACTGCCGGGTCGATGCCCGTGCCGAAATGGATCAGCAGCGCGCAGTCGCCGAGCGGTTCGATCCGCCCCGCGCTCATGCCGCGGCAGCGAAATGCAGGGCCGTGCGCAGGGCAGCGATGCGCGCGTCCAGCGCCGCGACGGAATAGGGTACGCGTTCGCCGATGCCCCACACCGGCCGCGGCCACGCGGTATCGTGGACGAAACGCGCCACTACGTGCACATGCAGTTGTGCGACGACATTGCCCAGTGCGGCGATATTGAGTTTGTCCGGCCGCTCCAGTGCGTGCAGCACGCGCGCGCAGCGGTCGATTTCATCCTGCAGTTGGTGTTGACCATCGCGTGCCAGATCGATGACATCGCGCAGGCCGGCACGGCGGGGTACGAGGATCAGCCAGGGAAAGCGCGCATCGTCCATCAGCAGGACGCGCGAAAATTCCAGATCGCCCACGACCAGCGTATCGGCAGCCAGGCGCGGGTCGAGTGCGAAAGCGGCGTCCACCGGCAGCATGCATCAGCCCAGATTGCGGGAAAAAAAAGCAAGTGCGCGTTCGCGTGCGAGCTTGGCGCTGGCAGCATCGTAGTGTGCAGGGTCGATATCGCGATTGAAGGCATGGCCCGCAGGATACGTATACAGTTCCACTCCCTTTGCATCCTTCAGGGCATCGCGGACCTTCTGCACCGCTTCCGGCGGGATTGACGGATCGTGCTCGCCATAATGAAACTGCACGGGTGCTTTCAATGCCTCGCCGAGGAAAAGGACATTGCGGCCGCCGTAGTAGCTCACGGCCGGCAGGCCGAGCCGGAGCGCGGCGAGCAGAGCCACCGTGCCGCCCCAGCAATAACCGACCACGCCGATCTTGCCGGCCGACTTGATCGATTCGGCGGCGCTGGCGACGTCCTCGATCGCGCGATCGAAGCCGACCTCGCCGACCAGGGCGAAGCCCTGCTTGTAGTCGGCCGGGTCGTAGCGCAGCTCGACGCCGGATTCGACATGATCGAAGAACGCCGGCGCGACCGCGGTATAGCCGTCGGCGGCGAATCCATCCGCCACGCTGCGGATATGCGCGTTGACGCCGAAGATTTCCTGCACCACGACGATGCCACCTCTCGGTGTGCCCGCGGGTTTGGCCAGATAGGCACCGATGCACTGCATGCCGGAAGTATTCAGATTGATGTGCTCGCCCATGATGACCTCCGTGAGTTGCGCCGAACGCCAGCGTACGACCCCCGCGGGTGATGTCAATCATGGATTGAACTGGCGGACACGCCGCGGAGGGCCGCCGGCGAAGTCAGGCGGCGTAGTACACAACGCGATCGCGGCCCGCGCGCTTGGCTGCATACACGGCCTGGTCCGCGGCCTCGAGCAGATCTTCCAGGCGCGCCGGCGGCGGGATCTGCGCCAGCGTGGCGATGCCGATGCTGATGGTTGCGTAGTTGCGCGATTCGGAGGCCAGGTTCGACAGATCCTCGGCGACGCGGACGCGCAGGCGATTGGCGAACTCGCGCACTGCGTCGATGCCCTGATCCTGGATGGCGATGAGGAATTCTTCGCCGCCGAAGCGGCCGAACAAGGCATCCGGCTCCAGCCATTGCCGGATCGTGTGCACGCCGGCGACCAGCACGCGGTCACCGAAGATATGGCCGCGGGTGTCGTTGATGCGCTTGAAGTGATCGAAATCGATCATTAGCAGCGCCAGTTCGCGACCGTCGCGCGCGCAGTCGGCGATGCGGCGGTCAAGATCGCGCAGCAGATGGCCGCGATTGAAGGCGCCGGTCAGCGGGTCGGTGATTGCCGCCTGGTAGAGTTCGCTGGTTTGGCGTTCCAGACGCTGATTGGCATCGGTGAGCGCACTGCGCTGTTGCTCGATTTGCGCGTTGCGCGCGTTCAGAGCGCGATTGAGCCTGCCCATGTCGAGCCAGCGCCAGATCACGACGGCGAGCAACAGGGCCAGGGCGGCGATGACGGCGATGCCGAATGCGCGTTGCAGCCGTTGTTGTTCCAGACGCGCGGCCTGCAGTGCGTTGGCTTCGTTGGCCAGCGCGAGTTTCTGTTCGGCATCCGCGCGTGCATGGCGTGCCTCGAGCGCGGCGAGCTGACGACTGGTGGTCGTGCCGAGCAGATCCTCGCGCAGGGCTGCATATTTGTGCGCGTAGTCCAATGCCGAGGAAGCGTTGCCGTCGGCGGCGGCCAGTTGTTCGCGCAGCGCATAGGCCTGCGCCAACTGGGGTTTCATGCGTGTCGCGTCCAGGCCGTTCTGCGCCTG
Organism: Rudaea sp.; assembly: GCA_031291055.1. Lineage (GTDB taxonomy): Bacteria > Pseudomonadota > Gammaproteobacteria > Xanthomonadales > Rhodanobacteraceae > Rudaea. The sequence goes on along the minus strand of JARLJU010000236.1, from coordinate 283,478 downwards.
ATCGAGCAAGTCGCGCGCGCGGGCGCGGTCGCCGCGCGTCAGCGAGATTTCCGCCAGGGCCAGCAGGCTGCGCGCCACGATTTCGCGCTGGTTGATGGCGCGGCCCGCGGCCAGTGCCGCATCGAGGCTGACTCCGGCTTCGTCGAAACGCTTCAGGCCCAGCAGGGCGCGTCCGCTTTCGAGCTCCTCGAACGCGGCAGCCGGACGGTCGTTGAGGACCTGATCCAGTGCCAGCGTTTCGCGCGCCGCGTCCAGCGCGGCGGCGTAGTCGTGGGTATCGTTGAGGAAGCTCGAATAGCTGCCATAGACGGTGGCGTAGTGGCTCGGATCGCCATTGCGCTCGGCCGCCGCGATCGCCTTGTCGAAGTATTGCTTGCTTGCCGCTTCATCGCCGAGTTCGCGGTACAGCAAAGCCAGGTTGCGATAGGTCAGCTCGGTTCGATCGTCGATCTTTTCACCGATCGCCAGCGATTGCAGTTGCAGATCCAGGGCCTGGGCGAAGTCGCCGCGATCGCGATTGACCGTGCCCAGGTGGGCCAGCGCGCGCGAGCTTGCCGATTCGTCGCCGAGCGCACGCGCAAGTTCCAGCGCCTGGTGCTGGTGCGAACTGGCGCCATCGAGATTGCCGTGGCGCCGGTCGAGGACACCGAGGAATACCTCGGCATGCATGCGCAGCCGCTCGCTGCCGGTATCGCGCGCCAGTTGTGCCAGGGTTTGCGCCAGACGTTCGCAACGCGCGTAGTCGCCGACCGTCAAGGCCATGTCGGCGCGATCCACGATTTCCTCGCCGGCGGCTTCCTCGTCGCTTGCCGCCAGCGCCAGTTCCTGCGCTCGCGCGCCGTGCAGGTCGGCCAGGGCATAGGCGCTGAGCGCGGTGTCGACATTGGCCAGACTGCGTTCGAGCCTGAATCTGGTCGATGCCGGCAGGACGGCGTTCAACGCCGGAAAAAACGCGGCGTAAGTTTGATCGAGGCTGCCCGCGAGGGACTGCATTGTCTCGACGGCATTCGCGCGCGGATAAATCTCTTCGGCGCGTCCGCATACGGTTGTGGTTGCGATGCCAAGGAAAAATACCGTGACGATCGCGCGGCAGCCACGCCACTTGGTCCGAATTCGGTTCATCTGGTGATCCCCCTGCGGTTACCCCGGCATCCGGCAAGGCCGTTGCCAAGGTTCGCAGGATGCAGTGTAAACCATTGCGCGCCGGCCCATATCGTCGAAACGTCGACCCACCGCTGCTTGACGGCAGTCCGGACCGCGGCCAGGTACAGCGCCCGCCGGCAGGGCCGGGAAGGACATTCGCGCCTGATCCCGCCCGCCGCTTATAATTCGCCGCTTGTCATTATGGAAACGCCATGTCCCGCAGCATCCCATCTGCCAACAGTCCCAGGGTGGGTTTCGTCAGCCTCGGCTGCCCCAAGGCGCTGGTCGATTCCGAACGCATTCTTACCCAGCTCCGCATCGAAGGTTACGATATCGTCGGCAGCTACGGCGCGGCCGACGTGGTCGTGGTCAACACGTGCGGATTCATCGACGCGGCCGTTCAGGAATCGCTCGATGCGATCGGTGAAGCGCTGGCCGAAAACGGCAAAGTCATCGTCACCGGCTGTCTGGGCAAGCGCGCGGACGTAATCCGTGCGACGCACCCCGGCGTGCTCGCGATCACCGGGCCGCAGGATTACGCCAGCGTGATGAGCGCGGTACACGTGCAGCTGCCGCCGAAGCATGATCCATTCCTTGATGTCATGCCCGCGGCTCGCCGTCGCAGCGGCGACCGGAACATCGACGTGGGTGTGAAGCTGACGCCGAAGCATTACGCCTATCTGAAGATTTCCGAAGGCTGCAATCATCGCTGTACTTTCTGCATTATTCCCTCGATGCGTGGCGATCTGGTGTCGCGGCCGATCGACGAGGTGCTGATCGAGGCCGAAAAGCTCGTCAAGAGCGGCGTGCGCGAACTGCTCGTGATTTCTCAGGACACCAGCGCCTACGGGGTCGATCTCAAGTACGCGGCACGCGAATGGCACGGCGGCAGGCATCGCACGCGCATGACCGAATTGTGTGCCGCGCTGGCCGAGCTCGGCGTCTGGGTGCGTCTGCACTATGTTTACCCATATCCGCACGTGGACGAAGTGATTCCGCTGATGGCGCAAGGAAAGATCCTGCCGTATCTCGACATTCCGTTTCAGCATTCCAGCCCGCGCATCCTCAAGCTGATGAAGCGCCCGGCGGCGAGTGCGAAGACGCTCGAACGCATCCGCGCCTGGCGCGCAGTCTGTCCGCAACTGACGATCCGCAGTACGTTCATTGTCGGCTTCCCCGGCGAGACCGACGCCGAGTTCGAGGACTTGCTGGAGTTCCTGCACGAGGCGCAGCTCGACCGAGTCGGTGCGTTTGCGTATTCGCCGGTCGACGGCGCGCGCGCCAACGATCTGCCCGGCGCCGTTCCCGAAGAAGTAAAGCAGGAACGCCTGGAACGGTTCATGGCGACCCAGGCGGGCATTTCCGCGGCGCGGCTTCAGCGCAAGGTCGGCACGACGTTGCAGGCGCTGGTCGATCAGGTCGATGCCGACGGCGCCATCGCGCGTACCGCGGCCGATGCACCGGAAATCGACGGCGTCCTGCGCATTCTCGATGGCAGCAGGCTCAAGCCCGGCCTGTTCGTCGACGTGCGCATCGAGGCGGCCGATGAGCATGATCTCAGCGGACGCGTCGCCGTCTAGACGGCCCGTCATGCGCTTCGTCGCGCCCGTACGTGAGGCGGTCGATCCGACCGTGTTCGCCCGGCCGCCCTTGTCGCAGTGGCGGGAATTCGGCGTTCTCGACACGGCGGCGTGGCCGTCGGTCGATACTCTCAACGCTCTGGCTGAAAACCCGCGCGGCAGCACGCTCGCGGGGATTCCGCGCTTTGTCGCCCAGACGCCGGAACTGCTCGCCGATGGCCTGCACTACGAGCAACGCATCGCCGAGCGCGGCCAGATCGCGACGCGCGAACGTAACTGGCACGATCTGCTCAACGCCCTCATCTGGGTGCGTTTTCCGGCGCTGAAAGCCGCCCTGAACGAACGCCAGGTGGAAGAGATTGCGCAAGTAGGCACCAGGCAGCGCAGCCGCGTGCAATGTGCGCTCACGCATTTTGACGAGGCAGGTGTCATCGTGCTGCTTCAGGATCCGGCCCTGCTCCCTCTCTGGGACGCGCACGACTGGCATGGCTTGTTCTGGCGCGAACGCAATGCGTGGCATGACGGGCGCATCCAGGCGATTGTATTCGGCCATGCCCTGCTGGAGCACGCGCTGAAGCCGGGCCAGCTTCTGGTCGGCAAGGCTCTCGGCGTCGTCGTCGGAAAAAATGCAAAAGTGGAAGAAGCAGCAATTCGTCGCGTGGTCCGTGGAATCCGGAGCGGTGATCTGCTCAACGATCCGCAGGATCAGCGTCCGCTGCCGCTGTCCGGAATCCCCGGCTGGGAATCCGGAAACGACAACGAAAGTTTCTACCGTGAGGCGCCTTGCTTCCGCCCATTGCGCGCCGGGCGTCGATATCCGGACCTGGTTCGCGCGGGCTGACACCACCACCATCCCGTCGTCATTTGATCCTGCCGGGGGGTTCGTAACTCACCGCCATCACCACGAACCGCCGTCTTCCACCCGGCAGCTCGGCTTCGAGCTCGTCGTCGACGCGCTTTTTCAGCGCCGCGCGCGCCAGCGGCGAGTCGATGCTGATGAAGCCGAGCGCTGCGTCGGTTTCGTCAGGGCCGACGATGCGCAGGTGCTGGATGCGACCTTGCTCGTCCTCGACGCCGAACCACGCGCCGAAAAAAATCGCGTTGCAATCAGTGGGCCGGTCGCCGGCGATCTTCAGCGCCGGCAGGCGCTTGCCGAGGTAACGAACGCGTCGGTCGATCTCGCCGAGTTGCTTTTTACGATAAGTATACTCGGCGTTTTCCGAGCGGTCGCCTTCAGCCGCCGCGGCGGCGAGCGCGGCGACTACCTCGGGCCGGCGCCGGCGCCAGAGGTCGTCGAGTTCCGCCTGCAAGGTCCGATAACCCTCAGGCGTGATGATCGCTGTGGATGCGGCCTGCGGCGGCCGCCAGCGGCTCATGGCGCGGGCCGGTCCATTACGGCCTTGGCCGGCGTTGCTGCGAGCTTGTCAAGAAAGGCCAGGTAGGCATCCACCTGCGGGATGACCGCATCGTCCGGCAGGGTCAGCTTGATCTGCTGCAGCATCGCGCGCGCCTGCATTTCCTTGTTCATGCGCTCGGCCCAGAGCCTGGCCGCGAGCATGTAGTTGCGCGCGATATCCGGATGATTGCGGAAGCGCTTGTGGAACCCGGCGACGAGGCTGAGTGCGGTGCGGGTCTGGCCGGCCTCGGCGGCGGCATGCGCCAGGCGGGTAGTGTCGCCCGCATCGTCGAGCGCGAACGTCGGATCGAGCGTCAGGCATTCGCGCGCCACTTCGATGGCCCGATGCTCCTGGTTTTGCGCGAGGAGTACCGGAACATGCGATTTTCCGTGTATGACGAGTGCGCCCTTGTCATCGTCCGCGCGCAGCCAGTGCCGATATTCGTCGTGCAGGGGCAGCAGGTGCGGATGGGCGAGAATTTCCTCGCGCAACAGGGTCGCCGCTCCGCGGATATCCCCGCTGGCGGCGCGGTTGCGCGCGGCGTCGAGCATGGTGCGCGACGGATCGGTCCAGGGCACCTCGTCGCTGAGCTCAAGATGACCGGTGTAGCCGAGCTCGTTGCGGTGGTCGTGTATCGCCTGGCCGATCATGTGGAAATTCGCAATCATCAGATAGTTGACGACCAGGTACATGAGCGGCACAACGAGGATGCCCGGCAGGACACTGGCAATCGCCACGGCGAACACGCTTTGCACGATCAGCGCAGCGCAGAAGAAACCGACAAGAACAAAATACGGTCGACCCACGCGCTCGGCGATCAGCAGCCAGGCGATGGGGTTGAGTGCGCGCGCGGCGCCTTCCTCAAGAGCCAGGATCATCATCATTGCCGGCATCGCCAGAGTCGCCAGCAAGCCGACGATGGCGGCTGCGATCGGGCTGTACCAGGCGGCGATCAGGGCGATGGTGGCTTCCACCAGGAGCAGCAACAGGACAGCGTAACCGCCAATGGCATCGCTGACTGTCAGGCTGATCTCCGGCGCCTTGTCGCGACCGTTGGCGGTCCAGCGCAGCACCTCGAAACCGTAGCGGAAGAACGCTGCCCAGACAAAAAGATCGAGGACGCCGGCAAGCAGGGCCGGCAGCAGTTGTACGGCGCCGTGCGCTATCGCGAGTGCGACGATCGTCGACAACGCTTCGGGCTGGAGCGGATAGCGCAGGATTTGCGGCCAGCGTTCCTGCAGGGACGGCGGCGGTGTCGCAGGCGTGTCGGGAGCGGCAGTCATTTGCGCATGATCGAACCAGGCATGCCGCTAAGTATACTTCGACCGGGCTGGTTGGCGGCGTCTCGACGCGGGCTTTTTCCCGGCAGAATTTCGTTCACGAACAGGGTTGCACACGGGACACGGGCGTGATTCTAGCCGACGCCGCGTCGCTTCGGGGTTGTCGCGGCGGCGCGCGCTGTGTAACGTGCGGGAAATCACCGGAGTTCAGTCACGCATGTCCTGCCGCATACTTTTTCTCACTGTCGCACTGACCTTGGCCGCCTGCGCCGGCCAGCCCCCGCATGCGCCGAACCAATCGGGCGCTGGCTCGAGTCCGACGGCAGCGCTGTACGCTCGTCTGGATGCTGCGGTCGGGAGCTACGAATCCGCGCGCAGCACTGCCGGCAACGGCAACGCCGAAAGTGCGATGGCCGAATCGACGGCGGCGCTGGACGATCTGCAGGCAGCGGCGGCGCAATGCGCGACGACGCGCGGTTGCGAGACGTCGCGCTTCTTCGCCGCGTTCGACCGTTTGCTGCGGTTGTCGCGCAGCGTTCCGGTCGCGATCGATGCGGCGGCTGGTGCGGAATCGCCGGATGCAACTGCGGAGGCCGGCGAATCGTCGCCCGTGGTTGCCGCGCTGCCCGAGGCCGGCCGTGCCGTCGCCTTGCTCAAGGGACGGCAGCTTTCCGACATCATCGCGTTGAATGATCCGGTCAAGGTCGCGCTGCAGCAATGGTTGACGCAGTATCGGCCGAACCTGATGCAGGCTTACGAAAACTACGCCTATCTGCGCTACCGCATGTGGCCCGAGTACCAGAAGGCGGGTCTGCCGGAAGCGGTGCTGTTCGGCATCCTGGCGAAGGAATCCGGCGGCAAGGTACATGCGGTTTCGCGCTCGGGAGCGAGCGGGCCGCTGCAATTCATGTCCGCGACCGGCGCGCGTTTCGGTCTGGGCATCGTCGACGGCTTCGACCAGCGTTTCGATCCGACGTTGTCCGCGCGGGCCAATGCCGCCTATCTGGATGAGCAACTCGGCGTGTTCAACGACAATCTCGAACTCGTGCTTGGCGCCTACAACGGTGGCGAGGGCGCGATGCAACGGCTGGCGACAAGGCACCCCGACGCCGGGTTCTGGGACGCGAAGATATACTCGGAGCTGTCGCCGGAGACGCGCGACTATGTGCCGATGGTGCTCGCGGCAGCGTGGCTGTTCCTGCATCCGGAACGCTACAACCTGGTTTTCCCCAGGCGCGACGGCAAACCGTCAAGCATAACGCTCAAGCGAGCGGCGTCGATCAACGAACTGACTGTGTGCCTGGGCAGCGAAGACAACTCGAACGGATGGTTCCGCACTCTGCGCAATCTGAACCCGGCCTATGAACCGCAACAGGAGCTGGCCGCGGGTACGCGGCTGGATGTCCCGGAGAAAGTCGCTGCGGTCTACGAAAAGTCTTGCGCGGGCGGAAAATGGGTGGCGCTGGCGAGCGATCTGAGTGCGGCCGCGTTGCCGCTCGTGGCCCAGACGAAATCGACGGGTCGCACCCGCAACTACATAGTGCGCAAGGGCGACACGGTCGCGTCCATCGCCCATCGGCATGCTTGCGGCGGCTCCGGCGAACTGGTCGCGATCAATCACCTCAAGGCGCCGCACTACGCACTGCAGGTCGGCCAGAGCCTGCAGATTCCATCGGTGTGTTCGAGGAACTGAACGGCGAATCCATCCGTCCGTGACGCGCAAAAAAAAGCGCCGGGAAGACCCGGCGCAAAGAAGTGAAGCCCGACGTGGAGTTATTTCGTTGAGTTGGCTCAGGCGGCCTGGCCGGCCTGGCCGGCGAACCACTGGTTCGCTTCTACCGGCGGCGCACTCTCCTTGAGAACGCGCAGCGTGCGCATCAGCTGGCGATGCAGGTTCTGAATCTCGCCGTACTTGGATTCCTTGGTTTCGTGATAGGCAACCGTGAGCCATAGAGCGATCCCGCGCAACTTGACCTGCGGGTTGTCCGATTTCACCCGGGAAAATCCCAGATCGGTGCCGCTGCCCCAGGGCTGGTAGCGCTGGTCGGATTCGGGCGTGCCGTACAGGTGCGGAAATTCGCATTTCGCCGCCGTGGCGAACTCACGCATCGCGATCGCGGCGAGCTGACGCCGTCCTGCCAGCGGCAAATCGGCGATCGATTTCTCGATTTCGCGGAACTGGCGATTGAGCTGGATGGAACGGCTTAGGGCGATGAGTCGGGTAACGATCCGCATGGCGATCCTGTCCTCGATGCTTTGCTGCTGGCGCGACGTAACTGCTCCGTCGTCGCTATTCTAGATCGATATGTGAAGCGCGACCTGCATATTGCGTCACATTCCGACCCCCTGCGTCACATTCTGGGGGATTTCCAGAAAAATTGCACGCGGTATTTACCCCTACCGGAACCGTTGGAAGGGGGCGGAAAACTGGGGATTTGACGCGTTGCAAAAAACCAACAAGAAAGCTCAAATCAGGCGGCCAAGGGACTGGCCCACGCGCACCGGCGCATCGGCCTGCAGACCCGAAGCCAGTTCCGCCGCACCTGCCGGCAACAGGAGGATGACGGTCGAACCCATGTTGAAACGTCCCAGTTCCGCGAAACGATCCAGACGGATGTTGCGGCCGCGATAGTCCTTGCGCGTGATCGCGCCGGCATACGGCGGAATCTCGACGCCGCCCCAGACGGTCTGGACGCCAGACACCAGCATCGCCCCGACCATGGCCAGCGCATAGGAGCCCCGGCCTGGATCGGCGCGGTCGCCGTCAAAATGGCAGATCACGCGCTCGTTGCGCGCGAACAGACGCGGCACAGCGGCGACCGTGAATGGCGCGACGCTGAAAATGCGCCCGGGAATGTGCACCGTTTCGCGCAGCGTGCCGGCCAGCGGCGCATGCACACGGTGATAGTCACGTGGCGACAGGTAGACGGTGACGAAGTGGCCGTTCATGTATGGCGCGGCGGCGGCATCGTCGCCGAGCAATTCGGCCGCGCTGAAGTCGAAACCCTTGGCCTGGAAGATACGTCCGTCGCGAATCGCGCCGGCCTGGCTGATGCGGCCGTCGGCGGGGCAGAGTATGGCATCCGCCTCGGGCGCTGCCGTGCGTGCTCCTGCATTCAGCGCGCGCGTGAAAAAGGCGTTGAAGCTCGGATACGCCGCGGGCTCCGGTTGCAGTGCCTCGCTCATGTCCACATTGTAATTTCGTATGATTTTCCGGATGAGGAAATCCTTCCACGGCCGCCAGGTCCAGCGCGTCGCCGAGTAGACGACGCGCGACAGGGCATGGTGCGGCAACAGGTATTGCAGGCCGACCGCAAAGCGCATGGTCAGCCCTGCTTGATCAGGGCAGCAAGATCGTTGCTCAGCGCGCTTGCCGCGAAAGGCGGCCGGAACATGCCTATCAGGTGCCCCTGCGGATCGATGATCACGGCCGAGCCGCTGTGATCGACCTCGACCGCGCCGTTGGCATCCGTGCTGCGGCTGTAGACCAGACCGAGCGAGCGGGTCAGCGCAGTCAGATCCTCATCGCTGCCGGTGGCCGCGACGAAGTCGGGACTGAAGAAATCGACGTACTGCCGCAGGTGTCCGGGCGTATCGCGCTGCGGATCGACGGAAATGAAATCGATGCGCACCGAATCGGTGAGTCCACGCGCGCCCAGGTCTTTCCAGACCTGCTTGAACGTCGCCAGTGTGGTCGGGCAGACATCCGGGCAATTGGTGTAGCCGAAATACACGACATTCCAGTGGCCGCGCCAGTCGCTCAGGCTCAATGGCTGGCCACTGGCCTGCATGAGATGGAATTCGGGGATTGTGCGCGGCGCCGGATAGCGCACCGCATTTTCGAGTCTGGCGGGCGCCGGCGCGCCGAGAAAGCGGTTGCCCAGCCACAATCCCGAACCGGCAGCCAGCGCCGCGACGAGGATCAGCCACATGGGCAGCGCGCGTGAGGAGGAAGAAGGTGTGCTCATCGCGGCATTATAACGGGGCTGCTTTGTGGCCACGCTGCTTTATCGCGGCGTGCTTCCCCTATACTTGCCGCTATGCACCATCAACTTCATGCATGCTCGCCGACGTGACCCAAGAACTCGCCTCGATCATCGATTTCATCCGCTATGGTGCCAGCTGCTTCGCCAGCTCGGAATTGACCTTCGGCCACAGCTACGACAATGCGCTGGACGAAGCCACGCACCTGGTGCTGCATGCACTGCATCTGCCGCACGATCTGTCGCCGGCCTATGGCGGCGCGAAACTGACCGCCATGGAGAAAAAAACCATCCTGGCCCTGATCGAGCGCCGCGTGAGCGAGCGCAAGCCCGTCGCCTATCTCACCGGCGAGGCATGGTTCGCCGGACTCAAGTTCAAGTCCGACGAGCGCGCCCTGGTGCCGCGCTCGCCGATTGCCGAGTCGATCCAGAACGGTTTCTCACCATGGCTGGACGGCCTGGCGGTGAGTCGCGCACTTGATCTGTGCACGGGCTCAGGCTGCATCGGCATTGCGATGGCCGCACACAACCAGGATTGGCAGGTCGATCTTGCCGACATCAGCGATGCCGCGCTGGCGCTGGCGCGTGAAAATATCGAATTCCAGAATGTCGAGGATCGCGTGCGCGCGGTGAAATCGGATTTGTTCGCCGGCCTCCAAGGGCAGGTCTACGATCTGATCGTGAGCAATCCGCCTTACGTGACCGAGCAGGAATATGCCGCATTGCCGCCCGAATACAGCCATGAGCCGGCACTAGGCTTGCGCGCCGGTGACGACGGCCTGGATTTCGCGCTGCGCATCCTTGCCGAGGCGCCGGCGCATTTGAGCAAGGATGGCTGGCTGATCGTCGAAGTCGGCGAAAGCGAGCGAGCATTGGCGCGGCTGCTGCCGAAACTGCCGCTCAACTGGATCGAATTCGAGGTGGGCCAGATGGGCGTGTTCGCGATCGCACGCGGCGATCTGGTCAACCACGCCAAATCGATCGACGCGGTGTTGGCAACGAGGTAGCGAGTGTCGAGCAATTCATTCGGAAAACTTTTTACGGTCACCACTTTCGGCGAAAGCCACGGGCCGGCGATCGGCTGCGTGATCGACGGCTGCCCGCCGGGCGTCGCGATCGCGCCGGACGATTTCCGCCGCGATCTGGAACGCCGCGCTACCGGCAAATCGCGCTACACCTCGCAACGGCATGAAACCGACGACGTGGAGATCCTGTCGGGCGTGTACGAAGGGATCACCACCGGGACGCCGATCGCGCTGCTGATCCGCAACACCGACGCGCGTTCAAAGGACTACGCCGAACTTGCCGATGTATTCCGGCCGGGTCACGCCGATTACACCTACTGGCAGAAATACGGCATTCGCGATCATCGCGGCGGCGGGCGAGCCTCGGCGCGCGAGACGACCATGCGCGTAGCGGCCGGCGTGATCGCCAAAAAGTGGCTGCGGGAAAAATTCCACATTGTCGTGCGTGGCTGGCTGGCCCAGCTTGGGCCGTTGACGCCGCGGCTGACTGAAAGCGGTGTGATCGACTGGGACCAGGTCAATGCCAATGCGTTCTTCTGGCCTGATGCGGCCACGGTGGCGGAACTGCAGAAGTACATCGACGTGCTGCGCAAGTCTGGAGATTCGATCGGCGCACGCGTGAATGTCGTCGCGGAAAACGTTCCGCCGGGCTGGGGCGAGCCGATCTACGGCAAGCTCGACGGCGAACTGGCTGCGGCGCTGATGTCGATCAATGCGGTCAAGGGCGTGGAGATCGGCGCCGGATGCGCGGCAGTGACCCAGCGTGGCAGCGAGCACCGCGACGAGATGACAGCGGCAGGATTCCTGTCCAACCACGCCGGCGGCATCCTCGGCGGCATTTCGACCGGCCAGCACATCCTCGCCTCGATCGCGCTGAAGCCGGCCTCGAGCATTCTCGTTCCCGGCCGCAGCGTGAATCTTGCAGGCGAAGCGGTTGAAGTCCGCACCAAGGGTCGTCACGATCCCTGCGTCGGCATCCGCGCCACACCGATCGCCGAGGCGATGGTTGCCCTCGTGCTGATGGACCAGGCGTTGCGCCACCGCGCGCAGTGCGGGGATGTCGGCGCGATCATGCCGCGTATTCCCGGAACGATGCGCTGATGCGCACCGTGAAAATTTATACAACTTGAAAAGGTGGACAAGGCCTCATGACCCAGAATCCGGGCAGGCGTTACAAGGTGGCCATGGTCGGCGCGACCGGCGCGGTGGGCGAGGTTCTGCTCGGCATTCTTGCGGAGCGCAAATTTCCCGTGTCCGAGCTCGTCCCGCTTGCGAGCGCGCGATCGGCCGGCGGCCAGGTCGAGTTCGGCCACCGGCAGGTCACGGTGAAAAGCCTGGAAGACTGCGATTTCGCCGGCGTTGACATCGCGTTCTTCTCGGCCGGTGCCAAGGTCAGCCGCGAGCATGCGCCGCGCGCCGCGGCCGCGGGCGCTGTGGTCATCGACAACACGTCCGAGTTCCGTTACCGCGACGATATTCCGCTGGTCGTGAGCGAGGTCAATCCCGAAGCGATCGGCGGCTACAGGACCCACGGCATCATCGCCAATCCGAACTGTTCGACCATGCAGATGCTGGTCGCGCTGGCGCCGATCCATCGCGCCGTGGGCATCGAACGCATCAATGTGGCGACGTACCAATCCGTTTCCGGGGCCGGGCGCTCCGGGCTGGAGGAACTCGGCCGGCAGACCGCCGCCTTGCTCAATTTCCAGCCGGCCGCGCCGGTCAAGTTCAGCAAGCAAATTGCATTTAATGTGATCCCGCACATCGACGACTTCCAGGAAAACGGCTATACGAAGGAAGAAATGAAAATGGTCTGGGAGACGCGCAAGATTCTCGGCGACGAGTCCATTCAGGTGAATCCGACAGCGGTGCGCGTGCCGGTGTTCTATGGGCATGCCGAAGCGGTGCATATCGAGACCCGCGGGAAAATCACCGCGGAAGCCGCGCGCGCCTTGCTGGAAAAGGCTCCTGGCGTGGTGGTGATGGATGAGCGCAAGGCCGGTGGTTATCCCACCCCGGTTGGCGACGCTGCTGGCCACGATGCCGTGTACGTGGGCCGCATCCGCGACGATATTTCGCATGCGCGCGGACTCAACCTGTGGATCGTTTCGGACAATATTCGCAAGGGCGCGGCACTGAACGCGGTACAGATTGCCGAGATATTGGCAAAAACTTACTTGTGACCTATAGTTACGATTGTGTTATAAGGCGTTTTCGAGCTTAGGGTTGCGCCAGGCTGTTTTTACTGTTTTCGGGGGAACGACCTCATGAGTGGACCGTCCAAATTATCCCTCGCCATCGCGCTGGCGTTGATCGGGGGCAATGCGTTCGCGCTCGGCCTGGGGTCAATCCAGGTCAAGTCGGGGCTGAACCAGCCGCTCGATGCGGAAATCCCGGTCACCGCCGACTCGCCCGCGGAAGCCAGCGGGCTCACGGTTGGCCTGGCGACCGCCGAGGATTTCCAGCGCGTGGGCCTGAATCGTGCCCGCGTGAACGTGCCGATCGAGTTTTCGGTCGCCACCAATGGCCGTGGTCAGGCAGTGATCAAGCTGACGACCAAGGACGCAGTGCGCGAGCCGTTCCTTGATTTTCTGGTTGAGGTGAACTGGCCGAAAGGCAAGCTGCTGCGCGAATACACCGTGTTGCTGGATCCGCCGATCATGGCGCCAGCGGTACGCGGTTCCAGTGCAACGGTGGCGCCCGCGAAGGAAGCCGCGGCAGCACCGGCGCAGAAACTTGCCGAGGAAAAACAGCCCAAGCCGAAAGCGACCACGGTGAAACCGCCGCACACCGTCGCCGCAACCAAGCCCCAGCCTGCGCCTGCGCCCGCGGCGCCCAAGGCGCCGGCACCGACGGCCACGCACGCCGCTGCCGCTGGCGACTATGGCCCGGTGGCAGCAGGCGAAACCCTCTCAGAAGTCGCCCGGGCCACGCGCCCGGATGATACGACCAACGTCAACCAGATGATGCTGGCCCTGCTCAAGTCCAATCCGAACGCTTTCTACAAGGACAACATCAACGCGCTCAAGCGCGGCGCCATCCTGCGTATTCCCTCGAATGACGAAATCAAGGCGACCGGGTCTTCCATGGCCGCCGCGGCTGCGGTACGCGAACAGAACGACGCCTGGAGCAGCAACGCTGCCGTGTCCAAGCCAACGGTCGTCGCCAATGCCGGCGCGCCCAGCGCCGCGACGCCCGCCAAGGCTGCCCCTGCGAGCGCGGCGAAGTCCAACGAACATCTGGCGCTTGTGCCGCCCCGCGCCGGCAAGGACGGCCAGACCGCGGCGGATCATCCGGGGCCGTCGACGGGTACAGGAAGCAGCGCAGAAACCAAGGCGGAACTTGCGCGCACCAAGGAGGCCCTGGCCAGCCGTGAGCAGGAAGCCAGCGAATTGAAATCGCGGGTGAAGCAGTTGGAAGACCTCAATGGCAAGGATCAGCGCCTGATTTCGCTCAAGGAATCAGAGATCGCCGATCTGCAGAACAAGCTCAAGGAGCTTCAATCCGGCAAGGCCGCTGCCAGCACGACCGCGCCTGCTGCGACAGCGATCAAACCTGCCGAAACGCCGGTAGTCGTGGCAAAGCCGGCGGAGACCCCGGCAAAACCCGCCGCCGACACCGGTACGAAGGGCGAACCCAAACTCACCGCGCAGGATATCTGGGGCAACATCAGCGCCAGCGACAAAGCTGGCGCGGCCAAGCCGGCAACGCCACCCACGACGCCGTCCGCGAACACGACGGCGCCGACAACTACGCCACCGGTGAGCACGCCGGCTACGCCATCCTCGACGCCGACGACCACACCAGCCACGGCGGGCAGTCCTCCGGCTGCAACGCCTCCGGCAACAGCATCGACAACGCCTGCGCCTGCAGAAGGAACGGCGACGACAGTTCCGGTGACTGCACCGGTGCCGACGCCGCCGACCGATCTGGCCGCCACGCCGTCGTCGACGCCGGCAAAACCGGCTGCGCCGGTGGTACCGAAGCCGAAGCCTGTCGCGCCCGCGCCGGCGGCAGAACCGGAGTGGTACCAGAACAATACCGCGTTGCTGATTGGCGGCATCGGTCTGTTGCTGATCGGCGCGCTTGCGCTGATGCGTTTCATGCGCAAACCCAAGCCCGTACTCATGCCCATCGAACCGACGGGCGGAATGGAAGAACACGTCGTCAGCGAAGACGAGCATCATCTGCTCGATGCCCTGGCGCAGCATCCGGGCGATCCGGCGCTGTCGCTGGAACTGCTCAACCTGTATTACTCGCAGCGTGACGCGGCCAAGTTCGAAGCAGCAGCCGAAGCGATGTACGCGCATATCGCCGATCCGACCCAGCCCGAGTGGCAGCAGGTGCGGGCCATGGGCGAGGAACTGTGCCCGCACAATCCCTTGTTCGGCGGCAGCGAAGATCTCGCCGCGACGGCATACGGCCACGATGAACATGCCGGTTTCGGCCATAACGCCGGGGACGGACATGCGCATGATGACTCGTTTGATCTCGGCGCCCACGACGCGCATGCGCCAACCGCGCCCGAGGACAGCTTCGATTTCGATTTGACCGATCACGCTGCCGCCGCGGCAGTGGCGCCGGCGCACGAGACGGATTTCGATCATGGCGCAACCCTGGTCGGCCATCCGACGCCGCCACCGCCGGCATTCGACGCGCAGGCAGCGGCCGCGCCGAAGCCAGCGGAGGATTTCTTCGCCGGCGAGGATGCGATCGGCACCAAACTGGACCTGGCCAAGGCCTATCTGGACATGGGCGACCCCGAGGGCGCGCGGTCGATGCTCGATGAAGTCATGGCTGAAGGCAGTGACGTGCAAAAAGGCGAAGCGCGCAAGCTGCTCGCCGAAATACGTTAGGCGGGGGGGTCTCCAACGCAGTTATGGCCGGGCGCATGCCCGGCTTTTTTTTCGACGGCAGCTTGCAACCATCGGGTTCTCCCGCCGCGGCAAGCAACGGGAAAACCAGTCGCTCGAACTCGACATGGATCAGGGTATCGTTAGAATCCCCGCCATAATTGTCCAGGAGTCCTGCTTTGCGCATCGCGCTGGGCATCGAATACGACGGCACCGATTTTCTCGGCTGGCAGCGCCTGAGCCACGGCAACGCAGTCCAGGCCGCAGTCGAGAAGGCTTTGTCGTATGTCGCCGATGCGCCGATCGACGTCGTCTGCGCCGGCCGCACGGATTCCGGCGTGCACGCACGCTGTCAGGTTGTGCACTTCGACACGCAGGCGCAACGCAGCGCGCGTGGCTGGGCGCTCGGTGCGAATTCGCATCTGCCGGGCAGCATCGCCGTGCGCTGGGCGCAGCCGGTCGCTGCCGACTTCCATGCGCGCTTCGGCGCGCGCGCGCGCCGCTATCGCTACCTGATCCTCAATCGCCCCGTGCGACCGGCATTGCAGGCCCGCTATGTCGCCTGGGAGCGCCGACCGCTCGATGCGACGCTGATGCACCGAGCCGCGCAGGCACTGGTCGGCGAGCATGACTTCAGCGCCTTTCGCACGATTGCCTGCCAGGCACGCTCGCCAAGGCGGTCGTTGCATGAGATCAGGATTGCGCGCGACGACGATAAGATCTCGATCCAGATCCAGGCGAATGCGTTCCTGCATCACATGGTGCGCAACATCGTGGGTAGCCTGCTGCCGGTCGGACGCGGCGACGCGCCGACCGCATGGATCGAGCAACTGCTGGCCGGGCGCGATCGCTCGGTGGCCGGGCCGACGGCGCCGGCGCAGGGCTTGACCTTTCTCGGGCCTTTGTATCCGCCGGACTGCGGTCTGCCCGCCGAGGTGACCCTGCCGTGACCTCGCCGAACGCGATAGCGCGCACTCGCATCAAGTTTTGCGGCATTACCCGTGTCGAGGATGCGCGGGCGGCAGTCGCGCTCGGCGTCGACGCGGTCGGTCTGGTACTGACGCGCAAGAGCCGTCGCTTTGTCGATCCGGAATTGGCGCGGGAAATCCGCCGCGCACTGCCGCCCTTCGTCACGGCGGCTGCACTGTTCATGGACGACGATCCGGCCTGGATTGCCGCGGCAATCGACATCGTCGCGCCGGATATGCTGCAATTCCACGGTCATGAGGATGCTGCCGACTGCGTCCGCTACGGCCGCCGTTACCTCAAGGCCGTGCCGATGGGCGGGGATGCGGACGTGCATCGGGTCATCGCAGCGCATCCCCAGGCAACAGGTTTTCTGCTGGACGGCCATGCCGCCGGCGAGCAGGGCGGGAGCGGCAGGTCGTTCGACTGGTCGCTAGTGCCGACCGGGCTGCAGCATGCCTTGCTGCTGGCCGGTGGCCTGACCTGCGATAATGTCGGCGCAGCGATCCGTTCGGCGCGACCGTATGCCGTGGATGTATCCAGTGGCATCGAATCGGTGCCGGGCGTCAAGGATGCGAAAAAGATGCGGCGTTTCGTCGACGAAGTCAGGCGAGCTTCTGGAGAACAAGGTGCTGGCGACAAAAGCTAAAAGCGAACCCACGATCGATTTCAGCGCATGGCCCGATGCGCACGGGCGCTTTGGTCCCTACGGCGGCAGCTATGTCGCCGAAACGCTGATGGCGCCGCTGGCGGAATTGACGCAGGCGTATCTGCGCCTGCGCAAGGATCCGGAATTCATCGCCGAACTCGAATACGACCTCAAGCACTACGTCGGCCGGCCGAGCCCGATCTATCACGCGCAGCGGTTGTCGAAGAAAATCGGCGGCGCACAGATCCTGTTCAAGCGCGAAGACCTCAACCATACCGGCGCGCACAAGATCAACAACACGGTCGGCCAGGCGCTTGTCGCCAGGCGCATGGGCAAGAGCCGCATCATTGCGGAAACCGGCGCGGGCCAGCACGGCGTCGCCAGCGCCACGGTTGCGGCACGGCTGGGACTGGAGTGCGTCGTCTACATGGGCGCCGTCGATATCGAGCGCCAGGCGATCAATGTCTATCGCATGAAGCTGCTCGGCGCTCAGGTTGTGCCGGTCACGTCCGGCTCGAAGACCCTCAAGGATGCGCTCAACGAAGCGATGCGCGATTGGGTGAGCAACGTCGAAAACACGTTCTACATCATCGGAACCGTGGCCGGCCCGCATCCATATCCGCTCATGGTGCGCGATTTCAACGCCGTGGTTGGCCGTGAGGCGCGCGTGCAGATGCTGGAACAATTCGGACGACTGCCCGATACGCTGGTCGCCTGCGTGGGCGGCGGCTCCAATGCGATCGGGCTGTTTCATGCCTTCCTCAACGACCGCGATGTCGCCATCGTCGGCGCGGAAGCGGCGGGCGAGGGCATCGCCACGGGGCGCCACGCCGCGTCGTTGGCGGCCGGCCGTCCCGGCATCCTGCACGGCAACCGTACCTATGTGATCTGCGACGACAACGGCCAGATCACCGAGACGCATTCGATTTCCGCGGGGCTGGATTATCCCGGCGTCGGTCCCGAGCACGCATTCCTCAAGGACTGTGGCCGCGCCAGCTACGTCGGCGTCACCGATGACGAGGCGCTGGCTGCGTTCCACGAACTGGCCCTCACCGAAGGTATTCTTGCCGCACTTGAATCCAGTCATGCCGTCGCCCAGGCGATGAAAATCGCACGCGGTCTGGCAAAGGATAAATTGATACTTGTGAACCTTTCCGGCCGCGGCGACAAGGATGTGCATACGATTGCCAGGCGCGAGGGAATTTCGCTGTGAACCGCATCGACCAGCGATTCGCCGCGCTCGGATCCGCCGGCCGCACCGGCCTGATTCCATTCATTACCGCGGGCGATCCTTCGCCTGATGCCATGGTGCCGCTGCTGCACGCACTGGTCGATGCGGGTGCGGATCTGATCGAGCTGGGCGTGCCGTTTTCCGACCCGATGGCCGACGGTCCGGTGATCCAGCACGCCAGCGAGCGCGCTTTGGCCCGCGGCGTCGGCCTCAAGCGGATTCTCGGCTGGGTCGGCGAATTCCGCGCAACAGATGCAACGACGCCGATCGTGCTGATGGGTTATCTGAATCCGGTCGAGATCCACGGCTACGAGCGCTTTGCGCGCGATGCCGCAGCAGCGGGTGTGGATGGCATCCTGCTGGTGGATTGTCCGCTGGAGGAATCCGCCTCGACTGCCTCGCTGCGCGCCGCCGGATTGCGCCAGATATATCTTGCCGCACCGACCACGGCCGAAGCGCGTCTCGGCGAACTGTGCCGTTGCGCGGAAGGATTTTTGTACTATGTCTCATTTTCCGGTATCACTGGCGCGGACCGGCTCGACCTCGCGCCGGTGCGCGAACGCGTTGCAGCAATCAAGGCGCGCACGCGCACCCCGGTCGCGGTAGGCTTCGGCGTGCGCGATGCCGGGTCCGCCATTGCGATTGCCGACTTCGCCGATGCGGTGGTCATCGGCAGCGCGCTCGTCGCGCGACTCGCGGAGTCGCCCGACGCGATCGTTGCCGCCGCGACACAGTTCCTCGCACCGATCCGCCAGGCGCTGGACCAGCGGCAGGCGCATGCCGCGTGATCGCGTGCCGGAGGAGCCGATGCCGCCGCAAGGCGATGCATCGGCACCCATATTGACTGGAGAAACCGACGACATGAGCTGGCTGCAGAAATTGATGCCGTCGCGCATTCGCACCGAGGGCACGACGTCCAAGGGCAAGGTGCCGGAAGGGCTGTGGGAAAAATGCGAGGGCTGTGGCGCAGTGCTGTATCGGCCCGAACTTGAGCGCAATCTGGAAGTCTGTCCGAAGTGCGGCCATCACCACACGATTCGCGCGCGCAAGCGTCTGGCGGCGTTGTTTGACGAAGGCACGGGCCAGGAGTTGTTTGCCAGCCTGGAACCTGTCGATGTACTGAAATTCCGCGACTCGAAAAAGTACAAGGATCGCATCGTTGCCGCACAGAAGCAGACGGGCGAAAAGGATGCGCTGATCGCGATGCATGGCCTGCTCAAGACGCAGCCGCTGGTAGCCTGTGTATTCGAGTTCGCCTTCATGGGTGGTTCGATGGGTTCGGTGGTCGGGGAGAAATTCACGCTGGCAGCCGAGCGCGCCCTCGATGAACGCACACCCCTGGTCAATTTTGCCGCGACCGGCGGCGCGCGCATGCAGGAAGGCCTGTTCTCGCTGATGCAGATGGCCAAGACTTCGGCTGCACTGGCGCGCCTGCGCAGCGCCGGGATACCTTACGTTTCCGTACTCACTCATCCGACCACCGGCGGCGTCTCGGCAAGTCTGGGCATGCTCGGCGACATCAACATCGGCGAGCCCAAGGCCCTGATCGGCTTTGCCGGCCCGCGCGTCATCGAGCAAACCGTGCGCGAAACCTTGCCGGAAGGATTCCAGCGTTCGGAATTCCTGCTCGAACATGGCGCCATCGACCTGATCGTCGACCGTCGCGAGATGCGCGACAAGCTCGCGGCGCTGCTCGCGCTGCTGATGCGCCAACCCAAGGCCGCATGACGCCATGCGAGTATGGATCCGCCGATGAGTGCTTCCGCCCGTCTGTCGACGGGTGGGTTACTTTCCTTTGCTTGCCCAAAGGAAAGTAACCAAAGGAAAGAGCATCCGGTGGCACGGTCCGCAGGTTCCTGCCTGCGAACTTCGCAAGGTCGCTACGGAGTTCGTTGATGGCCCGTTCATGGACCAGCAACAAATTCGCTCGCGTCGTGCGCGCACCCCTTCGGGCATTTCCTCCGCGTCCTTGCCATGCCAAAGGGGCCCCTGAAAAGCGCGCGCTCCCGCGCGCTTGAAGCAGGACCTGCAGCGCGATCGATGGAATCTCCGGCGTGACGCGACGAACTCTTCTGCAATGGCTGGATCACCAGCAAAGCATCCACCCGCGCAGCGTCGAACTGGGCCTGGACCGCGTGGGCGCGGTGTGGCAGCGCATGGGCGCGCCGCGGCCGGCGCCGGTCGTGATCACGGTCGGCGGTACCAACGGCAAGGGTTCCACCGTCGCATTCCTGGAAGCGATGCTGACGGCGGACGGGAAGCGCGTGGGCAGCTATACCTCGCCGCATCTGCTGCGCTACAACGAGCGTGTGCGCGTGATGGGCGAAGAAGCCGGCGACGCTGCGCTGGTCGATGCTTTCGAGCGCATCGACGCCGCACGCGGCGCAACTGCGACAGACGCGATTGCGCTGACTTACTTCGAGTTCGGAACGCTTGCTGCATTGTGGATATTTGCGCAAAGTAAACTCGATGTCGCGGTGCTCGAAGTCGGGCTGGGCGGGCGTCTGGATGCGGTCAACATCATCGATGCCGACGCCGCTGTCGTCACCACGATCGACCTGGATCACCAGGACTGGCTCGGCAACGACCGCGACAGCATCGGTCGCGAGAAAGCAGGCATCTTCCGCGCCGCGCGGCCAGCCGTGATCGGCACGCGTGCACCCCCTGCCGGATTGCTTGTCGAAGCACGGCGCATCGGTGCGGAAGTGATCCGCGTGGGAATCGAATATGATTTTTCATCCCACGCTGCCGGCTGGCGCTGGCAATACGGCAAAGTTGCCGTCGATTTGCCCGCGCCCGCCCTGCTCGCGCCCTGCCAGATCGACAATGCCGCCGCGGCCATTGCGGCGTTGTATACCCTGCGCGATCGGCTTGGCTGGAATCCGGCCGCGCTCGTGGCTGCCGTGGGTTCGGCGCGGTTGCCCGCGCGTCTGCAGCGCCTGCACAAGCCTGGCGCCGCAGACCTGATTGTCGATGTCGCGCACAATCCGCAGGCCGCGGGCGTGCTCGGCGAATGGTTGCGACAGAATCCGGTCCGCGGCCGCACGCTGGCCGTGTTCGGTGCACTGGCGGACAAGGACGTGGCCGGTATCGTTGCACCGTTGATGGCGCACATCGGGCAATGGTTTCTGGGTGGCCTCGACGCGGACACGCCGCGCGGCTTGCCGGTGCAAGCGCTGCGCGCACGCATGCGGGCGGCGGCTCCGGGTGCCGGTATCGAAGTCCATACGGGCATCGCCGCGGCATTGTACGCAGCGGCTGCGCAGGCAGACGTCCGCGACCGCGTCCTCGCCTTCGGTTCTTTTTTTGTAGCCGCCACCGCGCTGCAGTGGGCACGGTGCAATGGCTGGATCGAGGCTGAACCGGCGCATCCGGTATCCAAGGTATAATTGCTCCAGTTCCGGAGGACGCTGCATGGATTCCGCCTTGAAACAACGCCTGCTCGGTGCCGCCGTCCTGATCGCCCTGGCGATCATTTTCGTGCCGATGTTTCTCGGCAACGCACCACCGAAGCAGGACAGCACGACGGTAAACCTCGATATTCCGCCGCCGCCGGAGCGCAAGTTCGAGACGCGCACGCTGCCGGTCGAAACCCCGTCGGCGCCGGCGACGCCTGCGCCGGCCGACAGCAACAAGATAGTTACGGTGGATACGCGTGCGCCGGCGCGTACCGACGCCCGTCCGGAAGACGTCGCGACCGCGCCGACGGCGAAGCCCGAGGCCAAGCCGTCTGTGCTGGCCGACGCGAAAACGCCCGCGCCGGTGGCTGCGCCGCCGGTCGCTGTGGCGCCCGCGGCGACAGCGGGTCGTTTTGCGGTAAACCTGGGCATCTACGCGGATCAGGCACATGCCGACGCCCTGGTCGCGAAGATGAAGAAATTGGGTCAGCCAGCGTACAGTGAAACGACCGACTACCAAGGCAAGCCGGCGCTGCGCGTACGCGTGGGGCCGTTCGCCGATCGGGCCGCGGCGGAAACGGTGCGCCTGAAGATCAAACAGGTTGAGCCCAAGGTGCCCAGCAGCGTGGTCGAATCCGCCGAACAACCCAGGGCCGATGCGCCGGCAAGCGCACTGCCGCCCAATCGTGCCGGCGGCTGGGCGGTGCAGCTGGGCGCGTTCAAGACCGAAGCGGAGGCGAACAAGCTGCGCGATCGCCTGCGCGGTGGCGGCGTTGCCAGTTTCGTCGACCGTACCGGTACCGACCAGCCCTTGTGGCGAGTCCGCGCCGGGCCGTACGCCGATCGCGGCAGCGCCGACAGCGCGCGCGGCGGCATCAAGCAGAAATTCCAGATCGACGGCATGATCGTGACGCAGCCGTGAGAGCCTGGGATGGGCAATCCAGAACCTGCAGGTCGTTCGGCGTCGATGCTGCCGGTACGCATGGCAATCGTCGTTCGCCCATTCTCCATTCCCGATTCCCCATTCCCGGCCCCTGAATGAACTGGGCCGACTACTGCATCATTGGCGCGCTGGCGCTTTCCGTTCTCATGGGCCTGTGGCGCGGCTTCGTCGGCGAGGTGCTGGCATTGGCCTGCTGGGTGCTGGCGTTCTGGGTCGCATGGACATTCGGCGACAAGCTTGCGGCGCAGTTCACCTCGATCAGCCTGCCGTCGGCGCGACTGCTGCTCGGTTACGCGATCTGCTTCATCGGCGTGCTGATTGCCGGCGCAATCGTGAGCTTTCTGATGCGCAAGCTTGTCGCCGGCAGCGGCCTGTCGGGCAGCGACCGCATGCTCGGCATGCTGTTCGGTCTCATCCGCGGCCTGGCGCTGGTCACGCTGACGGTGCTGATCCTGGGGTTCACGCCGTTCCCGCGCGATCCGTGGTGGCGCCAGTCGCAATTGCTGCCCGGATTCCAGCAGAGTGCGCAATGGCTGTCCGCGCGCTTGCCGCCGGAAGTTGCGAAATACCTTGATTTACGCGGTTTGTTGCCACAGATTCCATCCACCGTACCGGCGCCGCCGCCGCAGACACCTGTGCCGGACAAGAAATCGTCCGTCGGCTGATCCAGTCCACTTCCAGCGAGCGTCCACAATCATGTGCGGGATCATCGGTATCGTCGGCAAATCCGAAGTCGCGTCGGCGCTGTACGACGGCCTGACGGTTCTGCAGCATCGCGGCCAGGATGCCGCCGGCATCGCCACGGTCGAAGGCGAACGTCTTCGCCTGCACAAGGGAGCGGGTCTGGTGCGCGACGTGTTCCAGCCCGAAAACATGCTCAAGCTGCGCGGGCGCATCGGTATCGGCCATTGCCGCTATCCGACGGCCGGATCGGAAAGTTCGGCGGAAGCGCAGCCGTTCTACGTGAACTCGCCATATGGCATTGCCCTTGCGCACAACGGCAATCTGGTCAACACCGAGGCGCTGCGGCGCGAGATGTACGAAGGCGACCGCCGCCATATCAACACGGATTCGGATTCCGAAGTCCTGCTCAATATCTTCGCGCACGAGCTGCAGATCCAGGAGCGTCACGCGCTGACGCCGGATCACATCTTCAAGGCCGTGGCCGGTGTGCACGAGCGTGCCCGCGGCGGCTACGCGATCGTGTCGCTGCTGCTTGGCTACGGCATCGTCGCTTTCCGCGACCCCTACGGCATCCGCCCGCTGGTACTCGGCGAGCGCGATACCGGCGAGGGCAAGGAATACGCTGTGGCGTCGGAATCGGTCGCGCTCGACATCCTCGGTTTCACGCGCCTGCGCGATGTCGCGCCCGGCGAAGCGGTGCTGCTGACCCTGGACGGAAAACTGTTCAGCCGCCACTGTGCCGAGGGCTATCCGCATGCGCCGTGCATTTTCGAATATGTATACCTGGCGCGGCCGGACTCGATGATCGAGGATGTTTCGGTATACAAGGCGCGCCTGCGCATGGGCGAGCGACTGGCCGCGAAGATCCAGCGCCTGCGGCCGGACCACGACATCGATTCGGTGATCCCGATCCCGGATACCGCGCGCACTGCCGCCAGTTCGCTGGCCGCGGCGCTCGGCTTGCCGATGCGCGAGGGTTTCGTCAAGAACCGCTACATCGGGCGTACCTTCATCATGCCCGGTCAAAGCGAGCGGGTGAAGTCGGTCCGGCGCAAGCTCAACGCGATCGAACTTGAATTCCGCAACAAGAACGTGTTGCTGGTGGACGATTCCATCGTGCGCGGCACCACGTCCAAGCAGATCATCCAGATGGCGCGCGACGCCGGCGCGAAAAAAGTATACTTTGCCTCGGCCGCTCCGCCGGTGCGCTTTCCGAACGTCTACGGCATCGATATGCCGGCGCCCGGGGAACTGGTCGCGCACGATCGCAGCGACGCGCAGGTGCAGGCGCTGATCGGCGCCGACTGGCTCGTCTATCAGGATCTGGACGATCTGGTCGCCGCGGTTGCCGACGGCAACGAGAAGCTCACTCGCTTCGACACTTCCTGCTTCTCCGGCGAATATGTCACCGGCGTCGAGCCGACCTACCTGAGTGACCTGGAATTCGCACGCTCCGATGCAGCCAAGAGCCAGCGGCGCCAGGCATCCTGACCAGGATCGTCATGATCGCCTTGTCCTGCTCTTCCGCACTTTTACGTTTGTCTGACTGGGGCGTGATGCACGTCGGCTGACGCGGGGCCGCGCGGAATGCCGCCGGCATCTGGCAGAATATCGGCCGGAGCGCAAAAGGGTGTCGGGAGTCGAGAGTGGGAGCACAGGAAAACCCGACGCGGAATTGCCACGCGAACCTGTTTGCGCGCGCGCGTTGTTGCCTGGACAGCGCCGACGTGGGCGCCAAGCTCGCCGCTACCGCGGCGGCGGCGGCTGATTTCGCCGCCGGCATTCTGGGTCTGGACGATGCATTCGATGTGCCGCTGCCGATCGGTATGCCGGGGCGGCCCGCGCGACCGCACCTGGTCTCGCCGCGAAAGCTGCCGCATCGCGGCCTCGGCACCGCGGAAGGCCGCGCGGCGCTCGTCCACGCCGTCGCGCACATCGAATTCAATGCGATCAATCTGGCCTGGGACGCGGTCTATCGCTTCCGCGGCATGCCGCCGGACTACTACCGCGACTGGGTCGGCATCGCCGCCGACGAGGCGCGGCACTTTGCCCTGCTGCACACCCGTCTGCACGAACTCGGGCACGTCTACGGCGATTTCGACGCCCACGACGGTTTGTGGGAAATGGCGGTAAAGACGTCTGGATCCTGCCTGCAGCGCATGGCGCTGGTGCCGCGCGTGCTCGAGGCGCGCGGCCTGGACGTCACGCCCGGCATGATCGAGCGTCTGCGCAGCGCCGGCGATGCGGCCACGGTCGCCATCCTCGACCTGATCCTGCGCGAGGAAGTTGCGCACGTCGCCGCCGGCTCGCGCTGGTTCGCCTGGTGCTGCGCACGTGCGGACGTGGAACCCGACGCCACGTTCGCGGACCTGGTCGCCCTGCATGTGCGCGGTGCGATCAAGGGTCCGTTCAATATTCCGGCGCGCCTTGCCGCGGGCTTCAGCCATGCGGAACTTGCGCGTCTGGAAGCTGCGGCATGAGTCGCCGCCTCTGGTGCGGCGTTGCAATCGCGGCGATCTGGTTGCTGTTGCTGGGGTGGACCGCGGGGCTGCCCTGGAATACGCGACCCCTGCCGCAACAGCGCTTGCGCATGAATGCGAGCGATTTCCACGTCGTCATCGGCGCCGGCGTCGAGGATGATTCGGCCTTGCGCGTGGGCGCCGTCGGCGACGACGGCAACGCCTTGCAGTCGATCGCGCTGGATCATCTGCACGCGCAGGATTTTTCCACGCTGCGCTATCGATTCGATGAATTCCCGCGCACGCTAGAATTGTCCCTGATATTCCGCCGTGCCGATGCGCCCGACGACGTGCAGACGGTGACTGTGCCATGGCCGGGCGCAGGCTGGCGCAGCGTGGATCTGCGCGGCGTTCCGGGCTGGCAGGGCGATATCATCGAACTTGGATTTGCCGAATACGCCACGCCGCAACTGGCGCCGGCGAGCGTTGCGTTCCGGCCGTTCCGCTTCGACGAAGTCGAATTGTGGTCGCCGTCGTGGCGCGGCGGCATTGGCACATTGTATACATCGTGGTTCGGTTATGCGCCTTGGGCGTTGTTGTCGGTCAGTGCGCTCGGGCCGGCAATCGAAACGGTACAGGCGCCATCGATGACGCCTTTCCTTTTTCTCGGCTGCGCCTTGAGCCTGATCGCTGCGGCGGTGATCCTGCGCTGGTCACGGCCGCGCCTGCTGCGCCATGCCGTCATCGCGGCGCTGGCGTTGTGGGCGCTGCTTGACCTGCGCTGGCTAAGTGACTTTCACGGCCGCCACCAGCTCACCGAAGACGTCTATGCGGGCAAGTCCTGGAGCGAGCGCGAGCGTCTGGTGGCCGACGAGGACACCGCACTGGTCGCCGAGCAGGTGCGGACGTGGCTGGCGGCACAGCCGCCGGCGCGGCGCATCCTCGTAGCTTCGGATTCCAAATACACCCTTTTGCGCCTGATCTACCTGCTGCTGCCGTTCGACGTGGCGCCCCTGCAGCAGGCGCCGGCCGCCGGTGTGCCCATGCCTCACGATGCCTTGTTCGTGCTGTACGCAAGTACCGAGTGGCATCATGATCCGGTTCGCGGCAGGCTGCTCGGCGGCGGTCGGGTCTATCCGGTCGAACCGGTCTTCGAGAGCGGCGATGTCCACATCTATCGCTGGCGGAGCGCGCAGCCATGACCCTGGCGCTGCTGCTCGCCTGGCTGCTGCCGTCGGCAGCGGGCACGTTGGCGTGGCTCGCGCTCAATCCCGCGCGCGGTCCGGGCTGGCTGGCTGCCGCGCTCGGCTACGGCATCGTTTCCGGATTGCTGCTCGCCGCCGCAGCCACCGCATCTTTCGCGCGCGCCGATACCGCAAATGCGTGGATACATGCCGGGTGGTGGCTGGCACTGTTCGCGGTGATCGCGGGGATTGTGGCCTGGCGGCGCGCGCCGCGGCCCGCACCGGTACCGGATAATCGCGACAAAGTGGATAAATGGACAAACGTCTTCCTGGCGCTTGCACTCGCATCGCTGGTCTGGCGTGGCGGCATCGCGTTGCGCGAGATCCTGTTGCGGCCGACCTTTCCCTGGGACGCCTGGGATGCCTGGGCGGTGAAATCCAAGGCCTGGTTCCTGCTGGGCCATTACCAGCCCTTCGTGTCGATGCGCGACTGGCTGCAGCATCCGGCGACGGCGGACTACACGGGCATCGCGTGGAGTTATCCGGCGGCGCTGGGCTGGATCCAAGTGTGGTTCGCGAGCGCAGTCGGGGGCTGGATCGAGCCCTTGATCAATCTGCCATGGTTTGCGCTGTGGCTGGGACTGCTGCTCGGCCACTACGGTCAGTGGCGCGCGCTGGGAATCAGTCGCGTACGCGCACTCGCGTTCGTCTACTTCCTGGGCTCGCTGCCACTGGTGATGGTGCACGTGGCCCTGGCCGGTTATGCCGATCTGTGGGTTGCCACGGTATTCGGTTTCGGCGTGTTGGCGTGGATGCGCTGGCAGCAGCGGCGCGAGCGCAGCCAGCTGGCCATTGCCGCGATCTGCGCCCTGCTGCTGCCGTTGCTGAAGCTTGAAGGCGCAGTCTGGCTGCTGTTGTTCGCCGGCGTGGCTGCGTTCGGCATGTTGCCGCGGCGCTGGCGCCGCTATGTCGCCGCGGGAATGCTCGCGGTGATCGTCTTCTGCATCGTCATCGGCAGGCTTTCGCTGCCCTTGTTCGGGCTGGGCTGGGTAGATATCGGCATGAACGCGATCGATGTTCCAGTGATCGGCCGGTTGGCGATCGCCTGGCACGGCGCAGCCTTCGACGGCGTGCTGTACAGCTTGTTCTCGCAGCCCAACTGGCATCTGCTCTGGTGGCTGGCGCCAATGATCGTGGTCTGGCGCTGGAGCGAATTGCGTACGCAGGAATCGCTGCGCCTGCTGGGTGCGCTGCTGCTTGCCGGTTTCGGATTTCTGCTGTTCCTGTTCCTGTTCACCGACGCGGCGCGATGGGCCGAAAGCTTCACTGCGATCAATCGGCTGGTCATGCATCTGACCCCGGCGACAATGACGCTGCTGGTGATGCTTTGCCGGGACGCGCAGTGGGCTCCAGCAACTCCCGGTACAAGGCCAGCGTCCGCTCGGCCGCCCGATCCAGCGTGAATTCCTCGCGCCAGCACCGCGCGCCGGAAACGCCCAGGCGTCGGCGCAATCCGGCGTCGTCGGCGAGCCGGCGCAAAGCCGCAGCCAGCGCTGCGACATCCCCTGGCGGAACAAGCAGGCCGGATTCACCGTCGCGGACGACGTAGCCGACCCCCGAACCGGAAATGTCGCTGGCGACCGTCGGCAAGCCCGCACGCATGGCCTCGAGCAATACCAAACCGAACGATTCGGCGCGTTCGGTCGAAGGCAGACAAAAGATTTCGGCAGCGGCGTAGGCCGCAGCGAGCGTCGCGGTGCCGGCGGGATCCATGTCGATGCGGCCGGCAAACTTCACCCGCGCATCGATGCCCAGCTCGCGCGCCAGCCGGCGCAGATCGTTTCCGCATTCGCCGTCGCCGATCAGCACCAGGCTGATTGCCGGCACCTGGGCCACGGCGCGCAGGAGCACGTCGAAGCCCTTGAAATAGCTCAGTCGGCCGACGGCAAGCAGGCGCACGCCGTCACTTGGCCATTTTATACTTGTGGAATCTACGGCATCTGCGTTATCTGACGGAACTGGCGGCAACCCGAGCGGAATCACCCGTGTCTTGTCGCGCCACGGCGCCAACGCTGGACTGGAATCCCGATACGGCGCCGAGGTCGCGATCACGGCACGCGCGCGTCGCAGCATGGCCTGTTCCCAGGGCCGGTAAAGACGGTAGGCCAGGCGCAATCCGGCATGGCGGCTGTCCAGCGGTATGTCGGCATGCCAGTGCACTACCCACGGCACGCGCCGCGCCGACGGCAGCATCAGGGCCCAGAACGCCGAGGTGTTCGGCAGATGCAGGTGCAGCAGATCCGGACGAAAGCGCTGAATCGTTTGCTTGAGCTGCCACGGAAACGTCGGACTGACCGGAGCGTACAGCCATTGCCCATGGCACGCCGCGAGCGTGACTTCAACCTCATCGGTGCGGACCCGGTGACTGCAACGCGTACCCGGTTGCGCATGCGCGAGCATGGCGACGGAAACTCCGCGCGCAGCCAATGCTGCACATAGATCGGCGCTGGTGCGTTCGATGCCGCCCGGATGCGGCGGAAAAAATTTGCCGATGTGGAGAATGCGCATTTTTTTGAATCAGTCAGCACCGCAGCTCTGGATCAAGCCCTCTACGTTCGAGGCTGCTTGGGGAGAAAGGATTCTCGTCAGCGCCGTTCGGCAACCCGTGGCGTCTCGGCGGCTGCCGCAGTGGATCCCGGTACAGTTGAATTCGCACGCCGTGCCGCGCCGATTTCCTGTTCCAGGATTGCCAGCTTCTGCGTCAACCGGCGCAACTGGCGTTCCTGTTGCGACCGGTCGATATCCATCTTCAACATGCGGATCAGGATCATGCCGATGCCGACGATGATCGGCAGTACCGGCGGGTAGTAGATGCCGATGGCACGGCCGAGCCAGTCGATGATCGGCGGAAACGCGCCCAGCAGCAGGATCACGGCGGCGATAGCCAGCCACCACAGCGCATAGCTGCCGTGCAGGTGATCGCGGCGTACCAGGTACAGGATCGCGCCAGCGAGCAGCACGCCGATAACGCCAGCGGTAATCTGTGCGGTCATGCCGCCGCTCCGGCACGTGCGGCGCGCGGCGCTATGCGTGGCCGCACACCCAGTTGGGCGAAACACAGCACCGTGGTATGCAGCATGTAACGCGTCACCATGCGCCATGACGAGAACACCCTCGAGCCGCCCTGACAGCGCGGCGACATGACCGTAGGCACTTCGTGCAGGGTGAGTCCTTTCTTGCGCAGCAGCATCAATACTCCAAGATCCTGATAATCGAGCAGGCTCGCTTCGCGCGAAGCCAGTGCACGCACCGCGCGGCGGTCGTAGACGCGCAGACCCGAGGTGAAATCCTGCACGCCGATGCCCGTCAGCAGGTGGAAATAGCGCCATGCCAGGCGCTTGGCCGGACTCAGGCGCTGGGCGTACGTGCCGATGACGACATTGGCCCTGCTGCGTCGTTGCTCGGCCAGCAGCTCCGGCAACTCCGCAGGGCGGTGCTGGCCGTCGGCATCCAGCGTCAGCACGGCATGATAACGGTTGCGCTGGGCGTAGCGCATGCCGGTCTGGGTCGCGCCCCAGGCGCCGAGGCGGCAGGGCAGGTCAATGACCGTCGCCCCCGCCCGACGAGCCAGTTCGCTCGTATCGTCGGTGCTGGCGTCGCTGACGACCAGCACGTCGCAGCCGACGCAGGCAAGAACGCCGCGCACGACCTCAGCCACGGTGGCCGCTTCGTTGCGGGCGGGCATCACGGCCAGCAGGCGCGCATTGGTCGGTTCGCTACGGGGCACGCAAGAGGCCGGGAGGAGGGGGTCCCGGATTGTCCGGGGCGCAGGAAAGGCCTGTCAATGCAAGGATCCACTGTTTCCGACAAGCCTGGCGCGCATGGGAAAGACTTCGCGGCCCTTTACTCTTCGCCAAGTGTCCAGTTTCTTCGCTCCGATCCGTTAAGGGTAGGGAGTGCCCATGCGGGCATGCAAATCAGGGTCCGATGGCTGGTGTGACTGGAGTCTCAAGAGCGGCGTCTAAGCTGTTGACGCGGCTCGGCTAACTCCACTAGACTCAGCGCGTTCGGGTGATGTGGTCTGGTTACGCGGGGAAGGGGCAGCGGCCCACACCCGATTCATTTCGGAGAGATATGATGAAATCGTTCAAGATGAAGGCGCTTGCGGTTGCAGTACTGGGGTTGGCTGGTCTTGGAATGGCGGGAAGTGCGTTTGCGACTTGCCCGACGATTCCAGCCGCGACGAATACTCCCGGCGGTGGCGGAGCGTGGACTTCGCAGACGGTAACTTCTGCAACTTTCGGAAGTGTAACGCCCGGTCTGGACAATACTAGTTGTGCGCTGAGTATTGCTATCAATGCTGGCGCAGCTTCGAATACCAAGGGTTTCGTTACCGATGGCTCGCCACAAAATGAACCGCGTTATCGCGCGCGGTTTTATATAAATTTGGCGGGCTTGACGGGGCTTACTGTGGCCAATCGCCAGTCACGCCTTTTTAGTGCGTTGGCGACGACTCCGCCGACAGGCGCGGGCGCCGAAGAGGTCATCATCAATCTTGTCGGGGGCACTACTCCTAGTCTTCGTTTTATAGTCGGTGATACTGGCTCACCCGGTAACCAAAAGATCGTCAATGCAGTGTTTCCGACAGCTACCGTCGCCGGCAACTATCGCGTTGAATTCGATCTGAACTCGACCGCAGGTACGTTCCGTTACTGGGTGCTGGATGCTGCCGCTGACAATTCGACTTTCAACGACACTAATCCGACCGGTTCCGTTACTATGACCGACACTGGATGGAGTGGCGTAAAGCAGATTAATCTCGGGTTGTTTGGAACTTCGACCAATTTCAGGGCGGACGTGGCCGGACAGGCGTTGATTGTTGATGAGTTCGATTCACGGCGTCAAACATTTATTGGCCAGTAAAATTTTAGGAGATTAAAACGATGAAAGCTTCCCATAGTGCCCTTGCTCTCGTTGCTGGATGTTTACTTGCCAGTTCGGTATTTGCCCAATGCACTAACGACACTACACTGACTGCCACGGGCTCGTTTGCTGGAAATACTTGCGGCAAAAATCTCGCTCTTACGAGCTTTTGCTCAGGTGGTGACGTTCCAAATGGTGCCGGTACGTCTGTAGTTCAATTGAACGTTGGTAATAGCGCGAACATTACTATCGGTGTTGTCAGCTCGACTACCGGCTTCAATCCGGAATTGGCCTACACTACTGGCGCGTGCAGCTCGCTGTCTGCCTGTACGGTAGACGATACAAACAACACACAGACCGTGGGTCCAGACACGCCGACGACGCAGCCTGCAGCAGGCACGACATTTATTTTCATCTCAGACCTGAACGCTGAGAGCCCTGGGTGCGGTAATTACAACCTGACCGTTGGCGGCACGCTGCCGGTCAAGCTGCAGAACTTTTCCGTACAGTAAGCGTTCTTGTTTCACAAAAAACCCACCCTTCGCTGGGTGGGTTTTTTTTTGGAGTTGTCTATGAGGTTTGCTGCTGCTCTCTTTCTCGCATGTCTGGGCATGGGCACCGCAACAGCCGCGAGTCTGCTGGAAACCGAAGATTGCGATTTCGGTGAAACCTACGCGTTCAATCGTGCTGAGTGCGAGTTCACCTTTATCAATTCAGGCGATACACCGATTCGCGTATCGGCCTTCCAGGCAACTCGCCCTGATGATTTGATCGAACCGACCAGTGCAGTGATCTCTCCACATGCGAAGACCTACCTGAAAGCCCTGGTCAATACTGGCAACGATAGCGGCACAAGTCGGCATATCTTCCACTTTCATAGCGATGAAACTGGTCACGAGGCACGCACCGTTGTGGCCCGTGGCTTTGCTGTGTCCGTACTCGATCAGGGTCGACCGATTGCAGATTTCGGCGTCGTGAATCTGGGTGCCGAGCTGAAGACAAGGAAGGTTGATCTGACCAGCCACGACGTAGCCGGTTTCCGCATCGAAAAGATCGAGAGCAAGCCTGCCTATGTCGATGCGCAGATCAGCGCCGACGGGCGCAGCATCGGCTTGAAAATCCGTGCCGACGCACCGTGGGGTTACCAAGGTGATTACGTCAAGTTGACGACCACAGCCGCAGTGCAGAAGGAAGTCTGGGTCGGTGTGCAAGCCGATATTCATGGCGAGGTAGTTCCTGCCAACAACCCATTCGACTTGGGTGTGATGCGGGTCGGCAGTCGTAACGAGCAGTTGATCCGCCTGACCAGCAAGAGCGGCAAAGACTTTGCGATTGGCCATATCGAACTTGAGAATCTGCGCGGCAGCACCTCCATTGAACCTTGCGTGCCAGTAGCGACTGGTTGTCGCATGCTCCGTCTACGTGTCTCCGACGATCAGACTGTCGGGTCCGTTGTGGGCAAGGTGTGGCTGAGCTTGCCGGAATATTCCCAACGCATGCTGATCGCTGTCCATGGGCTTTTCCTAGCCAAGGACACGCATATCGAGAAGCTCGATGCGGCCGAACTCATGCAGGGAAACAGCAAGGACAAAGCGCAATCCAGCGCACCTGCCGCCGCCACTGATATCGGCAAAGCGATCAAGAGTGCTGTGCAGACTGTCGATGATTCGCCGCCGGCAGGTGATGGCCCACTGCTCAAATGGTCGGTAATGAACGAAGCCGCGTTGCACGGATACCAGATTTTCCGCGCGCCGGATGCAGACGGCCCATTCGTGTTGTTGAACCGGCAGTCCGTAACGGTGAAGAAACATGACAACACTGGCTCAACCTACCAATGGCGAGACAACACTGCTGCTTCAGGCAAGACCTATTGGTACTACATCGGCCTGATCTACAACGACGGCCACAAACAACAGCTCACCGGCCCGCAGAAAGTCATGGCCAAGTAAGTACGCTGCTTTGTAGCAATCACCACAGACGCAGAACGAAGTCTGCGCCTGTGGTATACGATCCTGCAGAGAAATCACTATTGAATTGTAATAGTACCGTTAGGTGCGCCTGCTACGGTGTTTCCAGCATTTCGATTATTAGTCGCGCTCGGAACGGAACCTACGGCCCTGACTCCAGTGACGTTGTTGTAGATGCCGTTATTCGACAAACGTACCGTGCCGTTGGACTCCGCCCGTACTGCCGTAGTATTGCCAGTGAGCATATTGTTTTCAGCCGAAATGCTGCCGAAGACAGCGTGCAAACCGAACCCCGTGGTTTGGGCGACCGTCGAATTGCTGATATCCACGAAAACGTTCGCGCTGCTTGTGGTGACGCCGGACACGGCCCCTCGAATCGCAACATTGCTGAGCGAGCCGAATACGTTGCCCGTGTTTGAGTTCGTAAAGCTCGCCGCATTCTGGCCGATAAGCGTGAAGTTGGAGTTGTGCACGACGACATTGGCAGTGGTTGTCTGGTTCAAGTTCACGTTGATGGCGTTTTGAGTGAACCCGAAAATTTCGCAATTTTCGACGACTAGCTGCTGACCCGCGAGAAAAGTAATCCCGTTAAGGCCACCCGAGCCAGTGCCACTGATGCCGTTGAGGCGCAAATTGCGCAAGATTATCGTGTCTCCCGCGCCAGCATTTACCACGATGCCGTCTGTGCCTGAAACCAAAATGCTGGCCACCTGGCCGCCACCGCCGTCGAGCGTTATCGCTTTGGTGATCGTCAGAGCACCGAAGCCGCCCGGATCCAGGGCATCCATTTCACCACCGGCCGCCGTCTTGGAGATTGCGCCTGCCCATGTCTTGCATGGCGCGGTGCGCGAGCAAGGATTGGCGTCATCGCCAACACCGGAAACCCAGGTGCGGGTAGCTTGCGCAAACGCCATCGGCGATAGCGCGAGAAGGAGTAGAAAAGAAAGGCACAACTGAGTGATAGGACGCTTCATATGCATTCCCTCTGTGATAGGACGAATGATTGGCGACACGGCTGGTGAGGTCTGGGCAAATACACGTGCACGCTCAAACAGGCGCACTGCCAATCCTCTTCAATCATACGCCACTTGATGGCTAATGGATTTCCGTTTTACGAGTGATTCTGAGGGGGTTCCTCAGGAAAATGGCGGACGCGTGCAATCTGCAGGACGCTGCTCTGCTCATACCAGTCGCCGAGCACGATGCGCTCGGCGACTTCGCCATCCAGATTCAATCGGTGCGTTGCCGGCCGATGGGTGTGCCCGTGAACCAGCCGGCGTACACCGTACTGGCGCATCGCCGATTCGACCGCTGCCGTGTTCACATCCATGATTTCCATGCTGGCAGCCGACGTGTGCCTGCGGCTCTCGCCGCGGGCCTGTGCCGCGAAGGCGCGCCGGTCGGCCAGAGGCTTTGCCAGAAACTGCCGCTGCCAGCCCGCGTCGCGCACCAGGGTACGGAATTTCTGGTAGTCGACATCGTCCGTGCACAAGGTGTCGCCGTGCATCAGCAGCGTGGGCTGGTCCAGATCGACGATCGTCGGATCGCGCAGCAGTTCCATCCCGGCGCGCGCGGCGTAGTCAGCGCCGAGCAGGAAGTCGCGATTGCCGTGCATGAAGTAAACCGGCACGCCGTTGTCGCGCACTGCGCGCAAGGCCGCAGCAACGTTCCGCGCGAGCGCGCTGTCGTCGTCGTCGCCGACCCAGCTCTCGAGCAGGTCGCCGAGGATGTAGAGCGCATCGGCCTTGCGCGCATCGTCCGCAAGGAACCGGGTAAACAGGTCCACGATATGTGGGCGGCTTTCGTCCAGGTGCAGATCGGAGATGAACAGCGCAGACATGCGTCTCAGGATTTGATCCAATTTTCCAGCTTGAGGCCAGGAACGCGTTTGAATTCGCGTTCGTTATTGGTTACCAGGGTTATGCCGATGGATTTTGCGTGCGCCGCAATCCAGAGATCGTTGTTGCCGAAGGGTTGTCCCTTTGCTTCCAGGGCCGCGCGCAGGTTGCCGTATTCGCGGCTCGCGATCTCCGGCAGCGTCAGCACCGGCAAAAACGCGGTCAATTCGTCAAGCATGGCCACTACAGCGTCTGGTTGCTGACTTTTCGCCGCACCGAAATGCAGTTCGCCGAAGGTGATTGCCGACAAGGCTGCTTCTCCTGCCTTCAACCTCTCGAACCGATTCTGTACTTCAATCGGCTTGTGTCGAATGATGTATATGCAGATATTCGTATCGAGCATATAGCGCGGCAGCACTAGATGCGTGCTCGCTTCTGTGCCGGCGCGTCAACGCGCGGCTCGGCGAAGCCATCGTCTGGCAAGCCGGCCAGAAGATCAAAAGCGCGACCTAGCCCGCGTCTTTTCTCGCGGAGAACGATCTCGTCGCCGCGCCGAAAAACCTCCACCTCCGTCGCGCGGAAACGGAACTTCTGCGGTAGCCTGACGGCTTGACTGTTTCCGGATTTGAATACGCGCGTCGTTGTCATTTGCGGTCCCGTCATGTATCTACTGCTTAGTATATACATGACGGGCGCAAGTTGCGAATCTACTGCACCAGGCTCGCCTTCTCGATCACCACCGGCGTCTTCGGCACGTCGCTCTGGAGCGGGCCCTGCGGGCCGGTTTCGATGGCCTTGATCTTGTCGACCGTGTCCATGCCGTCGACGACCTTGCCGAATACGCAATAACCCCACGACACCACGCCGTTGGCGTCGCCGACATAGTCCAGACGCTTGTTGTCGACGAGGTTGATGAAGAATTCCGCGGTGGCCGAGTGCGGGTCGCCCGTGCGTGCCATGGCCAGGGTGCCTTTCAGATTGGACAACCCGTTGTTGGCCTCATTGTGGATCGGTGCGCGCGTGCGCTTGCGCTGCAGATCCTTGGTCCAGCCGCCGCCCTGGGCCATGAAATTCGGAATCACGCGATGGAACAGCGTGCCATCGTAGAAGCCATCCTTGACGTACTGGAGGAAGTTGTCGACGGTCTTCGGTGCCTTGTCCGGATACAGCTCGACCGTGATGTCACCCTGGCTGGTATGCAGCAGCACCTTTGGGTTCGCTGCCGGCACCGCCGTCTCTGTTGCCGCTGGCTTCGGAGTGGCTTTCACCGCCGGTTTGGTGGCGGGCTGCTGGGCGGCAACGAAAGTCAGTGGGGCGAGCAGGGCGAAAACGCATAGCAGGTGCTTGAGCATGGTGAACTCCCGATGGAAAAATGCGGATGGCAAATGATACGCAGAATACGGGCGACATGCTCGCCGCGGTGTCAGCATCGATTGGAACGGCCGTGGTCCGCTATGCAGCCGCCACTTTTTCGCCGTCGCGCACCTGCAGCTTGATTTCGAACTGCTTGAGGTAGTCGCGTTCCTGATCCAGGTCCGCCCGCGTCAGCGGATGCGTATCGAGCCACGCGCGCGGCAGCTTCAGTTGCAGCAGCTTGTCGTCGGCCAGCAGCTCCAGCGGCGGCGGCGGATCGGCGGCGCGGCCGCGCTGCAGCAGTACTGCCAGCCGCAACAGTGCCGTGACGCGCGCCGTGGGACGACGCAAACGTTCGGGCAGGGCGCGCAATACGGCATCATCGGGTTTGCGCCGGTGATTGCGCAGGATCGCCGCCAGCACCTGTTGCTCGTGGCGCGTGAATCCGGCCAGATCGGAATTTTCCACGATGTATGCGCCGTGCAGATGGTGCTGGCTGTGCGCGATGGCCAGCCCGATTTCGTGGATGCGCGTTGCCCACGACAACCAGTCGTGCTCGGCCTGCCCGAGTTGCCAGTTGTGCGCGACCTGGTCGAACAGCGACAAGGCAGTGACTTCGACACGCGCCGCATGTGCGCGATCCACCGCATAGCGCTGCGCCAGCGCATCGATACTCGCGGCGCGTGGATCGCGGTGCTCGGCGCGGCCGATCATGTCGTAGAGCAGGCCTTCGCGCATCGCGGTGTCGCAGATGCGCATCTGCTTCAGGTCGAGTGCGGTGAATGCTGCCTCGAGAATGGCTACGCCGCCGGCAATGACGCTGGCGCGCTCTTCGGACAGGCCAGGCAGGCGCAGCCGCTCGATGCTGGCGCATTCCAGCATCGCATCGCGCATGTGTTCGAGCGCGGCGCGCGTGATGCCGCTGTCGCACCAGCCGGCGGTCTGCAGCACATTGCCGATCGCCTTGATCGTGCCCGAGGAGCCGATCGTTTCGCCCCAGCCGTGCGTGCGGTAGTCGGCGGCGAACTGCTGGAACTCCACGGCGATCTCGGTCTGCGCCTGCTTCCAGCGCTTGTGGCTCAGCTTGCCGTCGCTGAAAAACCGCTGCGTGCTGGCGATGCAGCCCATCTGCAGGCTTTCCTTCTCCAGCGCCTCGAAATGCTGGCCGATGATGAATTCGGTACTGCCGCCGCCGATGTCGATGACCAGTCGGCGCTCCGGCGAATCCGGAATTCCATGCGCAACGCCGAGGTAGATCAGGCGCGCTTCCTCGCGTCCGGACACGACCTCGATCGGATGCCCCAGTGCCTGTTCGGCCGGGCCGAGAAACGCCGCGGGTTCGCTCAGACGGCGGACCGTGTTCGTGGCCACGGCGCGCACGCGTCCCGGCGGCAGCACGCGCAGGCGCTGGCCGAACCGGGCCAGGCAGGCCAGGGCCTTGTCGCGACGCGCGGGTTCAAGGCTGCCATCGCTGCGCAACCCGGCGGCCAGGCGCACGCTGTCGCGCAGACGGTCGATCACACGCAACTCGCCATGTTC
Source organism: Rudaea sp. (assembly GCA_031291055.1). GTDB lineage: Bacteria > Pseudomonadota > Gammaproteobacteria > Xanthomonadales > Rhodanobacteraceae > Rudaea. The sequence continues at coordinate 245,083 of JARLJU010000236.1, read as the reverse complement.
ATAGCGTGCGACGACCAGGTGGAAACTGTTGGAGCCCAGGTCCGCGGCAGCCAGGAGCTCACCGTCGCGGATGGGCGAATTTGCGCCGTCGGACACTGACTGATCCTGCGGATTGGCTGGAAACCGGATTGTGACATGCAGGCGTCCAGTTCCGTAACCGCGACCGCAATCTTCGTTCCATCTCACCTGCGCACCCGCCTGCACGAAACCATCCTGCGCAGAAGATCAAGGGCAGAGCTTGGCCAGCAGCGCCTGCTGTGCCGAGTGCGGCGGATCTTCGCCGGGGCTGGCGCGTTCGTAATGGCCGTCGGCGTGGAGGATCCAGGCCTGGACGTTGTCGGCCAGGTAGGTGTCCAGCGCTTCGTCGTAGACACGCTGGGCCAGTTCGGCATCCAGAATCGGAAAGCACACCTCGATCCGGCGCAGTAGGTTGCGTTCCATCCAGTCGGCGCTGGAACAGAAGATTTCAGGCTCGCCGCCGTTGGCAAACCAGTACACGCGGCTGTGCTCGAGGAAGCGGCCGACGACCGAGCGCACGCGGATATTGTCGGATATGCCGGGCACTCCGGGCCGGATCGTGCAGGCGCCGCGCACGATCAGGTCGATGCTCACGCCCGCGCACGAGGCCTTGTAGAGAAGCTCCACCACGCTGGGTTCATTCAGCGCATTCATCTTGGCGAGGATGCGAGCCGGCTTGCCGGCGCCGACGTTTGCGATCTCGCGCTCGATCTTGTGCATGATGCTTTTGTGCAGGCTGAACGGCGACTGCAGCAGGCGCTTGAGTTCGATCACCGGACCCAGGCCGGAAATCTGCTGGAACAGCTTGTGCGTATCGCTGCCGATGTCGGGGTCGGCCGTCATCAGTCCGAAATCGGTGTACAGGCGCGAGGTGATCTGGTGATAGTTGCCGGTGGACAAGTGTACGTAGCGGCGAAGTACACCTTGTTCCCGGCGCACGATCAGCAGCATCTTGGCATGGGTCTTGTAGCCGACGACGCCATAGACAACCTGCACGCCGGCTTCCTGCAGGCGGTTGGCCAGCACGATGTTGGCCTCTTCATCGAAGCGCGCGCGCAGCTCGATGACGACGGTCACATCCTTTCCGGCGCGCGCTGCATCGATCAGCGAATTGACCAGAGGCGAATCCGGGCCGGTGCGATAAAGCGTCTGCTTCATCGCGAGCACGTCCGCATCCAGGCTGGCCTGCTTGACCAGTTCGACCACAGCGCCGAACGATTCGAACGGGTGGTGCAGCAGGATGTCGCGTTCGGCGATCGCCTCGAACAGGTTGCGTTCCGCACTTACCGCAGCGACAAGTCGCGGCACAAACTTGGGGAATTTCAGATCCGGCCGTTCGACCTGATCGTAGATGGCCGTGATCCGGTGCACGTTGACCGGACCGGCGCAGCGGTAGACTTCGCTCTCGCCCAGTTCGAAGTTGCGCATGAGGAATTCCGCGACGGCCTTCGGGCAGCTTTCGGCGATCTCCAGCCGCACCGCCTTGGCAAAACCGCGTCCGCGCAGTTCATCGCGCAATGCAAGCGCAAGATTCTCGACATCCTCCTCGTCCACGAACAACTCGCTGTTGCGGGTGACGCGGAACTGATAGGCGCCATTCACGCGCATGCCGGGGAACAATTCATCGACGAATTGCAGCAGGATGCTGGACAGGAATACGAAATCGTAAGGTGCGTCGGCAACTTCCTGCGGCAGGCGGATGATGCGCGGCAGCGAACGTGGCGCGCGCACCAGGGCCATATGCCCTTCGCGGCCGAAGGCATCGGTGCCGCGCAGCGAAACGATCAGATTCAGGCTCTTGTTGAGGATGCGCGGGAATGGATGGGCCGGATCGAGCCCCAGCGGCGACAGCACCGGCAGCACTTCATTCTGGAAGTAGCCCTGCAGCCAGCGCTGTTGCTTGAGCGTCCACTTGCCCCGCGAGATGAAGCGAATGCCTTCGCGTTCGAGTTCCGGCAACAGGGTATCGTTCCAGAATGCGTAGTGCGTGCGCACCAGCTCCAGTGCGCGATGACGGATGCGGGTCAACAGCTCGCTCGGCAACATTCCATCCGGGCCGGGCAGGGCATCGCCGAAGGCGACATGATGGCGCAGGATCGCCACCTGCACTTCGAAGAATTCGTCCAGGTTCGAATTGGAAATGCACAGGAAGCGCAGGCGTTCGAGCAGAGGCACGGTCGGATCCTGCGCCTGCGCGAGCACACGGAAGTTGAACTCCAGTTGCGCCAGCTCGCGATTGAGATAGAGATCCGGATCCTTGAGATTTGGCGTGCTGGTCATTTTTTACTAAGGGAAAAGTATATATTTTTGATACGGTCAGTCGGCCGGGCGGCGGGCAGAGCCGCAATGATAGCGAAACCGTGTGTCAAACGCGTGCTCAGGTATCCTCGGGCGTGGTCTGCGGCGCGAGCAGGCGCTCATGGTCGAAAACGGCGCTGAAGGTGCTGCCGATACCGACCTCGCTGTCGATGCCGAGCCGGGCTTCGTGCAACTGCAATACGTGCTTGACGATCGACAATCCGAGCCCGGTACCACCGGTCTCGCGCGAGCGGCTGGTCGAGACGCGATAGAAGCGCTCGGTGATGCGCGGCAGATGTTCGGCGGGAATCCCGTAACCGGTGTCGGCCACGGCGAAGCGTGCGCCGCCGTCGGCCGTCGCCTGCCAGGAAATCTCGATGCGGCCACCTTCCGGCGTGTAGCGAACGGCATTGGATACGAGATTGGAAAACGCGCTGTGCAGGTAGTCGGTCGATCCGCGCAGGTCCGCTTCGCAGGTGCGCACCAGATTGATCGTGTGGCGGCCCTGCGACAGCCCTTCGGCCTCGCGCCGAAGACTGTTCAGCAACACCCGCATCGGCACGCGATCCTGTGCCGGCTGCTGCTGCGCTTCCAGCCGCGACAGGGTAAGCAGGTCCTCGACGATCTGGGTCATGCGCCGGGATTGTCCGCGCAGGTCGGCAAGGATCGGCGCAAGTTCAGGCGTGACGTCGGGCTCGATCATTTCCAGATAGCCGTGGAGGACGGTGAGGGGCGTACGCAATTCATGCGACACGTTGGCGACAAAATCGCGGCGCACCTGCTCAAGCCGCGCCAGCGGCGTCACGTCGCGCACGACCAGGAGCATGTGTTCGGCCGAGTACGGAATCAGGCGGAATGAAAGACGCACGCTCTCGCTGCATGGGGAGGTGACTTCGCGCAACGGTTCCGACGCCGGCTCCTGGGTGATCCAGGCTTTGGCCAGCGGCGGCAGGAAGGGATCGATATGCGCGCGCCGGTCGCGCGGCGCCGACAGGCCCAGCAGGCGTACGGCCGCTTCGTTGAACCAGAGGATGCTGCGGCCCTTGGTCAGGACGACGACGCCGTCCGGCAATGCCGCGGCGGCCTCGCGGAAGGCGCGCAGCAGGTTGATCAGACGCCGTTTGCGCGAACGCTCGGCGTGCAGCCGCGTGTATACATGCGTGGAAATATCAGACCACACGCCGCGATCCTCCGGCGGCGGGCGCCAGCGGCGCGAACGCAGCCACGCTTGCATCTGGTACAGGCTGACCAGTGACCACAGCGAATACCCGAGCAGCGCCGCAAGTACCGTGTACATGGCCACATGCAGGGGCAGGCCTACGACGAGCGCGGTTGCCAGCAGGACGATGAATCGCCCCAGTGACACTTGCCAGGCATGGCTGCGCAGGAATTGCAGATGCATCGGTCACCGTTGTGTCTCGGCGCAATCACCGCGGATGCGGGCGCGTCGCCGGGCTTTACTGCGGCAGTTATACGAATTCACATCAACCCATTGTCCATAATGCCACATTTGCAGCGTGCCGGGGGCCGCGGCAAAGGCACCGCGAGTCATGCCGATGGCGTGGTCGAGAAGCGATAGCCGGCGCCACGCACGGTCTGCACGAGGGCGTCACAGGCATAGGGTTCCAGGGTCTTGCGCAGGCGCCGGATATGCACGTCGACGGTGCGTTCCTCGACGTACACGCTGCCGCCCCAGACATAATCGAGCAGCTGGCTGCGCGAATACACGCGTTCGGCATGGGTCATGAAAAAATGCAGCAGGCGATACTCGGTCGGACCGATCGGCACCGTTTCGACGCCGGCATAGACGCGATGAGCGGCGCTGTCTATCTTCAGCCCGCCGACCTCGACGATGCCATCGGCGTCGGTGCCGTGCGTGCGCCGCATCACCGCGTTAATGCGCGCAATCAGTTCGCGCGGGGAGAAGGGCTTCACGACATAGTCGTCGACACCGGCTTCCAGGCCGCCGACGCGATCGGTTTCCTCACCGCGCGCCGTCAGCATGATGATCGGCACGTCGCGGGTAAGGTCTTCCTTGCGCAGGCGTCGCGCCAGATCCAGGCCGCTCATTCCCGGCAGCATCCAGTCGAGCAGGATAAGATCGGGTACGCGTTCCACGATCATGTTTTGCGCAGTGCGCGCATCCGCGGCGTGTGCCGGATCCATACCCGCCCTGCGCAACGCGAATGCCACCATGTCGCGGATGGCGGGTTCGTCTTCGACGATCAGGATATGTTTTTGCACAATTATTCCGCGATACGCCGCAGCGGCGCGCTCGTATGACGAGCCTATTGCAGCGGAGAATTATTACGCGGCGATGACAGGCGCACGCAAGCGCTTGATCCACACTGGGAAACCGGCGTGGCAAATGAGCCTTGGTCGGAGGGTTTGATCTTGCGTCTGCGCAATTCGAGAACAGTCGGCGTCATTTCGGCGATGCGCGCCTCGATGCGTGTGCGCTGGTAGTAGTCCAGATCGTTGCGTTTGGTCAGTTGTTTGAGCTGATTCAGGGCATCCTCGGCGCGGCCGTTCAGATAAGCCGCGGCGGCGTGGGCTTCACCGGCGCGAACCGGTTCCCCGGCGAGTTCGCTGGCACGCGCGAACGCGACTTGCAGGTCGGGGTCTTCGTCGTCCTGGGCGATCTGCGGCCGCAGCAGTTCCTGTGCGCGCTTGGCACTGGCTTTGTCATCGACCTGCACCAAGGCTTCGGCATGGGCCAGCGCAAGGGCCCGGTTGTCCGGAAAATCGGTCTCCAGATGGGTGAAGCGTTGCAGGGCGGCATCCCGGGCGCCCGACATCAGTTCGGCGCGACCGAGCGCAAGCTGGAAGACCAGGTTGCCGGGCTGCTCGGCAACCAGTTTCTGCGCCACTTCCCGCGATTTCTTCGCATCGCCGGCACGCACCAGCGCCAGCGCATAACCGTAGCGATTGGCGGTCGTGTCGAAATTCTTGTCGTCACGCAGATTGTCGGCGTAGTACGCCAGCATCTGGGCCGGGCGATCCGATGCCAGCACGCGCGAGCGCTCGCGCATCAGTTCGTAGTAGGCCTGCGACCGGCTGCGCTGACGTTCGCGGCTTTCTCTGGGCCTGACCAGTTCGTTGAGCGCGGCGCTCGAATTCCGGCTGAGCGATGAAGGCCATAGCAGGTTGGAGTTGATCTGCGTTGCCGCACCGGCGCCGCTGCCGGTGGAAGTGCTTTCATCATTCTTGGTCGAGACCCGCTCCTTCGTCGACGACACGGTCTCCTCGGATCCATCGGCCTGTGTCTGGCCAACCGTCACCGTGGCTTCCATTTCCTTCTTCAGGGTCTCCGCGCGGGCTTTGGCTTCGCTGATGCGTTCGGTGGTGACCGGATGATCCATCAGCAATGCCGGAATATCGTTCTCGTCGAAACCCGGGCGCAGCACGCGCTGCATGCGTCCGAAAAAATCCGCCATGGCGTCGGGATCGAAATTGGCCTTGGCCAGCGTCTGGATGCCGACACGATCGGCTTCGGATTCGTCGGCGCGGGTGAAATTGATCTGCATCTGCGCCGCCAGTCCCTCGGCCGTTGCGATGGCGCCGATGTCCGAATTGCTGGTGCTGTAGGGACTCTGATGCGCCGATGCGACGATGGCTCCGACCATCGCCAGAACCAGCAACGGCGCGTACTTCTGTTCCGCCTCCACGGCGCGCACGAGATGCTGCTGGGTAACGTGGGAAATCTCGTGCGCGAGTACCGCGGCAAGTTCGCTTTCATTGGCAGTCGTGGTAATCAGGCCGGCATTGACTCCGACGAAGCCGCCGGGCAGCGCAAACGCATTGATCGATGGATCTCGAACCACAAAAAACGTGAATGGCTGATCGGGGCGCGGGCTGTACGACACCAATCGGTAGCCCAGGGTATTTAGGTAGTCGTTCAACAACGCATCGTCGAGCACCTGGGCCTGGTTGCGCAGTTCATGCAGCACGTAGAAACCGTATTGGCGCTGCTCTTCCGGCGAGGCTACGGTGCCGGCCGAGCTGCCCATGCTCGGCAGCTGCGTATCCACGGCACGCGCAGGGGCTCCCGCCAGCAGGGTGCAGGCCAGAACCAGGAGAAAAGCGATGGGGTTGCGCAACATCGGCAAGACCAGAGAACACTGCGGGCGACTTTGACACCTTAGCGCGAACTTTGGTTCGCGGCCACAGCGGCAGGAATTGCGCTCAGCCGGGGTTAACCTGCCAGGTCCGGACTGCGGTGCTTCTTGCCTCGGCGACCGCCGCGCTACACTTGCACGAGGCTACGATGTACCCATATTGGCGGTTTCCATATTTCCGGGTTATTTGGCGATGCAGCATTGCGGATCCGGCAAACGAAAAGAGAACAGCAAAATGGCAAAGGTCGAAATCTATACCAGTGGCATCTGCGCCTACTGCGTGGCGGCGAAGAACCTGCTCAAGCAGAAAGGGCTGGACTACGCCGAAATCCGTATCGATACCGATCCGGCCAAGCGCGACGAGATGCTGATGCGTACGCAGCGACGCACGGTGCCGCAGATCTTCATCGCCGGCCAGTACGTTGGCGGCTACGATGACCTGGTCGCCGCCGATCGCAGCGGCAAGCTGTCGACGATCCTGGCGTCGGCACGATGAGTGGCGACCGGGCAGCCGAATTCAGCGCATTCCGGCAGCGCATGAACGAGCGCATCCTGGGCGAAGACAACCAGGTCGTGCGGCGCTTTTTCGCACTCGACACGCAAACCTACAAGGACGGCGCGTTGCCGGCCCGCACGAAGGAAATGCTCGGTCTGGTTGCATCGCTTGTTTTGCGCTGCGATGACTGCATCAGCTACCACGTTGCTGAATGCCGGGCGGCGGGCGTGGCACGCGACGAGTTTTTCGAGGTCTTCAGCGTGGGTCTGGTGGTGGGCGGGTCGATCGTGATTCCGCACCTGCGCCGCGCCGTGGACTTTCTCGATCAGCTCGAGACGACTGCCGCAGCTACGGCACAACCCGCTCCAGCCCAACCCGATCCGGCTTAGGGCGTGACCCGCAGCAGATGGATGGCAGTCCCGTTGCTGCGGGTTCCATCCATGCGTGCGATCGCGACCGAATCGAAACGGCTGGCGTCGACGCCGCTGCCCTGATTGAGCGCGCACGCCGACGGTGGCAATTCGGGTCGCGTGGCATCGCGTGTACAGATCATCGCGATGCCGGCAGCGCCATCGTCGAGTTCGAAGTGATCCGCGTCAATCGCCAGGAAATGATCGAAGCGCAAACGCTGCGCTGACGTGCTGGCGTCATCGACGAGGACCCAGTCGCCTTGCCAGACGCTGCCGTCGGCGGTGGCGGCCAGAGGAATGCGCGCCAGATCCAGCGGCTGCAGGCGCAGGCTTGGCTCATCGGCGCTGCCTTCGACGCGACTGAGCCACGCCGAGGCGTGCGCGGCAGTCTGGAATTGCAAGTCGAGAGTCAGGGTGGCATCGCCCTGCGGCGTCGCGCTTGCCGCCGAAAAAGGATCACCGCCGCCCTGCAAGTGCAGCAGCGGCACGTGCGCGGTACGCCCGGAATACGGCGCGGCGCCGAAATGCCAGACGGGCTGCCCCGAGGCGTCATAGCTCATCAGGGCCACGCTGAGCTGCTGATTCTGCAATTCGATGCTCAGCACGGTGCGGCCGGCGGCGGATTCGTTGCTGTTCGCCGCCCACCAGAATCCTGTTTCCGGCTCGATGCGCGCAGCACCGGCGCCGCTGCGGTCGACCAGGGCGAACGCGCGCAGCCTGGGCCTTGCCTGGGCACCGTCGGCTGCATAGAAGCTGACATGGTAGACGCCGGCCGGCAATGCGCCGCGATCGAGCGCGAGGGCGGGATTTACTTCGATCGAGAACGGCATGGCGCGGCGCGTGCAGAGGCCGAGCACGGAGCGCGCATCGATGCGCAGGCCGGTGGCACCATCGAGAGCCACTTTTTCCAGCGTTGGCGGACACTCCGTTGCCCATTCGCCGCTGATCGCAAGGGTCCAGCTGGCGCGCACGTCCTGTACGCCGTTCTGCACCCCGATCGCGTAGCTCGCAGTCGCATCGGCGGATTGCGCGAACACGTACGCGACCGGTGCGAACAGCACCAGTGCGCCGAGGGCGCTTATCGTCCTGCGGAAGATCGCAGCGTGCATGGTCAGGCGGGCGATTCCTTGTTAGGGCTTGAAGTATACAGGATAATGAGAGGCTGACTTCGTTAGTTTTTCATTGGAGTAACCGTGTTCATGAGTAAAACGATTGCCGTGATTCGCGGCGACGGCATCGGTCCGGAAATCATGCAGGCCACATTGCGCGTGCTCGACGCCTTGAATGTAGGATTGAACTACGAATTCGTCGAAGCCGGCCTCGCCGCGCAAGAGCAGTTCGGCGAGTTGCTGCCCGCGGCGACGCTGGAGAGCATTGCCCGCCATCGCGTGGCCCTGAAGAGCCCGCTGACGACGCCGATCGGCGGTGGGTTTTCCTCGCTCAATGTCGAATTGCGCCGACGCTTCGATCTGTACGCCAACCTGCGCCCTGCGATCACCATGCCGGGTACGAAGGCACGCTTCGACGGTATCGACATCATCACCGTGCGCGAGAATACCGAAGGTGCCTACGGTGCCGAAGGCCAGACCCTGACCGCGGACGGCGAGGCGGCACAGTCCCTGATCAAGGTCACCCGGCGGGGTTCCGAGCGCATCGTGCGCTACGCGTTCGATCTAGCGCGTCGTGCGGCGCGTAAAAAAGTTACCATTGTGCACAAGGCGAACATCATGAAGACCACGTCGGGACTGTTCCTGAACGTGGCGCGCGAAGTCGCAGCGCAATATCCCGACATCGCCTGCAACGAGATGATCGTCGACAACACCTGCATGCAGCTGGTGATGAATCCGCAGCAGTTCGATGTGATCGTCACGACCAACCTGTTCGGCGACATCATTTCGGATCTGTGCGCCGGCCTCGTTGGCGGACTGGGACTGGCGCCGGGGGCGAATATCGGCACCGAGGCGGCGATATTCGAGGCCGTGCACGGCTCGGCGCCCGACATCGCAGGCAAAGGCGTGGCCAACCCCTGCGCACTGTTGCTTGCCGCCGCCCAGATGCTCGGTCACATGGGCATGGAAGATCACGCCCGCCGCCTGCGTGCGGCAATCCGCGCGACCCTCGCGGCAAAGGATCGTGTCACGCCCGATCTCGGCGGCGCCGGCACCACCGAAAGCTTTGCCGATGCACTGATCGAGCGCGTGCGCGACATCAACCCGCTGGCGGCGTGAGCTGCGCAAGCCGCAAGCCACAGCGATGACGTGACGATTATTCTCCGGTCTGCAGCGACAGCATCTGAATCGCGATATTCGTGCGATCGAATCCGCCGCCGCCGGGGTAATTCGCCAAAATGGTGGCCGAACCGGTGGGAGCCGCCGCCGGATTGGGCGCGTGCGGATCAAACATCAGCGTGATCGAGCCGATCGTGTCCGCACTAAATGTCGCTGGCGGCGTGCATGTTCGGCAATAACCATCGGCAATCTGCTGCAATGGCATGCTGACCGTGTTGCCCGCCGTCAGCGTGCCGGAGGCCGTTGCCCATGCCGGCTGGCCATCGGGGCCCGGATAGTACATGTATACAATTATCGCGGGTGACGCGGCGGTGCTGACATCGAGAATTTCCATGCCCCAGCCGGAGTCGCTGGGTGCAAACCAGTGACCGTTGAAATCCGGATTGGCGTGCGCCGAGAGCGGCACGATCGGCTCGACGCACCATTGGGCGGAATCGTTGCCGATGCTCCAGCTCATCACGGCGAGCTGCGAGGCGCTGCTGCGGTCGACATTGCGGCAGGCCGGCGCCTGCGACGCCTGGTTGAAATCGACGATGATCGAGCCATCCACATTGTCGGCCTGGAAAGCGATGCCGCCAACAGCCGTGCTGGTGTAAATCAGGCGGTACAGCGTGCTGCCGTTGGCTTGAATATACGGGACGAAGACGCCGTCGACCAGACGCCCCAGCGCCTGGTACCACTCCGGCGTGCCATCGCTTTCATAGGTGTAGAAAGTAAGGAAGTAGGTGTCCTGCCCGTAAGTTGGATCGCGGGTGAGGAGCTGGAAATCGAATCCGTGGCCGCCGTGCGTGCGGTCGTACCAGTTGCTGGGAACCGGCTGGCCGAAAACCGGCATCGTGGTGGCGACATTCGACCATCCCAACGGCGCCAGCATCGGCACGGCCAGACCCATCTGGCGCAAATTCACGCTTGAGTAGAACGCATTCATCATGTCGCCCGGCTGGATCGTGTGCGACAGCGTCGACGAGGGCTGGGTGGCGCAGGTCGATGTCTTGGTTTCGTCACACGGCGCGTACAGGCTTGGAAAGTCATCCGGTGCAGGTTTGCCGAAGTTCGCGTTGATGCCGCTGGCATTGGCAGCCACTGGATCCGACCAGCGGATTCCGGTCTGGTTTCCTGGGATATATTGCCCGGCGCTGGCAATGACCGGCCCGGATGTCACTGCCGCCGCTCTTGCCGCGTCTTCGGAGCCGTTGACCTCATAACCCATGAAAGGCGTGTACGCGCTGTCGCTGGCGTTCACGATGGCGATATTGTCATCGTAAATGTCGTCGTACGGCCCTTCGCTGAGATTGCTGAATGCGATCGTCATATTGCCGCCGGAATCAGTCGCAATGCCGGCCTTGGCGCCGACCGGACCTTGCGTCGAGTCCAGGTTCACCAGGCCGAAGAATCCCAGGCCGTGCGTCATCTCGTGCATCGCGATGCTGACAAAGTCCACCGAGCGGTTTGGTGAGGGGTCCGCATCGAAACCCAGGTAGAACTGCTCGCCGCCGACGACACCCGGAGTGCCGATGTCCTCGTTGAATGTCGCCTCAATTTCCTCGTTGTCCACACCGTTGCAATCGCCGCCACCCAGTCCGCAGCCGCTGGTCCCGGACAGGCGCACGGCCGCCGTGCTCGAGTACCAGGTATACTTTTTCGGCAGCGAGGCGATGGGAAACTGCGGATCGTCGAACAGATACGACAGCGGCGCCGCATGCGCCAGAATGGCCGACTGGGCCGTGCCGCCCAGATGTGCACCGCAGGCGTGAACGGTAATTGAAACCGGAATCTGCAACTGCTGCACGAGTTCGTTCGCGGCATAGGTGAGCGCATTCTGCCGTTGCATGCCCAGTGTCGCGCCGGTATTGCCGCCCACCGGCGTTGCCGGCGTGGTATCGGTCCAGAAGCTGTCGTCGCAATCGTTTGCCGGGTCGCTGTTGCCGGTACTCGGGTTGCCGAAATCGACGTTGATCCTGCCGATTGGCAAAGTTGTCGCGGAAGTCGCGGTCAACGTCCCGGTTGCGCCCGACTGGGACGCATTGATCACGGAGATGTACCAGCGTCCGGCCTGCAGGGGAATGCGGCTGGAGGGCAGTACGACGATCGATTCCGTCGAGGAACTGCTGACGGCGTGGTAATGGGCGTAGCGGTTCAACAGATCTTCGCTGACCGTGGGAACGGTCGTTGTCGTGCTCTGCTCGGGAAATGGCGAGCCGAAGCGCAGGAACAGGTCCAGATCGCCGCCATTGCCAACCACGTTCACGGTGAGCTGCTTGGCCGAGCCGTCGACGTCGAGATAGAAATTCGGGATGAAGGTGCTCGCCTGCAGGTTCAGCCCGACCGCTGTTCCCGATTGCAGGGCCGTAGCGGCGGCGGCGATATTCGCGGCGAGGAGCATCGCCGCCGCAACCAGTACACGAAATGGGCAATGCGATTTTGTATACTTCATGTTCGGGCCGGTCGTGTCTGGATAGGTCATGTCTGGATAGATCACGGCTGCTTCGGTGTCACGGACTGTGGCTGTGCGGCGCCGGCAGCGAGGCCGCCGATCTTCGGATTGGGTCTTTGCACGCAATTCAGGGTCAGACTGCCATCCGCGTTGCGCGTTACCCTGGTTTCGCTGATGCTGGGCGAAGGTACCCGGTGCATCGTTGCGGGTTTCGTCGTGGCGGCCTTCAGACCGGCCGCAGGTGCCAGCGGTTGCGGCTGCGCTGACGCAAGCGGTACATCCGCGGCTGACGCGGTGGTGGCCATGCCGAGGCAAAGCAGCAGGAGGTTTATTTTCATGATGGCATCCCGTGCGCGATCGAATCTGGGTTGTTTGTCGCCGTGGTGTTATCTATCACATTACCCTTGGGCTGATCATAGCAACACTAAGGCTGACTACTCGCCTGTCAATCCTGGCGGTAGCGTCAAAAATGCGGATTTGCCTGCGCGGTAGGCTCTGCGCAATGCGTCCTGCAAATACTCTTCTGCAACGCGCACGGCGGCAACGCGAGTGCGTCCCTGTGCCAGGCCTGCGGCAATGGCTGCGGACAGCACACAACCGGTGCCGCGGACGAGGATCGGCAAACGTACGTGGCAAAAGGTATTGGTTCCGCTTGCATCGATCAGATAGTCGCAAACGGGATCGCCCTCATGATGGCCGCCCTTGAGCAGGACGGATTTTGCGCCGAGACCAAGCAGATCGCGGGACGCATTGCGCAGATCCTGCGGCGTGATCAGGAGTCTGCCCAGAAAAGCGGAGGCTTCGGGCACGTTCGGTGTGAGTATGTCGGCCACGGGAACAAGCTCCTCGCGCAGCGCAACGAGTGCGCGCGCCGGCAGCAGGCGGCTGCCACTGCTGGAAACGATTACTGGATCGAGCACGATCGGGACCCGGCAGTGTTCGCGCAGGAAACTTGCAACCGCGCGGATCGTTGCCGCGGAACCGAGCATGCCGATCTTGACTGCGGCGATGTCGAAATCAGCGAACAGCGCTTGCAACTGTTGCTCGACTTGCTTGATCGGCACGCGGTGGACAGAAACGATTTCGCACGTGTTCTGCGCAGTAATGGCGGTGATGACGCTGAGGCCGTGCAGCCCCATGGCGGCGAAGGTCTTCAGATCGGCCTGCGTGCCTGCGCAACCGCCAGAATCGGAGCCGGCGATCGTAAGTACGCTGACGGCCCGCTTGCCAGCCGTTGAATTCTTGTTGTTCTTTCGCAACGCGCTTTTCGCAGCAGCGGATCCACGAGGCATGGGCATGCAATAAAACCTGTTGAGGAATAGAAAGATTCAATGATTCGCCGGCGCAATTATTTGCTTGACGCGGTGTTGCTTTTTTGCCAATATGGGCTTGGAGACAATCACACTCCTAACGCATTACGGGCTATGCGTCGGTCAACAGCGAAAGTCAAAAAATTTGCGGGAGCGGCGGGCTTGATCCTGTCGCTCCCGCTTTCTTTCGCGATGGCCGCGCCGGGCGAGCTGCGTTCGGAACAGCGTATGTCTTCCCTTGCAGAGCTTGCCGAATCGACAAGTATACTCGACGCCTGGCGCGACTATGCGCTGGCCGATCTGAAGCCCGGGTTCTCATGGGCTGACGATCATTCTTCGCCACCGGCACCGCCGTCGTTGTTCGATCGCGGCAACGCCCATTTCGCCCCCCCGGCGTCGCATTTCACCGGCGCTTCGAACAATTCGCCGCCGATACAGGTAGCCTTCATCAAATCCAGGGTGGCGGACACGCCATTGTTCATTGCCGCCGAGTCATCGAGTCTGTGGCAGGATTCCACGCCGGGCATACAGCGCTACGTTGTCGCCCCCTCGGTGTCGCAGCGCTGGGGCGACAACAGCGCGGTGAGTTTCTCCGCGATCTTCGCCTACCAGCGTTTCGCCGGTCTGGGCCTGGGAGTGGACAGCGTTTCCGTCCAGGACGACACTGGTTTTGCGACCGGCCCATATTCGCTGCGCGGCAATGTGGGTTCCTATGGCACGGGCATGCGCGTGGACCTCAACAGCGCAATCACCGATCGCCTGAGCTGGCAGGTCGGCTATCAATCGCGCGTCAACATGGATGCGTTCAACAACTACCGCGGCGTGTATTCGGAGCCGGGCAGTTTCGATATTCCGGCCAGTGCCAACATCGGCCTGGGCTATGCGCTGACGCCGGAGTTGAAGATGGATGCCGGAGTACAGCGCGTGATGTACAGCGCGATCGAGCCGTTCACCAGCGATGCGCTGCCCACGCGTTTCCTCGTCCTGCTCGGCAGCGAGATCAGCCCGACATTCGCCTGGCAGAACCTGAGTGTCTATTCACTCGGCGTGTCGTGGCAGGACCGCACATTCGGCACCTGGTCGCTGCACCTGAGTTCGCGGGAACAGCCTCTGCCGACGTCGCCGTTGTTGCAGAATGCGCTGGAGCCGTATCTGTCCTCGCATGACATCGAATTCGCCTTCGCCCGTGCATTCGGCGGGAATTCCAGTCTGCGTCTGGCCGCGACCTACGCGCCGACCCAGTTCGTGCTCGGCATTCCAACGAGCAACAGCCTGCGCGATGCGGGCAATGGCAACCAGATCGAATACGAAGCAGTCTGGATTACGCGTTTCTGATCGAGCCGCGGCTGTTCCGATGGCCGTTTCTTGAACCCCATTCAGGGCTGCAAGGAAAGTTTGACGGGAGCCGAAGGCTCCCGTTTTTTTGTTCGATCCGGCGCGCGCCGATGGCATCGGATTGCTCCTGCGCCGGCCGGATTTGGCGCCGCGGGCTAGAGCATCTCCGACGCATAATCGGCAAGGCGGGACCGCTCGCCACGACGCAACGTGACATGCGCGGAGTGGCGCCAGCCTTTGAACCGGTCAACCGCGTAGGTGAGGCCGGAGGTTGTCTCGGTCAGATAGGGCGTATCGATCTGCTCGACGTTGCCCAGGCAGATGATCTTGCTGCCCGGACCCGCACGCGTGACCAATGTCTTCATCTGTTTCGGCGTCAGGTTCTGCGCCTCGTCAATGATGACGTAGCGATTGAGGAAGGTGCGGCCGCGCATGAAGTTGAGCGAACGGATTTTGATCCGCGACGCCAACAGATCGTTGGTTGCCGCGCGACCCCAGCCGCCGCCTTCTTGCGGTGTGGCCAGCACTTCGAGATTGTCGGTCAGTGCGCCCATCCAGGGCGTCATCTTTTCCTCTTCCGTTCCGGGCAGGAAACCGATGTCCTCGCCGACTGAAACCGTGGCGCGGGTCATGATGATCTCGCGGTAACGTTGCTGGTCCATGGTCTGAGCCAGCCCCGCGGCGAGCGCCAGCAAGGTCTTGCCGGTACCGGCGGTGCCCATCAGGGTGACGAAATCCACTTCCGGGTCCATCAGCGCGTTCAGCGCGAAATTCTGTTCGCGATTGCGCGCGGTGACACCCCAGACGGAATGCGAGCCGTTGCGGAAATCCTCCACGATCTGCAACGTTGCGACGCCTTCGTGCACGCGCAATACGCGCAATTCGACATCGTTTTCTTCCGGCAGGTAAAGGAACTGATGCGGATGCCATTCTTCATCCTTGAGCAGTTTCACCTCGTAGAAAGTGTGCCCACGCTCGGACCACGAACGCACTTCCGGATGTCGATCCCAGAAGTCTCGCTGCAGCTCGGTGTGCCCGGCAAAAAGCAGGCTGAAATCATCCAGCGCACGATCGTTCTCATAGTCCTCGGCCGAGATCCCGTAGATCGAGGCCTTGATGCGCAGGTTGATGTCCTTGGACACCAGCACTACCGGGCCTTCCGCTTCGCCTTTGTGCTTGTGTTCGCGCAGGGCAACGATCGACGCAAGGATCAGGTTGTCCGGCAATTGCCGCTTCTTCCCGGCAACCGGTTCGTCGATATCCAACGTCTGGAAATATAGACGTCCAACGTGCGCGCCGCGTTCGAGCTGGATCCCTTGCGGCAGACGCAGCTCGAGTCCCTGTTCGATGTGCTTGCCGTTGCCGCGTTCGATCAACTCGTTGATGAAACGGCTGACTTGACGTGCGTTGCGCGATACTTCCGAGGTGCCTTTCTTGGCAGCGTCGAGTTCCTCGAGCACGGTCATAGGCAGGAAAACGTCATGCTCCTCGAAGCGGAACAGGGCGGTCGGATCGTGCATCAGCACGTTGGTATCGAGCACGTAGATGCGCTTGCCTCGGGTCATGCGAAGGTCACTCTGTTTGGAATTGACGTGATGAAGCGGAATGGGGAAAACCACGACCCGCGCGCAGCGGCGCGGGAAGCAGACAAACGCAAGCCTTACGCACTCTCCGCATCCAGCGCCTCCAGCACTGCGGCTGCGTGTCCAGGCACCTTGACGCCACGCCATTCGCGGCGCAGACGGCCGTCCGGGCCAATCAGAAAGGTGCTGCGCACGATTCCCAGATAGCGCTTGCCGTAGAGCACTTTTTCGTGGATCACATCGAAGGCGCGGCACCAGGTTTCATCGGTGTCGGCAACCAGGGCAAACGCCAACCCCTGCTTCTCGCGGAAATTTTCGTGCGACTTGAGCGAGTCCCGGGATACGCCGATTACGATCGCGCCTTTCTTGGCGAAGATTTTCTGCAGGTCGCGGAAGTCCTGCGCTTGACGGGTACAGCCCGGCGTGCTGTCCTTCGGATAAAAGTATACGGCGACGAACTTGCCCTTCAGATCGCGCAATCGCACAGCGCCATCGGCGGTCTGGCCGCGCAAATCCGGAACCTTGTCGCCAGGCTTCAGCATCAGTATTTCATCGGATCCATGATGGCATCGAGATTCAGGCCGTCGCAGAATTCGAGGAAATCGTCGCGCAGTGCCGCGATATGCGTGTTCGCCGGAATGCCGACCGTGATCTGCGCGGAAAACATGTCGGCGCCGGTCTGCATCGCGCGGTAGCGTGTGGATTGCAATTGCTCAATGCTGATGCCGTGCTGCTGGAAGAATTCGGCGATCTGGAAAAGTATGCCCGGCTTGTCGGCGGCGACCACTTCGACCACATAGGGCAGCAGATTCGTTTGCGAGGGCTTGGGGCCGGTACGGAAATGCACCAGACGCAGCTGCTCTTCGCGTTCCAGCCGCGACAATGCCGATTCCAGCTTGGCGATCGCATCCCAGGGGCCGAGCGCCAGCACCAGCACCGAAACGTCGCTGCCGATGGCCGCTACTCGCGTTTCGGCCAGATTGCAACCGCAATCGGTGATGCGTCTGGTGATGGCGACCAGCGGCGAGCGCGCCTGCGTGGCGAAAGCATTGATCAGCAGGTAGTTCTCGTTCGCGGTCGGGCGTGATGCGGTATCGGTCAAAGCAAGCGGTCCCGGCGGTGCGAGGGCATTGGCGCACCGGCCGAAGCCGGGCGCGTCCGCTCAGAATACTTGCCACGTCCCATACCCGCAAGTAACATCGCAGATTCGCGCAAACCTCAGGTTTTCTCTTGAAAAAAATCATCGGCAGCATCTGCGCGCTGGCGACTCCGTTTCGGGCAGATGGGCTCGATCTGGAGGCGTTCGCGACCCTGATAGACTACCAGCTCTCCGCCGGCACACAGGCGCTGGTCGTGGCCGGGTCGACAGGCGAGGCGCATGCGCTGGATCAGACCGAATTCGACCGTCTGCTCGCGTTCGCGGTCGATCGCGTTGCCGGCAGGGTGCCGGTGCTTGCCGGCACGGGGACCGCGAATACGCGCAAGACCATTCGTGCGACGCGGCGCGCGCTCAGTCTGGGCGCGGATGCGGCGCTGGTGGTGACACCCTATTATGTGCGTCCGACGCAGGCCGGACTGTTGCAGCATTTCAATGCGGTCGCCGATGAGGGCGGTCTGCCGGTCGTGCTCTACAATGTGCCGTCGCGCACCGGTTGCGATCTGCTGCCGGAGACGGTGGCGGAACTGGCAACGCATGCGCGCATCACTGGGATCAAGGAAGCGCGCGGCGATGGCGAACGCGTCAGCGCCTTGGTCAAGCTGAAAAATCCACAATTCAGCATTCTCAGCGGCGACGATCCGACCTGCGCGCCCGCCATCCTGGCCGGCGCCGAGGGCGTCGTCTCGGTCGCGGCGAATGTCGCGCCCGCGCTGCTGCGCGAACTGTGTGATGCGGCGCTGGACGGCGATTCCGCGCGCGCGCATGCACTCAGCGCAAACATGACCCCGCTCTTTGATTTGCTTGGCGCCGAGCCCAATCCGATTCCGCTGAAGTGGTGTCTGCACCGCATCGGCATCGGCGAACCGAATCTGCGGCTGCCCCTGTTGCCGTTGAGTCCGGGTTACCATGAGCAGGGACGGCGCGTGCTGCACGACCTGCAGCTGTCCGTCGCGGTTCAGCCGCGGCACAGCAGTGCCGCCTGAGACTTCGCAACATTAACCCCATTTTTCCTATCAGGATTCGATTCGTGAATCGTACCTCTACGCTTGGTTGGTCCATTCTTGCCCTGCTCTGTGCCAGTACTCTGGGCGGTTGCAGCTGGTTCCATCACCGCACCGACTACTACAGCAAGGCAGCCGAAGCCCGCCCGCTTGATGTCCCGCCGGATCTGGATACCCCGGTGACATCGAATGAATTGGTGGTTCCGGCAGCAACGGCGCCGGGAACAGCCGCTGCGGCGACTCCCGCCAATGCGCTGCCGCCTTCGGCCAGCCAAGCCTCCCTGGGTGCGGCCGCCACTACCGCACTCACCGGTGATGGCCTGCATGTCGCGGATTCGCCGGATCATGCCTGGCAGCGGGTCGGGCTCGCGCTGGAGCGTGCGCAAGTCGGCACGATCAGCGGACGCGATGAAACCGCGCGCAGCTATACACTGGAAGTCAGCGGTCTCGGCGCAGCACCTGCACCTGCCGCTGCGGAAGAGCACCACTGGTACACGCGTATTCTGCATCCGTTCGGTGGTGGCAGCAGCAATACAACCGCTGCGCAGACGCAAACCGTCAGCGGTCATCTGACCGTGCGCGTCAGCGAGGACAAGGATGGTGCGAAAGTAAGTGTAGAGGGCGATTCCACCGATAGCGCGACTGCGACCGCGGCACGTCGTGTGCTGGACGTCCTGCGTGAACGGCTGTCCTGAGGCGGCGCGGAAAAGTATACAACGCACTCGATAGATGTGCCGCCGACGATGTCCCGCCGACTCTATCGGCGGACGTATTTCTCAGCGTTCCAGCAGCGGCAGTTTGCCCGTCTTGCCGTCCCATTCCTTGGCATCGGCGGGCGCATCGATGCGAACGG
Organism: Rudaea sp.; assembly: GCA_031291055.1. Classification (GTDB taxonomy): domain Bacteria; phylum Pseudomonadota; class Gammaproteobacteria; order Xanthomonadales; family Rhodanobacteraceae; genus Rudaea. Next base: position 225,780 of record JARLJU010000236.1, on the reverse strand, counting down.
TCAGGACCGGCCAGCCTTTGGCCAATTCGGCATTGAGCTGAATGAAATGCTCCTGACCCGCGGGCACGTCGTCTTCGGGGAAAATCGCGTTCGCCGGGCATTCGGGCTCGCACAGGGTGCAGTCGATGCACTCCTCGGGATCGATCACGAGGAAATTCGGACCGGCGTGGAAGCAGTCGACCGGACACACTTCGACGCAGTCGGTGTACTTGCACTTGATGCAGTTTTCGGTGACGACGAACGGCATGGTTGTATAATCGCGTGAATGGAATTGGTGATTTCGACAGTGCGGCCAGGATGGCTGTTTCAAATCCTCGCGATCAGGGGGTGATCGCAAAAAAATGGCGCTCCCTACGAGGTTCGAACTCGTGTTCCCGCCTTGAGAGGGCGGTGTCCTGGGCCACTAGACGAAGGGAGCGCGGATTGGGAAACCCACAAGCGGGCGCTAGTATAGCGGTTTCACAGCGCCGGACAATTCCCGTCACGCCGCCGCGCGCAGTCAGATCTTCAATCGACGACATGGAATGAACGAGCCCGCAACCAACCCCGACCCGGCCGCAATCGCAGTGAAAATGCGCGTGATCCCGCGCGATCAGCACCGCATTTCACGCAAGGATATTTCCAGCGGTGCCCTGCGCGTGCTGTATCGGCTGAACGAGGCCGGCTACGCTGCGTATCTGGTCGGCGGTGCCGTGCGCGATCTGCTGCTCGGGGGGCATCCGAAGGATTTCGACATCGCCACCGACGCCACGCCCGAGGACGTCAAGCGGCTGTTTCGCAATTGCCGCCTGATCGGCCGGCGCTTTCGCCTGGCACATGTGGTGTTCGGCCAGGAAATCGTCGAAGTCGCGACGTTTCGTGGCAGCAGCGATGACGGCAGCGGTGACCGCCATGTCGTCGACGGCCGCATCCTGCGCGACAATGTATATGGCACGATCGAGGAAGACGCGATCCGCCGCGACTTCACCGTGAATGCGCTGTACTACGACATCGCCGACTTCAGCGTGCGCGATTACGTTGGCGGCTACGATGATCTGGACGCGCGCGTGCTGCGCCTGATTGGCGACCCCGTACAGCGCTATCGCGAGGATCCGGTGCGTATGCTGCGTGCCGTGCGGCTGGCGGCGAAGCTCGAGTTTGCGATTGCCGCGGACGCGCGTGAACCGTTCGCGGACCTGGGGGAATTGCTCCTGCATGCGCCACCGGCGCGCCTGTTCGATGAGTCGCTGAAAATGCTGCTGGCCGGCAATGGCGCCAAGAGTTTTCGTGCGCTGGAACGATCCGGGCTGCTCGACGACGTCTTTCCGCTGACGGCGCGCGCGCTTGCGTTCCGCGGCGGCGAGCAATACCGCGCGCTGATCGAAGCTGGCCTGGCCGGTACCGACGCGCGCATAGCGCAGGGCAAGTCGGTTACGCCCGCTTTCCTGTTCGCGATCCTGCTCTGGGGCGCGGTGCGCGCTCAGGTCGAACGCGAAGTTGCACGCGGTACCGAGGTCAATCTGGCCTGGCAGCGGGTCAGCCATCAGGTCATTTCCGAGCAGGCCAAACACGTGGCCATTCCTCGCCGCTTTGGCCTGGTCATGCAGGAAATGTGGACGCTGCAGCCGCGCTTTGAGCAGCGCCAGAAGAAGCGCGTGTTCCGGCTGATGGCACATCCGCGATTTCGTGCGGCTTACGATTTCCTGCTGCTCCGCGCGGCCGAGAGTCCGGCCATGGCCGAACTCGCCCAATGGTGGACGCAAGCACAGGAAACATCCCACGAAGGCCTCGCTGAACAACTTTCCGCAATTCCGGAAGCGGGCGATGCCGCATTGCCGGCCGAGAGTGTGGCGCCGAAGAAACGCCCGCGCAGCAGGCGGCGCGGCAAGCCGGCATCGCCACCGCGAGCGGCCGTGGAATAGCGTAAAAGTATACAATGGCTATCGTATACATCGGCCTTGGCAGCAATCTGGCCGACCCGCGTGTGCAGGTCGAAAGCGGGTTGCGGGCATTGGCAGCACTGCCGGGTACTCGCGTGCTGCGACATTCGTGCCTGTATCAGACGGCGCCGTGGGGAAAAGCCGACCAACCCGAATTCGTCAACGCGGTCGCGCAGATCGAAACTGCATTGGTGCCCGGCGCCCTGCTCGAGGGATTGCTCGCGATCGAACGCAGTGCCGGACGCGAACGCGATGCCACGCGCTGGGGTCCGCGCGTGCTGGATCTGGACATGCTTGTCTACGGCGATGTGGTGCTCGACGCACCGGGATTGCATCTGCCGCATCCTCATCTGCATGAGCGCGCCTTCGTCCTGATGCCATTGTGCGAGATAGCGCCGGGTCTGGATATTCCTGGCCGGGGTCGTGTCGAGACGTTGATGGCCGGATTGGATACGTCCACGTGCCGGGCGCTTGAACCCGAACACGCGGCATAATGCGCACTCGTCGCCGGAGATCAGGGATGTACGCCAACGCCAAATCCGCCGCAGCCAGGACGCCAGTGACTGTTCCGCGGCTCTGCGAAATGAAATCCCGGCGCGAGAAAATCGCCGTACTTACCGCCTACGATGCAAGTTTCGCCGCGCAATGCGATGCAGCCGGCGTCGATGTCGTCCTGGTCGGCGATTCGCTGGGAATGGTCGTACAGGGGCGTGGCAGTACCTTGCCCGTGAGCGTCGATGATATGGTCTATCACACGGCAGCCGTGGCGCGCGGTGCCACCAATGCCCTGCTCGTTGCCGACATGCCGTTCATGAGCTTCCGCGATATCGACACTGCCTTGGCTTCGGCAGCGCGATTGATGGCTGATGGCGGCGCCGCGATGGTCAAGCTCGAAGGCGCCGACTACGTGCTCGATGTGATCGATGCGCTCGCACGCCGCGCGGTGCCGGTCTGCGCACATCTGGGACTGACGCCGCAGTCCGTGCACAAACTCGGCGGCTACCGGGTGCAGGGCAAGACCAAGGCGGCGGCGGAACGGTTGCTGGCCGATGCGCGGGCAGTCGAGCATGCCGGTGCCGACCTGCTGGTGCTCGAATGCGTACCGGCGGTATTGGCCAAACGCATCAGTGCGGAGCTGACGATTCCGACCATCGGCATAGGTGCAGGCGTGGACTGCGATGGCCAGGTGCTCGTGATCTACGACATGCTCGGCATCACGCCGGGCAAGCGTCCGCGCTTCAGCAAGGATTTTCTCGCCGGGACCGGTTCGGTGCTGGAAGCCATGCGCGCCTACGTCACCGCCGTGCGTGACGGAGAGTTTCCCGCCGCCGAGCATTCGTTCTGACGATGGAAACGATCGTCGGCGTCGATGAACTTCGCTTGCGCGTCGGTGAATGGCGACGCGGCGGGGCGCGCATCGGATTCGTGCCGACCATGGGAAATCTGCACGACGGGCATTTTTCCCTCGTTTCGATCGCGCGCGCAAACGCCGATCGCGTCGTCGCCAGCATCTTCGTCAATCCTACCCAGTTCGGTCCGCGCGAGGACTTTGCCAGCTATCCGCGTACCTTGGCGCAAGACCAGGCCGGCCTCGCTGCGCATGGCTGCGATCTGCTGTTTGCCCCGCGGGTCGAAGCCATTTATCCCTTCGGCCCCGAGGCTACCGTGCGTGTCGAAGTGCCCGCCATCGGCGACGTACTCGAAGGCGCGCTGCGGCCCGGACACTTCACGGGAGTGGCGACGGTGGTCACCAAGTTGTTCAATCTGGTGCAACCGGATGTCGCCGTATTCGGCCAGAAGGATTACCAGCAACTGCTGGTGATCGGGCGCCTGGTCGAGGACCTGTGCCTGCCGATCGGCATCATCGCGGCACCTACGTTGCGCGAACCGAACGGCCTGGCGATGAGTTCGCGCAACCAGTATCTGAGCGCCGGGGAGCGGGAACTCGCAGGCATCATCCATCGGACGCTTTGCGGTATGCGCGATGCGCAGCGCGCGGGGCAACCGCGTGCCGCGATCGAAGCCGCCGCCATCCACGCATTGCAGTCTGCGGGACTGACGCCCGACTACGCGGTTCTGCGTCACAGGGATGACCTGACCGAACCCGGCGATGCCGAAGGCGGAGCGTTGATCGCCTTGATTGCCGCAAAGCTCGGACGCGCGCGGCTGATTGACAACCTGGTCACAGACCCATAGCAAAAAGTTTGCTGCTGTGGTATTATCGCGACCGTCACTGGGATTTCTGCAACGCTAGGTCGTTGCCCCGGTGCAGCAGGGCGCATCGTTGGTAATCGTCACTCCGATTTTCCACCCTCGTTGACTTCAACGAGGGTTTTTTTTGCCTTGAAAAATCATGCGGTAACGTCATTTCCTCATCCTGGTTTGAGGATCCGGCAAGCGGCGCTTGCCGGTGCAGGGCGTGACAACGGATAATTTGTGCATCGCCGCAGAATTTTGTCGCGACAATTGTTGCTGAAATACAACACGCCGCAAAGTGAGGTTTCCATGCAGCTCAAGATGCTGAAGGCCAAGATTCACCGTGCAACCGTCACTCATGCGGAGTTGCACTACGAGGGATCTTGCGCGATCGATGGTCGCCTGCTGGATATATCCGGCATCCGCGAATACGAACAAATCCACATTTACAACGTCAACAACGGTCAGCGCTTTGTCACGTACGCGATCCGCGCCGATGAGGGTTCGGGCATCATTTCCATCAACGGCGCCGCTGCGCATCGCGCCGCGCCCGGTGACATCATCATCATTTGCGCCTATGCGCAGTTGGACGAAGCGGAACTGGCGAACTTCAAGCCGACCCTGGTGTATGTCGATCACCAGAACCGCCTGAGCCACACGAAGAATTCGATTCCGAAACAGGCGGCATAGCTTTTGCGATCACCGCTGATTGCCGCGATCAGAGAGCGGTTGTCCGGCCTCAGTTCTCAACAGGATTTCTTTCCCTGCTCCTGCAGCGCCCAAAGCACGTGTTCGCGTACCAGCGCGGAAGAGTGATCAAGGCGCGTTTGCAAGGCTTTCACGACGGCGTCGCTGCGCGGAGCGTTGCCGAGCGCCACGGCGATATTACGCAACCAGGCCTCGTGGCCGATGCGGCGGATTGCCGATCCTTCAGTGCGGGCCAGGAATTCGGCTTCGGTCCACGCGAAAAGGTTCGCCAGCGAAGTGCCGTCGAGGCCATGACGCACGGCGAAATCTGCCTCCACGCTCTTGCGCGCGAACTTGTTCCACGGACATACCAACTGGCAATCGTCGCAGCCGTAGATGCGGTTGCCGATCAGCGGTCGCAACTCGAGCGGAATGCTTTCGCGCAGTTCGATCGTCAGATAAGAAATGCAGCGGCGCGCATCGAGCTGGTTCGGCGCGACGATGGCCCGGGTCGGACAGATGTCGATGCAGCGCACGCAGGTTCCGCAATGCTCTTTTGCCGGCACGTCGACCGGTAACGGCAGGTCGACGTAGATCTCGCCGAGAAAGAACCACGATCCGGCGTGCGCGTTGATAAGATTGGTGTGCTTGCCGATCCAGCCCAGGCCGGCGTTGCGCGCCAACGCCTTTTCCAGCACCGGTGCCGAATCGACGAAGGCACGATGGCCGAAGGGCCCGATGACCGACGTGATGTGGTCGGCAAGCTTCTGCAGCCGTCCGCGCAGCACCTTGTGATAGTCGCGACCCAAGGCATAGCGTGAAACATAGCCGAGCGCGCCGTTCCCGAGAACTTCCCATGCATCACGCGTCGCCGGCGGGTCGTAGTCCATGCGCACCGAGATCACGCGCAAGGTGCCGGCATGCAGTTGTGCCGGTCGGCTCCGCTTGGTGCCGTGGCGCGCCATATAGCCCATTGCGCCGTGCCGTTCTGCGGCCAGCCAGTTGAGCAGGTGCGCCTCGTCCTCGCCAAGTTCGGTCGCGCTGATGCCGACCTGCTGGAAACCCAGCGCGGTTCCCCGGCGTTTGATTTCGCCGGCCAGTTCGGTGTAGTCGGGCTGGGTCACCGTACAAGTATAATCTGTCGATCATGGCGACCTGGCTCTACACAGCAGCACAAGTTCGAGAGCTGGATCGCGCGGCGACCGACGCGCTTGGCATTTCCGGCTACGCCCTGATGGAGCGGGCGGCCGACTCGGCGTGGCGCTTGCTGCGGGCGCGCTGGCCACAGGCAACGCGTCTGGTCGTGCTGTGCGGCGCTGGCAACAATGGCGGGGACGGCTATCTCGTTGCTCGGCAGGCGCGCGAAGCCGGCCTGGATGTCAAGATCATCGCGCTCGCCGCGCCCATCGGCAGCGGTGATGCTGCGCATGCCCGTGTCGATTGGGAAACAGGCGGCGGGGTGGTGCTTGCCGCCGCCACGGATTTGCCCGCTGCCGACGTCTACGTCGACGCCCTGTTCGGGACGGGTCTGGCGCGGCCGGTCGACGGCGCAGCCGCCAGGCTGATAGAGCAGATCAACGCGCACGCCAGGCCGGTGCTCGCGCTGGACGTGCCCTCGGGCCTGAGCGCCGATACCGGTTGCGTGCTCGGCGTTGCGACGCGCGCGACGATGACGGTGACCTTCGTTGCGCACAAGCGTGGCCTGTTCACCGGCGCAGCCATGGACCACTGCGGCGAGCTGATCCTGGATACGCTCGGTCTGCCTGGGACTTTGTATACAATGTCCGGTGCCGACGCACATCTGCTCGACTTGCGCGAGATGATGTGCTGGCTGCCGGTGCGTCAGCGCGAAGCGAACAAGGGAATGTTCGGCCACGTGCTGGCCGTTGGCGGCGACGCGGGCATGGGCGGCGCGATTCGCCTGGCCGGCGAAGCCGCACTGCGAGTCGGTGCTGGACTGGTCAGCGTGGCGACTCGAGCGGAACACGTCATGGCGCTGAATGCCGCGCGGCCCGAACTGATGGCTCGCGCCGTCGCCGATGCCAGCGGGATCGAGCCGATGCTGCAAAGTGCAAGCGTCGTCGCGGTCGGTCCGGGGCTTGGCCAGGGCGCATGGAGCTGCGTGCTCTGGCAAGCCGCGCTCGCTGCCGGCAAACCGACGGTACTGGACGCGGACGGATTGAATCTGCTCGCGCGTTCGCCGCAATCCCTGCCAGCACGCACGGTGCTCACGCCGCACCCAGGCGAAGCGGCGCGCCTGCTCGGTGGCGACACCGCCGCCATTTCAAGCGATCGCTTCGCGGCCGCAAGGGCCATCGCCAAACGTCAGGCTGCAGTTGTGGTGCTCAAGGGCGCGGGAAGTCTTGTTGCCAATCCCGAGGGCGATGTCGCGGTATGTCCATGGGGCAATCCCGGCATGGCGTCCGGCGGCATGGGCGATGTGCTTACCGGTGTGATTGCCGGCTTGATGGCGCAGGGACTGGACCCGTGGCAAGCGGCGTGCCTGGGGGTCGGCTTGCACGCCCAGGCCGGCGATGTCGCCGCGGCATCGGGCGAGGCCGGCATCCTGGCGAGCGATCTTTTCATGCCGCTGCACAAATTGCGTAATGCGCTGCCTCCCGATGACTGAGCGGCGAGTCATCAACCTGCCGCAGATCGATGAAGCCGCGCTGACAGGGTTTGCGCGCACGCTCGCGCCGGTCGTTGCGGACGGCGGCAGTATCCACCTGGCCGGCGAATTGGGCGCCGGCAAGACTACGTTCGCCCGTGCCCTGCTCGGCGCACTGGGCGTCGGCGTGCGGATCAAGAGTCCGACCTACAGCCTGATCGAATCCTACGCAGCCGGAGGCCTGGCCATCCATCATCTGGACCTTTATCGCATCGCTGCGGCAGAAGAAGTGGAATGGCTGGGTCTGCGCGACCTGAGCGTCGGTCGGCATCTGTGGCTGATCGAATGGCCCGAACGCGCCGCTGCAGCGTTGCCCGCTCCTGATCTGGTCGTGAATCTGAGCCATGCCGCATCCGCTCGCGACGTTGGAATTCAAACAGTTTCGGCGCGCGGACGGCGCTGGATTGAACTACTCGGATGACCTGGTTCCGGCAATTTGTACAGCGAGTTAAGGGCATTTCCTTATCCTGAATTAAGTTAAATCGTATAAAACGCCGATTTATATAGAAAAAGTACTTGAAATTGCCCGGGGTTTTGCGCTTGAATGTGGTCCCATGAGGGGAGTCGTCTCCAAGATCCTGTTGCGATTGCTCGGTGCAGCGCTGATGCTGGGCGCTAACGCGTCTGCGTGGGCAGTCGATATCCAGGCGCTACACGTATCGACGGCTGCCGACTCCACACGGCTGATTTTCGACGTATCCGGGCCGCCCGACTACAAGCTGTTCGAGATTGGCAATCCGGATCGCGTCGTGCTTGATATCCGCGCTGCCGGCTTTTCGACCGGTTTTGCCGCACCTGCCGGCAAGGGCCTGCTCAAGACGCTGCGCACCGGCAAACAGGGCAAGGGCGATGCGCGCGTGGTACTGGATCTGGCGACCGCCGCGCACCCGAAGAGTTTTGTATTGCCGCCCGACAGCAGGAACGGCTACCGGCTTGTCGTCGACTTGTATCCCAGAGACAAGGCCGCACATGACGCGGTCAAGAGCGTCACCGCGCTGGCGGCCAAACCGCGCAACGTGGTGATCGCCATAGATCCCGGGCATGGCGGCGTCGATCCGGGCGCGACCGGCAGCTCCGGCACGCATGAAAAAGACATTACGCTGGCGGTGTCGCGCGAATTGAAGAGGCTGATCGACAAGCAGTCGGGCATGAGCGCGGTGCTCACGCGCGATGACGATACCTTCATTCCACTGAAGGAACGCTACCAGAAGGCGCGTATCGCCAAAGCCGACTTGTTCTTGTCGATTCATGCCGACGCCTTCGCCAGCGGCGACGCGCGCGGCTCGTCGGTGTGGATGCTCTCTTCGCGCGGCGCCACCAGCGAGGCCGCGCACTGGCTGGCAGATCGCGAAAACCGTGCCGACCTGGTCGGCGGCGTATCGCTTGACGACAAGGACAATACCCTGGCCGCGGTGCTGCTCGATCTGTCGCAGGGCGCGACCCTGGAAGCCAGCGGATCAGTTGCCGATGAGGTCCTGCGTGCGTTGGGCAGGATTGGCCCGACTCATCGTGGATATGTGGAAAAAGCGAACTTTGTCGTGTTGCGCTCGCCGGATGTTCCCTCGATTCTCGTGGAGACGGCCTTCATCACCAATCCGGCCGAGGAAAAACGCCTGAGCAGCCCCGCACAGCGCGAAAAGCTTGCCGGCGCAATCCTTGACGGCATACGCAACTACTTCCGCGCCACGCCGCCTCCGGGCAGCTTGTTTGCCGCCACCGCCGCCAGGGAAAAGCCCGAACGGCTTGGCGGCCGCAAGGCGCCGCCGGTCGATACCGCGGCCTTTGCCGCCGACGATCCCGATCGCGAAATTCTCGCCCGCATCCCGAAATCCTGAAGAACACGGCGCTGGCCCGATTCGTTATGATGCGCAACGCATCAGCGATTACCCATGCCGCGCATCCATCAGCTTCCGCAGCAACTCATCAACCAGATCGCCGCCGGCGAGGTGATCGAACGCCCGGCGTCGGCAGTGAAGGAGTTCGTGGAGAACAGCCTGGATGCCGGCGCCACGCGCATCGAGATCGACATCGAAGACGGTGGCGCACGCCTGATCCGCGTACGTGACGATGGCGGCGGCATCGCTGCCGAGGATCTGCCGCTGGCGGTGGCACCGCATGCGACCAGCAAGATCGCCACGCTCGAGGACCTGGAGCGGGTTCGTACACTCGGCTTCCGCGGCGAGGCGCTGCCTTCGATCGCCTCGGTATCGCGCTTCGCGCTGACCTCACGTTGCGCCGGTGCCGATGCTGCCTGGCGCATCGAGATCGAGGGCGGTATCACTTCGTCGCCGCGTCCGGCGCAGCATCCGTTCGGCACCACGGTCGAGGTGCGCGACATTTTCCACAATGTCCCGGCACGGCGAAAATTCATGCGCGCCGAGCGCACGGAATTCAGTCATATCGATGAACTGATCAAGGCGATTGCACTGGCGCGGCCGCAGGTCGAATTTTGCCTCGGCCACAACGGCAAGCCGGTGCGCATGCTGCGTCCGGCCGACAGCGACCTGGCGCTCACGGCACGTGTGGGCGATATCCTCGGCGCGGAATTCCCGGCGCACAGCCTGCGCATCGATCACGCCGGCGCAGGTTTGCGTCTGTCCGGCTGGGTGGGCCTGCCGACTGCTTCGCGCAGCCAGGCGGACCAGCAGTATTTTTACGTCAACGGCCGTCTGGTACGCGACCGCACGGTCGTCCACGCCGTGCGCCAGGCATATGCCGACGTGTTGTTTCACGGCCGTCATCCGGCCTATGTGCTGTTTCTGGAACTGGCACCGGAGGCCGTGGACGTCAATGTGCATCCGGCGAAATCCGAGGTCCGGTTCCGCGAAGGCCGGTTGGTGCACGATTTTCTGTACCGCACCTTGAACGAGGCGCTGGCGCAGACGCGCGCGGGCGTCGAACCCGCAACGCCAGCAACCAGTCCCGCGCCCGGCGCTGCCTTGCCATGGCGCACCCAGGGCGGCCTTGGCCTGGGTGTGCGCGAGCCGCTTGCGGACTACGCGGCCCTGTTCGGTGCCGGGCCGCCGTCTGCGGCGGGCGCGGATTCTCCGGCGTTTGCGCAAAGTGGAAATATGGATAATGCGGCAGATGCCGGCGTGCCACCGCTTGGCTATGCCCTGGCGCAACTTGCCGGAATCTACGTGCTCGCCGAAAACGCACACGGTTTGGTGCTGGTCGACATGCACGCGGCGCATGAACGCATCACTTACGAAAAACTCAAGACCGCGCAGGCCTGCAACGGCATCCGCGCGCAATTGCTGCTGGTGCCGTTGAGCCTGGCCGTGAGCGAGCGCGAAGCCGCAGGCGCCGAAGAGCACGCGCCGGCGCTGGCGGAACTGGGTTTCGACGTCGTGCGCAGCGGTCCGCAGAGCATCGTGATCAAGCGTTATCCCGGCCTGCTCGAAGGCGCCGACATCGGCCGCCTGGTGCGCGATGTGCTCGGCGATCTGCTGACCCACGGCAGCACGCGACGCCTGGAGGAAATGCGCAACGAAGTGTTGTCGACCATGGCCTGCCACGGTTCGGTGCGCGCCAACCGGCGCTTGAACTTGGCGGAAATGAACGCACTTCTGCGCGAGATGGAGGCGACCGAGCGTTCCGGACAATGCAATCACGGGCGACCCACCTGGATACAGATGTCGGTGGCGGAGCTGGACCGGATGTTCATGCGAGGAAGGTAATCTTGTTGAAGAATGCAGCCAGGGACGGCCGCTTTTCCATCACCGCGTTCAGCAATGATCGCCAGGACAGGAGTATCGAATGATTCATTTTTCCGCAATCGTGATCGGCGCCGTGCTCGCGACGGGCGTCGGCGTCAGTCAGGCCGGACTCGACGATGGCGCAGGCTACCGCAAGCAGATCGACACCTGGCGCCAGCAACGCGTTACGCGCCTGACTGCGCCGACCGGCTGGCTCAGCCTGGTCGGACTCGACTGGCTCAACGACGGCGTCAACCGCCTGGGTTCGGCCACGGACAACTCCATTGTGCTGTCAAAGGCGCCGGCGCATCTGGGCGCGATCACGCTGAACAACGGCAATGCGGCGATCACGCTGGTTGCCGGCGCCGACGCCACGATCGATGGCACGAAGAAAACCGCTGCGGCGCTGCTCGATGACAGCCATGAGAAACCGACCACAATCGCGTTCGGCAGCGTCAGTTTCTATCTGGTGCAACGCGGCGGAAAATTCGGCCTGCGCATCAAGGATGCGGATGCCGAAACGCGCACGCATTTCCTCGGCATCGACTATTTCGATGTTGACCCCAGCTGGCGCATCGAGGCCAGGTGGGAAGCCTACGATCCGCCGCGCGAAGTCGAGGAACCCAATATCCTCGGCCAGATGGACAAAGTGGTCGTGCCTGGCGCGGCCGTGTTCGAACGTGGCGGCAAGACCTATCGCGTGGAACCGGTGATCGAAACCCCCGGCGACAAGAACTTGTTCCTGGTGTTTGCCGACCAGACCAGCGGCAAGGAAACCTACGGTGCCGCTCGCTTCGTATATACCGAGCCGCCCAGAGACGGCCGCGTGATCATCGATTTCAACAAGGCCTACAACCCGCCATGCGCATTCACGCCATACGCAACCTGTCTGCTGCCGACAAAACAGAACCGGCTGGCTCTGCGGGTGACGGCGGGCGAGAAGAAGTACCGTGCGGCCGCGATTGAGCGGTAAAGCTTCGCCGCGAGAGAGACCGGGGCGAGGTTGCGCCAGCGATCAAATTCCGCTGAAGGTCGGCTTGCGCCGCTCCAGAAAGGCACTCGTGCCCTCGCGCATGTCGGCCGTGGCGCAGCACAGGGCGAAGGCCTGCGTTTCGAAATCCAGGCCCGTGTCGATGGCGCCTTCGCCCCCGATGAGCACGGCGCCAAGCACAGCAGCCAGCGCGTGCGGCGCAGCGGCGGCCAGTTGCGCAGCGATCGCTTCGACTTCTTCGTCGAGCTTTTCCGCGGCGACCACCCGCGTCACCACACCCAACGCAAGCGCGCGGGCGGCATCGATCTGCGCGCCGAGCAGGCACAGTTCGAGCGCCGCGCCACGGCCGGCCAGGCGCAGCAGGCGCTGGGTACCGCCGAATCCGGGGATTACGCCGAGATTGATTTCCGGTTGACCCAGCCGCGCCTTTTCGCTGGCGATGCGCAGATGGCAGCTCATCGCCAGTTCCAGGCCGCCACCTAGAGCGAAACCCTGGATACGTGCGATCACCGGCTTGCCTAGACGCTCGATCCGGGCCATCAGTTCCTGACCCGCCCGGGAAAACGCCTGCGCCTGTTGCGGCGTCGCCGACGCAAACTCGCCGATGTCCGCGCCGGCGACAAATGCTTTTTCGCCGCTGCCTGACAATATGACCACGCGCACGGCGTCCTCGTGCCGGGCCTGATCGAAGGCGATATGCAGCTCGCCGATGGTCTCGCGATTCAGGGCGTTGAGCTTGTCCGGGCGGTTGATGCTGATGCGGCGGACACCGTCATGATCGGCAATGAGCAGGTTGCGAAAGGCCATGAGCTTGACGCCTCGTCTCGAGCAGGGGCGCGGATGATAGCAGGGCGGCCAGCGGCGATTCAGGCGGGATGGGGTCTCATACCCTCGACCGGCCTGTCCCGGTCCTTGTGGCCGCAATGCCGCGGCTCAGGTAAGATGGCGCGCTTTGTGCGTCCGGCACCATTCCAGTCACTGCCAGTTTGGCATTTCCATTGTTCCGGTTTTGGAGGTTTGCATGATTTTGCGTTGGTCCTTACTCGCGGCAGCGATGCTCGCATCCGGTGTGGCGTTCGCCCAGAATCCGACCACCGCCGCTCCGGCGTCGTCTTCGGCCCAGTCTTCTCAGCAGCAGCAGACGCCGCCGGCACCGATCACGGCGGCCGACAAGCCGAATCTTTCCTATGCAATCGGTTACCAGATCGGCAGCGATTTCCTCGAACGCAAGATGGACATCGACATCAATGCCGTCATCCGCGCCATGCAGGATGGCTACGCCAAGCGCAAGGCGACGGTTTCCGAGGAAACCATGCATGACCTGCTCACCCGTATGCAGTATCAGATGTACTCGCAGGCGAAGTCGGAGTTCGACAAGCTTGCTACCGCGAACAAGGCCAAGAGCCAGCAGTTCATGGCCGACAACAAGTCCAAGAAGGGCATCGTCGCGCTGCCATCTGGCGTGCAGTATCGCGTGATCGAAGACGGCACGGGCGCCAAGCACCCGACCGCGCAAAGCGATGTCACCGTGCATTACCGTGGATCGCTGGCCAATGGCCTGGAATTCGACAGCTCGTTCGCACGCGGCGAACCGGTGCACCTGAAGGTCGGCGACGTCATCAAGGGCTGGCAGGAAGTGCTGCCATTGATGCGCGTGGGCGATCACTGGCAGATTTTCGTGCCACCGGAACTTGCCTACGGTGAACGCGGCCAACCGCCGCGCATCGGTCCGAACGAGGCACTGGTATTCGAGATCAAGCTGATCGATGTGAAGTGACGCCGGGATAGCGGCGGTCGCACGGGATGACTCCGCAAAAAACGCCGCGCTCGTCGCGGCGTTTTATTTCGCCGGGCCGCAGGCACCGAATGCGTGCAGTTCTTCCAGCGCGCGTTCCATGTCGAGCTTGATGCGATTGATCAGGCGCATGGCCGGTTCGCTGCGCGCATCGACGGCCGCCTTGGGGTCCTGCACGAAAGCCCCGTGCGCGAGAATGGCGGCGTCCGTGTCGGGAATGAACTGGGCCAGATACACATAGCCGCGTGCCAGACTCTCCTTGAGAGCGGTGTGCTCCGGCTCCAGATTCTCCAGCAGCATGAATATCGCATTGCGGATCTGCTCGCGGGAATGCGGCAGCAGAGATTCCGGCAAACCATGCAGCCCGGGCTGAACCTGGGCCAGCACCTTGCCATAATCGGCCACGACCTTGGTCGCCAATGCGAGCATAGTTAAAGTTACATATAAGAACTCCGCGCCAATCTAGCAAGAATACTGGTAAATTCCTATCTTCCTCATGCTGTTTTCCGACCCACCGAAAGCCATCCTGAGTCCCTGCATCGGCATCTGCCGGCTGGATACGGATGGCGTTTGCGCAGGCTGCCATCGCACCGCCGGAGAAATTGCGCGCTGGCTGTACTACACCGATACCGAACGCGCGCGTCTGATGGATCAGGTTCTGCCGCAGCGAGAGCAACGCAGGGCCGGCAAGTGAGCACTCCAGTCACCGCGGTCTCGCAGCGTTTGCACCGGGCGGTACGTGCCATCGGCGATCCACCGTCGGCGCCAGGCTGGAATCATTCCGAGTTGCACGACCTGCTGGACACGACGGCGCTGCGGCCGGCGTCCGTGCTCGTGGCGATCGTCGAGCGTGCGGACGGTCCATCGGCGCTGTTCACGCAGCGCACCGATCATCTGGCCCAGCATGCGGGACAAGTGAGCTTTCCCGGCGGCGGCGTCGACCCCGGCGATCGCGATGCCGTGGCCACGGCTTTGCGCGAGACCCACGAAGAAGTCGGCATAGATCGCAGCAAGATCCATCCCTTCGGCTATCTCGATTGCTTGGAGACCGTGAGCGGTTTTTGCGTCACGCCGGTGGTGGCCGATCTGGATGCGGACTACAGTGCAACTCCCAACCCCGCTGAAGTCGCAGCCGTGTTCGAGGTGCCGCTCGCGTTCTTCATCGATCCTGCCAACTTGCGCCGCCGACGCATCGACTACCGCGGCCGACCGCGCGAGATTTTCGAGTTCTCATATGCCGGGCGCATCATCTGGGGGGCCACGGCGGCCATGTTGCTGAGCCTGGTGCGACGGATGGATGCCTTGAAATGACACTGCAGACCCTGATTGGCGCGCGTGATCTCGCCGACGCGATGAACGAGCGCACAATTCTCGTTGTCGATTGCCGCTTCGACTTGGCCGATCCCGCCCGCGGCGAGCGCGACTACATGCAGGCGCATATCCCCGGCGCGGTCTATGCCGATCTCAACCGTGACCTGTCGGATTTGTCCAGGCCGGGTCTTGGACGCCACCCGTTGCCGGATGCAGGCGGGTTTGCCACCGTACTTGGTCGCTGGGGTTGGGTGCGGGGCACGCCCGTTGTCGCCTATGACGCCGCCAATGGCGCGCTTGCCGCGGCCAGACTGTGGTGGATGTTGCGCCTGTCCGGCAATCGCGACGTGGCTGTACTTGATGGCGGTTTGCAGGCCTGGACCGCAGCGGGGTTGCCATTGAGCGCGGACATGCCGCATCGCGCACCGTCCGTGGTCGCGGTAGACTTCGATCCGGCGCAGATCGTCTACACCGAAGCCCTGGCGCAGATGCTGCAAAATCCGCAAATGCTGTTGATCGATGCCCGGGCCGCAGCGCGGTTCCGCGGTGATGTCGAACCGATCGATGCCGTCGGCGGCCACGTCCCCGGCGCGCAGAACCGGCCGTTCTCGGACAATCTCGACGCCAATGGCCGCTTCAAACCCGCATCGACGCTGCGCAAGGAATTCGAAGGCCTGCTTGCCTCGCGTTCATCGGCGGACGTCGTCAACATGTGCGGATCCGGTGTCACGGCCTGCCACAACCTGCTGGCAATGGAACATGCCGGATTGCATGGCGCACGCGTCTATGCACCATCGTGGAGTGGATGGATCGCCGATCCGGCGCGGCCGGTGGCCAAAGGTGGGTGACAGCATGGCGCGGAAATGTGCGCTTGCGGCTACTTTTTCAAACTCGCCACCAGTGCTTTCAGCACAGACTGGGTCTCTGCACCGAACCAGCCATCGGCGAATTCGTCGACCGACATCCGGGTCGGATCCGCGAACACCTCGATCAGGTCCGAGCGGCACAGCAAGCGTGTCGTCGACATGGCCTGCGGTGGCAGCTTGAGCAGGGTCTGCAGCCATTCGAGCGCGCGCGGCACAACCTGTTCGGCAGGCACCAACTCGTCGACAAGACCGACCGCCAGCGCCTGTTCGGAATCAAGCATGGTGCCAGAGACCATCAGGCGCTCGGCACGATAGCCGCCGATCAGCCGGCGCAGGGCAAATTGTATACATTCCGGCACCGCCAGGCCGACCTGCACTTCGTTCAGCCCGATGCGGAACGGTTTCGCCGGATCAAGGCTCCTGGCCATCACCCGATAGTCGCAGAAGATCGACAGCACGGCGCCGCCGGCCGGACTATGACCGCCGACGGCGGCGACCACCGGAATCGGCGAACTGGCCAGCGTGGCGCAGAGGCCGAAGAAATCCTGCCAGAACGCGATCAGGTCCTCGCGCTTGAGCTGCAGCAGGGTCGGCACATCCAGGCCCGCGGAAAACATCCCGGGACGGCCGGACAGAACGACGCCGCGCGCGCCGCTGGCCGGCGCCGACTCCATGGCGCTGCGCAGGGCGTGTACCAGTTCTGGACCGAGTGCGTTGACCGGCGGCCGCGCCAGGCGCAGTTCGACGATGGCGTCATGGCGGATCGTTTCGAGCATGGGGGTCTCCTTTGAGAGCAGGGCCCAGGGTTGAAAAAATGGAGAATCGCGCGCGTCGCTTTTCAGTCTTTGGCCCTATTTGTACGATTCAGTCCACTGATATTGCACGGTGTAGGTCAGTTTTGCCTCGCCATTCGCCGGTGCTTCGAGCTTGAAATCCACGGTATCGGCATTGCGTTTTTCGTACTTTGTGGAAGATTGCACAATGTTCCACTGTGTCCACCGGTACAGGTGCTCGCGCACCGTCACCGTCTGCGCATGCGCGCTGCGGTTGACCAGGCGGATGGCGAAAGACTCGTTCATGCTGCGCCGTTCCTTGTCGATCTGATAGTCGGTCTGGCTGCGTTCGCCGCGCAGGTCGAATGCATCGCCCAGATCAATCGTGATCGGCTCGCCGCGAGGCGTGTGGCGGATATGATCCTCGCCGACGAATTCCGGCGTGCCGTCGCTGGCGTCCTCGATCACGCGGATACGGCCGGCAGGCAGCGGACGATCCACATGCAGGCCGAGCGTGGCGAGTACCGGCTGGTGTTCATCGTCACTGCCGTAGCCGCGATCGGTCATCGGCGCCATGCCGGGATTGACGTGCAGACGGGTGGACTCGAACAGATACTGGCGCTCGCAGGGCAGCGGTTGCGAAGGATACAAGGCGACACGAACCAGGCTGCCGCTGCCTAGATCCACCGCGGCATCGAGCGTGTACTCGTGATAGTCGCCAGCCATGCCGCTGTCGTTTGCCGCCAGCGCATGCCCCGGCGCGGCCTTGGCCATCAACATGGGCCGCGGCTGCGACGCTTGTGTCACACGGTGTGGCTCGCCGGCAATCAGCTTGATGTGCGCATTGTGGAAATCATTGCCGCTGCGATTGGCGATTTGCGCCCATGCGGAAAAATCCACTTTGCAATCGCCGCCCGGAGCAATCCAGGCATTGTACTCAGCGCGCCAGCCCAGGCCCTGGGTCGGATAGACGATCTCGAAGACCTGCGCGCCGGCGTTTTTTGCCGTCATGTCCCAGCGCAACGCCGGTGTCGCGGAAAGGCCCTTGGGCAAATCCGGAAACGTGACGCGGCTGAACTCGGTGACCGTGATGACGCGGCCGTCGGCCGTCTGCACGGTCAACCCGCCGGCGCTGGACAGCAAGGTGCCGCTGACGGTATTCGCGCCCGCCGCGCCGTCGCCGCTGGCGATCTCGACAATATGTCCAAGATGCTTTTGCGTGAGTACGTCGAAAGACAGAGGGTCGTTCTCGAAGCGCTGACTGAGGATTTCGGCGCCGTTGCCGTCACCGAGCAGACGCACGCTGAGCGCGCCCGGATCGAGCCAGCGAGAAACGTCACGAACCTGCAGGGTATTCGCGCCAGCCTTGAGGTCGAACTGGCGCCGGTCGCGCACGACCGCGTAGCCTCCGGGTGCAGTGCCCGCATCGGCATCCACCGCCTCAAACAAGGCGTCCGCGTTGCTGCTTGCGCCGTTATAGATGCTGATGCCGTAGCGCGAGGGATTCTCGTCCGCAGCCGCGCCGACGGTGAATGCCAAGGCAATCGCGAACGCGGAGCAACGCATGAGCGCAGTCCCTGCTGTGATGATCTGCGGCTATCATATGCCAAACCCGATCGGCACGAATATGCGCATACTTCGGACAATTGGATTGCTGCTGGCGATTGCAACGGCTGCCAACGCGACGGCCGCCGGCCGACTTGTCGTCGAGCGGGCGTGGATTCGCACCGCGCCACCGCGCACGATGATGCTTGCCGGTTACGCAATTCTGCGCAATACGGGCGATGCGCCGCTGGCCGTGACGGGAGCGCAGAGCGCCGACTTCGGCGATGTGTCGCTGCATCGCAGCGCCGCGGAAAACGGCGTTGAGCGCATGTTGCCGCTCGGCCGCTTCGACATTGCGCCGGGTGCCGGCGTGGAGTTCGCGCCGGGCGGCAGGCATTTCATGCTGATGCAGCCAGTGCGCGCGCTGCATGTCGGCGACAAGGTAAAAATCCACATTGATACCGAAGCCGGCGAGGGTGCGACTGCAGAATTCACGCTGCGCGACGAGCCGCCAGACGTTCACTGACAGGCGCGGCGAATCGCCTCGGGCAACGGGACGGGTTTCCCGCTGGACGGCTCGATCCACACCAGCACGACATTGCCGTCGCTGTAAGTTTTTCCCCGGTCGGCCGCGTCGACGATGCGATGGCTGAGCGTGAGCGAAGTGGTGCCCAGACGTTCGCAATGCAGTTGGACGCTGATCTGTCGCGGCCACGCCAGCTGCGCGCGGTAGTTGATATTGATTGCCGCGACCACCGGCGCGTGGCTATCGGTAAGCCACGAACCGTCCAGGCGCGAGAACCAGAGCAGCCGCGCTTCCTCCAGATACGTCATGAACGTCGAATTGTTCACATGATTGAAGGCGTCCAGATCGCGCCAGCGCAGCGCTATCGGCACGTCGATCAACACGGGCCGATCCGGCCTGGTCATGCCGCCTTGCGCTTCTTGCCGTTGCCCAGCACACGCGCCAGGAATCTTCCCGTGTGCGAGTGCTCGTCGCGCGCGATCTGTTCCGGAGTACCGGTGGCGACGATCTGGCCACCGCGATCGCCGCCTTCGGGGCCGAGGTCGACGACCCAGTCGGCAGTCTTGATCACGTCGAGGTTGTGCTCGATCACGACGACTGTATTGCCGTCGTCGCGAAGGCGGTGCAGCACCTTGAGCAGTTGCTCGATGTCGTAGAAATGCAGGCCCGTGGTCGGTTCGTCCAGGATGTACAAGGTACGGCCGGTGTCGCGCTTGGACAGCTCGCGCGACAGCTTCACGCGCTGCGCCTCGCCACCGGAAAGCGTGGTGGCGCTCTGGCCAAGCTTGATGTAGCTCAGGCCCACATGGATGAGTGTTTCGAGCTTGCGCGCGAGCGCCGGAATCTTCTCGAACAGCTTCAGCGCATCCTCGACCGTCATCTGCAGCACGTCGGAAATCGTATGGCCCTTGTACGTGATTTCCAGCGTCTCGCGGTTGTAGCGCTTGCCGTGGCAGACATCGCAGGCCACGTACACGTCGGGGAGGAAGTGCATCTCCACCTTGATCAGGCCGTCCCCCTCGCAGGCCTCGCAGCGCCCGCCCTTGAGGTTGAACGAAAAGCGGCCGGGCTGGTAGCCGCGGGCGCGCGATTCTGGCACCTGCGCGAACAATTCGCGCAGCGGCGTGAACAGGCCGGTATAGGTCGCCGGATTGCTGCGTGGCGTGCGTCCGATCGGCGACTGGTCGATGTCGACAACCTTGTCGAACAGCTCCAGCCCCTCGATCTTGCGGAATGGCGCCGGCTTTTCATTCGCGCCGTTGAGCTCGGCCGCGGTATGCCGGAACAGCGTGTCGTTGATCAGGGTCGACTTGCCCGAGCCTGATACGCCGGTGATGCAGACGAACAATCCGGCGGGTATTTCCAGATCGACGTCTTTCAGATTGTTGCCGGATGCGCCGAGCAGCCGCAGCATCAGTTGCGGATCGGGTACGCGGCGTTCGCTGGGCACCTCAATGCGACGCCGGCCGGAAAGGTAGTCGCCAGTCAGAGAGCGCTTGGCAGTGAGTACGTCCTTGAGTTGGCCCTGGGCGACGATCTCGCCGCCGTGGACGCCGGCGCCAGGACCGATATCGACAATGTGATCGGCAGCTCGGATCGCGTCCTCGTCGTGCTCGACCACGATCACGGTATTGCCCAGATCGCGCAGGCGCGTGAGTGTGCCGAGCAGGCGCTCGTTGTCGCGCTGGTGCAGGCCGATCGATGGTTCGTCGAGAACGTACATCACGCCGACCAGGCCGGCCCCGATCTGGCTGGCCAGGCGGATGCGCTGGGCCTCGCCGCCGGACAGGGAATCGGCCTGGCGGTCGAGGGTCAGGTATTCGAGACCCACGTCGACGAGGAAGCGCAGACGTTCGCGGATTTCCTTGACGATCTTCGCCGCGATCTCGCCGCGCCAGCCCGACAATGTCAATTTGTGGAAGAATTCCAGCGACTGGTCGATCGGCAGCGCCGTCAACCCCGGCAGGTTGCGTTCGCCGACAAACACGTTGCGCGCGCTGCGGTTCAGTCGCTCGCCGTGACAGTCCGGACACGGCCGTTCGCTGATGAATTTCGACAATTCCTCGCGCACCGCCGGCGATTCGGTTTCACGGTAGCGCCGTTCCAGATTCGGCACGATGCCCTCGAAACGGTGCTTGCGGGTGACGCTGCCGCCGGCTTCGGTCAGATAGCGGAACGAGACCTGCTCGTCGCCGGAACCGAACAGAACGGCGTGTCGGATGCCTTCGGGCAACTGCTCCCACGGCGTATCGATGTCGAACTTGTAGTGTCGCGCCAGCGAAAGTATCAACTGGAAATAATACATATTGCGCCGGTCCCAGCCACGCACGGCACCGGCGGCGAGACTGAGATTCGGGTGCACGACCACACGTGCCGGATCGAACACCTGGGTGACGCCGAGGCCGTCGCAGGTGCCGCAGGCGCCGACCGGCGAGTTGAACGAGAACAGACGCGGTTCGAGTTCCGGCAGCGAGTAGTCGCAGATCGGGCAGGAAAAGCGCGACGAGAACAGGATCGGCGCGGCTTTTTCGTCGTCCAGATCGGCAACGATCACGATGCCGTCGCCCAGACGCAGGGCAGTCTCGAACGATTCGGCGAGGCGTTGCTTGATGTCGGCAGCGGGGCGGAAGCGGTCGATCACCGCTTCAATCGTGTGCTTTTGTCGCAATCCCAGAGCGGGTACGGCGTCGAGATCGTGCAATATGCCATCAACCCGGGCGCGCACGAAGCCCTGGGCGCGCAACTGCTCGAAAACCTGCAGGTGTTCACCCTTGCGCTCACGGATCACCGGTGCGAGCAGCATGTAGCGATGTTCGGGATTCAGCGCCAGCGTCGCATCGACCATCTGGCTGACCGTCTGGGCTTCCAGCGGCGTGCCGTGATCCGGGCAGCGCGGCGTACCCACGCGCGCGAACAGCAGGCGCAGGTAGTCGTAGACTTCGGTGATCGTGCCCACGGTCGAGCGCGGATTGTGCGAGGTCGATTTCTGCTCGATCGAGATCGCCGGCGACAAGCCCTCGATGTGGTCGACATCGGGCTTCTCCATTACCGACAGGAACTGGCGTGCATACGCCGACAGCGATTCGACGTAGCGGCGCTGACCCTCGGCATAGATTGTGTCGAAGGCGAGCGAGGACTTGCCCGAGCCGGACAAGCCGGTAATCACGATGAGGCTGTTGCGCGGCAGTTCCAGATCGATGTTCTTGAGGTTATGCGTGCGCGCGCCGCGGATGCGGATGAAGTCCATAGGCAATCGGTTTTCCGGTCAACGGAGTACTATAGCGCGTCGAATCAGCGCCATGCGCATCGACTTGGGTAACAGATGGGGGCTGGCGGGTTTGACCGCAAGGCCGCAAGCCGTTATTATCTCGCGCCTTTTTGGGTGCTTGTTGGCGCCCAGCCTGGGTAGGCAGTTGTCAGAATAACTACAGAGGAATGCCATGTACGCAGTTATCGTAACCGGCGGTAGGCAATACCGCGTCATGCAGGGCGAAACCCTGCGTGTGGAAAAGCTCGCAGGCGATGTCGGTGCCGAGATCAAGTTCGATCAGGTTCTGCTTGTCGGTTCGGGCGAAGAAATCACCGTGGGCGCGCCGTTGGTCGGTGGCGCCTTGGTCGCGGCCAAGATCGTATCCCACGGCCGCGGCGAAAAGGTCCGTATCATCAAGTTCCGCCGCCGCAAGCACCATCAGAAGCAGATGGGGCATCGCCAGTACTACACCGAGGTCGAAATCACCGGCATCTCGGGCGCGGGCGAGAAGAAAGCGACGAAGGCCGAATCCACCAAGGCCGCTAAGGAGTAAGTCATGGCACATAAAAAAGCTGGCGGCAGTACCCGCAACGGCCGCGATTCCAATCCGAAATACCTCGGCGTGAAGATTTACGGCGGTCAGGCCGTGAATGCCGGCAACATCATCGTGCGTCAGCGCGGCACCCAGTTCCATCCGGGCGCCGGCGTCGGCCTCGGCCGCGATCACACCCTGTTCGCGCTGGTCGACGGCACCGTGCAGTTCAGCATCAAGGGCGAACGCAACCGCCGCACGGTCAGTATTGCCAAGGGCTGAGCGCATTGGCCATCGTTTCGACAGAGCCCCGCCTCGCGCGGGGCTTTTTGTTTGCGTACAACGAGAATGCGGAATAGATAGACGGACGGGAATAGAGCGGTCCCGATTCGGCCCGAATCCGGCCGCTCGCGCAGTCCGGACTCCGCCAACACGGTTAGAATCGCTTATCCGCCCCGTTCCCGATCCCCATTCTCCCCGATTCCCGGTCCCTATGAAATTCGTCGATGAAGCCCAGATCACCGTCCATGCCGGCAACGGCGGCAACGGTTGCGTGAGTTTTCGGCGCGAGAAATTCATTCCGCTGGGCGGACCGGATGGCGGCAACGGTGGCGACGGTGGCAATGTCTGGCTGATTGCCGACGAGGGACTCAATACCCTGATCGATTTCCGCCACCAGCGCGACTTCCGTGCACAGCGTGGCGAGAATGGCATGGGCCGGCAGATGGCCGGCAAGGCCGGCGAGGACATCGACATCCGCGTGCCCGTCGGCACGGCAGTGATCAATGTCGCTACCGAAGAATTGATCGGCGATCTGACCATGCACGGTCAGCGCCTGAAAGTCGCGATCGGCGGCCACGGCGGTGCCGGCAACGTCGTGTTCAAGAGTTCGGTCAATCGCTCGCCGCGCAAGGCGGTGCCCGGCACCGAGGGCGAGACGCGCGAACTGCACCTGGAACTGAAGGTGCTGGCCGATGTCGGCCTGCTCGGCTTCCCGAACGCGGGCAAATCCACTTTTATACGTGCAGTGTCGGCGGCCACACCGCGCGTGGCCGACTATCCGTTCACGACCCTGCAGCCGCATCTGGGCGTGGTGCGGATCGGTACCGACCAGAGCTTCGTGATTGCCGATATTCCCGGTCTGATCGAAGGTGCGGCCGATGGCACCGGGCTCGGCATACAGTTTCTCAAGCACCTCGCACGAACGCGCGTGCTGCTGCATCTGGTCGACATGGCGCCGCAGGTCGACGAGGTCGATCCCGTCGCGCAGGTACGTGCGATCGAGGCTGAACTGGAGAAATTCGACCCCGGGCTGCTCGATCGCCCGCGCTGGCTGGTATTCAACAAGGCCGATCTGCTGGCGCCGGAGGAACGCGAGAAGACCGCGAAGGCGCTGGTGCGCAAGCTCAAATGGACGGCGCCATGGTTCGTGGTTTCGGCGATCGCGCGCGAAGGCACCTGGCCCGTGTGCCTGAAAATCCAGGAATTCTTCGATCGGCTCAGGGCCGAGGCCGCCGAGTCGGCGCGCAGCGAAGATGCCTGATGGTTGCAGAACCGTTGTCCATCGCTGGCGCGCGCGCAGCTTTGAAGTCCTCCCCTTCAAGAGGAGGGCCGTTCGACGGCAACAAAAAAGCCGGCAAGTGCCGGCTTTTCGTTGAGAAGTGCTGCCGGGACGGCCGCTTTGTGATACGTGCAATCACGGATGATCGCAAAAGCAAGGCGGCAGAACCGAAGCGAAATCCGTTACAGCGCCTTGATATGCCCGGTCAGGCGGCTCTTGTGACGCGACGCCTTGTTCTTGTGGATCAGGCCACGGCTGGCGTAGCGGTCCATGACGGGTTCGGCGGACTTGTAGGCGGCTTCCGCAGCGGCCTTGTCCTTCGCGGCAATCGCGTTCACGACTTTCTTGATCGCCGTGCGCAGCATGGAACGCGCGCTGGAATTGCGCGCATTGCGCTTGACAGCCTGACGCGCGCGCTTTTTGGCGGATTTGATATTGGCCAAGGGAGAACTCCGGTAGCAGTAATTGAAGCTGGGGTAACTGAAGGTGGAAAAAGACCGCCGATTGTAGGGAACACGCGACTTTGCGTCAATGATTGTTCCCTTCTCCCGCTGGGAGAAGGTGGCGCGAAGTGCCGGATGAGGTTGCCAATACGCATCAACGTTCCTGGTTCCGCCAACCCTTTGCCCCAACTCATCTCCCGGCGGGAAACAGGCTTGTGAAGGCGCCCAGCCTGCTGCGCTCGATGCTGTCGTTCAGCGCGACGACGTTCATCTCGCGGATTCTCGGCCTGGTGCGCGATCAGGTCATCAATGCCGTGTTCGGCGTGAGCTGGATGACCGATGCGTTCTGGGTGGCGTTCCGCATCCCGAATTTCATGCGCCGGTTGTTCGCCGAGGGCTCGTTTTCCACGGCCTTCGTGCCGGTTTTCACCGAGGTCAAGGAAAAACGCAGCCACGCCGAGTTGCAGACCCTGGTCGCGCGTACAAGCGGCACGCTTGGTGGCGTTTTGCTCGTGGTCGCGGCGCTGGGTATGCTGGGATCGGATGCGATCACGGCACTTTTCTCGCCCGGTGCGATCGAGCAGCCGGAGAAGTTCCGGCTCACTTCGCAACTGCTGCGCATCACGTTTCCGTTCCTGTTTTTCGTGTCGTTGACCGCGCTTGCCGGCGGCGTGCTCAACAGTTTCCACAAGTTTGCGTTGCCGGCGCTGACGCCGGTAATCCTCAATCTTTGCATGATCGCAGGCGCGCTGTGGCTGGCGCCGCACATGGCCGTGCCGATCAGCGCGCTGGCCTGGTCGATCTTTGCCGCCGGCATCCTGCAGCTGCTGTTCCAGTTTCCGACCTTGCGCGGGCTCCATCTGCTCGCGCTGCCGCGCTGGGGCTGCAACCATCCCGATGTGCGCAGGATCCTGCGTCTGATGATCCCGACCCTGTTCGGCTCGTCGATCGCCCAGGTCAACCTGCTGCTCGATACCCTGATCGCGTCGTTGCTGATCACCGGTTCGCAGACCTGGTTGCAGCAGACCGATCGCCTGCTGGAATTGCCGCTGGGCGTGTTTGGCGTGGCATTGGGCACGGTGATCCTGCCGAGCCTGTCACGGCATCACGTGACCACGGATCGCGAAGGATTTTCACGCGCGCTCGACTGGGGCCTGCGCACGGCACTGCTGATCTCGCTGCCGGCGATGCTGGGCCTGATACTGCTGGCCGAACCGATCGTATCGACCCTGTTCCAGCATGGCCGCTTCACCGCGCACGATGCCGACATGACCGCGCTGAGCCTGACCGCACTGAGTTTCGGCCTGCCCGCATTCGCCCTGGTCAAGGTGCTGGCACCGGCATTCTATGCACGCCAGGACACCAGATCGCCGGTGCGTGCCGGCGTGGCTTCGATGGCGGCGAACATGATCCTCAATGTCGTCTTCGTGGGTATACTTTTTATGCTCTGGCGCGGGCCAGATGATCTGGCTGCCGGCTGGCTGGCTGGCATCGCGCGCGTACCCGGCCTGCACATGGCGCTTGCTTTGGCCAGCGCCCTGGCCAGCTATCTGAACCTGTGGCTGCTTTGGCGCTCACTGCGTCGCGAGGGAATCTTCGTGCGCCAGCCTGGATGGGGCAAACATCTGCTGCGCCTTGCCGCTGCGTGTGCCGCGATGATCGCGGTACTGCTCCTCGGCGTCACGACTTGGCACGACTGGAGCGACTGGCCTACGACGACGCGCATATTGCGACTGATCATCGTGATCGGCGCTGCGGGCGCCGCATTTGTGGCCGCGCTGTTCGCGGGTGGATTCCGGCTGCGCGATCTGCGCGCCCAGTAGAACTGGTGACTGCAGAGTCCGCTCAGGCTCCATGCGTGCGGGCGCGCCGCGTTCGCCTTCCTGCCTCGTCCTCTGCCGATGCGCGCGATGCCATTCAAGGCATCGCGCAAGCGCGCCGGCTTCGACTTTGTGCATCGCAGCGCAATCGCTATACTCCGGTCGATGAATACGCTGCTTCGGGACGCCGCTGGGCCCTGCCTCGCGCCGCACGGCAGTGTGGTCTGTATCGGCGCATTCGATGGCGTGCATCTGGGTCATCGCGCGGTGCTGGACCGCGTTCGTGAACGGGCTTCAGTACTTGGCCTGGCGTCCATTGCCATCAGTTTCGAGCCGATTCCGCGCACTTTTTTTGCGCGTGGCACAGAGGTGCCGCACTTGACGTCGGCACGCGAAAAAATCGCGGCGCTGATGCAGGCGGGCATGCAGCGTGTGCTGCTGCTGCGCTTCAACGCGGCGTTGGCGGCGATGAGCGCCGAGGATTTCATCGCGCGCGTGCTGGTTGCGCGGCTTGCAGCGCGCGAGGTGTGGGTGGGCGAAGGTTTCCGTTTCGGGCACGCCCGGCTCGGCGACGTGGACCTGCTGCGGCGGGGCGGGCGGTCGTACGGATTTGCCGCTGACGAAGTGCCGCCGTTCGAGCGCGCAGGCGGGCGGGTGTCGAGTTCGCGCGTTCGCGCGTTGCTCGCGGCCGGCAATTTCGACGCTGCGGCGCGCCTGCTCGGGCGTCGCTTCACGATTGGCGGGCACGTGGTCCGCGGTCAGCAGCTTGGGCGCAAGCTCGGCTATCCGACCGCGAACCTGCGCCTGGGACCGCGCGTGGCCCCGATCGGCGGGATTTTTGCCGTGCGTGTGCTTGGTGTGGGGGCGCAGGCGCGGCCGGGGGTGGCCAGCCTCGGTGTACGCCCCACGGTCAACGGCACCGAGCCGCTGCTCGAAGCGCATCTGTTCGATTTCGACGGCGATCTTTACGGTAAAAGGATAGAAGTGGAATTTGTGCAAAAATTGCGCGATGAGGAAAAATTCGCGAATCTCGATGTGATGGTGAAACAGATCGACCGCGATGCCGCACAGGCGCGGGCGATTCTGCGCGACCCTCAGCCCTCAGCCCTCAGCCCTGAATTCCAATGACCACCGACTACAAGAACACGATCAACCTGCCGCAGACCGACTTCGCGATGAAAGCCGACCTGGCCAAACGCGAGCCGGGCATGCTCGCGGACTGGGAAGAGCGCGATCGCTACGGCGAAATCCAGAAACGCACGGCGGCGCGCAAGCACATGTTTCTGCTGCATGACGGGCCGCCCTATGCGAACGGCGTGATCCATATCGGCCACGCGGTCAACAAGGTGCTCAAGGATATCGTGGTCAAATCGAAACTGCTGGCCGGTTTCCGTTCCCCTTATGTGCCCGGCTGGGATTGTCACGGCCTGCCGATCGAGATCGCGGTCGAGAAGAACGTCGGCAAGGTGGGCGTAAAGGTCGATGCCGTCGAATTCCGCAGGCTATGCCGCGAATACGCGACCAGGCAGATCGATCTGCAGCGCACCGATTTCAAGCGTCTGGGCGTGCTCGGCGAGTGGGAAAATCCCTATCGCACGATGGATTTCCGCTACGAGGCGGACATGCTCCGCGCGCTGGCCAAGATCCATGCGCGCGGCCATGTCATGCGCGGCTTCAAGCCGGTGCACTGGTGCTTCGACTGCGGCTCCGCGCTGGCCGAGGCGGAGATCGAATACCAGGACAAGACCTCGCCGGCAATCGACGTCGCCTACGATGCACTGGATCCGCAAACCCTGGCAGCGAAATTTGGCGCGACCGTAAGTACCGGCGCGATCATTGCCGTGCCGATCTGGACGACGACGCCGTGGACGCTGCCCGCGAGCATTGCGGTGACGCTCGGCGCCAATCTGGACTATGCGCTGGTGGAAGGGCCGCCGCGTGGAGAAAAAGTCACGATGCTGGTGGTTGCCGAAGCACTGCTCGAGCCGGCGCTGAAACGCTACGGTATCGGCAATGGCGTCATCCTTGGGCGCGCGAAAGGCGCAGCGCTGGAATCGCTGCAGCTCAAGCATCCTTTTTACGATCGCGAGATTCCCATCCTGCTCGGCGAGCATGTTTCGGCGGAGGAGGGCACCGGCGCCGTGCACACCGCGCCGGGCCACGGCGTCGAGGACTTTGCCGTCGGCCGGAAATACGGGCTGGTGGAAAAGTATACTCCGGCCCAGCTCAATCCCGTCGGCCCGACCGGCGTGTATCTGCCGGAAACGCCGGTCTTCGCTGGCCAGTTCATCTGGAAGGCGAACGACGCGATCATCCAGCTGCTGCGCGAGCGCGGAGTCCTGCTCGCCAGCGAAAAGATCACGCATAGCTACCCGCATTGCTGGCGGCACAAGACGCCGGTGGCGTTCCGCACGACGCCACAATGGTTCATCAGCATGGAACAGGCAGGATTGCGCGCGGCGGCATTGAAGTCCGTCCACGAAGACGTGAAGTGGTATCCGGCCTGGGGCGAGGAACGCATCGCCGGCATGGTGGAAGGCAGGCCTGACTGGTGCATCTCGCGCCAGCGCACCTGGGGCGTGCCGATCGCGCTGTTTGTGCACAAATCCACAAGTCAGCCGCATCCACGCAGTGTCGAATTGATGGAGCTGGTGGCACAGCGCGTCGAAAAGGCGGGCGTCGAAGCCTGGTACTCGCTCGATGCGGCCGAGCTGCTTGGCGCCGATGCGGAAGATTACACAAAGGTCACCGATATTCTCGACGTGTGGTTCGATTCGGGCGTGACCCATTACTGCGTGCTCGATCAACGCGCGAATCTCAAGCGTGCGCCGGGCGACAAGGTCATGTATCTGGAAGGCTCGGACCAGCACCGCGGCTGGTTCCAGTCGTCGTTGCTGACTTCGACCGCGATGCACGGCCGCGCGCCCTACGACGATGTGCTCACGCATGGGTTTGCGGTCGATGCGCAGGGCCGGAAAATGTCCAAGTCGCTCGGCAACGTGGTCGCGCCGCAGCAGGTGTTCGGTACATTCGGTGCCGACATCCTGCGCCTGTGGATCGCATCGACCGACTACCGCAACGAGATGGCATTGTCGGACGAAATCCTGAAGCGTGCTTCGGACGTCTATCGGCGCATCCGCAACACGGCGCGCTTCCTGCTCGGCAATCTGCACGGATTCGATCCAGCGCAGCATCTGCTGCCGGTCGGGGATTGCCTGCTGCTCGACCAGTGGGCGGTGCAACTGGCCCACGACACGCAACAGGCCGTCGTTGCGGCATACGAGCACTACGACTTCCCCGAGGTCGTGCAGCGTGTGCAGAACTTCTGTACCAACGAACTCGGCGCGCTGTATCTGGATATCACCAAGGACCGTTTGTATACAATGCAGGAAAACAGCCACGGCCGGCGCAGCGCGCAGAGTGCGATGTACCGCATTCTCGAAGCGCTGGTGCGCTGGCTGGCGCCGGTCCTGTCGTTCACCGCGGAAGAAATCTGGCAATACATGCCCAACAGGATCGGGCCGGGCAAGCGCGCTGGATCCGTCTTGTTCGAGACTTGGTACGAAGGGCTGGAAGCGCTGCAGGGATCGCCCGAACAACGTGAGGCCTGGTCCGATCTGCTGGTCGTGCGTTCGGCTGTGGCGAAGCTCCTGGAGGGCAGGCGCAACAATGGTGAAATCGGTGCTTCACTCGAGGCCGAAGTCACGATCTACGGCGACTTCGTTCCGTTTGCCGAGTTGCTCAAGCACGATCCGCACAAGGCAGGCGAAGAACTGCACTTTTTTTTCATCACCTCCGGGCTGAACGTGGCAGCGACCGATTTGAAGCCCGACGACGCGGTCGAAGTGAAGACGGACCGGGTCACCTTGTGGATCAGCGCCCGCCGCAGCCACGCGCCCAAATGCGTCCGCTGCTGGCATTACGTTGCCGATGTCGATTCGCACCCTGAACACCCTGGAATCTGCGGGCGCTGCGTCTCGAATTTACCGGGTGGCCCGGGTGAAGACCGGCAATACTTCTGATGAGCGCAAGCCTATCGTTGCGACGGAGTGGGTTGATCTGGCTGCTGTTTTCCGCATTCGTCATCGGTGTGGACCAGATCACCAAGTTCATCGTGCTCGGTGCGCTGCAACCGCTGGTGCCGGTTGCGGTCATTCCCGGGCTGTTGAACTGGACATTGGCTTTCAACACGGGTGCCGCGTTCAGTTTCCTGGCCGATCAGCAAGGCTGGCAACGCTGGCTGTTCAGCGGCCTTGCGCTTATCGTCAGCGCCGTGCTGACCAACTGGCTGCGGCGCACACCGCGTGCTGACTGGCGTACCGCGTTGCCCTTGGCCCTGGTGATCGGCGGCGCGCTCGGCAACCTGATCGACCGGGTGCGCTTCGGTCACGTCACCGATTTTATACAAGTATACTATCAGCAATGGGCGTTTCCCTCGTTCAACGTCGCCGATTCCGCGATCAGCATCGGCGCGGTGCTGCTGGTCTGGTTCGGGCTGTTCAGCCACGGGAAGCGCGAGGGAGTAAAGTAGGCGCGTGGATATCCTGCTCGCCAATCCCCGCGGATTCTGCGCCGGCGTCGATCGCGCGATCGAGATTGTCGAACGCGCGCTGGAATCGTTTGGTGCGCCGATCTACGTGCGCCATGAAGTCGTGCACAATCGTTTCGTCGTCGATGGCTTGCGCGCGCGCGGCGCGATCTTCGTCGATGAACTGGCCGAAGTGCCGGACGGCGCCACCGTGATCTTCAGCGCTCACGGCGTCTCGCAGGCGGTGCGCAGCGAGGCGCAATCGCGAAACCTGCGCGTGTTCGATGCCACCTGTCCACTGGTGACCAAAGTACATATCGAGGTTGCGCGCCATGCCAAGGCGGGCAGGGATGTGGTTCTCATCGGTCACGCCGGCCATCCAGAAGTCGAGGGCACGCTGGGGCAATGGGATCGCGCTGGCGCCGCCGGCGAAATCTACCTAGTCGAAATGCCGGCCGATGTGGCGCGGCTGGCGCCGAAGCATCCCGACAACATCGCGTACTCGACCCAGACCACGCTGTCGATCGATGATACGAAAGCCGTGATCGATGCCCTGCGCGCGAGATTTCCCGCGATCCTGGGGCCGCGTCACGACGACATCTGCTATGCCACGCAGAACCGGCAGGACGCGGTGCGCACGCTTGGCCAACAATGCGATCTGGTCCTCGTGGTCGGTTCGCCGAACAGTTCCAATTCCAATCGCCTGCGTGAACTTGCGGAAAAGCAGGGTGTGGCCGCACACCTGATCGATGGCGCCGACGACATCGACCGCGCCTGGCTCAGGGATACACGTCGCATCGGCGTCACCGCCGGCGCATCGGCACCGGAAAGCCTGGTGCAGGGCGTCGTCTCACGCCTGCGCGAATGGGGCGCGACTGGCGTGCGCGAACTCGACGGCGATGCGGAAAATGTCACATTCGCGCTGCCGAAAGAGCTGCGGGTGGTGCTGGCCGATTGATTTGGCGCCGCTTGTCAGGCGATTGCTACCTCGCACCTGCGCGAACTTGCCGCAGGACCACTTGGCCCATAGTGTGTCAGGCGCAAGGGTCGATCCGGGGTCGCAATGTCGAATTTCAATCCAGCGCATTTTGTCCGCCCCATGCGTGGGTTCAGCATCGTCGAGCTGATGATTGCCTTGGCCGTGGCAGCGATTCTGGTAGCCCTGGCTGTACCGAGTTTTCGCGGGGTCATCATGAACAGCAATGTCACGGAGCTCAACAACGAGCTCACGTACGCGCTGAATCTTGCGCGCTCCGAAGCGGTGCGACGCGGCACGGTGGTGGAAGTCAAGAGCGCCGGCGGCGGGGCATCCTGGAACAGCGGTTGGAGCGTAATCGCAGACACCGGGTACACCACAAATTTCAGCGGTGCTTTGACTACCATCAGCCAGCAGGGCGCGGTGCCAAGCACTTATACGGTTTGCGCCAGTTCCTCCGGCGGCTCAGCCGGTGCCGTCATATTCACGGCGACCGGCACCCAGCCCACCGGCACGAGCAGCTTCGACATCAATGTCAACCGGCCGGATGCGAACAAGTCCCTGTCGCGCCATTTGTCGGTCGGCGCCAGCGGCGCCGTTAAGAGTCAATCGGACACGACTGGCTCGCCGGCTCCGTCCAATTGCTGAGGAGACAGCATGTCACGTTGCAGCGACCGCGGTTTCACCTTGCTTGAAGTGCTGATCGCCCTGCTGGTCTTCAGCCTTGGGCTCATCGGTCTGGCGGGCTTGCTCACGGTATCGGTGCGGACCAACCACAGTGCTTACCTGCGGACGCAGGCGATCTTTCTTGCCCAGGGAATGGCCGATCGCATGAGCGCGAACCCGCTGGGCGTATGGGGTGGCAAATACACGCTCAATGCGATCGTCGCACCGGGATCGAGCGCAACGGCTGCCGCAAATACTGCTGGTGCCAGCACGCAGTGTACGACTGGTGCGTGTGCCTACGCCGCGGTTGCAACGCGCGATCTGCAGGTCTGGCAAAACCAGTTGAACAATTTTCTTCCCAATGCCGGTGCCGCAATCGTGTGCCAGGCGCCTGCCGCCGCTCCGTCGGCCTTGCAGTTGCTGACCTTGCCGCCGTACTCGACCACCTGCGAGATGGAAATCACGTGGACGGAATTGCAGATCCCGAGTTCCAACAACCCGCCCGAATTGTTCGACTGGGTGTTTCAGCCATGACCGCCACGAGTCATTCGCCGTTGCGCTCATCGCGTCGCTCTCGTGGCGCGGCAAAGGGTTTCACGCTCATCGAGTTGATGATAGCCATCGCACTCGGCATCCTGCTGAGCCTTGGTCTGGTGTCGCTGTTCGGCGCAACCAGCAAGACCAATCGCGTGCAGCAGATGATGGCTGATGTGCAGGACAACGGCCGTTTCGCCATCACCCAGATCAGCAATGACTTGCGTCTGGCGTCGCGCTCGCTGATGAACGCGTCCGGCTATTCGGCTGCATCGCCCGGTGCCAACGGCGCGGTCAATCTGGCACAGGCGCCCAATGTGTACGTGGCAGCGATGCCTTTTCCCGATGGCAGCGTTGGCCCACCGGCTGGATGGACATCCACGACCGCTTCGTATTGGCCGCTGAGTCCGGCCTATTTCATCAAGGCGAACTATTGCAGCGCCGGCGCTTGTGCGCCGACCGCCGTGCCGTCCTATGTGGCTGCGACCGGGACAACGACAGCCGGGCAGCGCGTGCCGAATACCGACGTGCTTACCGTACGTTATCTGAACAGTGAAGGCTGGACGTCCTACCGCGGCGAAGTGGCGCCGACCTGTGCTGCCGGATTCCTGACTTTCGTCACGCTGACACCGGCTGCGACCCCGGCCAGCGCGTTCGTCGCCTCGAATTTCCAGGCCGGCGATCTGGCCATGCTCACCAGCAGCAGCGGGGACATGAATATTTTCAAGGTCGGGGTGGCGGGTGCTGTCTTAACGCCGGTGGTCGTCGCCCCCTACGGCCCGGTACCCTGCCCGGGCAGCGGGGAAGTCAAGCTGTTCAATTTCAGCCGCAACTTCATTACGGTGACGTACTGGCTGGCCCTGGATAACGACCCCAGCGTCGCGGGGCGCTTCATTCCGGCGCTGATGCGCACGACGGCGGACAATACCGGCGTAGCACCGATCAACAACGAACTGGTGCAGGGCGTAGAGCAGATGACGTTCCTGTTCGGCGTGCAGAACGCCGCCGGCGCAGTGCAGTTCTTCAATGCAGGCGCGGTCGTGACCAACAGCAGCGCGGCAAATTGCCCCGCACCGCCGGCGCAGTACGTTACGTTCATTCCGGGCACGTACGAAACCAGCGGCGGAAACAATATCTGCCTTTGGCGCGCGGTCAAGAATGTCGAAACGCATATCCTCGTAAACGGCATCAACGATCTGTTCACGCTTACCGCGCCGGAGCTTGTCTATCAGTTCAATGGCACCGGTGCCCTGACCGTCAATGGCGTCAGCTACAACAGCGCTCCCGCACCGACGGCGACCATGCCGGCGACGGGCCTGAAAGCCGGCAGCATGATACGCCGCGAATTCGTCTCGCTGACTTCGATACGCAATTACAACCCCTGATCCTCCCGGACCATTGCAATGCGCAGAACAAGTTCGAACATTCCCTCACTCCCGCGCCAACGCGGCGCGGTGCTCTTCGTCGCCCTGGTATTTCTCGTGCTGA
Source organism: Rudaea sp. (assembly GCA_031291055.1). Classification (GTDB taxonomy): domain Bacteria; phylum Pseudomonadota; class Gammaproteobacteria; order Xanthomonadales; family Rhodanobacteraceae; genus Rudaea. Next base: position 191,007 of record JARLJU010000236.1, on the reverse strand, counting down.
TCACGCTGCTCGGACTCACCGGCATGAGCACGTCGATATTGCAGGAGCGCATGACCGGCGGCATGCATAACAACCAGTTGTCACTGATGGGCGCCGACAGCGCATTGCGCAGCACCGAGTGGAGTGTCTGGAATGCATCCAATATCGGCAATGGCAAGCTGCACTGCGGCCCCACCGGGGGCGATGCATTCTGTTATCAGGCGAACAACGCCAACGCATCGGGCACTGTTCTCATGAATCCGCTCGTGACCACGTTTCGCACGACGTACGGCTGGGTCGCTACAGCCGCCGACGGCGGCAACGTCTCGACCGCGAACCTTACCGGCCTGACCGGCTCGCAGACTTCCGCTTCGCTGGCCCAGCAGCCGCAGTACCTGATCGAAGAACTGGGCAAGGTGCTACAACCGGGAGCGCCAAGCAACGGCGAAGGCGGTGGTCGCGACAACGCCGGCAACCGCGGTGCCGGCAGCCAGACCTTGTATGCGTACCGTATCACCAGCCGCGCCACTGGTGGCAACCAGGGCACGGTGCGTCTTCTCGAAAGTTATTTCGTTGCCCTTCCGCCTTCGTTTTGAGGCCGCGTGCCATGACTCATTTGCATCGCCAATCCGTTTCCGTTCTCCGTGCCACGCTCGCCGCTTTTGCTCTCGCCGCTTCACTGGGCGCGAGTGCCGCGGCCGTTGCGCCGAACGATCCGACTGACCTCAGCCCGACGCCACCGGATCTCACCTCTGCGGTGAATCCGAACATCTTCGTCACGTTCGACGATTCCGGATCGATGGCCTGGACGCGCATGGGCGACACCGCCCCGTACTTGCCGACGTGCGTCAGCGGAACCGGCAGTAGCTCGGCGCCTTGCTTCAGTGCCAGCAACGATACCAACACATCGGGCTTCGACTGGAAAGACGGTCCCTGGCGCTGCGCAAACGTGGTCGACCCGGATCATCCGACGGCGACGGATGTTGCGGTACGTCGCCTCGCCATGAATGGCGTCTACTACAACCCGAAGATTGTCTATTCGCCGCCGCTGAAGGAAGACGGCACCTTGTTCCCCAATGCTGATGCCACCCTGCAGGCCCTGTGGATCGATGGTATTGCCGTCAATCGGCCCTACAATGCGGTGACTGCCGCCACGACCGCCGGCTACAACGGCAATATGGATCTGAACGGCGGTTCCAACGACACCGGCACGACCAACGCGATGGGGCCCAACGCATTCACTTATTCCACTGGTTCCAGCGCCACGTGCGGAAGTTACCCGAGCAGTGTTTGTAGCTGCTCTGGATCGGGCAGCAGCAAGACGTGCAAGGTTTCGGATATCCGCTGGACCTGCGGCACCGGCGCCACGACCAGCGCCAACTGGACCGGCGCCAGCCCGATGAACAACACGACGGTCACGCTCAGCGACGGCACCAGTTCGGTCTATCCGAACGGCGGCCCGTATTACTACCGCCTCAAGACCACCGTCACAATCAATCTGAACGCGTACGGCCTGCCGGCGACCAACGCGGACCTGGTGAAGCTGTACACGGCGGGCAACTGGGAAGCGGTACCGGTGCCGACCAGCCAGTATCAGAATTTCGCCAACTGGTATGCCTATTACCGCGCCCGCAACCTGATGGCGCGTTCGTCGCTCGCTCGCGTGTTCGGCGTGCTGGGCACACCGCAGAAGGCCAATATCCGGGTGACATGGCAGAACCTGGGCAACAACAACAACCTGAACTGGACGGCGACGACATCCACGGGCGCGTATGCCGGTACCCAGATCGTGGAACTGGACGATACGACGTCGGCGCCGTCGACGGCACCGTATTCGGCGGGTCAGAGTGGCAACAGCGGCTGGCGCCAGGCATTCTTCAACTGGATTTACAACGTCCAGGCAAACAACGGCACTCCGAGCCGCAACGCCCTGTTGCGCGCGGGAAATTACTTCAAGACCGGCAACGGCGTCACCACGATCAAGAACCCCTACTGGCAGCCTGCCAATGGCGCCACCGCAGGCCGTGAACTGGCCTGCCGCCAGAATTTCCATATCCTGATGACCGACGGTTTGTACAACCAACCCGCCGTAAGTTCGCCCGGCAGTCCTACCAGCAGCAGCTGGACCCTGCCGACGAATCCTTCCGGCATTACGTCCTACAGTCCAACCGCGACGGTCTCCCAGCTGTATGCGCACGGTGGCGCCAGCAACTGGACCACCGATGGCGACGGTGGCAACTCGTACTCGGATATCGCATTCAATTTCTGGGCGACCAATCTCAGACCCGACTTTTCGACTACAGGAGGCCCGAACTACACGCCGGACACCGTGCCCCCGTATTTTGCGGACCTCACGACCGGAGTGACGGCAACCACGAGCACGGTCAATCCCAACAATCCCGGCGCGACGCCGGAAGTGTTCTGGAACCCGCTCAACGATCCTGCGACCTGGCCGCATCTGGTGCAGTTCGCGGTGAGTCTGGGCGCGTTCGGCAACCTTACCTATTCGAGCAATACCGATTGCCAGAATGGTGTCACTGCTGCGAACGACGACGGCTGCGCGCTGCGCACGGCTGCCGTGAATTCCTCCGGCTCGGTGGGCTGGCCAAAACCCAACGGAACCGGCAGCGGCATCCCGGCCAATATCGACGATCTGTGGCATGCCGCCTTGAACGGCCGCGGTTCGTTCTTCGTCGCGACGAGCCCGCAGGTGCTGGTGTCGAAACTGACCAAGATCCTCACCAACGTGATCTCGCGCAGCGGAAGTTCGGCTGCTGAATCGGTGAGCAGCTCGATCCTGAATGCCGGTTCGTTCGCCTATCAGGGTGGTTACAACAGCAGCGGCTGGCCTGGCTTCCTGTACAAGCAACCGATCACGCAAGATCCGGTTACCGGTGTGGTAACGATTGGTACGCCCGTCTGGGATGCCGGCTGTTTCCTGACCGGCGGTACGTGCGCGGCCACGGGCGGCACTGTGACGGCAGTCAATCCTGCAGCGCGCATCATCTTCACGTCCGTCGGATCGCCGGGTTCGCTGGCTGCCCAGCCATTCGAATGGACGAATCTTGGCGCCAACGAACAGATGGCGCTGAACCTGGATCCGACCACGACCTATCCGAACACCACGACGGGTTTGGTTATCAATAGCGGCACACCCAATGGTACGGTCGATCCGAACGGTACCTACCGTTTGAGCTATCTACGCGGCACACGAAAGTATGAGTCGGCTTCCACGCCGACGACGGCGCCGGTGACGTTTCGCCCCCGTTTGTCGGTGCTGGGCGCCATCGTCGATTCGGCAGCCGTTTACGAAGGCGGACCCAGTTCCGGCTGGCAGGATATCTATCCGGTGGGTTCACCCGAACAGACAGCGGCAGTGGCGGGCAATACCTACGAATTGTTCGTGCACAACAATCTGAACCGTGAGGCGATGATCTACGTCGGCGCCAACGATGGCATGCTGCACGCGTTCGACGCCGTCGCCGGCACCGAAAGCTGGGCCTACGTGCCGAATCTGCTGTATGGCAACGGCCAACTTGACCAGGTGACCAACGCGAACAACGGCGTGGTGCCCACGGTCGATGATTCACCGATCATCCAGGACGTTTTCATCAACGGCCATTGGCGCACGATCCTGATCGGTTCGCTGCGTCTGGGCGGCCGCGGCATTTATGCCCTGGATGTGACCTGCACCAGTCCAGGCTCGGCGACATCGTGCACTCCTTCCTCCGAAACCACTGCGGCAAGCCAATTCCTCTGGGAGTTCAGCAGCCAGCAGGATGCGGATCTGGGCTATACCTATGCTTCGACCAATATTGCCCGTATCCGTTGCAACGTATCGCCGTGCAAGGGTACCGGTACTCCCGGCGGCACCTGGGTGGTGCTGGTGACGAGCGGCTACTCGCCGGTATGTCTGCCGGCGGCACAGGGCTCTTCGACCTGCGCGGCCAACGGCCAATCGGTTTCGAATACGGCTCCCGGGGCGACAACGAAAGCCTCTGGACCGACCTATCTGTGGGTACTCAATGCTTCCGACGGCAGCCTGATCGCGAAGATACCGACCACGAGCGGCGTCACCAGCTATGGCCTGAGCACGCCCAGCGTCGTCGACTTTGGCCTGGATCAAATCGATGACGTGGCCGTTGCCGGCGACCTCACCGGCAATGTCTGGCGCTTCGATCTGACCGACCCGAACCCCAGCAACTGGGCGGGCAACGTGGACGCGCTGTTCAAGACCTATACCAGCACCGCCGCGTGCAGCACGAGCAACACCGCGGGCATCGGCTGTGAGCCGATCAGCGTGATGCCGGTGGCTTTCCCGGATACGGTCAATGGTGGCGTGGTTTACGTGTTTGGCTCGGGACAGTATCTCGGCGCGTCGGACAACAATACGTCCAGCGTGTACGCGACCCAGCATTTCTTCGGCGTCCGCGACTATGGCACCCACTTTTCCGCCACCGACGGCGGTTCGTCCTATCCCTTCCATGAAAGCGATTTGAATTCGCGCACGCTGACGCAGGATGCGCTGGGCAACCGCTCGTTGCCATATACGGCGAGTACCACCGTGGCGCATCCCCGTGGCTGGGAAATTCCGCTGAATGTCACGCCCACGGGCGGCTCCACGATCGTGGGCGAGCGCGATGTCGTTACGGCGTCGCCATTGTTCAGCGCAGGCATAGCGATCCTGACCAGCCTGATACCGGGACAAAATGCCGATCCTTGCCAGCCGGGACGGTCGGGAGCCGTGATTTCGGTCAACGCCGCCAGTGGCGGTCCACCGTTGCCATCACCGACGGGAGCCTCGACGTCGCAGGTGGGATCCACGGTCACCAATCCACCGGCTGTGGGTGGCATCAGTGCCATTTCGTTGCTTGGCGGCAGCGGCATCATCCTGCCCGGCATGGGCGGGGCGGGCGGCGCGGGTAACACGGTTCAACTGCAGGGCTTGACGCCAATCTGGCGGCGGACCTCATGGAACGAGTTGCTGAATCAGTTGTGAGAACGGACGATATGACGCGCAGACGCATTCAGGAGAGGTTTATGACGGCCAGAACGGCAAAGGGGTTCACCCTGCTCGAGCTGATGATCGTGATAGTTGTCATCGGCGTATTGGCTGCGCTTGCCCTGTTCAACTACAACAAGTACGGGTTCCGCGCACGGCGCTCGGACGGACAACAGTTCCTGATGGCGATCGCTGCGGCGGAAGAGCGCTACTTCACGTCATTCAACGTATACACTGCCAACATCACGGGCGCGTCGCCGGCCGGATTGGCGTTCAACAGTGCAACCAGTCCGAACCTGTACTACACGGCGGCCGTGGTTCTGGGGGCCGGCAATACTTCCTATACGATCACGGGAACGCCGCAGGCGGGGCAGACAGCGGATGCCTGCGGTGCGCTGACCCTGGACAATCTTGGCAACAAGACTCCCACTCCAAGCCAAATGCCCCAGAACAGCAACGGCAACTGCTGGCAGTGAGCGCACGGCTGGCAGTTGCCGGCCGATCCCTCGGACGCTACACTGCGCGCCCGGCGCCGGGGTAGCTCAGCTGGTAGAGCAACGCATTCGTAATGCGTGGGTCGGGGGTTCGATTCCCTTCTCCGGCACCAATAGTTAGTTTCAGGCTATCCCAGCAAGTCCAAAAACACCACTGAAACCCGCATAACAGCGGGTTTTTTTGTGCCTAGCCGTTCCAGGCCATCCCGTTGCAGCCCAACTTCAATGGGAGTAACTTTGAGTAACTCTTTCCAAAAGTGCCATTTCGGGTGGAAGTGACTTACTCTCATGCTGACCGATACCAAGCTGCGAAGCGCAAAACCCCAGGCCAAGCCGTATCGTTTGGCCGATAGCAAGGGTCTTTGCGTTGAGGTACACCCGAGCGGAGGGCGCTATTGGCGTTACCGCTATCGATTCGCGGGCAAGGGCAAGATGCTTAGCCTGGGTGTGTACCCCGATGTCTCGTTGGCCGCCGCTCGCGAGCGCCGCGACGATCTGCGGAAACAGGTAGCCGCACACGTTGATCCAAGCGCCAAACGGAAGACCGACAAGTTGAATCAGTGCCTTATGTCGGCAGCGACGTTTGAAGCCGTGGCCAGGGAATGGGTTGACGGTCGCGGGCACCTTGCGGATGCGACGCGCGACAAGGTGCGCTGGCTCTTGGAGACGATGGCGTTTCCTTGGCTAGCCGTGCGGCCAGTGAGTGAGATCTCGGCCTCGGAGACATTGGCCATCCTGCGACGCGTCGAAGCGCTCGGCAAACTGGAAACAGCACAGCGACTCAAGCAGGTGATCGGGCAGGTGATTCGTTATGCCGTTGCCACCGGCAGGGCAACTCGTGACCCAACGGGCGACCTCCGCGGCGCGCTGCAAACCACGAAGACCCGGCACCATGCAAGCATCACCGAACCGGCCAAAGTCGGCGAACTGCTCCGTGCGATCCACGGATTTGCCGGGAGCCTTGTCGTTGCTTCGGCGCTCAAAATTGCGCCGCTGGTATTCGTGCGACCGGGCGAGTTGCGCCAAGCCGAGTGGGCGGAGATTGACCTGAACAAGGGCGAGTGGCGCATCCCTGCTGAGCGCATGAAGATGCGCGAACCACATCTAGTCCCGTTGTCCGCGCAAGCCGTAGCGATCCTGCGCGAACTTTACCCGTTGAGCGGATCAGGTCGCTTTGTATTCCCATCAAATCGCAGCACGCAACGGCCAATGTCTGAAAACACGGTTACAGCTGCGCTGCGCCGCTTGGGATATACCGGCGACGAAATGACAGGCCACGGATTCCGCAGCATGGCATCCACGTTACTACACGAGCAAGGCTGGCCGTCGGATGTAATCGAGCGCCAGTTAGCGCATGCCGAGCGCAACAAGGTCAAAGCTGCGTATAACTACGCTGAACACTTGCCTAAGCGTCGCAAAATGATGCAAGACTGGGCCGACTACCTCGATGAACTGCGCTCAGGCGGGAACGTCGTGGCGTTCCGTGGGCGCGGTAGGTAATCGATTTCACCAAGGCTACGCTAGCTACCGAAAGTGCAGACACTTTCGCCGCGTTGCCGTGCTATGTCCGAAGGGCGCATAACGGTGAGCTATGGCCACTAGAAAATTGAAACCTATCGATGAGCTTCCGCCCGACATGGTGACCTGGGCGAATAAGGCGAGCAAAGCGGAACGTCGGCGCTTTGCGAAGTTCGCCGAAGATGTCAGGGACGCAATCACGGCCTCGCCCATTGAAGACTTGATATCGGCAATACATCTTGCACAACCCGATGGGTGGCGTACTCCGCTTACCCCTCTGAAGAACCTGGTCAGGAGTTTGGCCGGCCTATGCTTTGTTGACGAAGTGGATTCCGGCGGCAACCCTACTGGCGAGCGAAATTCGCGACCCGAATATGAGGTTGCGTTGCTCGGCGATGTCGCGTGCAAGCTTATTGCGGAATTTGTCCAGATCAATAAGCCCTATTTACTTGGAACCATCACCGTTGCTGATCGGCGAAACAAAACACACAAGATCGATTCGCCGGAAAGGTACTTGGAATACAGTGGCGAGGCGCAAATTCTTTGGTGGGGCGTCTTGGATAACAAGTCGCAGAATAGCAAAACAGCATATGACGGGTTTATTGGTGAGCACATTCCTGTCAAATTGCAATTCATCAGGCGTGCCGAATTGGGGGCCGCTTTTGGGATCGTTTTGGTGCAGCGAGCAATTGAACGCTGCGAGCGAGATAGGGTTTGGTCTGTTGAGTCAGTTGGAGATATTGCCGCTGCTGGTTGGCTGCTTGGTATGGCTGAGGTGAAGACGACGGTAGACGATTGGGACGACTTTGTGTCAGCAGGCGAAACAATGCGCTCCCAACAGTCCCGCGCAAAGCTAGATAAGCGGCACCGTTTCAACAGAGACCGAAAGGCGAACGCCAAGGCCTACTGGCAATCCAACAAGTTCAGAAGCATCGATGATGCGTCCACTAAGATTTCGGCGATATTTCACGTTACCTACGGTACCGCCGAAAAATGGATTCTTCAATGGAGGAAGCCGCCCCCCACCGTACTATGAAGAGCGGGGGATTTGCTATGTACGCAGGATGTTCAACGCACTCTTGGAGGGGGAAAGTCCAATTCGGCCCAAGGATTTCCCTTGACTTAGGAGAACGCGATGGACACGCAGAAGGACACGCTCCCGATAAGCGATGCTGTTAGCCTGCAACGTCTGCCGGTCGTCAAAGCCCGTACGGGACTTTCACGGTCTGAGATTTACCGCAGATGCGCGCAGGGCAGGTTCCCCAAACCGATTAAATTAGGCGAGCGGCTAACTGTCTGGAATTCGGTCGAAGTTTCGCGGTGGATTGCCGAACGCATCGCCGAGCGCGATGCAAAGGCGGCTGCATGACAACGCACAAGTTGACCGGCAACCGCTGCCAATACAAAGCATGTGGCGAGCATTTCATCCATGCACGAGCCTTCGACCGGCACCGGATTGGCAAACATTGCATCAACGGCCGAAGCCTGATCATCCCGGAAATGCGCGCGCGCGGCTGGCAACATGACGCCGTGGGCTACCAGGTCCTGAGTGCGTTGAATCCTGCCTGCCGATCGCGGATCGGGCGTGAGCAACTTGGGGTCTGGCACATACCCTCCCGGAAGGGAGGCGCGGGAAGGCCCCGTAAGCCGACGAGGATTTCACCGTGAGTCGCACACTGCGTAAAGCGAAAGGCCGACTGGAAAGCGGAACTTTCTTTGCGTTGCCCCACGAAATAATGGACGCGCCAAATTATTGGGCACTATCGGCGCAGGCCGTCAAACTACTAAACGATCTAGGTCGCCAATATAACGGCATGAACAATGGCGATTTCTGCGCAGCCTGGAAGACCATGCATGCGCGAGGATGGAAGTCCCGTGACACGCTCGGACGTGCGCTCGCGGAGCTGTTGCACTTCGGAATGATCGAAAAGACGCGGCAAGGTGGTTTGAATCGATGCAGTCTCTACGCAGTTGCTTGGCGTCCAATCGACGAATGCAAAGGCAAGCTGGACGTTTCGTCGACTAGGGTTGCTTCGGGATCTTGGAGAACCCCGCGACCGCCGATGCCGAAACCTGTAAAAAAAATTCAGCTGTCCAGCACGGCCGGCGTGTCAACCCGACACGGTACCCGTGTTAGTGACGATCCAATCGCATCGGAACTCACACGGCAAGCGTGTCAGCCATGACGATGTTCTGGCATCGCCCGACACGGCCGGCGTGTTGCTTTATATATTACCAAGCGCAGCGCGCAATTGTATGGCCTGAACAAGGGTACTCAATGCGACCCGAAACGGCGCATTGCATTGCGCATTTTCTTGACGGCAATCGAGGAATAAGACGATGAGCCGCCAGGGTAAGCGTCCACATATAGAATCAGCTTTATGTCTGAACCTCTCTGCTCTGTTCGCCCATGGCGGCCTAAAAGCAGGGAGTGCAGCCCCAGGCGGTTGGGAATGGGAGCGCAATGGCCAAAATGTTGGCGCTATTCGTTACTTCGCGTCGTTGGGGAAGGAAAGTGGCGAGCTGCATTTGAACTATCAATTGACGCAGAGCGGCGAGCCGTGTGACGTGAAGTACACGATCGAGCTCTCAAGTCGGCCCCTGAATTTTGGAGGTCGATACTGGTACATGCACTGTCCTTATAATGGCCGGCGCGCTCGCAAACTCTACAAGTTTCCAAGCATAGAGAAATTTTGCCATCGCACATCAATTTATCCATTACCGACTTATGCCAGTCAGCGTGTTAGCGGCGAGAACCAAGTCATGTCTCAACGCTGGGCAATTCGACGCAAGCTTGGTGACAACGTCAGTAATCTGTTTGGCGCACCGATCAAACCAAGCAGCATGCGACAGCGCACGTTTGAGCGTTGCCGACACACATATACTTCCCAGCCGAGCATGTTTGAAACCTCACACGGACAAAGTCAACGCGGTCGCGAATTGCAAGATCGTACGGCAATCATCGTGTCGGCCTGCGTGGCTTTGCAAGCGTTTCATCGCATCGTCGCAGGCCATGCGACGAAGCAAAACAATCGTGGCATCAAGATGAATCGGCCCGCAAGCCTGTGACAATGACGCGCGAGAGCGTCATGACAGAAACCGCGGCAGTGTGCAGCGCAAAATTGGAGTTAAGCCGCTGCCGGAGCGGTGCTGTTGAGCCGCGCCTTTCCCTCGCAGACCATTGCCCCGATCATTTCGATGAAGGCGCGTAAGCGGCATCTCAGATGCTGAGAGTGTGAGGGGTACTATAAATACGACAAAGGCCGGTTGCCCGGCCTTGTCTGATTTGGTGCATCTTTCTGCTTGTTAACGGAAAGAGCGCATTTCCTGATCTGCTAGTAGAGGTTAGGCTACGGCCGGAAATCTCAAACGTCAAGGGGAAAGATATGGCACGGTTGAAATATCGGCTCGCGCTCGACGTGGGAGCCAATTCGCTCGGCTGGTGCGTCTATCGACTCGACGATGCCGACGAGCCTTGCGCCATTCAGCGCCTAGGTTCGCGGATATTCTCTGATGGGCGGGATCCGAAGACACTTGCCTCGAAAGCCGCTGATCGCCGGATAGCGCGCCAGATGCGCCGTCGCCGCGATCGTGTGCTCAAGCGTCGCCATCGCCTTATAGAAGGACTGATTCGCTTTGGGCTTATGTCCGCGAATGAAGGCGAACGCAAAGCTTTGCAAGGCATCGATCCCTATGAGCTACGTGCGCGCGGACTTGATATGCCACTGACTGCACACGAGTTGGGACGCGCGCTCTACCACTTGGCGCGCAAACGCGGTTTCAAGAGTAGCCGCAAGGATGGTCGCGACGCTGATTCCGAGAAAGAAACCGGCAAGGTGCATGCCGCCATCGCCGCCCTAAAGTCGCGTATCGCCGACGCCGGTTGTCGCACGGTGGGCGAGTATCTGGCACGTCAGCATTCTGAGCGACTTCCTGTTCGCGCGCGCCGCAGTGCAGACGGCCAATACGTGCTGTACTTGCAACGCGGGATGGTGTCGGAGGAATTCGATGCGCTCTGGGCCGCACAGCAGCGCCATCACCCGGCCGTGCTGACCGACGTAGCGCGCGTCTATCTACGCGACACCCTGTTGTTCCAGCGGCGGTTGTTGCCTGTGCAGCCGGGGCGATGCCTGTTCGAGCCTGAAGAATTCCGCGCGCGGCTCTGCTCACCGCTGCAGCAACGCTTCCGCATCCTGCAGGAACTCAACAACCTGCGTGTAACGGAAAGCATCGGTCATCGACATCTCACTCTGGTCGAGCGCAATGCGATGTTGCAGCGACTGACTGAAACAGTTGGCTTGGTGACGTTTGCTCAATTGGCGAAATCTGCTGGTCTACACAACGCCAAGGCGTTCAACTTCGGTAACGATGAAAAGCGCCGAGGGCTGAAAGGCGATGTCGTGGCAGCAAGTTTCGGTGCGGGTCAGGCTCTGGACGTGCATTGGCATGCGCTCAAACCCGAGTTGCAACAGGCGCTTGCCGTGCTCGTGGAACAAGCCGATCAAGTCGACGCGCTGATCGACGCACTAATCGCACTCCCTGGCGACACCAAGATCGCCAGCGAGATACTCGGTAAGCAACACGATACCGCAGTCATCATCCAGGCGCTCGTGCAGTTGCCTTTCTCGATTACCCGCGAGGTCGCGCGCACTCTGGCCGGCTTTCGATTGCCCGATGACTACGGCAGCCTCAGCTTGAAAGCGTTGGCGCGCATCGTGCCCGAGCTTGAGCGTGATGTGGTCACTTACGATGTTGCTGTCACCCGCGCGGGTTACAGCCATCACTCGCAGTTCTACGATGGTGTATTCCACCCTCAACTGCCGTATTACGGCGAGTTGTTGCGCGGTTATACTTCGCCGGCCGACAAGGCAAGGGATGAATCGGAACAGAAGTACGGAAAGATTCCTAACCCCACCGTTCACATCGGCCTGAATCAGCTGCGCCAACTGGTGAACGCACTCATCAAACGCTACGGCCATCCCCATCAGATCGTTGTCGAGTTGACTCGCGGGTTCGGAGTCTCCGGCGAGAAGCGTCGCGAGATCACCAAGCAGCAAGGTGAGAATCAGGAACGCAACGACCGATATAACGGCGAGCTTGAACGCCTCGGCGTGCGACCCAAGCGCGACAATCGTCTGAAACTGCAACTGTGGGAAGAACTGGGGAAAGACGATGCGCTGGATCGTTACTGCACGTACAGCGGTCAACGCCTGAGCAAGACCTTGCTGTTCAGCGACGAAGTTGAGATCGATCACATCCTGCCGTTCTCGCGGTCGCTGCATGATGGAATCGGTAACAAGATTCTGTGCACGCGGCAAGGCAATCGCGACAAGGGCAACCGCACGCCATTCGAGGCATTCGGCCATGCCGCACGTTGGAATGAGATCGTTGAACGCGCCGAGCGCCTGCCGGCGCACAAGCGGAAGCTATTTCAGGAAAATGCTCTGGAAACGTTTCTCGGCGATACGGATTTTCTAGCCCGCCACCTTACCGATACCGCATATCTGGGCCGCGCCGCCAAGCAATATCTCAGTGCCATTTGCCCGCCGAATTGCGTCTGGGTGTCCAGTGGCAAGCTGACTGGATTGCTACGAGGCAAGTTTGGATTGAGCAGACTGCTGTCAGACGATGGCCAAAAGAATCGCGAAGATCACCGCCACCACGCGCTCGATGCTGCCGTGATCGGCTTGTGTAGCCGCAGTCTGATCCAGCGCATCGCAACGGCCGCCGCGCGGGCGGAAGGCAAGGGCGAGGAACGCTTGCTGGAAGGTTTGGACCTGCCGTGGCCCTCGTTTCGCAATGATTTGCAACAGTGTCTTGGGCAAATCGTGGTATCGCACAGGCCCGATCACGGTAAGCAAGCCGCTCTGCATAATGACACCAATTATGGCTGGCGCGATGGACCAGACAAGCACGGCAATCCGTTAGTGGGCCGGCGCGTGCCGCTGGAAAGCCTAAGCAAGGCCGTCGATGCCGAAAGCATCGCCGACGATTTTTTGCGGACAGAGATTACGCAACTGCTGGCCCCGTTGTCGTCCGCCAAGGAAATCAAGGTTGCCCTGCGGGCGTACTCCGAACGTACCGGCATCCGTCGCGTTGTGCGACAAGAGCGGCTTGCCGTCATCCACATCCATGATCGGCGCTCCGGCGAACCCTATCGCTACGTCAAAGGTGACGGCAATTACTGCTACGAAATCTTCCGGCGCCCAGACGGCGGTTGGGGCGGTGAAGTAATTAGCTCGTTTGAGGCCAATCGGAAAGTTTTTAATCCGTCGAAAACTCATGCGCAAAACGGACAGCTATTGGTGATGCGGATTCACAAAGATGATGTCGTGGTGATTGAGTCGAACGAGCATGTCAGATGCATGCGCGTCGCGAAATTTTCCACAGGCATGATCGCATTAGTCGATCTCCACGAAGCCAATGTTGATGCGCGTACGAGAGACAAGAACAGTGGTTTCAAGTATTTCTTCAAATCACCCGCTGCGCTGAAACCTCTGCGTGCAAGATTGGCAGGGGTTGACATCCTCGGCTTCATCAACGATCCGGGTTTCAGGGAATGACATGATCGGCCGTATCGTCGAGATTGCCGGCGATAGTCGTTACCTGTCGCTGGATCGCGGGTTTCTCGTCGTCAGCCACAAGGGCGAAGAAGTGGGGCGCACTCCAATCGACGATGTAGCCGCCCTCATCGGCAACGCGCATGGTCTCGCTTACAGCAACAATTTACTTGTGGCGTTGGCCGAGCGTGGTGCGCCGTTCGTTCTCTGCGGCGCACATCATCGTCCGGTCGGACTGTTGTGGCCCGTGGAAGGGCATCACCGGCAGGCGGCACGAATGGATGCACAACTGGGCGCGAGCCTGCCGTTGCGCAAGCGTCTGTGGAAACAGGTTGTGCAAACGAAGATCGGCATGCAGGCTGCGGTAATCGGTTTGTTTGATGGCCCGGAGCCGCCACTGCGCCGGCTGGCCGGTCATGTGAGAAGCGGCGATCCCGGCAATGTCGAAGGTCGAGCTGCACGACTCTACTGGGGCCTGTTATTCGGACAAACCTTCCGCCGCGATCATGAAGGCGACGGTCTCAATGGCTTGCTCAATTACGGATACACCGTTCTGCGCGCCACAGTCGCCCGTCAATTGATGGCGGCTGGGTTGCATCCAGGCATTTCTCTGCACCACGCCAATGAAGGCAATCCGATGCGGTTGGTAGACGACATGATGGAACCATTCCGTCCGTTGGTGGATGCGTGCGTCCGGCGGCTAGCCGAAGGCGGCAGCACCGAAGTCGATAGCGGCGCCAAGCGTGCACTGGCACTGCTGCCGGTACGCAACATGTTCACCGAGCGCGGCACCAGCCCGGTGTCATTGGTGATCCAGCGTATGGCCATCTCGCTTGCACAGATTTACGAATCCCCCAAACACAGACTTGAGCTACCTCCTGTCACCCGAGCCGCCGTGGCTTCATTGTGGGAAAAACCTCATGTCTCGCACGACGACGAGGCGGCGGACTGAGCGGCAGGCGGCGCCGCCGCTTTGCGCCTACCGTCTGATGTGGATGCTGGTCATGTTCGATCTGCCGGTAACCACGGAAGATGACCGCAAGGCAGCCAACGATTTTCGGCATGATTTGCTGGATTTCGGCTTTGAACGCTGTCAGTTTTCAGTCTATCTGCGTTTTTGCGAAGGGCGCGAACAGGCCGACACCTGGACTCGACGGGTGCAGGCCGTGCTGCCTTCAGGTGGAAAGGTGTACTGTCTATATTTTACTGATAAGCAGTACTCCGGAATCATCCGTTTCGAGCGTCGCAAACGGCAAAAACCGCTAAAGAATCCCGATCAATTCCAGCTTTTTTGAGATTCTATGATGCCCTTTCCCCATACCCAAAAAGCAACAAGCCCCTGCAAAAACAGGGGCTTGTCTTGGTGCGGAGCGTAACAGATCAGGAAATGCGCTCAAGCCGGAACCACAGCAGCCTGCGCACGTAGTAGTGACGCGAGCGTAACAGATCAGGAAATGCGCTCAAGCCGGAACAGGCGGCGTGCGAGGAAGGCCGGGCGGATCGAGCGTAACAGATCAGGAAATGCGCTCAAGCCGGAACCAAATGAGACCAGCGGAGCCGCTAGTAGAGGAGCGTAACAGATCAGGAAATGCGCTCAAGCCGGAACTGCATGATGTCAGCACGACGAAAGGAATGGGAGCGTAACAGATCAGGAAATGCGCTCAAGCCGGAACACATGGCTGATGCGTCTGATCGATGGGATTGAGCGTAACAGATCAGGAAATGCGCTCAAGCCGGAACTACGAGATTACGACGCCTTACGGACAGGCAGAGCGTAACAGATCAGGAAATGCGCTCAAGCCGGAACTCACGATCTCGTCGGCCAAGCGATGCTGTTGAGCGTAACAGATCAGGAAATGCGCTCAAGCCGGAACTCTGGCGGCAGGCTGTTGTCGTAGCGGGCCGAGCGTAACAGATCAGGAAATGCGCTCAAGCCGGAACTGGCTCAGCGCACTAATCGCCGGCACCCAGGAGCGTAACAGATCAGGAAATGCGCTCAAGCCGGAACAACTCAGGACCACAAAGCGTAGATTCAGGCGAGCGTAACAGATCAGGAAATGTCTGCAGCGATGCGATAGATTCGCTGTCTTCGACGCAGGCGCCGATGAGCAATGCCACGAACGAACATAGCCAGACTCGACGACTCATCCAAGGGTTCGTCTAAGGTAAGGGGCGGTTGCCACGAATACGAACCATGGTACCGCAATCGCCTAACTACACCAGGACGGTTGCTGGGACTGGCTCAGTACGTCGTTTGTGCCTGCAACGGTGAAATAATCGACCGAGCATCAATTTATTCTATAGTCGCGTGCGGATCGCAAGTTGCGAGGTAGCTGATGGTGTTCGGGTCGGTTTCGATATTGGCACTGGTGCTCGCGTCGAGCTCTCCGGCGAATGCTGATCGCGCCTATGCTGCCTGGGTCGTCGAGCTTGCACAGGACATTGGCTCCAGCCACGACGCGGGCAAGCTCGCGATGTCGGCCGCCCTGCACCAACATGCATGTGCCGGACGGAGCGCAGATTGTTTTCCGACGGCTCAATGGCATGCAATGGAGGAGGAAGCTGAGCGCGGCGCGCGGCCGTTACCGCCTACGCGATGCCGAACTGAACCAGCGCAGCGCTGCATACCTGAGTCAGTTTCTCGATCGTATTAGGCGGAAATGAAACGA
The DNA here is from genome assembly GCA_031291055.1 of Rudaea sp. GTDB lineage: Bacteria > Pseudomonadota > Gammaproteobacteria > Xanthomonadales > Rhodanobacteraceae > Rudaea. The sequence goes on along the minus strand of JARLJU010000236.1, from coordinate 174,785 downwards.
ATAGCCAATGGATTTAGGTATGGCCGGAGGTGCCTGCATTGGCATCGTTCGCGCACGCATATATAGGCCACGAATTTCGCGTGTATACGTTTATATTTGTTAGAGGCTGGCAACCCCGATAGCGAGAACTTGGTCGCAACACGGCAAACGTCAAGGACATATCGGCGAGGTTGCGTCGTCATTGTCCGTCTTCGTCTGTTGTGGGACACTCCTCCCGGTACTGACAGGGAGCGAACCATGTCACGCAAGAAGCGTAGGCCGCTCATTCGTCATTGTCCGACGGTGTTGCTGATCGTTGGCACTGTGCTTGCCGCGCCGCCCGCTGGCGCTCGCCAGATCGATATTCAAGGCCCAGCCGGTAGCGGCGCGTTTGGTACGTCCGTTACCGAGCTCCCGAATGGCAATTTCGTGGTCACCGACCCCAACGCCAGCATCGGCTCGGTATCAAAGGTGGGTGCGGTGTATCTGTACAGCCCCATTCCGGCTCTGATCAGCACTCTGACCGGCAGCAGCATTAACGATAACGTAGGAAGTGGCGGCGTGGTCGTTATCGGTGATGGGAATTTTGTGGTCAGGAGTCCGGCGTGGAACAACATCGGGGCGGCGGCGGCCGGTGCGGTAACTTGGGTTAACGGCACGACGGGCCTTTCGGGTGTGGTATCGGCCAGCAATTCGCTGATCGGAACGACTGCAGGTGATCAAATTGGCCAGTATGACGTTATGGCGCTGAGCAACGGCAACTTCGTGGTGGCCAGTCCTAATTGGAACAATGGCGTGATTGGCGCCAATGTTGGCGCGGCAACCTGGGGCAACGGCAGCAGCGGCATCACCGGACCCGTGTCGCCCAGCAATTCGCTATTCGGGACTACCGTCGCCGACCATGTTGGATTTCCATTCGCTCTTAGAAACGGCAACTATGTGGTAGCCAGTCGTGATTGGAATAATGGCGTTGCGAACAGCAATGTCGGTGCAGCAACCTGGGGCAACGGCAGCACCGGTATCACCGGCCCGGTGACGACGAGCAATTCTTTGGTCGGAACAGCTGCAGGTGATCAGATTGGCCAGTACGGGATTACGGCGCTGAGCAACGGCAACTATGTAGTGGACAGTGGGAGTTGGAACAATGGACAGGCGAACGGCATGTTCGGTGCGGCAACCTGGGGCAACGGCAGCAGCGGCATCACCGGACCCGTGTCGCCCAGCAATTCGCTGGTAGGTACCACCGTTGGCGACCAAGTCGGCCTCGAGGTGACATCCCTGAGCAATGGCAACTACGTGGTCGCCAGCATCTACTGGCACTACTATTTCGGTGCAGCAACCTGGGGCAACGGCAGTAGCGGCATCACTGGCCCAGTGACGGCTAGCAATTCGCTGGTGGGTACCACCGCTGACGATTACGTAGGTGATGGTGTCATCGCTTTGAGCAACGGTAACTACGTCGTCGTCAGCTGGGATTGGAACAACGGCGCAAGTGGCAATCATTACGGTGCAGCAACCTGGGGCAATGGCAGCACCGGTATCGCCGGCCCGGTCACGGTCAGCAATTCGTTGTTCGGTACAACCGCCAATGACTATGTCGGTAACGGTGGCAACGTCGCTCTCAGAAACGGCGACTATGTGATCGCCAGCCACACCTGGAACAATTATTTCGGTGCAGCAACCTGGGGCAACGGCAGCACCGGTATCACTGGCCCGGTGACGACGAGCAATTCTTTGGTCGGAACCACCACGGGTGACGATGTTGGCGACTCCGTTACCGCCCTAACTAACGGCAACTATGTGGTTTTCAGCCCCGATTGGAATAACGGGATTGCGAACAGCAATGTCGGTGCAGCTACCTGGGGTAACGGCAATAGCGGCATCACCGGGCCAGTGACTGTCAGCAACTCGCTATACGGAACCACGGCTGGCGACAACGTTGGCCTAGGCCCACCCACCGGGCTGAGCAACGGCGCATTGGACGACGGGAACTACGTCGTGATCAGTTCCAATTGGAACGACAACGTGGCAAGCAGCCATGTGGGTGCAGCAACCTGGGGCAACGGTATGAGTGGCATAGCCGGGCCTGTGGCAGCCGGCAATTCGTTGGTCGGAACCGCAGCTGGCGATCAGGTGTCGCGCTACGGTCCATTTCCAATGAGCGATGGCAACTACGTCCTAGCCACCGACACTTGGAGCGGTAACCGCGGTGCCATAACGTTGGGGAACGGCACCTTTCGTCTGAAGGGAACGATTCAGGCATGGAACAGCGTGCTTGGCACGGCAGCCAATGGTGGCGCGTTGATGTCCCACGCCTACGATCCGGGGCACCAGGTGCTCATCGTTGGGCGGCCGGCAGACAACATTGTCAGCTTGTTTACGATGGACCAGATTTTTGCTGACAACTTTGAGCAGTGAGTGGTGGGGCGACGTTGCTACCTTGCTTCAGGATAGTTGCCGCCCTTCATACAGGTTGGGGTTTGCAGTCTGGTCGCTAAGCTGCGAGTCACTGACTACACGCGTACGCCATTGAGCCGGATGGATCAGCGCCGAACTCTTTGCGGAATGCTTCGCGGTTCAGGCCACCACCGCGAGCGACTTCATTCAGAAGACTGTCTTGCTTTGGTTCGGGGATGCCGAAGTATGCCGGGTTTTCACGAGGGCTCGTACGAAGCCACCTACCTTCGTCGAAAGGAACAGGTTCACCGTGTACGATGGAGTTTTCTCAAAGGAGTGGAGTTCAGTGAAATTTGGTTTGGGTGTCCTCGGCTTGCAGATGCGCAGCTTCGTTGCGCTCGTGAGCATGTCACTTTTCGCGCCCGAAGCAACGGCGCAACAAATGGACATTCATGGTCCTATCAGCGTGGCTTTAAGTTGCACATTGCCACTTTTCTGCACGGGCTGATCCGGTAGCAGGGTGCCTTCGCCGACCAACTGAAAGCGCGGTGGGTCTGAAGCAGTTGTCGCCCACGCGGAAAATGGAGCCGAAGAGGCAATTGCCACAAGGATCGAGGCCACCGACAGGCGTGCGTCCATGTCACCGTCCCTGTTTGGCTTCGAGCTTGCTTACGCGTGAAAGTACCTCGTCGAGCTTGCCGCGCAACACTGCGTTCTCACGCGCGAGAGCGTCATCTTTTTCCTGAAGTTTGGAGTTCTGTTCTCGTTCTGCCTCGACCTTCTGGTTCAAGCCCTGAATTGCGGCGAATGCCACGCCGCTTTCGTCCACGGCCCCGATGTACTTGTCATTGCTGCCAAGGCCGAATAGCACAGCAAAATCTTCCGCCACCGGTCCCATGTGCCGGCCTTCCTGATGATCGTTCTTATAGAACCAGGTCTGTACGGGTAGTTCGATCACTTTTGCCAGCACACTGGCGACGTCGATTGGCGTGAAATCTTCCTTGAAGCTGCGGCTGGAACCGGAGGTCCACACGCCAACAAGTTGTAGACGCAGAGTGTGTTCCGGTATCATTCGCCTTGATAGAGCGGGGTAGGAAGGTCACTTGGTGAGTAAGTTTGCGCGTAACTTTCGCAAGTCACGTAAGAGATAGTTTTTGTAAACAAGTACTTATCTCTACTATTCGATTCCCTTCTCCGCACCATTCCCTCGCACCGCCACCGTTGCCGGTCGACGTGCATGGGAGTTTCGCGAAAAAGTACATGCGTGGGCGGTTAGCTCAGCGGTAGAGCACTGCCTTCACACGGCAGGGGTCACAAGTTCGATCCTTGTACCGCCCACCACTTTTACGCGCTTTTTCGCGGCGGTTCGAGCAAACACTGCTCCGCCGGAAATTCAATTTCCGCCAATTCCCCTTGCCGCGATGCCGCGGTCCTGCATCTGCCCGGCTTGCGCCGCAGACGGTCCGAATTCGACCGCAAGAGTCGTGTATCGACCGTGGCGTCCCATCGTTACATTGGCTTCCATTGATCGTATCCTGTGGAGCACCGATGAACGTGACCAGCAAAAACGCACGCCGCGCAGCGGCAACAGAAAACGATCCGCGCTGGGCGGCGGTCGTTGCACGCGACACGAAAGCGGACGGCAATTTCTGGTATTCGGTGGCGACGACCGGCGTGTATTGCCGGCCATCCTGCGGCGCGCGTCTGCCGCGGCCGGAAAATGTGCACTTTTACCGCTGCCGCGCCGACGCGGAGGATGCAGGATTTCGTCCGTGCAGGCGCTGCAAGCCGGATCGGCCATCGCTGGCTGAGCAGCATTCCGCGCAGGTGATCGCAGCCTGCCGCCTGATGGAGACGGCGGAGTCTGTGCCGAGCCTGGAAAGCCTGGCGGCGGACGCTGGCATGAGCCCGTTTCATTTCCATCGCGTATTCAAGGCGATCGCCGGCGTCACCCCGAAACAATACGCCAATGCGCATCGCAGCGAGCGCGTGCGCCGGCAATTGCGGCGCGCCGGCACGGTGACCGAGGCGATCTACGCGGCCGGTTACAACTCCAACGCGCGCTTCTACGAAAAGTCTGCCGAAGTCCTGGGCATGACGGCATCCGACTATCGTGCCGGCGGCGTGAATCGCCGCATCCGCTTCGCGATCGGCGAGTGCTCGCTGGGTTCCATCCTGGTCGCGCAAAGCGATCTCGGCGTCTGTGCGATCGCGCTCGGTGACGAGCCCGATGCACTGGCGCGCGATCTGCAGGATCGCTTTCCGAATGCGGAGCTGATTGGTGGCGATGCGAAATTCGAGCAGTTGGTGGCGCACGTTGTCGGCTTCGTCGAAACGCCGGCGGCCGGCCTGGATTTGCCCCTGGACGTGCGCGGCACGGCGTTCCAGCAACGCGTCTGGCAGGCGTTGCGCGAAATTCCCGCAGGAATGACGGCCAGCTACGCCGATATTGCCGGACGCATCGGCGCGCCGCGGGCGGTGCGCGCTGTGGCAGCCGCCTGCGCGGCCAATGCATTGGCCGTGGCAATTCCCTGCCATCGTGTGATCAGGCAGGATGGCGCGCTGTCGGGTTATCGCTGGGGCGCGGAGCGCAAACGCGCATTGCTGGCGCGCGAGAAGCGCCAATCGACCTGATCGCTGCCGCGCGCACCGAGTGAAGTTAGAAGTGTTGCGCCACTTTTCGACCTGGGCATTTCAGGTCTGTGCGCAGGGGGTACCGATTCCAGCGGAACCGTGCCGTTTGCCTCGGATCAATCGGTGAGACGCTTTTGCGTATGATGGGATCGATGATCCCGGACGACGTCGGCCTTATCGTGCACCGCGGCAGCCGCACCGAGCGGCTGGCGGAAAAACTAGCCATGCATCTGGAGATTGCGCGTCCGCCCAATCCGCTGCGCGCGCAGACAGTCGTCGTGGCGCATCCGGGTCTGCGGCGCTGGCTGCTTGGCGAATTCGCGCGCCGACCCGGCGTGCACGGTGGCCACGGCATCGCGGCGAATTTCGACATGATCCTGCCGTGGCAGTGGCTGGAGCGCGTCGCACGCGTCGTCCTGGGGGACGCGGCCTTCGTCGGCGGTCCCTATCGGTCCGAGTTTCTGCGCTGGCATATTTTCCGCGCCCTGCCGGGACTGGAATCGGCGCAGATTGCCGCGTATCTGGCTGCCGGGAATGGCGAACAGCGGCGCTTTCAATTGTCCGCGCATCTGGCCGGCATCTTCACCCAGTACCTGATCTATCGGCCCGAATGGATTCTCGCCTGGGAGCGCGGACCGGCGCGCGACGACGATTGGCAGGCCGCCCTTTGGCGACAACTGCGCTCCGCGATCGGCACACCGCATCGCGCCCAGCGTCGCGATGCCTTGCTCCATGCACTCGAGAGTCGCGGCGACGGCGAGACCTTGCCATTGCACGTGTTCGGCGTGAGCCACTTGCCGCCGGATATTCTCGCCGTGATGCGTGCGCTAGCAACGCGGCGTTGTGTACATCTGTACTTTCCCGATCCGTGCCGTGAGTACTGGTCCGACCTGCGCTCGCGCCGGCAATTGCTGAAGATACAGGCCGATCCGCAGGTCTTGTACTACGAAATCGGCCATCCGCTGCTGGTATCGCTCGGGCGAATGGCGCAGGATTTCTGCATCGTGCTGGACGAAGCAGACGCGGCGATCGAGCGCGATGAACTGGACGAGGCCGAACCGCTGGCGGGCGGGGAATCGCTGCTCGCGAATCTGCAATCGAGCATCCGCTGCTGCCAGCCGGATCTGGTCGGCGCTGCGGTCCGTAAAAATGTGGAGAAGGAAAAAAAATACCAGGAGTCGCTGCTCGCATTGCGCGGCGACGCCAGTCTGCGCGTGCACGCATGCCATACGCGGTTGCGCGAACTGGAAGCGACCAAGGATGCATTGCTGCGGGCGCTGGCCGACGACGCGAGTCTGCAGCATCGCGACATCGTCGTGATGGCACCGGATATCGCCGCCTACGCGCCGTATCTGCAGGCTGTCTTCGGCGCCGCAGCTCGCTACGATGCCGACCCGGCACACATACCCTGGCATCTGGCCGATGTGGGCCTGGCCCGCGCGCATCCGTTGATGAACGCCTTTCAGCGCATGCTCGATCTGGCCGAGAGCCGTTTCGGCGCGAGCGAAGTGATGGATTTCCTCGACGTGCCCGCAGTGGCGCGACGCTTCGGCATCGATGCCGGCAGCCGTGAGCCGCTCGACCGCAGCGTGCGGCGTGCCCGGGTAGCCTGGGGCCTGGATGCAGACATGAAAGCCCAGGCCGGTGCAGCGCCGATCGATGCGAACTCATGGCAATTCGGCTTCGACCGCATGTATGCGGGACTGCTGCTCGGTCAGGACACACCCACGGCCGGGTTCGACGGCATCCTGCCGTTGCAGGGAGTCAGCGGCACGGCGACCGAGGCGATCGGGCAGCTTGATCATTTGCTGGGAGAACTGCGGCGCGCACGCGCCGGATTCGCCACGTCGCGTTCGCTGCGGCAGTGGAGCGAATGGCTGCTGAATCTGATCGATGCCATGTTCCAGGCCGATCTGCGCGACGATGATGAGCAGTCCGCGCTCGATTCCTTGCGTCGACTCGTCGCCGACCTGGCTGTGCAGGCTGATGCGGCGGGGCAGGGAACGCTATTGCCGTGGAGTGTGGTGCGCGACGTCCTGCGTGGCGCACTTGATAATGTCGCGGAACGTCAGCCGTTCCTGCTCGGTGGCGTGACTTTCTGTGGCCTGGTGCCGCAGCGCTCGATTCCGTTTCGCGTGGTCTGCCTGATTGGCATGAACGAAGGCGAATTTCCGCGTGCGACCGGCGACGCCGGCCTGAACCGGATGCTGACGAAGCCGCAGCGCGGCGACCGCGATTCGCGCAGCGAGGACCGTTACCTGTTTCTGGAGGCGCTGATGTCGGCGCGCGACCGCTTGCACATCAGTTATGTCGCTGAAGGCGTGCATGATGCCAAGCCGCGCAATCCGGCCTCGCCGCTGGCGGAGCTGCTGCAATTTCTCGACGAGCAACACGGACTGCAGGCCGACAACGCGGCACCGAGGCCGTGGTTGCTGCTGCATCCGTTGCAGCCGTTCGACGCTCGCTATTATCGGCGCGACAACGATATTGCGGACGACGGCATCGCGCGCAACGATCCGCGCCTGTTTACCTACGTACGCACGTTTGCGCATGCGAACACGGAGAACCGGCAGCGCCAGGTGAATTTCCTCGCGCCCGGCGACGTGGTTGCAGGGCAGGGCGCCGGCGGCGAAGTTTCGCTGCTGGCGATCAAGCAGTACTGGCGCGATCCTGCGCGCGACGTGCTCTTGCGTGGTGCGGGGCTGAGCCTGGATGCGCTGGACGACGATCGATGGTCCGACCGCGAGCCGCTGGAGGCGAAGCCCGATCGGCGCGAACGCATCGACCGCCGGTTGTTGTCCGACGCCCTTGCCGCAGGAGCATCGAGCCTGCCACCAACCCCGCCGGACTGGCTGGCGCTTTCCGGCGCGCTGGCGAGTGGCGCGGTAGGCGACATGGCCTATGCCCAGGTTCGCGAAAATGCAATCGCAGTGCTCGGCCCCGCGCGTGACGTCCTTGGCGCGCGACCTCTGCGCGAGCCGCAGGCTGTCGATCTTGATCTGGGTCAGGGTCTGCGCCTGACGGGAATCATCGAACGTGTTTTCCGCACCGCCGACGGCAGCCGGTGGCTGTTCGACGCCAAGCCGGCCGGATCCGCCGGGTTTCGCGAGCTGCTGCCGTTCTTCATCGATTTGGCCGCGTTGCGGCTGGCGTTCGGTGCCAGCGTCCAGGCGTACTTTGTGGAAAAAGCAAAAAAGCCCGGGCAGACTGCCGTGCCACCGGAATTGCTCGAACCAATGCTGGCCCAGAACGCTGAGCAATTGCGCGAGGGTCTTCGCAGCCTCATTCGTGCCGGTCAGGCGGCCCGCGCGCAGCCCGCGCTGTATTTCCCGCAGACCGCATGGGCGTGGGCAGCGGCCGATCCGGACAAGCGCGACGCGGCTGCGCGCAACGCATGGCACGGCGACGGCTTCGCCAAAACAGGCGAGCGCGACTACGCCCCGGGTTACGCAGGCCTGCTTGCGCGCGATCTGGATTTCCTCGATCGCGATTCGCCGGCGCGCGTCGCTTTCCTCGCCGCCACCGAACTCGTCGCCGGTGTGCTTGATCCGCAACGTCGCGTTCTGTTGCGCGAATCTGAAACTGGCGGCACCGCCGCACCGTGGCGCACGTCGCGGAAAGCCACGCCATGACCTTGACAACTTCGACTTGCGAAAATCTGCCGCCGCTGCAATGGCAAGACATACCCTTGCAAGGCCGGGTGCTGATCGAAGCCAGCGCCGGCACCGGCAAGACCTGGAATATCGGCCTGATCCATCTGCGCCTGTTGCTCGAGTGCGGCTTGCCTGTAGAACAGATTCTGGTCACGACATTCACTGACGCCGCGGCACAGGAGTTGCGCGAACGGCTGCGCCGACGCCTGCTCGAAGCCGAACGCTGGCTCGACGGCAGCGCACGAAAATCGGCAGCGGCGGACGACAATCCGCTTGAAGCGTGGCTCGAAGGAAAATTCTCCTCGGCAGAAGATGTTGCGCTCGCGCTGCGCCGGACCCGGATCGCCCGCGTCGATTTCGACCGCGCGCCGATCGATACGATCCATTCCCTGTGCCAGCGCATCCGGCGCGATTTCCCGCTGGAAAGCGGCGCGGCATTTGCGGCGGACAAACTCATTGACGAGAAAGCGCTGCTGCGCGAATGCGTCGAGGATTTCTGGCGCCGCCGTTATCTGGCCGGCACGGTGGATGCGCGCGAGGCCGCGGCGGTGCTGCCCGCGGGGCCGGAAGGCCTCTTGCGCGATCTGGGTGCATTGCTTGCCAGGCAGGCACGGGCTATTCCGGCCGATGGGCAGGAGCAGCTGGCTCGCCAGACCGGTGAATTGCGCAACGCCGGCAATATCGCCGAACTGCGCCGCCTGGTGGAAGCGGCAAAGCTTTTCAAGCGGTCGAACAGTGCCTTGCGCACGCGGTTGACGAAGATTGCAGATGCACTCGACGCGGGCGCCGATATCGAGGTGCTTGAAAAACTTGTCGATGCCAATTTTGATCCCGAGAAAATCCAGGCGCAGCAGCCCGCAAATGCGCCGCAGGATCTGCGCGATCATCCATTGATCCGATCGTTGCAGCAGCTGCGCGGCTTGCTTGACGGTCATGGGAATTTCGCTCGCGGCGCCGTGCTCGCGGCCGCGCTGGACTATTGCCGCAGGGAAATGCCGCGGCGCGCACGGACGCGCGATGCACAGACGTTCTCGATGCTGATCGACAACGTGCATGCGCGCCTGATCGGCGATCGAGCCGATAGCGGTCTGGCTGAGAGTCTGTTCAAGGCCTTCCCGGCCGCCCTGATCGACGAGTTCCAGGATACCGATCAGCGTCAGTTCGAGATCTTCGACCGCATCTATCGCGACGGCGCCGGCACACCGCGGGGCACGCTGGTCATGATCGGCGATCCAAAACAGGCGATCTTCGGTTTTCGCGGTGGCGACATCGCGGCTTACCTGCGCGCGAGTGCGCAGGTGCGGAAACGCTACTCGCTGGCGGTGAATTACCGTTCCAGCACTGCACTGGTAGGTGCGTTGAATGCACTTTATGAGCATACCGATGACGGCGGATTCAACGACCCGCGCATCCGTTATCAACCAGTGCAAGCCAGCGGCAACGCCGACATGACGCCCTATCTGATCGGCGACGTGCCGAGCGCTGCACCGCTATCGATTCACCGCTTCCGCGGCACTGCCGTGAACGCCAAGGGCGAGCCGCTCGCCAGCCTCGGCGAGTTGGAGAAACTGGCGCTCGAGGATTGTGCCGGTCGCATCGTGGAACTGTTGAACGATCCGACGCAGACGATCGGCGGACACCGCGTCTCGCCGGGCGACATCGCCGTACTGGTCGCGACCAATGTGCAGCTTGCCGCACTGCGCAGGTTGCTGGTGGCGCAGCGCGTGCCCTGCGTCGGCAGCGGCCGCGCCAATGTATTCGACAGCGACATCGCCCGCGATCTGGACCTGATCCTTTATGCCGTGCTCAATGCCGAGGACGAACGTGCCGTGCGCGGGGCACTTTCCACGCAGTTGCTGGGTGCGACTTTTGCCGATTTTATCCGCTGGCAGGACGATGTGCAGGCATTCGAGCGCGAGCTTGAGCGCTTTGCCGACTGGCGCGAATTGGTGCGCAGTCGCGGCGTGCTGGCGCTGATCGAAGCCTTGCTCGCGTGCCGCGGAGCATGGCTGCTTGGGGCGTCCGAGGGCGAACGCGCGATCACCGATCTGCGCCACCTGGGTGAGTTGCTTGCCGACGAACAAGCGCAACGGCACGGGCTGGAAGGCCTTTACGCCTGGTTCTCCACGATGCGCCGCGCCGATGCCGACGACGGCGGCAGCGATGCCGCGCAATCGCGCCAGTTGCGCATCGAGAGCGATTCACGGCGTGTGCAACTGCTCACCTTGCATGCGAGCAAAGGGCTCGAGTTTCCGATCGTGTTCCTGCCGCTGGTCTGGCGCATCTCCAGCCGCGACAAGTTGCAGGCGCCGAACGTGCTGCATTTCCACGACGATGCCGGCCACGAGTGCGTGGATCTGGGTTCGGCGCATTTCGCCGCGAATCGCGCGCACCATTTCCGGGAAGATCTGCAGGAACGCCTGCGCCTGCTCTATGTCGCCATGACCCGCGCCAAGCACGCATTGCATGTGTACTGGGTCGACCGCGGCAAGCAGGCAGACGCGGACGAAGCGGCCTGGCAGGTGGCGGCGATCGATGAACTGTTCCAGCAGGCGCTGGGGCGCATTGGTGCTGCGTACGGAGAATCCGGACTCGACGCGCTTGCCGCGCAACTGGCAGGTGTCGGTGTTGTGGAAGCGTGGTCCGGTACTCCGGTCGACTACGGTGCGCCGGACGAATCGGCCGTGCCACGCGTTGCACGCGAGCCCCTGCCGGCGCTGCGTGCATTCCAGTGGCTGCACAGTTTCAGCGGACTTGTCCGTCAGGCGAATGTGATCGCGGCTCAGTCGCCGGCTGCGGACGAGGGCGAGCCCGACCCGGCTGTGATGGCCGATCCGGACGATGTCGATGCAGCGCCTGCCAACGCGGTCGAAGATCCACGCCTGCGCGACCTGTATCCCTTGCGCGGGCCGCGTTTCGGCGATGCCGTGCACAATGTTCTCGAATGTGCGAAACCGGGGCTGGTGTGGCCGGAGCAACGCGCGTTGCTTGCTGCGCAACTCACCGCGCAGGCGCTGCGCATCGGTGGCGAATTCGCCACCGATCCTCTCGAATTGTTGGGGCGACTGGTGGATCGCGTGCGTGACGCCGACCTCGGCGATGGCGTGCGCCTGACCGAACTTGGCGACGATGAGCGCGTGGCCGAATTCGAATTCCAGTTTCCGCTGCGGCGGGTATCGGTTGCTGTCTTGCGCTCGATTTGCGCGGCGCACGGATTTGCCGATGTCGTGCCGCCGACCCTCAATGCCGTCGTGCTCAACGGCATGTTGACCGGGTTTTCCGATCTCATCTTCGCCCACGGCGGCCGTTATCACGTGCTCGACTACAAGACCAACTGGCTCGGCGCGCATCTGTCCGATTACGCCGATGCCGCGCTGGCGGCGGCCATCGGCGAGCATCACTACGATCTGCAGGCCCTGCTGTACACGGTGGCCCTGCACCGCTACCTGGGGCAGCGTATGGATGGCTATACGCCTGAAAGGCATCTGGGCGAAAGCTGGTATCTGTTCCTGCGCGCGGTAGGGCTGCAGCCCGGCCTGGGCATCTGGCGCCGGCAATGGCCGACAGCGTTGATTTGCGCGCTGGATGAAGCATTCGCCGGCATCAGGGAAGCCGCCGCATGAGTGCTGCAACGCCTGCGCAAACTGCGGACGCACGTGCCATCGACCACGCCCTGGCACGCTGGGTGCGCGAACGCAGCGGTTCGGAGCTGGTTGCCCGTGCGGCGCACGCCGTGAGTATTGCCGAAGGGCAGGGCGATGCCTGTGCCGCCCTCGCCGAAGATGCGGGATTCAGCGCAGACGACATCGACGCCCTGCACGCGCATGCTTGGGTGGGCGATGGCCGCGAGTTCTCGCCCTTTGTGCTCGATCGTCGTGCGCATTTTTATACCTGGCGCAACTGGCGGCACGAGAGCCGCCTGGCCGAGGCCATCCGCGAACGGGCTGGCGCACGTACGCTGCCGGTGGCAGTTGCGGATATCGCGGCAGATCTGGGCGAGCTGTTCTCCGCAGAAGACGAGGCGGCCACATGCTGGCAGCGCGTCGCGGTCGCCGCGGCGCCGGGCTCGCGCCTGTTCGTGCTGACCGGCGGACCGGGCACGGGCAAGACCACGACCGTGGTGCGGCTGCTGTTGATGCTGCTGCGGCATGCGGCTGCCAGTGGGCTCGCGGAAAAGCCGGTCATTGCGCTGGCCGCGCCAACCGGCAAGGCCGCGCAGCGGCTGGCGCAGGCGATGGCGAAGGGCAAGCAGAACCTGCTTGAGCGGCTTCCCTCCGACAGTGAATTTCGCGCGCTGCTCGACCGCATTCCGCATGCCGAAGCCGGGACTCTGCATCGGCTGCTCGGTTATCGTCCGATGGACAATACGTTTGCGCGAGGAGTCGCCGATCCGCTGGCCGCCGACATCGTCGTAGTCGACGAGGCTTCGATGGTGGATCTGGCGATGATGCGCCAGCTCGTCGACGCACTGCGGTCGCAGACCATGTTGATCCTGCTCGGCGATCCCGGCCAGCTTGCTGCCGTGGAAGCCGGCTCCGTACTCAGCGATATCGTAGCCAGCGTGGATCAAAATGCGTTGCCCTTGGCACTGGCGCAGCGACTGGTGACAATCCTGCAACCGCCGCCGGTCGAGGCGATTGTCATCGCGCCGTTGGCCGGCCAAGTGGTTACGCTCACTCACGTCTGGCGCGCCGGCAGCGGGCTGCAGCGCGGCATTGCGGCCTTGCGCGTCGGTGACACTGCCTGGCTCGACGCTTTCATCGCCAATGGCGTGGATGGCAGTTTGCGCCTGCAGATCTGCGCCGCGGTGCAGGCGCTGAGCGCGCGCATCGACGCCTGGATCGATGCGCACGAATCGCTGTTCGGGCAATTGTTGGCGCCGGCCATCGCACCTGCCGCGGCGTTGAAGCTGTTGCGCGAAGCGCAGGTGTTGTGCGCGCTGCGCGAAGGCGCCTTCGGTGCGCAGTACATCAATGCCTTGATCGCGCGACGCCTTTCCGGGCGTTTCGGTTTCGATGCGACGCAAGCCTGGTATCACGGCCGTCCCATCCTCGTCACCCGCAATGACTACGCGCGCAGTCTGTTCAACGGCGACATCGGCATCGTCCTGCTCGGCGACGGTGGGCCGCGCGTCTGGTTCGAACTGAGCACGCGTGACGGCTCGCCGGGACTGCGCAGCTTCTCGCCGCGCACGCTGCCCGCGCACGACACGGCTTTTGCGATCACCATCCATCGCAGCCAGGGTTCGGAATATGGCGACGTCGCGGTGGTATTGCCGCCGGATGCGGAACATCGTGTCCTCAGCCGCGAGCTGCTCTACACTGCGGTATCCCGCGCAACGCACGGTGCCGAAATCTGGGCGACGGCGGATGCCATGCGCGCCGCAGCGATGCACCCGATCCGGCGTCGCGGCGGATTGCTGGAACGCCTGCGCCGAGTGCGTGATTCCACGGCGAGCGATCCAGATTGTTGACAGGGGAGCCTTTGCAGACCGGTCGTGCCGGGACCGGATAGTGCCGTGGCCGTCGGTCACGGCAAGATTCTGCGGTCTGCAAGACTGGCAGGTGCGCCGTTCCGCGGAAACTGTCAGCCTGCCGGCGCCGCGCGCGCCGCGATGGTGACGCGACCCGCATCGGCAGGGCGCTGAACGCTGGTATGATTCGGCCACCCGTGTCCCCGTGGAGTGTTGCGCGTGCTTGAAATCCTCATTGCCGGCGGCTGGGCCATGGTGCCGATCCTGCTCTGCTCGGCGGTTGCCCTGGCCATCATCCTGGAGCGCTTCTGGTCGCTGCGGCGCAAGGCCGTGGTCCCACCCGAACTCGGCGCGCAGGTGCGCACCTGGGCGCGCACGCGCAAGCTCGATCCGGAACACATCGAGGCGCTACGCACGAATTCGCCACTGGGCGAATTGCTCGCCGCAGCGCTGAGCGTGCGCATGCGCTCGCGCGAGATCATCAAGGAACGTGTCGAGGACACCGGTCGCCACGTCGTGCATCGGCTCGAACGATTTCTCAATACGCTCGGCACGATCGCGTTGATCTCGCCCCTGCTTGGTCTGCTCGGCACCGTGTTTGGCCTGATCAAGATGTTTTTTGCGGTCATGGTCAGCGGCGTCGGCGATCCGCTGAAAATGGCCGGCGGCATCGGCGAGGCCCTGGTGTGCACGGCCACCGGTCTGTGCGTGGCGATTCCCGCCTATTTCTTCCATCGCTACTTCCGCGGACGCGTCACCGACTATGTCGTCGACATGGAACAGCAGACGATCCTGCTGCTCGACGAATTGACCGCACATGCCGAGGCGGCGCCGGTGCCGGCGTCTACGGCACGCGCGGCACGCGGTGCGGGCGCAGCGCACTGACATGCGCATCGGTGCGGCGCGGCAAGACGATTTCGAGATCAACGTGATCTCGCTGATCGACGTGATGCTCACGTTGCTGATGTTTTTTGTCATGACGACAACGTTCGTGCAGCATTCGGCGATGAAGGTCGCGTTGCCCGAAGCGTCGGAAACGGCGCAGGAAATGCAGCAGAATCCGCTCGTGGTCATGATCGGCAGCGACAGCCGCTTCTATGTGGACAGCAACGAAGTGCTCGACCCGACCGTGGATTCGCTCAAGGAAGCGATCAGTCGTGTTGCCGGTGACGATCGCGAGCGCAATGTAATCCTGCGCGCCGACGGCATGACCCCGCATCAGGCCGTGGTCACGGCGATGGATGCACTCGGCCAGCTCGGCTTCACCCATCTTTCTATCGCCACCGCGCGCAGCAAGGATTCGCCGCACAAGTGAGCGCGTGCCGATCAGCGCGGAGCAGATGAATACGCCGGCGCCGCCGGGCGCATCCGCATTCGCCACCTACCGCCGCCTGCTCGGCTACGCCGCGCAGCATTGGCCGATCGCACTGCTTGCCGTGGTCGGCATGGTATTCGACGCCGCGGTGGCCACGGCGTTTACCAGCCTGATCCGGCCGATGCTCGACGACCAGTTCATCCATCGCGATCCGCTCACGATCTTCTGGATGCCGATTGTGATCGTGGGTCTGTTTGTCGTGCGCGGCGCTGCAACGTTCGCCACCGATTTTGGCATGGCGCGCATCGGTCGCGGCGTGGTCAGCCGGTTGCGCGGCGAAGTATTCGCGCGCTATCTGAGCATGCCGGCAACCTGGTTCGACCGGCAATCGTCGGGCAATTCCATCGCGCGCCTCACGTATACCGTCGAACAGGTCGCGCAGGCGAGCACCGACGCAGTCAAGGTCATGGTGCTGGACAGCCTCACCGTGCTCGGCCTGCTCGGCGTGATGTTGTATAACAGTGCACAATTGACCATCCTGCTTTTCGTCATGGCGCCGCTGATCGCGCTCGTCGTGTGGGTGGTCGGGCGGCGTTATCGCCGCATCAGCCATCGTATCCAGAATTCGGTCGGCTCGGTCGCAGCCATCGTCGACGAAGCGGTGGGCGGTCAGCGCGAAGTCAAGGTGTATCAGGGTGCGGCATCGGAACGCGTGCGCTTCGAGGCTGCCAGTGAAAACAACCGGCGCCTGAACCTCAAGGTCGCGGCAACCAATGCGCTGTCGACGTCGCTGGTGCAACTGGTCGCCGCCTGTGCAATGGCCGCGATCATTTTCTTCGCCACGCGGCCGCCGATGCTCGAACGCATGAGCCCCGGCACGTTCATGTCGCTGATCAGCGCCATGCTGCTGATGCTGCCTTCGCTCAAGCGCCTGACTACAGTACAGGCGCTGATGCAGCGCGGCGTGGCCGCCGGGCAGGATCTTTTCGACATCCTCGATACTCCCGGCGAGCGCGACGACGGGAAGTATACGATTGCACAATGTCGCGGCGCGATCGAACTGCGCGATATCGTGCAGGCATATCCCGGCCAGACTGCGCCGGCGCTGCGCGGCGTGAGCCTGCATTGCGCGGCGGGCACGGTCACGGCCCTGGTCGGCCGCTCCGGCAGCGGCAAGTCGAGCCTGGCCAGCCTCATCCCGCGTTTCTACGAGCCTTCGGCTGGACAGATCCTGCTCGATGGCCGGCCGCTTGCCGACTACAGCCTGGACAGCTTGCGCGCGCAGATCGCCTGGGTCGGACAGCAGGTCGTGATCTTCGACGACACGATTGGCCACAATATCGCCTACGGCGCACTTGCCGGCGCCTCGCGCGAAGCGATCATCGACGCGGCGCGCGCAGCCAATGCGCTCGACTTCATCGATGCGCTGCCGCAGGGACTGGACAGCCGCGTGGGCGAGGGCGGCGCGCTGCTGTCCGGCGGCCAGCGCCAGCGGCTGGCGATCGCGCGCGCGCTGCTCAAGGACGCGCCGATCCTGATTCTGGACGAAGCGACCAGCGCGCTCGACAGCGAATCGGAGCGATTGATCCAGGATGCGCTAAAACGGCTGCTGCGCGACCGCACCGTGCTGGTCATCGCCCACCGCCTGTCGACGGTCGAGCACGCCGACCAGATCGCGGTGCTCGACCAGGGCCGCATCGTCGAGGTCGGCACGCATGCCGACCTGCTCGCGCGCGGCGGCCATTATGCTGCATTGTATAAAATGCAGTTTCGCGACGCCGATCCGGGCGCCAACTGACACGCATGCTCAGCGAGCGCACCCTGCGCCCAGTCTGGTATGGCGATGTGCAGCCATCATGGTTCCTGCGCATGCTCGCGGGCGTCTACTGCTCCCTCGCGGCCCTGCGCCGCGGTCTTTACCAGAGCGGACTGCTCCGGGCCGTGCGCCTGCCCGTGCCGGTCGTCGTCATCGGCAATATCAGTGTCGGCGGTACGGGCAAGACGCCACTTGCCATCGCTTTGATAGATGGCCTGCGCGCTCGCGGTCTTGTGCCCGGGGTGATCAGCCGCGGCTACGGCGGTCACGCCCCCGGCCCGGTTGTGGTGGACGCACAAGGCGATCCGACGACGGTTGGCGACGAACCCGTGCTGATCGCGCGCAGCACCGGTGCACCGGTGGCGGTGGGCCGGGACCGGGTGGCCGCATCGCGCCTTTTGCTGGCCGCGGCGAAAGTGGATGTGCTGATCGCCGACGATGGATTGCAGCACTACTCATTGGCGCGCGATGTGGAAATCTGCGTGATCGACGGCGAGCGTCGTTTCGGCAATCGCCGCCGGTTGCCGGCCGGTCCCTTGCGCGAACCGCTCGCGCGGCTGGCCATGGTCGATTTCCGTGTCTGCAACGGCGGCATACCCGGGCCGGACGAGATTGCGATGACCCTGGATGGCGACATTGCCGTCGCGCTGCTGGATCATTCGGTGTCGAGGCCCCTGCGCGAATTCCGGGGCAGCCGCGTACACGCCGTCGCCGCGATTGGAAATCCCGCGCGTTTCTTTGCGCAATTGCGTGCTGCGGGCCTGGAACCGATCGAGCATCCCTTTCCCGATCATCATCCCTTCCATGCGTCTGACCTTGAATTCGGCGACGAACTGCCGGTCATGATGACGGCGAAAGACGCGGTCAAGTGCCGCCTATTTGCCGATGCGCGGCAGTGGTGCGTCCCCGTGCGTGCGCAATTGCCGGCGGAATTTTTCGACGCCGTCGCTGCAAAGGTGGTGCAGTGCACTGCCGCGCGGGAAGTCCGCGGAACAAGCGATTGACAAGCGCTTGCCGCACGACTACCTTGCGCCCACCTATCTTGCTGAGGACCGTCCCCGGTGGACAGTTGCAGTTGCCCTAAACCGGCAGCCTTTCCAACGTAAACCCGCGGACAGCTTCCTTTTCGAAGGCGCACCGCGTGAGCGGAAGATGCGCCCGATTCTCGCCCCCGATCCTCGCGAGCGTCGAGTTTCATCAATCGGTCATCTACGTCCGGCAGGCTGCCCAGTTGCGCGCCAATTCGCTGCGCGGGAGTTTGTGATGCTGGATTTCATGCCTTTCTCCATGCTGATCACGGCCAGTGGCCGCGAACGCACCAAAACCGAATCGGCAGCCCGCACCGCCGCCGAACTGCTCGCGCTTGCGCGCATGGAGCCGCCGGAGGCGCTTGCGCGCCTGCAAGGGGCGGCGGAAGGATTGAATCCCGAGCAGGTCGAGGAACGCCTGGCCGAATACGGTCCCAACATCGTTGCGCAGGAGAAGAAAAAGCCCTTCCTCCTGCAGATCATCGAACGTTTCGTCACCAATCCGATCAACATCCTGCTGACGGCGCTGGCGATCATCACCTGGGTCACCGGCACGGAGATCAGCGACAAGATCGGCGCGATCATCATGTTCGCCATGGTGGTCATGGCGGTATTCGTCGCGCATTTCCAGGAGGCGCGTTCGGGTCGTGCGGTGGAGCAGCTGCGGCGCATGGTCAGCAATACGGCCACGGTACGGCGTGAGATCGACGAGCGTGCGGAAGGCGCCGACGAAGACGCGCCGACGCAACGTGTCGCGAAGAAAATGGAAGTGCACATCGATGCGCTGGTGCCGGGCGACATCGTGTATTTGTCGGCCGGCGACATGGTGCCGGCAGATTTGCGCCTGCTCGCCGCCAAGGACTTGTTCATCAATCAGTCCGCGCTCACCGGGGAATCGATGCCGGTGGAGAAATTCTTCGGTGCCGACAGCGAAGCGAAAACCGCGCTGGAGGCGCGCGACCTCTGCTTCATGGGCTCGAATGTCGTTAGCGGCAGCGCCACCGCGGTGGTGGCGGCCACCGGCGCCAACACCTATTTTGGCGCGCTTGCCGGCTCGCTGATCGGACAACGCGTGCAGACCAGCTTCGACAAGGGCATTTCGCGCTTCGCCTGGCTGATGGTCCGCTTCATGATCGTGATGGTGCCGCTGGTTTTCCTGATCAACGGACTGACCAAGCACGACTGGTTCGAGGCGTTCATGTTTGCGGTGGCGGTAGCCGTGGGATTGACGCCGGAAATGCTGCCGATGATCGTGGCGATCAATCTCGCCAAGGGTGCGCTGAAGATGGCGCGCAAGGACGTGATCGTCAAACGCCTGAACGCGATCCAGAATTTCGGCGCGATCGATGTCCTCTGCACGGACAAGACCGGGACGCTCACGCAGGACCGCGTCATTCTCGAGCGACACACCGATATCCACGGCGAAGAGGACGAACGCGTCCTCGAGTTCGCTTGGCTCAACAGCCATCATCAGACGGGCCTGAGAAATCTGCTCGACGTCGCCGTGCTTGAGCGCGTTGATGCGGCAACCGCGGAACGCCTGAAGGCCAGCTACACGCTGGTCGACGAAGTGCCGTTCGACTTCACCCGCCGGCGCATGTCGGTGATCGTCCGCGACCAGGTCGGCAAGCATTTCCTGATTTCCAAGGGCGCCGTGGTTGAAACCGTCGGTGTGTGCTCGCGCGTCGCGCTCGGCGACAAGATCGAACAGATGTCGGCCGAGAAGCTCGCCGAAGTGCGCGGCGTCGCCCGCGACATGAACGACGACGGCTTCCGCGCGCTCGCGCTCGGCATGCGCGAAATCGAGGTGAAACCCAGCTATTCGCGCGACGACGAAAAAGACCTGGTGCTGACGGGATTCATCGCGTTTCTGGATCCGCCCAAGGATAGCGCAGCCGAGGCGATCCAGGCGCTGAATGCGAATGGCGTCGATGTGAAGATCCTCACCGGTGACAACGATATCGTCACACGCAACGTATGCCGCCAGGTCGGTATAAAAGTGGACAAGTACCTGGTCGGCCCGCAGGTCGAGGCGATGAGCGATGAGGAACTGACCATCGCCACGCGCGATACGCCAGTGTTCGCACGCCTGAACCCGCAGCAGAAGGTGCGCGTCATCCAGGCCTTGCACCGCGATGGCCACGTTGTCGGGTTCCTTGGTGACGGCATCAACGACGGCCCAGCGTTGCGAGCGGCGGACGTTGGCATCTCGGTCGACACGGCAGTCGATATCGCCAAGGAATCGGCCGACATCATCCTGCTGGAAAAGAGCCTGCTCGTGCTTGAGGAAGGCGTGCTCGAGGGCCGCAAGGTGTTTGGCAACATCCTCAAGTACATCAAGATGACAGGCAGTTCCAACTTCGGCAACATGTTCAGCATGCTCGGCGCGAGCGCGTTGCTGCCGTTCCTGCCGATGCTGCCGGTGCAGATCCTGCTGAACAACCTGCTGTACGATTTTTCGCAGACCGCGGTCGCGTCCGACGAAGTGGATCAGGAATACCTGGCCAAGCCGCGTCAATGGGATCTGAAGGCGATCACGCGCTTCATGCTCTACATCGGCCCGATCAGTTCGATCTTCGACTACGCCACGTTTGCGGTGATGTGGTTCGTGCTGGGCGCAAACAGCGAGGAGCACCAGAAGCTGTTCCAGACCGGCTGGTTCGTCGAATCGCTCCTGTCGCAGACCCTGATCGTGCACATCATCCGTACCGGCCGCATTCCATTTCTGCAGAGCTGGGCAAGCCTGCCATTGACGCTGACGGGCATCGTCATCTGTCTGATAGGCATCGCGCTGACCGCGTTGCCGATGGGTGCCTGGTTCGGCTTCGTGCCGTTGCCGGGTGTTTACTGGCTGTTCCTCGCCGTGACCCTGGTCAGCTATCTGGCCCTGACCCAGGGCGTGAAGGTCTGGATGATCCGGCGTTTCGGCCTGCTGTGACGGGCTAGCGTATTGTCGCCAGCGCGGGGAATGCGGCGTTCACTTCCTGCATGCGGCCGCAATACGTCGCATCGTAGCCGGGCAGTGCGTCGACGACCTTGCGAAAACCGGGGCTGCGCAGAATCGCCAGCACCTGGAGGATCGCGGGCGAGTTTGCGACGTCGGCCCGGACCAGGAAGAAGTAGCGCTCCTTCACCAGCGGAATGAAATCCAGGCCGAAACGTTGCGCCGGTGTTTCGATGCCCAAGCCAGTGTCGGCCATGCCGCTGGCGACGAATGCAGCAACGGCGGCGTGGGTGTATTCGCCTGTGTCGTAACCCTCGATGGAGCGGCCGTTGACGCGGTGCTTGGCCAATAGCAGATCGAACATCAAGCGCGTGCCGGAGTCGACCTGGCGATTGACGAAGCGTACGCCGCGTCGCTTCAGATCGGGAATGCGGCGGATTTTCTTTGGATTGCCGTGCGCCACCATCAGGCCTTGGCGGCGTTCGGCAAGATCGATCAGGCGGTAGTCTCCAGCGCCCAACGACTTGGCGTAGAGGCGCAGGAATTTCTTTTCGAACTCGCCGATGGGCACGTGCAGTCCAGCCAGATCGCAACTGTGGCGCGCGAGCGAGGCGAGCACTTCCTGACTGCTGCGGTATTTCAGGTCGGAGGCTATGTTTCGCTCGGTTAGAAACCGATGCAGTGTTTCGACGGCAAAACCGTGGCTGGCGTGGATGCGAAGGATTGTTTCTACGTGCGCGACCGCGCGTTCGAATTCTGCTTCGATTTCCGAAGCCAGACTGTCCAGCAGCGGCGAGAGGCGTGCCGAGATGCGTCTGTCGGCCCAGACCAGCTTTTCGCCGAGAGCGGTCAAGCGCGCGCCACTTCCGCGCGTCGACGCTACCAGCGGGCCGCCGAGCAATTCCTGACCCTGCCGCAGTATTCCCCAAGCATAGCGATACGACAATTCGGTCCGCGCGCCGGCTCGGGCGAGGCTGCCGGTTTCATGAATACCGACCAGCAAGTCGACAAGCCGTTGCGCAACTGCGGGTCCTCCCTGCGCTTGCAATTGCCAATGCGGTTTGATTTCAACCTTGAACACGGCTAGCTCCTGAGGCGCCGAATCGCTCGCGCTCTGACTTTCGTCGAAATAGGCTTTTTAGAGCATATTATGTCACGGAGCATTCAGCTATGTTTAAGCGGCTAAAACGGCGCGGTTTTCTCGTCATCTGGTCGAACGCCCACTGGCAGGAATTCGTCAATTAAAAATACGCCGCCGCCGAGCGGCATCAGCGGAGGGTCTATGTCTAGCGTCTCAGGGGCAATAACAGCGGGTGGGACCACGCCTGGCATTCTGGCCAGGGACCGCATCATCGCGGGACCGAACTTCAACCGCTGGCTAGTGCCGCCAGCGGCGCTGGCAATCCACCTTTGCATCGGCATGGCCTATGGTTTTTCGGTGTTCTGGCTGCCGATGACCAAGCAGTTGGCCAGCGTCGATGCGGCAGCCTGCGCGAATCTCGGATTCATGGCTGCGCTGACTACGACGACGTGCAACTGGGACGTGCCTCAGGTTACGCACGTATTCGAGACTTTCATCGCCATGCTGGGTATTTCGGCAGCGATCTGGGGTGCCTGGCTGGAACACGCAGGACCGCGCAAGGCCGGTTTCATCGCTGCGCTGTGCTGGGGTGGTGGCCTGATTCTCGGCGGCTTTGGCGTGATGGCACATCAGTTGTGGCTGGTATACCTGGGCTGCGGTGTTCTCGGGGGTATCGGCCAGGGGCTTGGGTATATCACGCCGGTGTCAACCCTCATCAAATGGTTTCCCGATCGCCGCGGCATGGCGACCGGTTTCGCGATCATGGGCTATGGCGGTGGTGCCATGATCGGAGCGCCACTGGCTGTGGCATTGATGAAACAATTCACGCCTGGCGGAACGCTTGGTGTTGCGCAGACCCTGATCGCCATGGGTGCAATCTATTTCTTCGTCATGTCGGCGGGTGCATTTGGATTTCGCGTTGCGCCGTTCGGCTGGAAACCCATGGGGTGGAACGCACCGGCGGATAGTGCGAAGACCGCGATGATAACGCGTCGCCACGTGCATCTGAATCGTGCATCGAAAACGCCGCAGTTCTGGCTGATCTGGGCCGTGCTATGCCTCAATGTCACCGCGGGAATTGCAGTGATTTCCATGGCCAGCCCGATGTTCCAGGATATTTTTGGCGCCAAGCTCCTCGGCAGCGCGGGGGGCGGCACATTGACTCCCGAGCAGAAGGCCATGATTGTCGCAGCGGCTGCCGGTCTCGTCGGCTTGATCAGCCTGTTCAACAGTCTGGGGCGTATTTTCTGGGCGTCTCTGTCGGACAAGCTCGGTCGCAGGAACACCTATTTCGCGTTCTTCATTCTTGGCATCGCGCTCTATTGCACGCTACCGACACTCGGGCATCTTGGCCTTGCCGCATTGTTCGTGGTGGCGGTATGCGTGATCCTGACCATGTATGGAGGCGGTTTCGCCACTGTGCCGGCCTATCTCGCCGATATCTTCGGTACACAGATGGTCGGCGCGATCCACGGCCGTCTTCTGACGGCGTGGTCGGTCGCTGGCATCGTCGGTCCACTGTTGATTGCCGCCGTGCGCGAAGCGCAACTGAAAGCCGGTATTGCACAAAATCTGGTCTACGACCGCACCTTGTATCTGATGGCCGGATTGCTTCTGGTTGGACTGATCTGCAATGCGCTCGTGCGGCCGGTGAAGGAATCGGACTACATGAGCGACGAGCAGCTCGCGCATGAACGAGCACTGCAGCGTGAGGACCGCGTTGGAGGCAGCGCCGAGGGCGTCGCGCGCGGCCGTTTCGGCATTGTCGGCGTACTCGCATGGTGCGGTGTTGGAGCGCCCTTTCTTATCGGGCTCTATATCGCCGTGCAGAAGGCTTCTGCATTGTTCTAGGAATGATCTGAATGACGTCATCTCCACCCTCCGCGAAAAAACTTCCCGTCGCACCGGGCTTGAGTGCCGATGCGCGGGAGCGGGTTGCCGGAGTCATCGACGGCTGGAAAAACAAACCGGGTGCCCTGCTGCCGATTTTGCACGGCATACAGAGCGCTCTCGGCTACATTCCCGACGCCGCACAATCCCTGATTGCACACGAGCTGAACATCTCGCGCGCCGAAGTGCACGGCGTGGTGAGTTTTTATCACTACTTCCGCACCCGGCCGGCAGGAAAGCACATCGTATACCTGTGTCGCGCCGAGGCCTGCCAGGCGCTCGGCGCGCGTGCGCTGGAGACGCACGTCAAGCGGTCGCTCAGTATCGATTTTCACGAAACCACGGCGGACGGCAGCATCACGCTCGAGCCGGTGTATTGCCTGGGCAATTGCGGCTGCGGTCCCTCGGTACTGATCGATGCGGATGAATTGCACGCACGCGTGACGCCCGAAGCGTTCGACGTCCTGATGGCTGCGACGAGGGCCGCGTCGTGAGTGCCAAGGTCTACGTTCCGCGCGATGCCACCGCACTTGCGCTCGGTGCCGAGGCGACGGTGCAGGCCATCGCGCGCGAAGGGCAGAAGCGCGGAATTGAAATCGGCATCGTGCGCAACGGTTCTCGTGGCGCATTCTTCGTCGAACCATTGGTCGAAGTCGAAACCGCTGGCGGACGTATTGCCTATGGCCCGGTCCTTGCGCGCGACGTGCCCGGTCTGTTCGATTTGGATTTTCTCGCTGGCGGCGCGCACGCGCTGCGGCTCGGACCGGTCGGCGAAATCGGCTTCCTGAAGAATCAGGAACGCCTGACATTCGCCCGTGTCGGCATCACCGATCCGCTCAGCGTCGACGCCTACCGTGCCCACGGTGGCTTCCGCGGACTTGAGCGTGCGCTTGGCATGGCGCCAGCCGATATCGTCTCCCAGGTCAAGGACTCTGGCCTGCGCGGCCGCGGCGGTGCCGCATTCCCGGCGGGAATCAAGTGGCAGACCGTGCTCGACGCACAAAGTACACAAAAATACATTGTGTGCAATGCCGACGAAGGCGATTCCGGCACGTTCTCGGATCGCATGCTCATGGAAGGCGATCCGCTCTGCCTGATCGAAGGCATGACGATTGCCGCGCTCGCGGTCGGCGCCACGCAGGGCTACATCTATCTGCGCTGCGAGTATCCACACGCGCATCGCGCGCTGAATGCGGCGATCGCCAACGCCCGCGCCGGCGGTTGGCTCGGCGCGGATATCTGCAGCAGCGGCAGACGCTTCGACCTGGAAGTCCGCCTTGGCGCCGGCGCGTATATCTGCGGCGAAGAAACCTCGCTGCTGGAAAGCCTGGAGGGCAGGCGCGGCCAGATCCGCTTCAAGCCGCCGTTGCCGGCAATCAAGGGTTTGTTCGGCAAGCCCACGGTCGTCAACAACGTGATCACGCTCGCCAGTGTGCCCGTCATTCTCGATCGCGGCGGCGGCTTTTACCGCGATTACGGCGTCGGGCGCTCGCGCGGCACGCTGCCGCTGCAACTGGCGGGGAACCTCAGACGCACCGGGCTGGTCGAAAAGGCGTTCGGCGTGAGCTTGCGCGAATTGCTCTACGACCACGGCGGCGGCTCGCTCTCCGGCCGGCCGATCCGTGCGGTGCAGGTCGGCGGACCGCTTGGCGCGTACCTGCCGGAGTCGCAATTCGACACGATCGTCGATTACGAAGCATTTGCCGCCGTGGGTGCGATGCTGGGCCATGGCGGCATCGTCGCCTTCGACGACAGCGTCGACATGCTTGAGCAGGCCAGGTATGCGATGGAATTCTGTGCGATCGAATCCTGCGGAAAATGCACGCCGTGCCGGATTGGATCGACGCGTGGCGTCGAGGTCATCGATCGCATCCGAGCCGGCATCGAGCGCGACAGGAATTCCGCGCTGTTGAAAGACCTGTGTGAAACCATGCGCCATGGCTCACTGTGCGCTCTCGGCGGCCTGACCCCGGATCCCGTACGCAGCGCCCTGCAATATTTTCCCGAAGATTTTGCGTCGCGCGCAGGCGCTTAGCACCGGAGACAGGTCATGTTGTCCATCAATGAAACCGATCTTGGAACACCGCTGCGAATTTCCAGCCAGCGCGTGAAGCTGACGATCGACGGAAACGAGATTACGGTGCCCGCTGGCACATCCGTACTGCGGGCCGCCGCCGGGGCTGGAATAAATATTCCCAAACTGTGTGCGACCGAAATGCTCGACGCTTTCGGTTCATGCCGACTTTGCCTGGTACAGATCGAAGGAATGAAAGGCTATCCGGCCTCGTGCACAACGCCGGTCGCTGATGGCATGAAAGTGACGACGCAGAACGCGAAGCTGGGTGAACTCCGCCGCGGCGTAATGGAATTGTATATTTCCGACCACCCGCTGGACTGCCTGACCTGCCCGGCCAATGGACACTGCGAATTGCAGGATATGGCCGGTGCCGTGGGCCTGCGTGAGGTGCGCTATGGCTACGAGGGCGCGAACCACGTGCACGCGTTCGTTCCGGATCGCGGCGATCAAAAGGCGGCTGCCTTCGGTCGCAATTCGCAATCGCGCATCAATTCGCTGTTCGCGCCCAAGGATGAAAGCAATCCTTACTTCACGTTCGATCCATCCAAGTGCATCGTCTGTTCGCGCTGCGTGCGCGCCTGCGAAGAAGTGCAGGGGACATTCGCGCTGACCATCCAGGGCCGGGGATTCGACTCGAAGGTCGCGGCCAGCCAGAATGAGTCGTTTCTGGATTCCGAATGCGTCTCCTGCGGTGCCTGCGTGCAGGCGTGCCCGACAGCGACATTGTCCGAGAACACCCTGATAGAAAAAGGTCAGGCCGATCACAGCATCGTCACGACCTGTGCATACTGCGGAGTTGGCTGCTCGTTCCGCGCCGAAATGAAGGGCGAGGAACTGATGCGCATGGTGCCGAACATGAATGGTCAGGCCAATCACGGCCATTCCTGCGTCAAGGGCCGTTTCGCGCTCGGCTACGCCACGCATCCGGACCGCATCACCAAGCCCATGGTCCGCGCGAAGATTTCCGACCCGTGGCGCGAAGTGAGCTGGGAAGAGGCGATCGGCCACGCCGCATCGGAATTCAAGCGCATCCAGGCCAGGTATGGCCGCGATTCCATCGGCGGCATAACCTCGTCGCGCTGTACCAATGAAGAAACCTACCTCGTCCAGAAGCTGGTCCGCGCCGGCTTCGGCAACAACAATGTCGATACCTGCGCGCGCGTGTGCCACTCGCCGACGGGCTACGGCCTGAAGAACACGGTTGGTGAGTCCGCGGGCACGCAGAATTTCGATTCGGTCGACGAATGCGATGTGATCCTGGTGATCGGCGCAAACCCGACCGACGCGCACCCGGTATTCGCCTCACAGATGAAGCGGCGCTTGCGCAATGGCGCGAAACTCATTGTTGCGGATCCGCGTCGCATCGATCTGGTGCGTACGCCGCACGTGAAAGCCGATTACCACCTGCCACTGCGGCCCGGCACCAACGTGGCCCTGCTCAACAGCCTGGCGCACGTGATCGTCGCTGAGGGCCTGGCCGACGATGCCTTCGTCGCTGCGCGTTGTGAAAGCGACGCCTTCCATACGTGGAAAAAGTTCATCGGCGAATCGCGCAATTCGCCGGAAGCGCTGGAAACCGACACCGGCGTCGCGGCGGCTCTCGTGCGCGCCGCAGCGCGCCTGTACGCCACCGGCGGCAATGCGGGAATCTACTACGGCCTCGGTGTCACCGAGCACGCGCAGGGTTCCACCGCGGTCATGGCGATTGCTAACCTGGCCATGCTGACCGGCAATATCGGCCGTGCCGGCGTGGGCATAAATCCATTGCGCGGTCAGAACAACGTGCAGGGCTCCTGCGACATGGGTTCGTTCCCGCACGAATTCACTGCGTACCGGCATGTCTCCGACTCTGCCGTGCGCTCGACATTCGAGCGCGCATGGGGCGTAAGCCTGCTCGGCGAACCTGGCCTGCGCATCCCCAATATGTTCGACGCAGCACTCGACGGCGAGTTCATGGGCTTGTACATCGAAGGCGAGGACATCGGTCAGTCCGACCCGGACACGCAGCACGTCACCGCCGCGCTGACGGCGATGGAGTGCATCGTCGTGCAGGACCTGTTCCTCAACGAGACGGCCAAGTTCGCCCACGTGTTCCTGCCCGGTTCGAGCTTCCTTGAAAAGGACGGCACGTTCACCAACGCCGAACGCCGTGTTTCGCGCGTGCGCAAGGTAATGCAGCCGCCGGCAGGGTACGCCGACTGGGAGATCACGCAGCTGATCTCGAATGCGATGGGTTATCCGATGAACTACCGCCATGCTGCGGAGATCATGGACGAAATCGCGCGCCTGACGCCGACGTTCACCGGCATCAGTTTCGATCGCATCGATGAACTCGGCAGCATCCAGTGGCCGTGCAACGCCGAGCATCCGCAAGGCACGCCGACCATGCACGTTGGTGAATTCGTGCGCGGCAAGGGCCGCTTCCTGGTGACCGAATACGTACCGACGACGGAGCGGGTGAACGCGAAATATCCATTGATCCTGACCACTGGCCGCATCCTCAGCCAGTACAACGTCGGCGCACAGACTCGGCGCACGGCGAACGTGCAATGGCATGCCGAGGATGTGCTCGAGATACATCCGCACGATGCCGAGGAACGGGGTATCAGGGATGGCGACTGGGTCGGTATTCAAAGCCGCGCCGGCGAGACGGTACTGCATGCGTTGGTGAGCCGGCGCATGCAACCGGGGGTGGTTTACACGACGTTCCATTTTCCCGGATCGGGTGCAAATGTGATCACGACCGAAAACTCCGACTGGGCCACGAACTGCCCGGAATACAAGGTCACGGCCGTGCAGGTCGCACGTGTCAGCCAGCCTTCGGAATGGCAGAAGCGCCACACCGCATTCGACATCCAGCAGCAGGAACTGCTCGACCGTGCCATCGAAAGCAAATGATTCGGAGTGCCGCGCGCTACCCGCGGGCGTGGTCCAGCGCGAGGCCTGGCGCCACCGCGGCAGCGTGACTGTGCAAGTGACCGACGCGATTGCGGAGGAAATTCCGGTCGCGTTCATCTACAACGACCGTCCGCACGCGGTGATGATGGCGACGCCGGCCGACCTCGAGGATTTCGCGCTGGGTTTCAGCTTGAGCGAAGCAATCATCGCTGACCCGAGAGAGTGCGAAAAAGTGGAAATTGTTCCTGCGCTTGCTGGCATCGAATTGCGCGCGACCATTCCGCCGGAGCGTGCCGCGCTCATCGAAGACCGTGTGCGCGAACTCACCGGCCGCACTGGTTGCGGCCTTTGTGGCGCGCAGACGCTGGATGCCGCCGTGCGCCACCCGGCGCCAGTGGCGACAGGAATCCGCGTGAATGCCGATGCACTGAAACACGCGCTGGACCGGCTGCCTGCGGGCCAATCGATCAACGCCGCAACCGGTGCCGTGCATGCCGCCGCCTGGGTGCGAACAGACGGCAGCATCGCCCTGTTGCGCGAAGACGTCGGCCGGCACAATGCGCTCGACAAACTGATCGGATCCATGGCGCTTGCAAGGCTCGATCCGCGCGATGGTTTCCTGGTCGTCACCAGCCGCGCCAGCTACGAGATGGTGATGAAGGCCGCAACGGTCGGCATCGGCGCGGTCGCCGCGATTTCGGCGCCGACCGCGCTGGCCATTGCGCTGGCTCGGGAAACCAACGTCTTGCTGATCGGCTTCGCCAGACGCGAGGGATGGTCGGCGTATACGTTTCCACAAAGAGTCGGGATGCCTGCGCGCGCACCGGGAGAATTGGCATCATGAGCATTGAACACCTAGTACGCATGGTCAACGACATCAGCGACTATTTCCGCTCCGAACCCGATCGCAGTGCGGCGATAGCCGGGGTCAGCAATCACCTGAAGAAATACTGGGACCCGCGCATGCGCCGGCAGATCATTGCGCACCTTGGTGAACATGGCGGCGAGGGTCTGAGCGAGCTGGGGCAGGCGTCGGTAGCGAAGTTGCGCGAACTGGATGCGGCCCAGTCGGCAGGATAGGCGTGTCTCGCGCGATTCCGAGTGAGTCAGCGCAGCACGCGAATCTGCACTTGCGAATACGCGCCTGCTGGAGTTAATGCCGTGATTGTCTGCACACCGGTGTCGGCGAAAGCATGGACGAACACGCGGGCACCGCTGGTCTCGCCCTCGAGCTTGCCGTTGACCAGCCACATCACCGGTCCATTCGCGCCGAGCGCCTTCAGGCTCAATTGCGGCGGCTTGTCGGTGCCCGGCGCACGCGCGATCGTGGCGCCATCGCCGATGCCGCCAATGCGCAGATCGGCAACGCGATCGAGCGCATCGGGGGCACAGCCGGGCGCCAGCGCAGGCAGACTGGCACGACGGCGCAATGCCGGTGAAAGCCATGGATAGGCCAGCGCCGGCCAGCGTGCAATATCCATATTGTTGACTTGTGCAGAACTACAGTCCGCACTCAGGCGCATACCGGTCTGCGCGTCGACGCGAATGTGCAGCGCGGCTGCCGACCATGCATCGGCGTCGCGATCGGGCAAGGTCGGCGGGACGACGTCGTTGAGTATCCATGCCGTGCGTTTCTCGTGGCAGATTCCGGGTCTGGCCGGATCGAAGGTCAGGCCGAGCGGCCAGCATACTTCGGCCTCGCGCACGCTGGGCGGCGGTGCGTCGGCGAGCAGCGCGGCAGCGGTATTGCGTGGCAGGCTGTCAACGGCCTGGAACAGCAAGGGCAGCGCCGTGACGGCACCGTATTGACCCGGCATCGGCGTGCCATCGGGTCTGCCGACCCAGACGCCCAGGGTATAGCGCCGCGTCGCACCGATCGCCCAGGCATCGCGAAAGCCGTAACTGGTGCCGGTCTTCCAGGCTACGCGCGGCTTGCCGCTGGTATCGAACGTATCGCTGCCGTAGCCGGGGCGCGGATTGGCTTCGAGGGTGGTGCGCACGATCCAGGCCGCGCCCTCGGAGAGCAGGCGGCGCTCGGTCAGGACGTCGTCTGATGTGAGGCGCACGCGCGCGGCAACACCGCCGCGATTGAATGCAGTGTAGGCTCCGACCAGATCTTCCAGCCGTGCGCCGGCGCCGCCGAGGATGATCGACAGGTTGGGATCGGCGCCGCGCGGCAGTCGCAGCGTGAGTCCGCCGTTCGCCAGTCGCGCCATGAAGCGTGCCGCACCGACCCGATCGAGCAGATCGACCGCAGGCACGTTCAGCGACAGTCGCAAGGCTTGTGCCGCGCCGACGGGGCCGCTGAACGTCTCGCTGAAATTCGCCGGGCGATAGCTGCCGAACGACTGCGGTGCATCGAGCAGCAGGCTTTCCGAATCGATCAGGCCGTCGTCCAGTGCCAGGCCGTACAAAAATGGCTTGAGCGTCGAACCGGGCGAACGCCATGCGCGCACCATATCGACATGGCCCAGCCGCGCTTGCTCGGCGAATGCACCGGATCCGACATACGCCAAAGTTTCCGCCGTCGCATTGTCCACGACCAGCAAGGCAGCCGAAGTGCGTTCCGGCAGATGGGCAAGGTAAGCCGTCACGCGGGCTTCCATCGCGCTTTGCAGTTCGGCATCGATCGTGGTGCGGATACTGCGCGCACCCGGATTGGCCTCGCGCAGGCGCTCGGCGAGGAGGGCTGCCTTCAGCGGCGGCGTCAAGGTCCGGGTGGCGACGCTTTCGATCTTGGCATCTGCTATTTCGGCGGCCGTCCATACGTGCAGATCGCGCATGCGATCCAGCACCTTGTCGCGCGCGGCCTGCGCCGCAGCCGCTTCCCGGTCCGGACGCAGCCGACTTGGACTCTGTGGCAACACCGCCAGCAGCGCGGCCTCGGCCCGGCTCAGGTGATCGGCGGATTTGCCGAGGTAGGCATAGCTTGCCGCCTGCACCCCCTGGATCGAGCCGCCGAACGGTGCGTAGTCCAAATACAACTCAAGGATTTGCTTTTTGGACAAGTGTACTTCGAGCTGGAGCGCGCGCAGGACCTGCTTGCATTTGCCCAGCACGCTGCGCGAATTCGGGTCGATGATGCGTGCGACCTGCATGGTCAGCGTCGAGCCGCCGGAAACCGGCCGGCGATACCACAGCATCTGGCCGACGGCGCGCGCCAGCGCAAACGGGTTCACTCCCGGATGCGACCAGAACCAGCGATCCTCGTAGTTCAGCAGCGCATCCAGGTATAGCGGCGAAACCTGCTCCGGAGTGACCGGATAGCGCCAGACGCCGTTGTCGTCAGCGAATGCACGCAACGGCGTGCCGTCGCGGGACAGGACGACGGTGCTGCCGCTGGCGTTGTCGGGTAATGGCAGCGGGAAGATGTGATCCAGCAGCACGAGTGTTGCGAGCACGCAGATCGCCGTTGCTGTGACGCGTTTGATCCATTGGCGTGCCCGAGTTCGCATTGCCGGATGTGTTTTGGATAGGCTTTCGCTCGCCTGCGGCGAGCGACTCACTTGATGCGCTCTCCGGGCATCCTGCCCTGCGAGTTCGCGAGGTGGCTACGGGATTCGTTGAACGCACGTCCGTGTATGTGCAATGAACTGGCGCGCATCGTGCGCGCCGAAGACAAAACCAAGACATCCGCCTCCACGTAGTCCATCGATGGACGGATTCGTGGATCAAAACACCGCGCTCGGCGCCTACCTTTTTGCTTACTTTTTGGCAATGCCAAAAGTAAGGCGCTCGGCGCAGGCGAGTGAAAGCTTTGCACTGAAACACTCAAGGCTCAACAACCTTCATCGTCGCCGGCTCAGCCTTGCCCACACCACGCACTTCCGGCCGATACATATCTTCGACGAGCGGCGGCGGTACAACAAACGTGCCCGGCGACACGGCGCGCACCAGATAGAACACATGCGCCTTCTGCCCCTTGTACAACTTCAGCGCCGCGACATAGCGGTCATCGCGGAATTCCTCATGGCGCACTTCCGCGGCGCTGGCGCGGTCGTTGATCTGGATGCCGTCAATGACGACGTCGGCCCATTGCTTGGCATCGGACAGGTTGAAGTTCTCGATTTCCAGTCCGCCAGGCAAAAGGTCGGTGAGCAGGGCGTCGGCCATTTCCTCGCGTGCCTCGATGGCGATGCCGACGACGAGGCCTTCGCCTTCCTTCAATGCATGGCCGTCGTACCCGGTACCGTCCAGGGCGTAAAACGTGCGCCTGATAGAAACCTGCTTGTCGTTCGGTGTTGGCGCAGTCTTCGGTACGCCGGCCACATCCTGGCTGACATAGAGTGGCGGCGTGCCGGCAGGCGTCAGACGCACGCCGGATCGAATGTCACCGGCGCCGAAATTGCGGCTCCAGATTTTCGCGGCGTCAACGGTGGTGGTCTTGTCGCCGACCGCGAGCTGGCCGGTGAACGTGGCGCCTCCATCCTTGACCAGCGTGGTGCCAAGCTTGAACAGAGCCAGCTGCTCCTGCGTGGAAAGGAACAGCCACGAGAAGCCGTACTTCTTCGCCTCGGCTTCGCGCGCGGAGCGGCGCGCGACGAAATCGCGGCCCAGCGCAATCGTGCGCGCATCATATTCGGGTTTATTCAGGCCGTTCTGATGCAGCAAGGCAATCATCAGCGCGGTATCGCGCAGGTCGCTGCCGTAGTCGCCCAGATACCAGGGACGCTCCACTTTCTTGGCGAAGGCTTCTTCGATTGCTTTCTCGCCGCGCGGCTTGTCGCCCTGCAGGCTCAGCGCGACGCCCAGATGCACGAGTGGCAGCGCGGTCAGCGACTTGCCGCGCTCGTTATCGTATAACGCGCGCAATGTGCCGAGCGGCGCGCGCTGCACCCGCGCCAGCACATAGCTGGAATAGGCTTCATCGGCGAAGCGCAGGTGATCGGCGTGCTCGTAGCCGTAGTACGGATGTCCACCGGACAGCAGATCGTCGTTCAGGCGCTTCAGCGCCTTCTGCAGCGTCGCGTCCGGAACATCCATGCCAGCGTCGCGCGCGTCGAGCAGGAAATCCACGACGTAGGGCGTGAGCAGCTCGGTGACGTAGGAATCGCCGCCCCACATCGAGAAATGCCCTGATGGAATCTGCATCGATGAAATCCGGCTCATCGCATCCGCCAGCATCGCCTTGCGCCGTTCGGGCGCGATCGGATCGAGACCGAAATTCTTTGCCGCCTGCTCGTCGTCGAGCAACACTGCCCAGGCTTTGCTCGTGGTCTGTTCGATGCAGCCGTAAGGGTAGTGGATCAGATCGTGCACTGCCGCGGAGAACGGCAGCGGCGGCAGCGCGCTGACGGTCAGCCGTGCGTTCACCGATCCCGGCAGAAAGCCTTCGAGAACGGAGGCATCGAGCGCGACCGGCGCGATCGAATCGAGCACCTTCGGTGTACTGTTGAGCACGTTCGGCCACGCCGCGCGCACGGCGACTTCGAAGTCGCGATGGATCCTGATGTCGCCCAATTTCGCATCGGAACTCTCGGCGCTGACGCTGAATTTGCCGACGCCGTATTCCTCGCTGGCGTGCAGCGGAAAACTGATCGTCCGCTTGGCGCCATCGGCCAGCGTGATCTTGTGCGTGGTATCGGCGACGACGAGCGGTGGCCTGGCATCGATCTTCAGATTGAAATCGCGCGGGCTGCCGGAGAAATTCTGCAGGTCGACGGTCAGGGTCGAACTGTCGCCCGGCGCCATGACTCGCGGCGTTGAAACTTCGGCCACCAGGGGGGCGCGCACGATGGTTTCGGCGCTCGCGTTGCCGTAGTCGCTCTCGCCGTACACGAGGGCGGCTACGCGCAGGGTGCCGTTGAAATCCGGCACTTTGATTCTTACCGTCGCATTGCCTTGCGCGTCCAGTTGCACCGGGCCGCTGAACAAGTCAACGGTCTGGACCTTGGCCGTCGGCCGCCGCGCCTGCGGCAGCGCCGCCAGCGCCATGTCGCCGCCGAAGCGCAATTTGGCATTGGTGCCATCGTAGCTTTCGATGATTTTTCCGTAGACGTCGTAGGCATCGACGCCGAGGCGGCGCTGGGCGAAGAAATCCGCGTTTGCGTCCGGCAGCGGGAAGCGGGTGATGTTGAGGATGCCGACATCGACGGCGTAAACGGTTGCCCACGCAGGTTTGCCTGACAGTGCCTTGGCCCTGATCGTCACCGGCAGCTCGGTTTCCGGTTTCATCAAAGCCGGTGCGGTCAGTTCGATGGCGAGCTTGCGTGCGGCTCGATCCATCGGCACGAAGGCTTCGCCGACGGCACGCGCCGGCGTCACCTTGTCGGTCGCCGCGCCAGGACGGAACACCAGTGCGGTGACATAGACGTCGTGGCGCTCGAAGTCCGCCGTGACCGGAATCTCGAATGTCGACCCGGCTTTCGCGTCGATGTTCTTTGCATACAACAGGTGATCTGATTCGACCAGCAGCACGCCCGGGCCCGGATGCGGTGGCGTGATCGTGACTTTCAACGTGTCGCCGGTTTTGTAGCGCTCCTTGTCCAGAGCCAGCTTGATCTTGTCCGGGCGCGCATCCTTGCCGCGGTTCTCGTCACTCCAGCTCCAGCCGGCGACGAAGGGATAGCGCATGGTCAGACCGGTCGCAGGATCGCGTACCTCGACACGGTAGTCGCCCCATTCGACCGGAAAATCCACGCGCGCAGCCTTGCCGGCTTCCAGTGCCAGATCCCGCGTTTCGCCGTTTTCATAGCGTTGCGTGTAATCGAAGTGCCAGCCGTTGTCCTTGTCGAAGACCCAGTGGTAGTCGCGCAATTCGCGCACGAGCGTCACTCTCACACTTTGCGCGGCGAGCAGGTCGCCCTTGGCATTGCTGCGGATGATCTCGAAACCGGCACTGCCGTTGGCGTTGGCGCCGTCCTTGTCGTCGAACAGCGGGCGCACGCCGACCAGGGCCTCGGCCGGCCACATCGTTCGTTTCAACGTGCGCGTGACCGTGCGTCCGCCGGTTTCATAGACACTGCCGGAAACCACGGCGGCGACGGGCGCGGTCGGCTTGGCATCGGCCAGCACCGGCACATCGGATTCGAGCTTGCCCTGGTCATCGAGTTTTTCGTCGATCACGTCGTCGGCTTTCTTGGGCAGATCAAGCGTGGGGTCGCCGAAGAAGAAATCCTTGTGCGCATCGACTGGGTGCTGGTCCGGCGCCAGGGTCAGGCGCGCGGTGAAACGGTTGCCCGAAGCAGGTGCGCCATACAGATAGTCGGCCTTTACCGCCAACTTGAGTGGCTCGCCCGGCTTCAATTGCGCCTGCCCGGCATCCAGATCGAGCTTGAGCCGCTCGGGCAGGAATTCCTCGACGCGAAAAGTATAACTTTGCGCCGCTTCCTTGGCCGCGGGATCGAGGCGGAACTCGACCGTCCAGCGTCCGGTCGGAGCGTCCGCGGGAACGCTGCGCGACCACTCCAGGTAGCCCAGTTCCTTCGGCTGCAGCGTGACCGTGTCGTAGGTGCGGCCATCGGGTTGTTTAAGCGTCGCGATCAGCGGCTGCGGCTTCAGCGGGTTTCCGTCGAAATCGCGCAGCAGCGCCGACAGGCGCAGGGTTTCGCCGGGACGGTACAGATCGCGGCCCGACCAGGCGAACACATCGAACCATTCCTGCTTGCGCCCGCTGACCTGGAAATCCGACAGGTCCAGGGCGGGCTGGTTGAACGGCAGGATCGATACATCCTTGCCGCTGCGCGCGAGCAGCACATGCTGCGAGTTCAGTTCATAGGCAAGCTGCGCATTGCCGTCGCCGTCGGTCTTCCCGCTTACGACCGCATTGCCGCTGGCGTCGAGAATCTGCACGTCCACGCCCGACAGCGGCTCGCCGCTCTTCAGCGACGCCGTGTGCAGCCAGATCTTGTCGCGGTACATGCGCGTGTGCAGGCCGATGTCGCTGACGAAGAAAAAGCAGGTTTCGTACTGGTCGGCGAAATTGCCGGCGCGTTTCATCACCGCGAAGTACAGGCCCGGCGCCGACAACTCTTCGATGTTCTGCGTCGGCAGATACGATAGCGCGCGCTCGTTCGGTTTGCCGTCGAGCACGAACCGGTTTGCATACACCGAGTCGGCGATCGCGGCCAAAGGCTTGCCCTTGCGTCCCCAATAGCCGCGCGAGTCGTCCAGGTCCCAGGCGCTGCGCTTGCCGTTGCGCTGGTAGGCAGCGAAGAAATTCGACAGCTCCTTGTCGCGCACGCGCAGGAATTCGACGTCCACTTCCCTGACGTTGACCGACACTACCGGCAATCCTCGCGTACCGCGTGCGGGCAGGACGTTGCCCTGGGAGGCAAAGCCGGCGGCGGGTTGCAGCGGACCCGTATAGACCTCTTTTTCGATTTTCTCTCCGAGCGCCTTGCCATCAGCGGCGGACAGGGCGCCATCGATCGCCACCTTGTAATTCTTGTCGGCTTCGACGAAGGGGAAGCGCAGGGTCTTGCCGTTGTCGTCCAGCGCCCAGCTTCCGGTGACCGTTTCGCCCTTGGGGCCGGTCACTACCAGCAAGTTATCGAAGGCCTGTGCGCCGGCCAGATTCTGCGTGAACTCGAGCTCGATCGCCAGTTCGCCTTCGTACATCGCCGCCTTCGTCGCAACCAGTGCAAACCCGGCCGGTACCGGCGCAGGCACTGCTTGCTGTGCCGGCCTTGGCGTCTGGGCAACCGGGGCGATCGGCGCTTCGGGTTTGCCGCATGCTGCAAGTAGGAGCAGGAGAAGTACGGGCAGCACGGAGCCGCATTTGCAGCGCGTCGACAGCGAAAGTGAACCTGACATGTTGATTCCCGAATGGCCCCAGCGGCTGTGGGAGTATACCCGTGCATCTGTGTTTTTCCGCGGCCAGGGATGCGATGAATTGTGTTCGGACGATGGCCGATCGGCTGCGGCCGATGCGTCTCCCGCACGGGAATAAAACGCATTGAAGCCTCGATCCGAACACTCATCGAGGCGGCGCGGGATTCACCTCGCATCCACGCTATGAAACGTTAGTCTTGGCGCATGAACAATGCGGCCATCGTCTGGTTCCGGCGCGATCTCAGGCTCGAGGACAACCCGGCCCTCGACGCCGCACTGCGTACGCATGCGCGCGTGCTCTGCGCCTACATCCACGCGCCCGATGAAGAAGACGAGTGGGCACCGGGAGCCGCAAGCCGCTGGTGGCTGCACCATTCGCTGGCCGCGCTCGCACGCGATCTGCGTCGGCGCGGAGCGGAACTTCATATCCGCTCGGGATCAAGTCTGGAGGTACTGGAAGACCTGGTCGGTCAGACCGGCGCGCAAGCCGTGTACTGGAACCGGCTTTACGAGCCGGCGCTTATCGCGCGCGAAGCGCAGATCGGGCAGGGCTTGCGCGCGCGCGGGGTCGTCGCCGAAAGTTTCAATGCGAACCTGTTGATCGAACCCTGGGAAATCCAGACCGGGCAGGGCGGACCATACAGGGTATTTACGCCGTACTGGCGCAAGGCTCGTGCGCAGATTGAGCCGCGGCCGCCGATTCCTGCGCCGAAACGCATTGCATCACTCGGTGCGCGGGGTGGTGTGATGCTCGATGCACTTGCGCTGCTGCCGAAGGTCGCCTGGGATCGAGGCTTGCGCAACGCCTGGAAACCCGGGGAGCAAGGTGCGCACGACGCGCTCCGGCGCTTCTGCGCCGACGCGCTGACTGACTACGCGCAAGGTCGCGACCGCCCGGATCGCGAAGGCACGTCGCGGTTGTCGGCGCACCTGCATTTCGGCGAGATCGGGCCGCGGCAGATCGCCTGGGAATTGCTCGGCCAGCCCGCTTCCGGGCGCATGCGTGCGGCGGCCGAGCCTTTCATGCGCGAACTGGGCTGGCGCGATTTCTCGCATCAGCTGCTGCATCACTTTCCGCAGACGCCGCAGCAAAATCTCAATCCCCAATTCGACACCTTCCCGTGGCTGCAAGGCGACGCCGAAGCGATCGCGCGCTGGCAGCGCGGCGAAACCGGCGTGCCGATCGTCGATGCCGGCATGCGCCAATTGTGGAAAAGTGGATGGATGCACAACCGCGTGCGCATGATCGTGGCGAGCTTCCTGACCAAGAATCTGCGCCGGCACTGGCTGCATGGCGCGCGCTGGTTCTGGGATACGCTGGTCGATGCGGATCTGGCCAACAACACCCAGGGCTGGCAGTGGACGGCCGGCAGTGGCGCCGATGCCGCACCTTATTTCCGCATCTTCAATCCGGTCAGCCAGGGCGAACGGTTCGATCCCGATGGCGCCTACGTGCGGCGCTGGGTGCCGGAATTGCAGGGCGTCCCCGCTCCATTGGTTCATCAGCCCTGGAAGGACGCCGATCTGCTGCGCCGGATCGGGTATCCGGCGCCGATGGTCGACCTGCGCGAATCGCGCGAGGCGGCGCTGGTGGCCTATCGGCAGATGCGTGCCAACCCCGAGCTTTCCTTGACGCTATCCACACCGGGTAGGTTGGATGTCTAGAAAAACGCCAGGGCGCCAATTGGCAGCAGCGTGCATGCGCTGCCGAAGGTTTTCATACGACTTCGGCCGTTCCAGAAAAGGCGTGATCGACTACTTTTGACGATCGTGGGTCACTCGACCAGCCGTTTGCGCATCGCGTAGCGCACTAGCTCTGCGCTGTTGCGCATGCCCAGTTTGGCCAGCACGCGCCCGCGATGGTTTTCCGCGGTCTTGACTGTGATCTCCAGGCGGCGGGAGATTTCCTTGGTAGTGAGGCCATCGACCATGAGATGCAGGACCTCGCGTTCGCGCGAAGACAGCGCGCCATAGGGATCGTCCGGGGTCCTGCCTGGCTGTTGCACCTGATCGGCGAGTACTTTTGCAGCATATGGGCCGAAATGAACGCCGCCGGCTGCCAGCGTGCGTATCGCGCCGAGCAGTTCGACGGTCGCGGCGTGTTTGAGCAGGTAGCCCGCTGCACCGGCGCGAATGACGTGGAGTACGTATTCCTCCTCCTCATGCATGGTCAGCACGAGCACGCGCGTGCGCGGCAGCTCTGCGTGCAATCGGCGTACAACCTCGATGCCGTTCAGTCTCGGCATCGAGATGTCGATGATCGCCACATCCGGGCGCACGTTCATGGCCAGTTCGATCGCACTGATGCCGTCGCCTGCCTCGGCGACGACAACGCAGTCGGCACTGGCGCGCAGCACCGCAACCAGGCTTTCGCGTACGACGGTGTGATCATCGGCGAGCAGCAGTCGGATCATTGGGACAAGACCATGTCGATGAGTCAAGACGACCGCTTTGCGGGAGCGGTTGCGAACGGAAATTCGATTGCGACCGCGAATCCGCCACCCGGGATGGAGTCGATGTGACATTCACCGCCGAACAGCCGCACCCGGTCGCGCACGCCGCCGAGGCCACTGCCTTGACCCTGGCTGCCGGTCGCAAGCGCTTCAGCCGGATCGCAACCACAGCCGTCGTCGCGTATTTTCAGTATGACACGTTGGCCCGTGTAGCGAAGGTAAATGTCCACTTTGTGTGCCTGGGCATGCTTGGCGATATTGGCCATTGCTTCCTGCACGACACGAAAGACTAGGATCGCAGCATCGCCCTGCAGCGATACCGGCGGCTCGATCAGGTCGAGGTGCACTTCCAGGGCATGACTGTCGCTGAAAGTCCGCGCAAGCCAGCGCAACGCCGCGGGCAGGCCGAGGTCGTCGAGAATCTGTGGCCGCAACTGGCGCGAAAGCGCACGCGTCTCCGCCAGCGTGGACTCCGCCAGATCGCAGGCCTTTTCAAGGCGGCCGCGCCCCGCCCCACCGGCCGATTGAAACTCGCTCAGGGCATCGCCGAGCATGCGTACGATCGCGGTCAGGTTCTGGCCGATGCCATCGTGCAACTCGCGCGCAAGCCTTCGGCGCTCCTCTTCCTGGACACGCCACACCGAACGCGCCAGTTGCTGGAAATAGCTCTGCCCGCGCTCAAGGCCCGCGATCAAGTCGCGTTGCTGCTGCAGCAAGATATCCAGGCGCTGCTGCAATTGCGCGCCATCCTGCCGATCAATTGCCATGGTCTATCCCCGCTTCTTCTTCCCAGCGTTGTCGCAACAGTAGCTGCAGCGATTCGCGCGCGGCAGCGGGCGTTTCTGCGAGCAATTGTGCACGCGCCGTTTCAGCTGCCGCGTGCGCAGCGGCAGCTTCCGCGCTGCTTGCCCCGGGCAGACGCTCGCCGAGCTCATGGATCAGTACGGCATCGCGATAGCGCCCGCTAGTTTTCAGCAACGCCGCCGCCTCGCGGTAGTGCGTCAGGGCATCGGCGCCGGCCGTCCCGTGCAGCGCCGAGGCCAGCTCGAGCTCCAGCCATGCCAGACGCAAGGGTATTTCGCCGAGTTGGGTGGTCTGCTTGCGCAGCGCGGCAAGCAACTTGTCCGCGAGCGCGGAATTGTTCCCGGCCAGAGCCAGACGTACGCGTTCGAGCTGGATATTCACGCCAAGCGAGCCGCTGTGAGCGGCGGAAGCCGCCGCCGTCGCAGTATCGAGTTTCGCGGCGGCTTCAGCGTAGTTGCGAGCGAGCAACGCACGGCGGGCGGTTGCGAACAGATAGGCGGCACGTTGCTCGGCGCTGAGCTTTTCCAGCGAAATGCTGCCGAGCGCCTTGTCTGCATTCACCCCATCGCCGGTTGCCAGGGCGATTCGTGCTTGCTGAATCCCAGCTTCATTTTGTCCGCGCTCGTCGGCGCGGCGGACAAAGATCTGTTTCGCGCGGTCGGCTGACGTGATGGCGTCGGCGAAGCGCCCCTCGATCAGCGCCAGGTCACCGAGCGAAAGATTCGCGACTGCAGTCTCCTCGGGCAGTTGATGGTCTTCGGACGCGCGCAGCGACTTTTCCAGCCGTTCGCGCGCTGGGCCGAAATGGCCAAGCGCGATATCGAGCAAGGCCACATTCTGGCTGACTTGCAACGCAACGCGTTGGTCGTCGAGCTTTTGCGCCTGGGCCAGCGCTTGCTGCCAATAGACGCTGGCGTTGTCGAAATCGCCCATCTGGTATGAGCAATAGCCGACATTGTTCAGGCTTTCGGCAACCAGGGCCGGTTCATCGAGTTGCTTGCGCAGCGCTAGGGCCTGGCGATAGTCGTTCAGCGCATCGGCGAAGTCGCCGCGTTCTTCGGCGACAACGCCGCGGTCGTTGTACAGGTCGGCGATGCTGGCGCGATCACCGAGACGTTCGAGCAGGGCCTTGACCCGATTCAATGTCTGATCGGCAGCGGCGCGATCGCCGCGTTCGGCCTGCACTATCGCCAGATTGCGCAAGGTTTTGGCCAGTCCCTCGTTGTCATGAAGTTTTTCGCGCACCGCCGCGGCGCGCGTGTATTGCTCGGCAGCGGCATCAAGTTGGCCCAGACGTTCATAGCCCACGCCGATCGCGTTGTTTGTTTCCGCCGTGGCGGCATCGTTGCCCGCGCGCATGTTGAGAACGAGAGCGCGCACCAGATAGTCATCGACCGCCTGCCGGGCATCGCCTTGCTTGATAGCGCTACGGCCGAGCAGGAACCAGGCGTGCGCATCCTGGTCGTCGGTTTTGACCAGTAGCTTAAGGGTATCGATGGCGTGCTTGTCGTCGCCATTGTCGCTGCGTGTTTCCGCGTCGAGCGTCGCCAGCGGCTCGTCATGCGGAAAACGGCGCCGCGCTTCGGCGAGCACGGCTGCGGCGGCGTCGCCCTGATCGCTTCCGGCCAGGGCGCGCGCATAGGCTTCGCGTGCCGTCGGCGACGGGTCGCTGCCGAGTGCCTTCATGATGGACTCCCGTGTCGCCTGCGCAGGCAGTTGCTGTCGCGCCGATTCCTGCGCATTGAGCAGGGCGAGAGCGATCAGTGCGCTGGGCGGATCCCCTGCAATTGGTGCAAGGTCCTGCGCGGCCGTCTCCGACTGGTCGTTGTCGAACGCCAGCAGGCCATGGCCGAATCCCGCCAATGCCGGCGCAGCCAGCGGGGGGGGATTGCCGACGGCGATGCCCGCTGACTTCAGCCACGCCGGTGCAGCCGCGATGTACGCGGCGAACAACGCCGCGGCGTCCGCTCCCTGCACACGCAAGGCCTTCGTCGCGTCCGGTATTCCGGGTTGGTCAACGGCCAGTTCGAGGACAATATCATTCTCCGCATGCTGCAGGCGTCCGTACACGAGCTGGGTTGCGTTCGCCGTGCGCGCAACGTCCGGCAATTGTCGCAACAAGGCATCGCCTTGCATGTCCGGCGCCGCCCGCGCGAGTGCAGCCAGCGTGCGTCGGCGCGCAATGGCTGCCAGTTCCGGATCGCCGCGCAGCCAGGCCCGCAAGTGCTCGGCGAACGCCACGCCGAGAGCGGCAAGATCCTTGTTGTCGCCTTGCAGCGTCAGCGGCAATACGGCCACGCGTGGAGTCCGTATTTCGACGACTGCGTGGGGCGCCGTCTGCAGCAAAGCGCCACGCCGAACGAAATCGACAGCGCCGGCGACCGCGACCAGGGCCAGCAACGCCAGCAACACCGTGCGTCGATTCAACGGACGCCTCGGTACGCGTCGTGCATCCAGCGCCTGCAGGGCATCGCGCGCCGAAGCGAAACGATGCGCTGGATTGAGCTTGAGCAGACGATCGCAGAATGTGCACAGCCAGTGCGGCAGATCCGGACGCGCGTGCGCCAGCGAAGGCGGCTGGCGCACGATGCGTTGCATGACCGTCTCGGCCGGCGTACCGCCGCTGAACGGCAATGTCCCGCTCAGCATCTCGTAGAGGATCAGACCGACCGTGTAAAGATCGCTGCGCGCATCGACCTTTTCGCCGCGCGCCTGCTCTGGCGACAGATATTCCGGCGTGCCGAAGACGACTCCGCTCTGCGTCATTCCTCCGGTGGCACCAAGGCTGCGCGCCACGCCAAAATCAGTGATGTAGGCATGTC
This sequence comes from Rudaea sp., assembly GCA_031291055.1. GTDB lineage: Bacteria > Pseudomonadota > Gammaproteobacteria > Xanthomonadales > Rhodanobacteraceae > Rudaea. The sequence continues at coordinate 130,749 of JARLJU010000236.1, read as the reverse complement.
CTGTTTTGTCGAGCAGGACGTTGGCCGGTTTCAGATCGCGATGCACGACGCCGCGTCCGTGCGCCGCGGTCAGACCCTCGAGAAGGCCGCGTGTGATCGGCACGGCGTCATCGATGCCGAGCCTGCCGTCGTGGTCCATGCGTCGTTCCAGCGATTGCCCGTCGACGAAATCCATGCTGATGAACCAGCGCCCGTCCTGCTGGGCGATATCGTGGATGCGCACGACGTGCGGGCTGGAAACCTGCCGCGCCAGCAGCAATTCCTGGCGGAAGCGTTCGAACGATTCCGGCCTGCGCGCGAGCTCCGGACGCAGAAGCTTGATGGCGACTTCCACATCCAGCGAAAGGTCGTAGGCGCGGTAGACGACGCCCATACCGCCGATGCCGAGCATTGATTCGACCCGAAAGCGACCCGCGAGTACGTCGCCGCTGCGCAATTCCGCGGCCGCAAGTTGCCCGGTCATCGTCAAGGCTTCGCCGCCGGATCGAGCCGGCGGCGAACCCGCTTCAATCGTCATTCGGCCAAGATAGCGCGGAATCCACGTCGCGGACAGCCGGTCGGGTCCAAAATCCCGATGCCGGATTTCTTTCAGCCACTTTTCTTTGTGCGGATGTCATCCCACAGAGGCGCCTGCAAGCCTGCGTTGGCCGCAGCCTGCAAAAACTCGGCGACATCGCCGTGCAACTGGCTGGCCGCCAGTGCCGTCGCCGCGTGATCGGCTACGTTGGTGATCAGTTCCAGATCGAGCTCGGTGATCGGGGGGCCGGGTTTGCGGCTATCAGCGTAGACGATACCAACAGCGTTACCCTGAACTCGCAAAGGCACGCATACCAGGGCGCGGATGCCGCCGAGCCGCACGCTCGGGCGAACGCCGAGCCAGGGCGAATCGTTGGTGTCGCAGCAGACCACACTTTGATGTTCTGCCAGCGCGCGGTCGACCGCAGTCACGCTGCCGGAAAAACCCTGCTGCGCAATTTCTTCATTGGCCAGACCGCGGCTCGCGCGTACCCGCAACGGTTCTCCGGCTGCGGCGTAGAGCACGAAGCCGCGTTCCAGGCCGGTCAGTTCGAGGACGACATCGAGCGTCTGCGGAAGCAACGTCGCCGTGCCGAGACTGGACAACAGCCGCGAAGACAGGGACCGCGAAATACTGCGCCGCCGCTCGTCGTGCGCACGGAACATCGCCACGGCGGCCGCGTCGATCAATTCGAGCCAGCAGTAAACATCGCCCACCGCGAACCACGTCGCCTTGTTCATGCTGATGTGCTCTGTCATATGGCCATCCACACGCAGGCCATTCTTGCTGCCGATGTCACTTAGCGACCAACCCGACTGGCTGCCGCGCAATTCCGCGTGGAAGCGCGAAATCGAAAAGTGCTCGACGCATAGCTCGCAATCGTGGGCTCGGCCAATGCGGTAGGACACATCGTCCTGGAGCAGGCGGATCAATGCCGGACCGTCCGGCGGATAGGCAGTGAAGCGGGCGGGCATCGCTGCTTCAGTCACTCGGTGGCAGGCAGAGTGGGTTGCCCTGCAGAAGCGTCAGGGTAAAGCGCAGGGTCTCCGCGAGGCTGATGAGTTCTCCCGCATCATTGCTCAGGCTGCCGCCCGCGATCCATTCATTCGCGATATCGGTGCCTGCTGCCGCCGTCACGTTCTGGATGAACTGATCGAGCGCCGCAATGGCCCCGGCAATATTCGTCAGCAAGTCCACGCCGACCGTCGTCAACAACGCCGTCAATGTCGGCAGCAAACCACCGTTCACCGTAGAGGCGAGCAGACGCGCCGTCAGGTTCGCGAGTTTCTCCGTCGCAACCAGCAAAGGCAGACGCGTGTCCCTGACGATCAGGAATTGCGAAAACGCGCCGCCGCGCCCACGCGCGCGGACGCTGCCACTGTATATACCATCGGTAATGTCGGCGAATGCCGTGCTACCGTGCGGCGCCTTGTACAGGCGGTATGAACTGGTCATTGACGAACACGACAGATCGGCGGTATGTACTTCGAATTGGTATGTGTCGTAGAAAGCGAGGCCGCCGTTGCCGGTCTGATTTGCCTCGAAGCCATTCAGGAACAGTACGACCGGCGGCTCTACGGAAATCAACATGGGAAACGCCGGATCCACGCTCACGCCGGCGGGAAGCGTGGCCGGCGGATTGTTCGGATCAATCAATGTGGCGGTGAGATTTAGGCTGTCTGCAGAAAGATTGACTGCGTTGTCGAACGCAATGGTGACCACGGCATCATAAGCAATGTCGTTCGCATCGGTGATGGAGATCGTGGCAGTCGCAGTGTTGGTGGCGGTGATGTCGACGACGACACTGGCAGTTGCCGCCGACGCAACCATCAGACCCAACGCCAGAAACAGGGCTGTCGCCGCGGCCTTGAAATCTTGGGTAGACATGAAGCCCCCTGAGGTTCATGCACAGTTTCATGCGTTTGCGAATCGAATCTACTTCATGTCACGGACGCGAGCCACTGCAGTCGTACCGGTTGGCCGATATTCGGCGGTTTTTGGGGGATTTCCCCGACAGGATCTGGGGGTGTTGATCCGCGGCTGTCCGGTTTTGCCGCTTGAAGCGCGGGGAAACGTATCGCAGCAATCAGCAGCGGCGGCATGCCTTCATGATATGCCTACTCCGGATTGCGCCGTAGCAGGTTCGCCAGCACCGGCGGGGTGACCATCGCCGTGAGCAGAGACATGGCAACGATCAGGGCGTAGGTGCGCGGTGAAAACACCCCCGCGGCCAGGCCCAGGCTGGCGACGACGACACCGACTTCACCGCGTGGAATCATGCCGATGCCGACGATAAGCGCGCTGCGTCTGCCCAGCGACAGCGCGCCGAGAAAACCGCCGATCAGTTTGGACACGATTGCAATCGCGGTGATCAGGGCCAGGGTCAGCAAGGCATCGGCATTGGCCAGTTGCGTCAGTTCCACCTTGGTGCCGGTCATGACGAAGAAAAACGGCGTCATCAGCGCGAGCAACGGCTGGGTCTGATGTTCCAGTGTCTCGCGTTGTCTTGTTTCCGAGGCGATCATGCCGGCGAGGAAGGCGCCGATGATCGCGGCCAGACCAAACTGTGTGGATGCGAACGCCAGCCCGAGGCACAGCGCCAGCACGATGTTCAGCGGCGACAGCGGATTGATCGGCGCTTCGAGCCAGTCCGATGAACGGCTCATCACGCGTGTGCCGACGAGGGCTATGACGATGACGAAGCCGACCGCTTCGAGCAGGATCACGGCAAGATGACCGAGCGGTAGCGATTCGCCCGATTGCATCGCGCTGACGATGCCGAGCAGCAGCATCGCCAGGATATCGTCGATCACGGCGGCGCCGAGGATCACGCGGCTTTCCTCCCGCTGCAACGCGCCGAGTTCCTGCAATACGCGTGCGGTGATGCCGGCCGATGTGGCGACAAAGGCGGCGGCAACGAACAGAGACTTGGCCCAGTCGAATCCGCTGCCGTGCGCCCACAGGCTGCCAAGCACGAATGGCACGATGACGCCGAGCACGCCCACCGCGAACGCGCTGCGACCTACGCGGCGCAGATCCCCGAGCCGTGTTTCCAGCCCGACCGAAAACAGGAGCAGCACAACGCCGATCTCGGCCAGCACGTCCAGCGCCTCGGACGGTTGCACCCAGCCAAGCAGCGATGGCCCGACCACACAGCCGGCTGCGATTTCGCCGACCACGCCCGGCAATTTCAGGCGTTGCGCAATCTCGGCGCCGATCTGCGCGGCGACGAAGACGATGAACAAGCTCAGGAGGATATCGCTGCCGTGAGGCATCGGAGTAGGGCTCCTGGTTGTCGGTTGTCGGGAATTGCGCGTCGCTAACGAACCCATTGTCTGGCTGGTTCGTTCGCGCTGAGCGTAGCGCGCGCAGCGAGCGAAGTCGAACCGTTTGCGCGCGACAACTCGAGTTCTTCGCCTTCGGCTTTTCCGGCCCAAGCAGAGGACGAGCGGTATCTGAAGAGCCTCTCGCTATCCGCGCCGTTGCCTTTTCGCCGCGTTGGCCGGATGCTACACGGGTAGCCTGGTCGCACCAACAAACCCGGGGGAGAGTTGATCATGTTGGATGCCTTGCGCGGCGCGCGCGAGCCGATGTCGAAAGTGGACACGGCCTGGCTGCGCATGGAAAGCCCTACCAATCTGATGATGATCACCGGCGTGCTCATTTTTTCCCAGCGCCTGCCGCTGGCCAGGCTCAAGAGTCTGCTCAGACAGCGCTTCCTCGCGTTCCGCCGCTTCCGCCAGAGAGCCGTCGACGAAGGCAATGCCGCCTACTGGGAGACCGAGGCGAAATTCGACATCAACCAGCATGTGCGTGCGGCGAAGTTGCCGGGCAAAGCGGACAAGCTGGCGCTGGAGAAGTTCGTCAGCGACCTGGCCTCGACGCCGCTCGATCATTCGCGCCCACTGTGGCAATTCCATCTTGTGGAAAAATATAAAGGTGGAAGTGTGGCCATCGCGCGCATTCACCATTGCTACGCCGACGGCCTGGCCCTGGTGCAGGTGATGCTGTCGCTGACCGACGCCGCGCCGGAGCCGGAGAAACGCGCGGAACTGGCCAAGGTCTGGTTCAAGCAGGACGACCCGGGCGGCGTGCTCGAACGCCTGCTGCAACCGGCGCGCGCCGGCATCGCCAAGGTCGCGCTGCTGGGCGAAAAGGCACTGGGAAAGGGCGCCGAATTGCTGCGCGATCCGGCGCTTGCCGCCGCACTGGCCAAAGAAGGCGGCGAGATCACGCGCGAACTTGCCGTTGCGCTGAGTCTGGCCGACGATCCGGCGACGTCGTTCAAGAGCGGCCCTCTGGGTACCAGCAAACGCTGTGCCTGGGCCGAGCCGCTGCCGCTTGCCGATGTCAAGGCAATCGGCAAGATCCTGCGCTGCACGGTCAACGATGTCGTGCTCGCCTGCGCTGCCGGTGCACTGCGCAGCTATCTGATGGCAGTCGGCGAAAATGTGGACGGCATGACGATCCGCGCCACGGTGCCGGTCAATCTGCGTCCGCTGGAACACGCCAAGAAGCTCGGCAATCATTTCGGTCTGGTGTTTCTGGATCTGCCGATCGGAGAAGCCAATCCGCTGCGGCGGCTCGAGCGTGTCGCTGCGTCAATGCGCGAGTTGAAACGCTCGCGTCAGGCGATGTTGACCTTCGGTTTGCTCGCTGCGGTCGGCATGGCGCCGGCCGCCCTGCAGCGCATGGCGCTGGAACTGTTCAGCCGCAAGGCGACGACCGTCGCGACCAATGTGCCCGGCCCGCAGATGCCGTTGTACCTGGCCGGCTGCAAGGTGAGCGAGATGATGTTCTGGGTACCGCAGAACGGCAGTATCGGCATGGGCCTGTCGATCCTCAGCTACAACGGAGGCGTGCATTTCGGCCTGATCGCCGACGGCAGGCGCGTGTCCGATCCGGATGCCATCGTGCAGCATTTTCGGCGCGAAGTGGAAAAATTGACCTTGATCACGCTGATGGAAGACTGGGAAGGAGAGATTCAGGCGCAGGATGCGCAAGCGACACTGGCGCACTACGCGTGATTTTTACAGGCGCCGTGCCGGCGCGAAACGGTCAAACGACACATCCCGCTGCATGTCCCGAAGCCCAGGCCCACTGGAAATTGTAGCCGCCCAAATGACCGGTAACGTCGACGACTTCGCCGATGAAATACAGGCCCGGCACGCGGCGCGATTGCATGGTCGCGGATGAAAGCTCGTCGGTATCGACGCCGCCGAGCGTCACTTCGGCGGTGCGATAGCCCTCGGTGCCGCTGGCGACGATGGGCCAATGCTTCAGGTCGGCGGCAATCTGCGCGAGTTCCGTGTCGCGATATTGCCCCAGTGGTCGGTTGGCGATGGTGGTTTCGCACAGCCGCTGCGCAAATCGTTTCGGCAGCAATTCCGCCAGGCTCGTCTTCAACTCGGCTGACGATCGTTGTCTCTTCTGCTCGCGCAAAAACCCCAATGCATCGACATCGGGCAGCAGATCGATGATCAGCGGGTCGCGTGGTTGCCAGTAGGACGATATCTGCAGGATCGCCGGGCCGCTGAGGCCGCGGTGCGTGATCAGCATGGCGCCGCGAAAACTCCAATCAGCGCACTGCATTTGGACCGGCAATGCCACGCCGCTGAGGTCCTGCCAGCGCTCCAGGTGCGTGCCGCTCAGCGTCAACGGCACCAGGCCGGCACGCGTGGGCAATACGTTGTGACCGAACTGGCGGGCGATTTCGTAACCGAACCCGCTGGCACCCATGCTCGGTATCGACAGGCCACCGCTGGCGATCACCAAGACCGGCGCCGCAAAGCTGCCTGCCTGGGTGTCGAGCAGAAAGCCGTCGCCGGTCTTGCGCACGGAATCAATCGTGCAGCCAACCTGGATTTTCACCCCCACCGCGGCGCATTCGGCCAGCAGCATCGCCACAATCTGTTTGGAAGAGTCGTCGCAGAACAGCTGGCCCGATTCTTTCTCGTGCCAGGCGATGTGATGACGCTCGACCAGTTCGATGAAATGCGCCGGCGTGTAGCGTGCCAGTGCGGATTTGCAGAAATGCGGATTGGTCGAGAGGAAATTTTCCGGAGTCGTGCCCGTATTGGTGAAGTTGCAACGGCCACCGCCGGACATCAGGATTTTCTTACCGACCCGGTTGGCTCCTTCGAGCACGATCACGTGCCGGTCGCGCCGGCCTGCGGTCAGGGCGCACATGAGGCCCGCAGCGCCGCCACCGACTATCAACACATCGGTGGACTCAATTGATGCTGGCTCGATCATCCGGCTCGTTTGCGCCAGACCGGTTCGATCGCCGTCATCCCCGTCGCACCGAAGATCTGCACCTGGCCGTCCTGGATCAGGCTCTGCAAGGCCATATTGCGCCCGGCCAGCCGTGCCAGTTCCTGCACGGCAGCGTAGGGGATGTCGACGACGCCCAAATGATCGATGCGCGCGAGCGCCGACGCGTTCTTCTCCCACCACAGGCTTGCGCCGCGCCCGCTGTAGGTGACGATGACAACCTGACGCGCGCGGCCGCAGGCACGACGGATCCGCGCCTCGTCCGGCTGACCCAGGTCGATCCAAAGCTCGATCTCGCCGTTGAGCGAGCGTAGCCACAGATCCGGTTCGTCGTCGCTGCTGACGCCGCGGCCGAATTCAAGACGCTCGTGTGCATGCAGCACAAACGCCAGCAGGCGCATCATCAGTCGCTCGTCGGTTTCGGAAGGATGCTGGGCGAGGGTGAAGCCGTGCGTGCCGTAGTAATGCCGATCCATATCGCTGATCTGCATTTCGGCCTTGTAGACTGTTGCCTTGCTCGCCATGGTTTGTGGTTTTCCTGCCCGGAAAAAATCCGGGGCACCCATTATCACTTACTGTGGTCCCAGGCCGCGAAATCCTCGATCACGGTTTCGAGGGCTTGGAGATTCAACCCGCCGCGCGTTGCGGCAAGCGCGCGAACATGGCCGCCGACAGCACCGTGATCGCGCCGAGCACGATCACGGTGGCGCGGAACGCGTCGATGTAGGCGGGTCCGGCCACGGCCTGATTGTTGCCATGCAGGAAAATCGCCATGAGCAGGGACGCGAACGCGATGCCGAAGCTCATCGAAAGGTTCTGCACGGTGCTGGTCATGCTCGATCCCATGCTTGCCTGCGCCGGAGCCAGATCGACGAAGCCGAGCGTATTCATCGCCGTGTACTGCAGCGACATCACGAAACCGTAAGCGAATACTTGCGTGCAAATCAGCCAAACGGGGGTGGTCGCCGTAATCGTCGCGAACAACATCACGAGGATTCCCGCAAGCGCGGTGTTGAGCATCAGCACGCGCCGGTAACCCTGGTGATTGATGATCCTGCCGACGAAAAAACGCATCAGCAGCATGGCCAGCGCCTGCGGCACCTGCAGCAGCCCGGCCATGACCGCCGAATAGCCGAAGCCGATCTGAAACAGCAGGGTAAGCAGGAAGAACATGCCGCCGACGCCCAGGCGCGTCGCGAAGCCGCCGTTGAAAGCAACGCGGAAACTGGGTACGTGCAGCAGGCCCAGATCCACGATGGGCGCGGCGACGCGGAAACTGCGGCGCACGTACAGTGCCAGCATTGCACTGGCGACGAGCGCCGCTGGCGCTGCCATGGCGTAGTTGGCGTCGGTCACCTGGTCCAGTGCCCATGACAGGCCGCCGATGCCGAATGCGAACAGACCGAAGCCCGCCAGATCCAGCGGCACATGCCGCGGTCCGCGATAGTCCGGCATGTGTCTGCGCGCGAGCAGCAAGCCGACGATGCCGAACGGGATGTTGACGAAAAAAATCATCCGCCATGACATGTACGTCGAGAAGAATCCGCCGAGCAACGGGCCGATCGCCGGACCAATCAGGCCGGGAATCGTGGCGATGCTCATCGCACTGACGAACTCGGATTTGTCGAACGCGCGCACCAGGGCCAGGCGTCCCACCGGCATCATCATCGCGCCGCCAAAGCCCTGGGCAACACGTGCAGCAACCAGCATCCACAGGTTCTGCGCCAGGCCGCAGGCCAGCGAACCCAGGGTGAAGATCAGGATGGCGAGCCAGAACACGCGGCGCGTGCCGAAGCGGTCGGCCAGCCAGGCACTGATCGGGATGAACACGGCCAGGCTCAGGGTGTAACTGGTCAACGCCGTCTTCAGGGCCAGCGGGGCGATATCCATGCCGCGTGCAATGCTCGGCGTCGCCGTGTTGACGATCGTGGAATCCAGCATCTGCATGAAGAACGAAAACGCGACCAGCCACAGCAGGGTGCGCTTGTCCGCGGCGCTGAGCGGCGCGAACGGAGCCGGTTCGGCAGTCGGCGCAGCGGCTGGGATCGGCGCTTGCACCGCGATCAGCTAGGAATATACAAGGGCGATCACTCGATCAGGCCGCGCGCGTGACGCACATCCAGCGCTTCCATCGCATCGCGCGGCTTGAGTCTGGCGGCCTTGTCGAAAGCCGCGGCCGCGTCGTCCCCACGCTTGCCGGCGTAAAGCAGCAATAGCGCGTTGCCGTATTCGATCCATGCGATCTGGGAATCCGGCGTCAGTTTCAGCGCTTCGTTCAGCTGCTTCTCGGCTTCGGCCGCACTCGCGCCGTAGGTGAGTTTGGCCAGCATGCCACCGACCTTGCCGACGATTTCGGCGTGATACAGCCCGAGCGCGGTGTGTGCCTCGGCGTGTTTCGGCGCGAGCTTGAGCGTGGTGTCCAGCGACGACTTCACCTTGCCGGCAATGCCTTGCGCCAGGGCCTGTGTGATCGACAGGCATTGGCTGAAGCGGCCGAGCGCGAAAGCCCGGCGATAGTGGCTGTTCGCCTCGTCCGGCAACGCCGCGACGGCTTCGTCGGCAAGTTTCGCCAGGGCTTCGTAGCGCGCGATCTTGTCTTTGTCGCCGACAACAAGGTAGGTGGCATGGATGCCGCCGGCCTTGACGGCCACGGAGGCGCCCAGAGCCTTCATGGAGACGCCGGACTCGTAGGCTTCGTGGAAGTCGCCGCGGTGGAATGCACGCCAGGCGTCCTGCAGCGTGGCGGCAAGCTTGCCGGCGTCCTTGCCGAACTTCGGATTGGCCTTGAGCAACTTCGCAACATGTTTCTCGTCGGGGAAGGGTTCCTGATCGCCTGCATGCAGCTTCGGCCACGCCTTGGCGAGTTTGTCGCCGGCATAGTCGAAGGCCTTGTCCGAATGCGGAAACGCCGCCCAGTTCGATTTCGCCATGTCGATTGCTCCAGTCGGTGCGCAAGCATCCGGCAAGCGCGCCGGGACTGCAATACGCCATCCGTCATGCCGGCGGGGATGGCCGCACTGACCAGTGCGACGCAAGACCGGTCTCCCATTCGCGTCCGGATTTTGCCGTTGTCGTAAACTGCGCAGACCGGAACCGGCGAATCCTCGATGAGCGCATCCATTCCCGCAAAAGTTCGCGATCGTGCCGCCAGGCTGCGCGACCAGATCGCCGATGCCAATCATCGCTATCACGTTCTCGACGAGCCGAACATCGCGGATGTCGAGTACGACAAACTGATGCGCGAACTCGAAGCGCTGGAAGCGGAGCACCCGGAATTGGTGACACCGGACTCGCCGACCCAGCGCGCAGGCGCGGCGCCGTCGGGGGCCTTCACCGAAGTACACCATGAGATTCCGATGCTGTCGCTGGCCAATGCGTTCAGCGATGAAGAGGTTGCTGATTTCGTGCGGCGTATCGAAAAGCGGCTCGACGCGGCCGACCTGGAGTTTTCGGTCGAGCCGAAATTCGACGGCTTGGCCATCAGCCTGCGCTATGAAGACGGCATCTTCGTGCGCGGCGCAACGCGCGGCGATGGCGAGACCGGAGAAGATGTCAGTGCAAATCTGCGCACGGTAAAAAGTATACCGCTGCGCCTGCGCGGCAGCGGCTGGCCGCGCGTGCTTGAAGCCCGTGGCGAAGTGTACATGCCGCGCGCCGCGTTCGAGAAATACAACGAGCACGCGCGCGAGACCGGCGGCAAAGTGCTGGTCAATCCACGCAACGGTGCGGCCGGCTCGCTGCGTCAGCTCGATCCGCGCATTACGGCGCGACGTCCGCTGGCGTTCTATGCCTACGCGGTTGGCGTGATCGAAGGCGTGGAATTGCCGGCCAGACACTCCGAGATGCTGAGCAGATTTCGCGAGTGGGGGCTGCCGGTAAGCAATCTGGTCAGTGTTGCCATTGGCGTTGACGGCTGTCTGGAATATTTTCGCGGGATGGGCGCAAAACGCGATGTGCTGCCATTCGATATCGATGGCGTGGTCTACAAGCTGAATGACTTGGCCGCGCAGCGCGAGCTGGGTTTTGTCGGTCGCACTCCGCGCTGGGCGATTGCGCACAAGTTCCCGGCGCAGGAGCAGCAGACCAGGGTCGAAGACATCATCATCAATATAGGCCGCACCGGTGCGGCTACACCCGCGGCGAAGCTCGTCCCCGTGTTCGTCGGCGGCGTTACCGTCACCAATGCAACGCTGCACAATGCCGATCAGGTCGCCCGACTTGACGTGCGCATCGGCGACACCGTGATCGTGCGCCGCGCGGGCGACGTGATTCCGGAAGTCGTGAGCGTCGTTCTGGACCAGCGCCCGGTGCACGCGCGGCCGTGGAAAATGCCCGCGCACTGCCCGGTATGCGGTTCGGATATCGTGCGCGAGGAAGGCGAAGTCGTAGCGCATTGCACCGGTGGTCTGACCTGTGCCGCGCAGCGCACGCAGGCGCTGTTCCATTTCGCCTCGCGCCGGGCGATGGACATCGAGGGTCTCGGCGAGCGCTTCATGGCCGAACTGGGCGAGCTGGGTTACGTCAAGTCAATTGCGGACTTGTATAAATTATCTCTGGACGGCTTGCTGGAAATGAAGCGCCGCGCCGATGAGCGCGACGGCACCACGCCGGAGACTGCGAAGTCAGGCAAGATCGCGACGAAATGGGCGCAGAACCTGGTCACCGCGATTGATCAGAGCCGGCGCACGACCCTGGCGCGCTTCCTGTACGCACTCGGCATCCAGCACGTAGGCGAGAGCACGGCCAAGGCATTGGCGCAATGGTTCGGCCGACTCGACCTGATCCGGCATCTACCGTGGCCGATCCTGAAAGCCGTGCCGGATGTCGGCGGCGAAGTCGCACGCGCGATCGATCATTTCTTCGCACAGTCCGGCAATCAGCACGCGATCGATGAACTGCTCAAGCGCGGCATCGTCATCGGCGACGAACATGCGCCAAATCCGAAGTTGCGGGCGGCCCTGGCGCTGGAGCAGGTGCTGACCAGCATGGAAATTCCCGGTCTGACGCAGAAGCGCAGCGCGCAGATCGCCATCGCAGCCGGCTCGCTGGAAAAAGTGACGAAGGCGCCGCAGCAATTGTGGCTCGACGCCGGCGTTCCCACAGATGTCGCCGAGCGTGCCCGCGCGCACTTCGCGCAGAAGGATACGCAGGAATTGTTGCGGCGCTGCATCCGTGCGATGGGTGAGGTGCTCGATTGCGTCGAAGACGATGATGGCGAAAGTGTCGGACCACTCGATGGCAAAACCGTCGTCCTCACCGGCACCCTGACGTCATTGACGCGTGACGAAGCGAAGGAAAAGCTCGAAGCCCTCGGCGCAAAGGTTGCGGGCAGTGTCTCGAAGAAAACCAGCTTCGTCGTTGCAGGTGCCGAAGCGGGCTCAAAACTCGACAGGGCGAACGAACTCGGCGTCGAGGTTTGGGACGAAGCGCGACTGCTGGTTTTTCTGCGTGCGCCGGAAGCGCGCAAGTGATGTCGGCGCTGCTACGGTCGATGCCCGTTCAGCGCGATGCGCGCATAGATCTTCTCCGCGGCATCGCCATTCTTGTCGTCATGCTGTTGCATTTCTCGCTGACTTATCGGCTGACGCAAAGTCCTCTGGCCGTGTGGCTCACGCCACAATTTGTTCGCGCGCTGATCATAAATGGCAACTACGGCGTTACCATTTTCTTCGCCATTTCGGGGTTTCTGATCACGTCGAATTCATTGCGTCGTGCCGGCACGCTGGCACAGATCGACATGAGAAAATTCTATGTCTATCGGTTCGCGCGCATCATGCCGACACTGTTGCTTGCGCTATTGGCAATCATCCTGTTCTCTTGCCTCGGTCTGCCTTCGTTTGCTGATTCTGTGCACGGAAAGCCACTGCCCGCGTCCTATTTTGTGCTCGCCCTGGTCTCGGTGTTGACGTTCTGGCACAACGTTCTCATGCAGTCTGTCGGCTACTTCAACTATTGCCTGAATATTTACTGGTCGCTTTCGGTGGAAGAAGTCTTCTACCTGGCGTTGCCGCTGGCGGCTGTATTGACGCGGCGTACATCGATGTTCGTCGCGCTGTGCCTGGCGCTCGTTGTCGCAGGGCCCGTGTATCGGGCGATGCACGCAGACAACGAATTGTTCTTCATGTACGGCTACGTCGCCTGCTTCGATGCCATTGCACTCGGTTGTCTCGCAGCGCTGCTCAGGAACCGCTTCGATTTGTCGCCGCTGACAAATCGCGTCGCGACGATTGTCGGAGTGATAACCCTGACGGCGACTTATTTCATCGGCATCGATGGTCACGAAGTGTTCGGCTTCAGCGCCATCGCATTGTCGACATCAATCCTGCTGGTGAGCTCACCGGCGCTGCCGCGGGCTGATTGGTCATCCTCGCGCGTCCTGCAACCCCTCAACTGGCTGGGGCGGCACAGCTATGAACTTTATCTGTTTCACATCATCGTGCTCGCGCTGATGCGTGACCTGGTGTCACGCGACAGTCTTGGCTATGCAATCAAATTGCCATGGCTTGCGCTCTTCATCGCGCTTTCCGCTGGCGTTGCCGGAGTGATTTCACGCCTGTTTTCCGAGCCAGCCAATCAGGCGTTGCGCCAGTATCTGTCGACCGCGTCGCCCATGCCGGCGACACAGGAATGAGTATAAAGCTCGAGCAAACATTGAGATTGCGCGCGCGCCTCTACGCGCAAATCCGCGAATTCTTTGCCGCACGCAACGTGCTTGAAGTCGAGACGCCGATCCTGTCGGCAGCTGCGAATACCGATCCGAATATCCGGAGTTTCACCACGCAGTTTCACGGACATGTGGATTCCGGATCGCGGGCGCGCTGGTTGCGCACCTCGTCGGAGTTTGCACAGAAGCGTCTGCTTGCAGCCGGTATCGGCGATTGTTATGAACTGGGCCGTGTATTTCGCGACGCCGAAGCAGGGCGTCGGCACAATCCTGAATTTACGATGCTGGAATGGTACCGCGTCGGCTGGGACCATCGCCGCTTGATCGACGAGGTGGTCGAGCTGGCGCAGCTCGCGCTTGAGCTGAGCGGAAAAAAGGCGTCGGTGCAAAAAATCAGCTACCGGGATTTATTCCTTGCGGCGCTCGGCATCGATCCCTTCGACGCAGACCAGGCGGGACTGCAAATGGCCCTGGGCGATGTGCGCGTCGATGCGCAGGGACTTTCGCGCGACGACTGGCTGGATCTGCTGCTGACCCATCGCATCCAGCCGGATTTCCGCCGCGACTGCATCACCGTCGTTTACGACTATCCCATGAGCCAATGTGCGCTGGCACGGATTCGCCACGACGATCCGCCGGTGGCCGAACGCTTTGAGGTGTATCTCGGTCAGCATGAATTGGCCAATGGCTATCACGAGTTGACCGATGCGGTCGAGCAGCGCGCGCGATTCGTCCGCGACAATGCGCGCCTTCGCGAACGCGGGCTGCCTGAATTGCCGCCCGACGAAAATCTTCTTGCTGCGCTGGACCATGGCATGCCCGCGTGCGCGGGTGTTGCTCTCGGCATCGAACGTCTGTTGATGGCAATGACGGATAGCGACGATATCCGCGATGTGTTGGCATTTGCTTTTGCCGAGGCATGAAACTGCCGACTTGGCCGGTCATGGCTCTGTCTGTCCGATATTGCACAGTCCGGGGTTCCAATCCCGGATCGAGACGCCGGAAACCGCAGCTAAGCACTCGCATCGATGAAACGTTGGCATCCGGCGTATATGCCGCAATGGATCGTACTTGTGGTGCTTGCTGATCCTGCCCGAGCGCTATACTTGGAAGCGAGCTTTCGGCCTTCGGGCAATCTTCAATGGCGACCGCGTTTTCATCGGGCCAAGTCCGAGCTGGTTTAACCAGCGTCGTGGTCTTGTTATTGCTTGCCTTTGCCAGTCGATCAAGTGCGTTCGTCGTGAATTCATACATGAGCGACGGCCAGACGCTCTATCTGAAGTGGGGCGACAACCACGCCGGCACGGTCGGCGGAATCGTCTACTGGTCGTTCATCCCGGCCGGCACGTCGGGCAGTGCGTATTGTGGCAGCGCCTGTCCGGGCGTCAGCGTCGATTCGATCCAGATGGAGATATCTCCGGGTGGCGGTTTTGCACCGGTGCTGCTGACTTCGCTCGAACCGCAGATCACCGCGATGATGGCGCAATGGTCCGCGTACAGCGGAATCCAGTTCATAAAGCTCGATTCAGATAGCGGCGTGCCGATCGACGATCCGCTGGCCATGCCTCCGGCAACGGGCCAGATCCGCATCGGCGTGTTTGCGTTCGGCAGTGGCGGTGGCGAAGGCGCCGCGGTGGGTTACTCGCCGCCGCCCAACGGCGGCACCGGCGCCGGCAATATCCTGTTCAATGCGAATGCCTATTATCAGAACTATCCGCTGGCTGAAGGCACTCCATACGATCAGACGTATGCGCCGAACGATTTTCAAGGTCTGGCCTTGCATGAGCTCGGTCACGCCGTCGGTCTGGAGCACCCTGCGTACGATGGCACATGCCCCGTCATGTGCGTCGATCCGCGCTGTCTGGGCGTGATCAAACGACAGCTCGGTGCAGACGATATCGCCGGCGTGGGGTTTCTCTACGGGACCATCTTTACGAACGGGTTTGAGTGAAATTTTTTGGTGGAGGAACGCGTAGGGTGGGCTTCTAGCCCACCTTTGACGTTCGACGCGACAAAAGCGGTGGATTGAAGCCCACCCTGCGGTTCTAAGATTCTCGCGGGGTTATTCAGCCGTGGTCGGATCGATCGTCGTGCGCACTTCGGAAACCTTGTTGGCGGGGAATCCGCCCAGGCGTGCGTGCTCACGCACCAAGGCTTCATTTGGTGCAATGTATACGCAATAGACCTTATCGTCGGTGACGTAGCTTTCGACCCATTGAATCGACGGCCCGAGATTTTGCAGGACGCCGCAGGACTTGGCTGAAATCCCCTGGAGTTCGGCAGACGTCAACTTTCCCGCACCCGGTATCTCACGTTCGATCACGTATTTCGGCATGGATATCTCCTTGCGTGGGTTGATGGATTGGCGCTGATGCAGGCGGCTGCATCGTGTAACGCCAACCGGTTCGAGAATGCGACACCGCAGTTCGGGTTCGACTATACGCTGCCGCCACCGGCATCGCTCGCGACCATGCCGCTGGATAGGTCAGGTGCGCCAAAGTCTCCGGTGAGCCCCTCGCGCCGACCGCTGAAATCCGGTCACAGCAGCTTTCGGTAGACGACGAAGCCCGACCGTTCGGCGACCTTGTCGTAGAGCTGCATGGCGACGCCATTGGTTTCATGGGTCTGCCAGTAGACGCGCGGTGCCGCCGCAGCCAGTGCCCACTCATATACAGCGTTGACAAGGGCGCGGCCGACCCCTTTGCCGCGCGCTTGTTCCACCGTGAACAGGTCCTGCAGGTAACATGTCGGCGCAATCTGGATCGTGCTGCGGTGGAATAGATAGTGTGCCAGGCCAAGCAGTCTTCCGGATTCTTCCGCGACAAGCGCGTGCATCGGCTCATACGCATCGAAGAAACGCGACCAGGTCATCAGCGTGATTTCCGACGACAGTGCAGTCGGCCCGGCGCGACCGTAGAAGGCGTTGTAGCCATCCCAGAGAGGCTTCCATTGTGCGAAATCGCTTTTTCGCCGCGGGCCGGATTTTCACTTGATCGCTCACGCAAGGCCCTCGTTGTTCGGACGCGCGCGTCCCGGACTCAAAACTCCAGATCCAGCGCCGCGCAAAGATAATCATTCATCGGCGCGATCCGCTTGAAGATCGCAACCACGGCGGGCAGCAACTTGCTCGAACAAGCGACGGCATCGCTGATTTGCTCGCCGGCGGCAAAATTCCTGCGCTTCAGGTCGTCGATGAATTCATGCTGCAGGTCGTAGCCGCGCGGCGGACGCTTGAGGCTCTCACCCCAGAACTGGAAATGCTCGCGGAAAGGCTTGCTGCGCGTGGCGCGCGCCCATGCGGCAGGATTGTCGACGATGAAATCGCGCATCCGCTTCAGGGTTTGCGGCTCGGGATGCCAGATGCCGCCGCCGGCGAAACAATCGCCGGGCTGGATATGCAGGTAGAACGATGGCGCCTCGACTTCACGACGGCGTTCGTGGAAAAAGCGTGCGCCGGCCCAGGGCTTGTACGGTGTCTTGTCGTTGGCGAAGCGGGTGTCGCGATGGATGCGGAACAGCGAACCGCCGGTCTTGCGCGGATCCGCGCGGTAGTGCGAACTGATCCTTGCCAATGGCGACTGCAGGTCGGCGATGAAGGCGAGGAAGGGCTCGCGTACGTGGCGCTCATAGTCCGCAGCGTGGGCATGGAACCACGTGCGGTTGTTGTTGCGCGACAGGGCGCGCAGGAAACGGAATGTGGCTGTGGAAAAGTATGTCTTGGCCATGATGTCATCTGTTGAAGTCGGATCCCACGATTCGTCAACGGTCTTGCGTACAAAAAGATGTCGTCACTCCGGCAGGGAGTGACGGATTCCAGTTGCCGAGGACGGCAAACCGAATGCCGCAATGTACACACACTATCGCAAAGATCGCATCCCTGCAGTCCGGTTTCCGGCACCCCTGCCGGAAGGACGCGCGAGGCGGCAACGCCGACGCGGTCGATGGAATTTCAAACACCCACGCCTGCAGCCAATTCGCGCCCCCAGATTTCGAGCTGATCAAGGATGATACGCTGTGCGCCGGTCGTTGCGGCACCGGCGCGCAAAGCCGCGATCTCGGCAAAATACTGATCCAGGGTAAGGTTCGTCAGCGGCGTGGATTGCGTCAACCGGCTGCGCTCAAATTCGGCCCAACGCGCGTGCTCGGCGTGCGTCAGCGTTTGCGGCCAGTTGCGAGCGCGATAGCGAAACAGCAGTTCATCGAAGCGTGAGTCGTGGAAACCGAATTGCCGCGTGCCAAGTGCGGCAAACGGCGTACTTCGGACCTGGTTGCAAAGACGCCTGTCGGCATCGCTGGCGAAGCCGCCGTAGATCGCCAGCTCGGGGTCGGGACGGTGCAAATCGTCGCGCGCGCCCGCAAACACGCGGCGGCATTTTTCCGCGACATCTGCCGACCTCTGCAACAGTTGCAGATGCCGCTCGCAACGAGCCACGTCGAGGCCGATGCGCTTCGTGTCGGCATCTTTCAACACCGACAGCGGCGCCAGTCCCGGCGATTTGTTGATCGATACGGCCTTGAGCGGAATCCGCGCCACGTCGTCGGGCAGATCCGCCCGAGCGGTGAACACGCGGTCGGCAATGTCGCTCGCATCCAGCTCGATCAGCGCCGTCGGATCGATATCCAGATCGTAGACGATGACTTTGTTCTGTTGCACCGGATGTACCGCCAACGGTACGACCATCGCCAGACAGCCCCGCTCGGCGGGGTAGCGCGACGACACATGCAGCACCGGCGTTCGATGTGCCCAGTCGAGCAGCTCGATCACGCGCTGCTTTTTCCTCAGCGAAAAATAGAAATCCCACAACCGCGGCTGGCGCGTGCGCAGCAGCCGCGCGAGCGCGATGGTCGCGTGCACGTCCGACAGCGCATCGTGGGCATGTTCATGGACCAGATGGTTTGCGCTGGCCAGATCCTCCAGGCGGAAGCTGGGCACTTCGCCGGCAGGCGTCTGCAGCGCGCCCGGTGCGCGCTCGCGATGCGGCCATCGGATCCCCTCCGGGCGCAGCGCATAGCACATGCGTGCGAGGTCGATGATGTCCCAGCGCGAGTTTCCGTCCTTCCATTCGCGTTCGTAGGGATCGTGGAAATTGCGATAGAGCAGGTTGCGGGTGAACTCGTCATCGAAGCGGATCGAATTGTAACCCACGCCGCAGGTACCGGGCAGGGCAAGCTCGTCATGCAGCCGTGCGGCGAACTCGGCCTCGATCACGCCTTCGCGTTCGGCCAGTTGCGGCGTGATGCCGGTGATCAGGCAGGACACGGGCTGTGGCAGGATGTCCGGTGCCGGCTTGCAATAGATCGACAATGGTGAGCCGATGGGCTCCAGATCAAGCGTGGTGCGCTGGCCGGCAAACTGTGACGGACGATCGCGGCGCGAATCGATGCCGAAGGTTTCGTAGTCGTGCCAGTAGAAGGTGCAGGGCTGAGGGCTGGGTGTTGAAGGCATGGCGTGCTGGGTTCGGTGTCCGTTGATGCCCGCTCGGAGCACACGGCGATCTTACTTCAGAAACCATCACCTGCCACAGAGTATATTTTGCCGCAATTTTCCTCAGCCTTCGGCCCTCAGCCCCGTGCTGTCCGAGCCTTCGCCACCCTGCAGCAGCTCCAGCTGGCCGTTGGCCGCACGCAGGCTGGGCCGCGGCCGGCCGATGTAGAAGCCTTGCGCCTGATCGACGCCGCAGGCATGCAGGGCACGCAGGATTTCCGGGCGATCCACGTGTTCGGCAACGGCGATCTTGCCGATCGAGTGGGCGATATTGGTGATCGCGCTGATGACCGCCAGATCGACCGGATCGTTGAGCAGGCCCTGGATGAAGGAGCCATCGATCTTGAGAAAATCCACGTCCAGATGTTTCAGATGCGCGAACGAGGAGAAACCGATGCCGAAGTCGTCAAGCGCGAACCGGCAGCCGAAGGGCTTGAGTTCCTGGATCAGGTGACGCACGGCTTCGACATGATTGAGCGCGCCGGATTCGGTGATCTCGAAAATCACCGCGCGCGGATCGACGTTGAACTCGACCAGGCAATCGGTGATGTAGCGGTTCAGATCGCCGTGGGTCAGAGATTGCGTCGACAGATTGATGGAAAGGCCGGTCGGGGCTTCCTGCATGTTCTGATCGCGCAGCACCTGGAAAGCGTGACGGATCACCCAGCGATCAATGTCGGCGATCATGCTGAAGCGTTCGGCCGCGGGCAGGAATGCGTTCGGCGCCACCAGGGTTCCATCCGGCGCGCGCAGGCGGATCAGCGCCTCGTAGAAATCACGTTGCGCCGGGCTGTGGTGGCGCATATGACGTGTCCACAATGCGCCCTGCTGCTCCGGCAGGTGATCGTATTCGACTTGCGCCATCGGCAGAATCGGTTGGTAGTGCAGAACGAAACCATTGCTCTTCAGCGCCGTTTCCAGGCGCGAAGACCAGCCCAGCTCCATGTCCATGCGCGCGCGCTGATCGCTGTCGGCGGAAAACACGTGGATCATGTTGCGGCCATTGCGCTTGGCCAGATGCAGCGCAACATCGGCTGCGGCCATCGCCTCGCTGCGCGACGGCGTGTGCTGGTCGAGCCGGGCCACGCCGATCGACACGCCGACGCGATAGCTCTTGCCGCCGTAGGCGAACGGCAACGCACTGAGCGACTTGCGGAATTCATCGGCGATCTGGCCGACATCGGCGCGATTCACGTTGCGCAGGATGATCGCGTATTCGTCGCCGCCCATGCGTGCAATGTGATCGCTCGCACGCAGGCGCGAGGACAGGCGCCTGCTGATTTCGACCAGCAGCTGATCGCCGGCGGTATGGCCGGCGGTATCGTTGATGTACTTGAAGCGATCCAGATCCAGGAACAATAGCAGCGAGACATGTTCGGTACGTTTCAGGCGCGTTATTTCCTGCTCGAGCTCGGTCTCGAACCAGGCGCGATTGTGCAGCTTGGTCAGCGCATCGTGACCGGCCTGCCAGCGCAATTCTTCCTCGAGCATGCGCCGCGCGGAAATATCGCGGAACGCGACGACGGAACCTTCGCGGCGGCCGTCCATCTGCATCGGGTAAACCGTGCATTCCACCGGCATCGGCCGTCGCGCCTTGCTCCAGAACACGGTCTGCCAGCCTGGCACCTGGCCACCCTGGGCGTAGCATTGCGACAGGAAGCAGGCGCTGCGCGGCACCGGCGTCCCGTCCTCGAAGCTGTGGTGGAAGCTGTCGAATGCCGGTTCGCCGATCAGGTCCGCGGCCTCGTTGTGACCGAGCATGTCCAGGGCGGCCGGATTGATGAACTGGATGAATCCGCGGCTGTCGACGCCATAGACGCCGTCGCCCACCGAGCTGAGTATACTTTGCAGCCTGCGGCGCTCGGCGTCGACGGATTTGCGATCCTCCACCGCACGTGCCAGCGAGCCCAGGCGTGCGAGAAACAATTCGCGCGCTTCGCTCTTGAACAGGCATTCCATCGCGCCGGCGCCGAGCGATTCGTTGATGACGCGGTCGGAATACGTGCCGGTGATGATCGCCGAGAGCACACCGCTGGTACGTGCATCGTTCTTCATCCGTCGCACCAGCACGGTGCCCGGATCGCCGGGCATGAAGTAGTCGACGATGGCCAGATCGAACGATACGCTCTGGGCCTTGCGCCAGCCGTCTTCCACATCCTCGGCGGTTTCGACCAGATAGCCATGCTTCATCAGCAGGCGGCGGAAGGCCACGCGCACCGTCGCCGAATCATCAACGAACAGCACACGCAGATGCGACTGGCCGCCGTGTTCGAGATCCGGCAGCGTCGGCGACGGCGGGCTGAGCAGCTTGAGCATCGCATCGGCGCATTCGCTGTAGTCGCTCCACAGCAACAGGCCGGTGCTGGCCCGTTTCATCATCCAGTTGACCGCGGCGCCATCGTTGCTGTCCGCGAGCAGAAGAACGGCGAAATGCTCGAACTCATCCTGGCGCAGCAAAGTGAGTACTTCGTCGGCATGTGCGTCGGTGAACTCGGGCCAGCCGACCACGATGCCGCGAAAGCCCAAGGGCGTGGTAACCAGGCGTTCGAGCACGGGCAACGCCTGCGCACAGGTAGCCAGCTCGCTGACCTGGAAACCCTTGGCGGCCAGCAGCGTGTGCATGGCACGTCGGCGCGTGGCCGAGGCTTCCACCAACAGAACGCGATCCACGGCGGCTCCCCCTGTGAAGCCATTGCCAACCCGTGAGGTTAGCTTCCCTGCCCCCGGAGCGCAAACGGCGGCCGCTGGGCGTGGCCGCCGCATGAATGTTATGGTGCCGGCCCTGAGCTGCAGGAGCCCAAGAAATGAACACGGCCGCCACCCATGAGGAGCATTTGATCTGGATCGATCTGGAGATGACTGGGCTCGATACGGATACGGATTCAATCCTCGAAATCGCCACTGTTGTTACCGACAAGTCATTGAATATCTTGGCAGAAGGACAAGAATTCGCAATCCGGCACGACCAGGAACGGCTGGAGGCGATGGACGACTGGAACCGCAACCAGCACCGCAAGTCCGGACTGTGGCAGCGCGTGCTTGAATCCAGGATCGACATGGCCACGGCTGAAGCCCTGACCTTGGATTTTCTCCTGCGCTGGGTAGCCCCCGGCAAGTCGCCGATGTGCGGCAATTCAATCTGCCAGGACAGGCGCTTCCTGCATCGCCTGATGCCGCGCCTGGAGAAATTTTTTCACTATCGCAACCTGGATGTTTCCACAGTCAAGGAATTGGCGCGGCGCTGGGCGCCTGAATTGCACAAGGGCTTCTCCAAGGAATCCACGCACACGGCGCTGAGCGACGTGCACGACTCGATCGACGAGTTGCGCTACTACCGCAAGTTCATGGGGACGCTGGGCGGTTCGTGACGCGCCGGTGGTTATCGTCCGGATTCGCAGTCCGGGATCAGGTCTTGTACTCGCCGGCGTCGTTGCGACGAGGCTGTCCACAAGGGATGCGGCAAGTGCAACCGCGATTTCGAAACTTGCTTTCATGGCGATTTTTGACCCTGTCATGGACATCTAAGGGGTCGCGTGCGGCAGGTGAACGTCGGGCGAGCCGTTTCAGAACATTCCAGACATTCTCGGTCTGGCCAAGCCGACTCGCATCGGCGATGATGGACACCCCACAGGAGCACGCCATGGCCTCCGGCAACCCGGTTTTACGCAGTGATCGCTTCCAGCCTGCCGTTGTCGGCGCCGAGCGGATGACGGTCAACGGCACGATAGGCAAGACGGCAATTCTGCTGGTCCTGCTGGTGATTACGGCGAGTTGGACCTGGCAGCAATTTTCCGCGGCCCTGTCGGCATCGGGGCCTGCAGGTGCGATGGCGGCGGTCACTCCCTACATGATTGGCGGCCTCATCGCAGGTCTGGTGCTGGCGCTGCTGTGCATCTTTGTCACCCGCTGGATCGCGGTGACCGCGCCGATGTACGCCATCGCCGAAGGGTTTGCCGTGGGTGCGATCTCAGCCGTGTTCAATCTGCGCTATCCGGGACTGGTGGTGACTGCCGTGGCATTGACGATCGGCACGCTCGCGGCCATGCTGCTGATCTACCGCAGCGGCCTCATCAAGGTCACCGACAAGCTGCGCATGGGCATCGTCGCCGCGACGGGCGGTATCGCCCTGGTCTATCTCATTGACTTGGTCATGGGAATGTTCGGCGCGCACATGCCGGTGATCAACAGCGCAAGTCCACTCGGCATCGGCTTCAGCCTGCTGGTCGTGGGCATAGCAGCGTTCAACCTGCTGCTCGATTTCGATTTCATCGAACGCGCGGCCGAGCAAGGTGCTGCACGCAATATGGAATGGTATGGCGCGTTCGGTCTCATGGTGACCCTGGTGTGGCTGTACCTGGAGATCCTGCGCCTGCTGTCGAAGCTGCGGCGTTAGGTCGTCCAGTCATCGCCAGCGCGCTTTTTCATTCAATGAAAATCGCGCGAAGCAAAACTGAGTTCCGGCAGCAGCGCACTGTAGTCGTGCAGGCGTTCCGCGATCAGGTGATACACACCTTCGCTCGCCTGCAAGGTGCCGTCGACGCCCAGCACCGATGATTCGAGCAATACGCGATGCTGTTTCTCGGCGAGTGCGCGCCAGACCACGACGTTGACGTGTCCGGTTTCGTCTTCGAGGGTGACGAACGTGACGCCCTTGGCCGTGCCCGGATGCTGGCGTACGGTGACCAGTCCGGCGCAGCGCATGCGCCGGCCATGGCTGGCCGCCTCGGTCGTTGCGTGCGCGGGCACGACGCGGCGGCGCGCGAGCGCAGGGCGGATCAGCGCCAGCGGATGCAGGGTCAGCGACAAGCCCTGGGTCGCGTAATCGCTCATCACGTCCTCGCGCAGGGAAGGCGGACGCAGATCGACTTTTTCCTCACGCACGCCGGCGTTGGCAAGTACCGGCAAGGGCAGTTCAGCACCCGCGCTGTCCCAGCGCGCGCGATGGCGATGGCCGCTCAAGCTGCGCAGCGTATTGGCGTCGGCCAGACAGGCGCGTTCGGATGAGGTGACGCGTGCGCGTCGTGTCATGTCGGCCACATCGGCGAAAGGCAGTTCGTCACGCGCTGCGATCAGACGTTCGGCGAGGTCTTTGGATAAACCCTTCACCTGATGCATTCCCAGGCGGAGCGACAGCGGATCAGAATGCGGAATACGTTCGAGCGTGCAATACCAGTCACTGATCGTCACATCCACCGGCAGCACAAGCACGCCATGCTGTTGCGCGTCCTGGATCAGTTGCGAGGGTTGATAGAAACCCATCGGCTGCGAATTGAGCAGGGCGCAGGTGAAAAAAGCCGGGCGATGGCATTTAAGCCATGATGAAGCATAAGCAAGCAAGGCAAAACTGTAGGAGTGCGATTCCGGAAATCCGTATTCGCCGAAGCCCTGTATTTGCCGGTAAATCTGTTTTGCGAACTCATTGGAATAACCATTATCGTCCATGCCTTTGAAGATTCGGTCGTGGAAGTGCTCCAGACCACCCTGACGCCTCCACGCAGCCATTGATCGTCGCAACTGATTTGACTCATCGGCCGTGAAATCGGCGACGACCTGCAGCAGCTCCATCACCTGTTCCTGAAAAATCGGCACGCCAAGAGTACGTTCAAGCACGTCCTTCACGCGCGAAGCCTGTGAATTCGACTCGCGCTCGAATTTGGATTTCGGATAGTCGACATCCTCGGGTTTCTTGCGACGATTCAGATACGGATGGACCATCTGGCCTTGGATCGGACCGGGTCTGACGATCGCGACTTCGATGACCAGATCATAGAATTTCTCTGGTTTCAGGCGCGGCAGCATCGACATCTGCGCGCGCGATTCGATCTGGAAGACGCCCACTGTGTCTGCTTTGCGTATCATCTCGTAAGTACGCAGGTCATTCTGCGGAATCTGATGCAGATCCAGATGGGTTCCTTCATGCCGGCGCAGCAGGTCGAAACACTTGCGCAGGCAGGTCAGCATGCCAAGTGCCAGGCAATCGACCTTGAGCAGTTGCATCGATTCCAGATCGTCCCTGTCCCACTGGATGATCGTGCGGTTCGGCATCGCCGCGTTTTCGACCGGCACCAGCTCATGCAACGCACGTTCGGAAATGACGAAACCTCCGACGTGCTGGGAAAGATGGCGGGGAAAGCCTCTGAGTTCGCGAGCAAGCATGATGAGCTGTTTCAGCACGCTACTATCCGGATCAAAGCCGCGTTCGCGCATGGCCTCATGCAACGCTTTGCCGCTCGGCACGCGCGTGAATATGGAACTGAGCTGATCCAGTGCATCGTCCGACAGGCCAAGCGCGCGGCCGACATCGCGCAGCGCACTTTTGCTCCGATAGCTGATTACGGTTGCGGCCAATGCGGCGCGTTCGCGACCATATTTGTCGAATATGTGCTGGATGACTTCTTCGCGGCGCTCGTGTTCGAAGTCGACGTCGATATCGGGCGGCTCGTTGCGCTCATCGGAAAGAAAGCGTTCGAACAGCAGGTGCCCTTCGGCGGGACTAACCGCTGTGATGCCCAAGCAATAACATACGGCGGAGTTCGCCGAAGAGCCACGGCCTTGGCACAGGATTGGTTTTTCACGCGTGCGCGCCCAATTCACGATTTCATACACGGTAAGGAAAAACGCTTCGTATTTTTTCCGCTTTATGAGCGCCAGTTCTTTTTCCAGCGTTGCTCGTATCTTTTCGGTGACTCCATCGGCAAGACGTTGCGTAGCGCCGGCATAGGTGATTTGGCGCAGGTATTCAGTTGCATCGCCATTGAATTCCGGTGGTACGATTTCGTTTGGATATTTGTATGCAAGATTGCTCATGTGGAACTTGCATTGCGCGGCGACGCGCAGCGTCTCGCCGAGCATTTCCGCCGGGTAGATTCCAACGATATCTTCGACCCCGCGCAGATGCCGCTCGCCGTTCGGAAACAGCATATGTCCGGCCTCGGCGACGGTGCGGCCCAGGCGAATTGCAGTCATCACGTCCTGCAGTGCGCGCCGCCGGCGCACATGCATATGCACATCGCCGGCGGCGACCAGGGGCAGGCCGTGGCGCGCGCCGATTGCTTGCAGGCGTGACAGCTCGGCGTTGTCGTCCGGCCCACGGTGCAGTTCCACGGCAAGCCAGGCATGTCCGCGGAAATGCTGCATTATCCACTTTGCCTCAGCGTCGATCACGGCCGCGTCGGCAGCGGCGGTCGATCCCGGGGTCCATAGCACGCGTACTCCGGAACCGAGTTGTTCGGCATCCGTGCGGGTGAGGCGGTATTCGCCCTTGGCGCTGCACCGTCGCCCGGCCGTGATCATGCGGCAGATGTCGGAATAGCCGGCGTGATCGGCGGCCAGGACGACAAGTTTTGGACCATCGGACAGCTTCACCTCGGTCCCGACGATCAGATCAAGGCCCGTGTCCTTGGATGCCTCGAAAGCACGCACGATGCCGGCCAGCGAACATTCATCGGTGATTGCCAGTGCACCGTAGCCCAGTCTTTTCGCGCGGTCGAACAGTTCCTTCGCGCTTGATGCGCCGCGCTGGAAACTGAAATTGGAAAGGCAATGCAACTCGATGTAAAGGACAGGCGGCGATGATTCGGCTTTGGTCGATTCAACCGATTCAGAGGTTTTTGCCAGTCGTTCCACGACGCGCGCCGACGGCTCGCCGATCTCGCGCGGGTGTTCGTTGATGCGCGCTTGTCGGCCGAAACGGTGCGGTGACATGCGATGGTTCATGCAAACCAGCCGTGCAGCATCCAGCCATCGCGTGCACCCGGTGCGAGAAAGGCCCAGGCGCGCTGACCCTCGCGTGTCTGCACGACGTAATAATCACGGCGCGCATCGGCACCGTCCCACCAGCCGCTTTCGATGCGTTCCGGGCCGGCGAGGATGTGCTGCGGCAGGCTGCGCAGCGGCAGTGCGCGCGGCAGTAGCCACAGGGGCCGCGGCCGCAGTTCCGCGATAGGGCTGGCTTCGATATCGAAACCCCAGGCGCGTTCGGGTCGATGCTCGGCGGTGCTAGTGAGTCTGCGCACGGCATTGTCGCCCAGATGCGCGCGCAGACGTTCGGTCAGCTCGGGCCAGTCCAGCGCCTGCGCGCGCCGGGACTCGAACAGATCCTGATGCTGCGGCCGCAGTGTCGGCAAATCCTTCGCCAGCAGGGCGATACCGCAGACCGGTTGCTCAAGTGCGACGCGTTCGAGCCGGCTGCGCACGAGTTCGTACAGGGTGCGCGCTTCGCGTTGCGGTGTCAGCAGTTCGACGACGACGTGCGTCGCTGCGTGGCTTTCGTGGTCGAGCACGAGCTCGCAACGCTGCACGCCGCCATCGCGTGCGGCGAGAAACAGCGCAAGCTCATTGCATAGGCGCCTGAGCGGAAACAGCAGTGGCGGCCACGCCTCGACACGATCATCCAGTTCGATGCGGTGCTCGAAGCGATCCGGCGGCTGATACAGCGGCAGCACCTCGTGTTCGATGCCTTGCATGCGATCGAGCGCCGCCAACGCAGCCGGACCGATGCGCCGCGCAAGCTCCGGGCGCGGCAGGACGAACACGTCGCGCAATCTGCGCATTCCCACATTGTATAAGAGTGAAATCGTCTTCTCGTCCAATCCGGAGTGTGCGAGCGTCATGCAACCCAGCGCGGTCAGCATCGGTTCACGCTGTGCGGTAAAAAAACCGTCATGCCGTGCTGCCAGTGCATGCGCGGCTGCGGGCACTGGCGCGACAGCGATTGAAGGCGCGTGATCTAGCCGTGCCAGTTCGCCGCGCAGACGCCGTTCCAGTGCCGGCCAGCCGCCGAACAGGCGCAGGCTGGCGCCGACTTCGATCAGCAGCGCATCCGGTTCGCTCAGGCTGACGTGGCTACTGAAGCGGTAGGCCCATGCGGCAAGGCTTTGCAGCAGACGTTTTTCCGCGCAGCGCCCGCGCGCCCGCGCCTGCAGCGCCGGACAAAGGGCGCGCGCCGCTGCCAGCGGCTGCTGCAGACGTGCGCCGCTGCGCATGGCCTGCGCATTGACCATGACGATGTGCTGGCGCTGGCGCGGTCCGTCGACCAGGGCGCACGGTTGCGCTGCACTCGACTGACTCAGGTCGCTTTCATCGAACACCGCACGCAGCGGCAGATCGGAAAAATGCAGGCAGGCCCAGAGCATGTCGCGGCGGTCATGGATGACGGGACGGCAGCTTGAATGCACGGCGTCTCAGTGGATGAGGCGAAGATGCCGCGTTTGCCAAGCTCAGCTGCGCCATCGCAATCGGGTTGAGCTGCGGTCGAGATTGCCGCGGCATTTGAGGATTTCGATATCCACTTCATCGGCATTGCCATGCAGATGCAGTCTCAGCGCCGCAGGACTTTGCGTGGTCGCGGCACGCGCCGGACGGAACAGAAAAGCCAGCGCATCGCCACTTTCCGCCGCAAGCTGCAGACGCCGCAATTGTGTGTAGTCGGCTTCGGGCAGCCAGCCAAGCACCGCGCCGCAGGATCCGGAGCGCAGACATTGTTCGGCGCTCCAGGCGCCTTCGGCAGCCGTGGCCTGGATCTGCACGACACAGCGCAGGTCGAGTCCGCATGTGCCGAGAGCAGGTGCATAAGGAATATAGGGCGGTGCGACGAAAACGACGCGTTGGCGCCGGCGCGTGAGTTCGGCGAGCGCCGGCATCAGCAGGGCAAGCTCGCCGAGTCCGTCGTACTCGAACAGGATTTCAGTCAAGGCGCCGCAGGGCCAGCCGCCGCCGGGCAGCAACGCATCGAGTTCGCGCAGGCCGGTCGCCAAGGCGCGTACGTGCGGCTGCGTCGCCGCGGAGCGGCGCCAGATACCGGGATGTTTGAGCACTTCATCGAGTGCGGCAGGCGCGAGGGCAGTCATTTCAATTCTGCCGGATGATGCCGACGTAAAGCCCTTCGATGGCGAAGTTGTCGACGCGGCGCGGATCGACTTCGATCGGTTCGAAATCCGGATTTTCCGGCAGCAGCAACAAACGCCCGTGCTGGTGCTTGAGACGCTTGACCGTGATCTCGTCGTCGAGCCGGGCGACAACGATGCTGCCGTCCTCGGCGGTCTGCGCGCGATGCACGGCGAGCAGATCGCCGTCGATGATGCCGGCGTCGCGCATGCTCATGCCGATCACGCGCAGGAGGAAATCCGCGCGCGGACGGAACAAGGCCGGATCGACTGCGTAATCGGCTTCGATATTGCCTTCGGACATGATCGGGCTGCCGGCGGCGACGCGCCCGACGAGGGGAAGCGATGCCGCCGCCGGTGCCCGTGAGCGTTGCGCCAGACGCAGGCCGCGATGGTGCGGCAGACGTTCCAGCGCGCCTTTGCGGATCAGCGCCTCGACATAATCCTGCGCTGAAGAATGACTGCTAAGTCCCAGGTATTCCGATATTTCCCGCAATGAAGGGGCCCGCCCGTTCTGATCCAGATAGTGCCGGATCATGGCCAGTACGCGCTGTTGGTTGGTGGTCAGATCGAAATCGCTCATACGTACAAATGTACGTACTTCGTCGGAGCAATGCAAGTGCTGCCTGCTCTGTTGTTTGACCCGATACACAGGTCGATGTAATAGCGGTAGCGGGCAACGGATAGAAGGGACGAAACGACATGAAAATCGCAGTGATGGGTGCAGGCGGTGTAGGCGCTTATGTCGGCGCGCGGCTGCAGGTGGAAGGCGAACAGGTCGCCTATATCGCACGCGGGCTGCATCTTGCAGCGATGCAGAGTGACGGACTGCGCATCGAGAGTCCGGCCGGCAACGTACATTTGCCGAAGGTCGAGGCGCGTGAGGATCCGGCACGCGTCGGCACGGTGGATCTGGTCCTGTTCACGGTCAAGCTCTGGGACACCGAATCAGCGGCGCATGCGCTGGCGCCGCTCCTGGCACCGCACACGCGCGTGGTGACCTTGCAGAACGGCATCGACAGCGTCGAGATGATCTCGCGCCATGTGCCGCGCGCGCAGGTCGTGGGCGGGGTGATCTATGTCTCTGCGGTGATCTCCCGGCCGGGCGTGATCACCAGCCCGGGCGGATTTCATCGCATCATTGTCGACGCCGCCGGAGGCGATCAGACGGTCGCCGGATTTTGCCAGGCGTGTCAGAGGGCGGCCGGAATCGAGGCAGTGGCAACCGATGCGATCGATCTGGCGATCTGGGAAAAATTCATCACGCTGGCGGCGATTTCCGGTGCGACGGCACTCCTGCGCGCATCGACCGGACCGATCCTCGGCAATCCGGAGACACGCGAATTCCTGCGCCAGCTGATCGCCGAAGGCGTGGCCGTCGCCCAGGCGGCAGGCCATGCCGTGTCCGCTGAGTTCACCGATACGGCGATGTCGAAGATTGCCGTCATGCCGCCGACATTCCGTTCGTCAATGGCCGAAGATCTCGAAAGCAGGAAGCCATTGGAGTTGAAGTGGCTGTCCGGCCGCATCCATGGCCTGGGCCTGCAATACCGAGTGCCGACGCCGGGACATTCGGCCGTCTATCGAGGACTGGCGCTGTATGCCGATGGGAATGGGTGACGATCGTGCAAGCAGTGCGGATGCAAAGCCTCCGGACGCTTTCGCGCGTGGCTATTCAGAGAGCATCAACTTGGTGCCGTTATCCGACACCGCATCGGTTGCGGCATCAACCTCCACTTCGGATGCGAGCGCCTCGTCGACGAGGGTGTCGAATTCATTCCGGTAGCGCGATGCAGCCAGTTCCGACAGCGACGTCTGCAACGGGCTTCCGGCGCCATCTGCAATGTCGGCGATCTGTTCGCGCAGGCTGTCGAGCAGAGCGAAATAAGGATCGTCGTGGATACCGGCAGCGGCAAGCAGCAGTGCGGGCAGCTGCCAGGCACGCATCGTTTCGTTGCCGCGCGCAAGGCTGGCGTTGTCGAGCAGCAGCCACAGCGTCGGCTGCGCCTGGGCTTCGCGCCCATTGACGAAACCGGTTTGCGCAAAGGCGGCGTGCAGTCCGGGCAGGTGGTCGCCATAAAACAGGAGCAGCGTGCGCCGGTCCCTGGCCATCAATGCCGTGGCCAGACGGCCGAGTTCGACGTCGGCGTCTTCGACGTGATACAGGTAGTTGCTGAGCGTCTGGGTCGAGTATTCGCCCAGGCCGGGCGGCAGGGCTGTGGCCGCCAGGCGTTGTGGATCCAGGCCGGGACGGTATTCGTAGGGCCCGTGCGCCTCCATGCTGACTGCAAACAGGAACTGCGGCGGGCCATCGTCGCGCAGTTCGGCGAGGACGCGGTCGGTCAGCGCCGAATCGGCGATGAACAGGCCGGTTTTCGGCGCATCGCCGAATTCGTTGCCGGCGATGAAGCGGTCGATGCCGAGGTTGTGCAGTGCCTCGCCGCGATTCCAGAATCCGGCATCGTTGGGATGCAGTGCCGCCAGTGCGTAACCATGGCGTGCCAGCACGCGCGGCAGGCTCGGCAGCGCACGGTCGAGCAGTTCGAAATACGGATACTGGACGGTGGGGAAAAATGCCAGGGCCAGGCCGGTGAGGACTTCGAACTCAGTACGTATCGTGCCGCCGCCGAACGTCGGCACGCGCAACTCGCCGCTGAGGCCGTTCTGCGCCAGCGCGCGGAAATTTGCCAGCGTCGTGGCGTCCGGGAATCCGCGCAGGCGTTGCGGATCGAACAGCGATTCGCTCTGCAACACGACGATATCCGGCAACGCCGTGCCGACTTGATGTGTCATTGCGGCGCGCAGATCAGAGCTGCGTTCGCGCAGCAGATCGCGCGCGTGCCCTCGATCGGCCGCGACGATCGGAGCCTGCGACAATTCCCAGTGATACAGCAACAGGATGGGGATCAGCCCGGCGCGGGCTACGCTGTCCGAGGGCGACCACGGCTCGAAGCCCAGTTCCCAGCGATCGTAGATGCGTTGCCAGGGCGCTCCACCGGCAAGCAGGGAAAATCCGGCCGCCATCGCGAGCAATGCGCCAGCCAAGCGCGGTCTTTTGCCGAGTCCGCGCAATGGCGGCTCGTAGCGGCCTGCGATCAATCCGGCGAACAACAACAGGCACGGCACACCGATCGCGTTCCAGCACAGATAGCGCAGCAACAGCGAACCCTCTCCGGAATGGCCGCCGATGAAATGGATGTCCGCCGGCAACAACGGCAGGCCGAGCTGGGCGACCTTGATCGCATTGGCCAGGTGCAGAAACGCGAACGCCGTCAGGCTCAGGCACAGGGCAGCAAGCACGCGCCGTGTCACCATGACCAGCAGAAGCAGGACCAGGGCCGCCGGGATCGCGTTCAGTGCAAGCAGCCGGAAATATGCCGCCGGCTCGAATCCGGGCGGCGGCGCTAGCGCAGGATCGAATCCCATCGACGCAATCGCCATGCAGAACAGTGCGCCATACGTCCACAGCGCAGCGCGCAACGGCCACCAGATCATCCGTCCTGCGCCGGCACGCTGGCGCCCGAGATCGGTCACGCCGCGCTTTTCGCTTTCGCCAGCTTCAGCCACGTATCCACCACCGTATCCGGATTCAGCGACAGCGATTCGATGCCCTGTTCCATCAGCCATTCAGCCAGGTCCGGATGATCACTCGGCCCCTGGCCGCAGATGCCGATGTACTTGCCTCTGGATTTGGCCGTCTTTATGGCCATGGACAGCAGCTTCTTCACTGCTGCGTCGCGCTCGTCGAACAGGTGCGCGACGATGCCCGAGTCGCGGTCCAGACCGAGCGTCAGCTGGGTCAGATCGTTCGAGCCGATCGAGAAGCCGTCAAAGATATCGAGGAATTCATCGGCCAGTAGCGCGTTCGACGGCAGTTCGCACATCATGATGATTTTCAGGTCGTCCTGGCCGCTCTTCAGGCCGTTTTCGGCAAGCACCTCGATGACTTTCCTGCCTTCGGCGACCGTGCGCACGAACGGAATCATCGCCCAGGCATTGGTCAGGCCCATTTCGCCGCGTACCTTCTTCAGCGCCAGGCATTCCAGCGCGAAGCAATCCTTGAAGCTCGGATCGACATAGCGGCTGGCACCGCGGAAACCGATCATCGGGTTTTCTTCATGGGGCTCGTAGCGCTTTCCGCCGATCAGGTTGGCGTATTCATTCGATTTGAAATCCGACAGGCGCACGATCACCGGGTTCGGCGCGAACGCTGCCGTGATCGTAGCGATGCCTTCGGCCAGGCGATCGACGTAGAACTGCACCGGATCGGCATAGCCGGCGATGCGCTCGTCGATTTTCTTTTTCGTTTCCGCATCCTGTTTCGCGTATTCCAGCAACGCTTTCGGATGCACGCCGATATGGCTGGCAATGATCATCTCCAGTCGCGCCAGGCCGACGCCGGCGTTCGGCAGCATCGCGAAATCGAATGCGCGCTCGGGGTTGGCGACATTCATCATGATCTTCAGCGGCGCCGGCGGCATATGGCCGAGATCGGCAGTGACCTTGTCGAATTCGAGTATGCCCGAGTAGATGAAACCGGTATCGCCCTCCGCGCAGGACACGGTGATTTCAGCGCCATCCGGAATCGCGTCGAGCGCATTGCCGGTGCCGACGACCGCAGGCACACCGAGTTCGCGCGCGATGATCGCGGCATGACAGGTGCGGCCGCCGCGATTGGTGACGATGGCGGCGGCGCGCTTCATGACCGGTTCCCAGTCCGGGTCGGTCATGTCGGCGACGAGCACATCGCCGGCCTCGACGCGGCCCATGTCCTTGATCGAGCGGATCACGCGCGCCTTGCCGGCGCCGATCTTCTGACCGATCGAACGGCCCTCGGCCAGCACTTTGGCGCGCGGCTTCGATGGATCCTGCTTCAGATGGAAGCGTTCGACCTGGGTCGCGTGCCCGCGTGATTTCACCGTCTCGGGGCGTGCCTGGACAATATATACTTTGCCGCTATTTCCATCTTTTGCCCATTCAATGTCCATCGGCCGGCCGTAGTGCTGCTCGATCACCAGGGCCTGCTTCGACAATTCGTGGACGTCGGCATCGCTGATGCTGAATTTCTCGCGATCCGCCCTGGGCGTTTCCTCGATGCGCACACGTTCGCCGGCCTTGTCGGAATACACCATGCGCTGCTGCTTGGCGCCGCGCTGGCGGCGCAGGATCGCATTCTTGCCCGCGCGCAGGGTCGGCTTGTAGACATAGAATTCGTCGGGATTCACCGCACCCTGCACGACCATTTCGCCGAGGCCGTAACTGGCGGTGACGAAGACGGCGTCGCGAAAACCCGATTCGGTGTCCAGCGTGAACAGCACGCCCGAGGCGCCGATGTCCGAACGCACCATCAATTGCACGCCGGCGGAAAGAAACACGTCCTCGTGCTTGTAGCCGTGATGCACGCGGTAGGCGATGGCGCGATCGTTGTACAGCGATGCGAACACTTCCTTGATCTTGTGGACGACGTCGTCGGCGCCGGTGACATTGAGGAAGGTTTCCTGCTGGCCGGCAAACGAGGCATCCGGGAGGTCTTCAGCGGTCGCGGAAGAACGTACGGCGACAGCGACGTCCCTTTGCGATCGTTGCTGATCGCGAGAATCAGCAAGCGGCGATCCCTCGCTGCGCTTTTCATGGGAGCCGCCGGCATCAGTACACAATTTTGCATAGGCTGCGCGCACGGCAGCATCGAATTCCGGAATCAGCGGCGTGTCGATCACCCATCCGCGGATTTCCGTGCCGGCGGCGGCCAGCGCGGCGACATTGTCCACGTCGAGCATGGCGAGTTTTTTGCGGATACGTTCGGCCAGGCCGCTTTGCGCGATGAATTTCTGGAACGCATCCGAGGTCGTGGCAAATCCGCCGGGCACCGATACGCCGAGCTTGGCAAGGTTGCCGATCATCTCGCCGAGAGAGGCGTTCTTGCCACCGACTTTTGCCAGGTCGGACAGGCGCAACTGATCGAGCCACAACACCAGATCGCTCAAGTGGATTCTCCAAAATTCAGGCAGGGAAGCGGGCAATGCCGCAAGAATGTGCAATTTTCGGGGTTTAGGCGGGATGAAACAAGCTCTGCCTGGATTCGTCGTGCCGGTGCTGGCCGCCGGAATCGGGTTGCCGTGGATGCCATCGCCACGGCGGAGCCGCATCCTTGTGCTCTGGATCCCGGCATTCCCGGCTGGGATGACGGTGTGACCAATTGCGTTGCCGCTACAAGCATCGAATACACTACCCCCATGCGCAGAACCATCTTCTATGTCTCCGACGGCACCGGCATCACCGCCGAAACGATCGGTCATTCGGTGCTAACGCAGTTCGACGGGGTTGAATTCGATACCTTCCGCATTCCGTTCGTGGACGACGAGGAAAAGGCGCATGGCGCCGCTGCGCGCATCCGCAACATCTACGCGATGGGCGGCACGCGGCCGATCGTGGTCAATACCGTGATCGACCCGATGCTGAGCGAAATCCTCGCCACCAGCGGTGCCCTGATGATGGACGTATTCGCGCCATTCATCGGTCCGCTGGAGGCCGAACTTGGCATGTCGCGCGCACGCCGCGTCGGCAAGGCGCACGGGCTGACAGATTTCGCCGAATACGAGGCACGCATCAATGCGACGAACTACGCCTTGACCCACGATGATGGCATCGACGTCAACTATGGCGATGCCGAAGTCATCCTGGTGGGCGTTTCACGCGTCGGCAAGACGCCGACTTGCCTGTACATGGCCTTGCACTATGGCGTGAAGGCAGCGAACTATCCGCTGACTGAAGACGACCTGGACAAACTCGAGTTGCCCAAGCGCCTGCTGCCGCACAAGCCGCGGCTGTACGGGCTGACCATCGAGGCGCAGCGTCTGGCCCAGGTACGCGAGGCGCGCAAACCGGGCAGCCGCTACGCAAAACTCGAGCAGTGCCGGCACGAACTGGCGCAGGCCGACAAGCTGTTCCGCCGCGAGAGCATCCCGGTGCAGAACACTACGCATACTTCGATCGAGGAAATCGCAAGCAAGATCCTCGCCCAACTCGGCATCGAGAAGCACATGTTCTAGAGCGGCATGTTTTGCAGCGGCCTGCCGTGATGCGCGGTGCGGGTTAGCGTCAGCGCTTCTTTGCCTTGGCCACAGGCTGTTTTGCCGGCTCGCCCTTCTTGCCGAGTTCCTCGAGCAGGCTGCTCAGGTCTTCGGCATGTTCTTCCTCCATCGCGAGAATACCTTCCATCATGCGCCGCGTGGTCGGATCGTCATTGCCCAGGTACTGGACGATTTCGCGGTAGGTATCGATCGCGATGCGTTCGGCGACCAGGTTTTCCTGGATCATGTCGACCAGGTTTTCGCCCTCGACATATTCGGAATGGCTGCGCGTGAGCATGCCTTCGGGCGACAAGTTCGGTGCGCCGCCAAGCTGGACGATGCGCGTGCAGATGAGGTCGGCATGGCCCTGTTCCTCATTGGCGTGTTCGAGGAATTCCGCCGCGACACTTTGCGCATTGATGCCGCTGGCCATGAAATGATGGCGCTTGTAACGCAGTACGCACACGATCTCGGTGGCAAGGGATTCGTTTAGAAGCTTGAGCACGGTCTTGCGGTCGGCGGCATAGCCGCTGGTGACGGCGCCTTGCTGGATATGTTCGCGGGCGCGCTTGCGGATGGTCTGGATATCGCTGAGGAATTTCTTTTCTTTGGCCATGACATGCTTCCTTGGAGTGGTCCGACGGACGGTGCCTGCGTGCGAGTGTACGCTTGGCGGGCCCGTCCACGCACGCGCATGATGCTAGAGTCGAGAGGGTAGCGAGGTTATTCGGTCGTGGCTCAACGGACCCCGGCAGCTCCACCAGCAGATGCAAATTTTACCGTGTCGCCCAACGATGCGGCCGAGCGTCTGCGCGGGCTGCTGCCGGCTGCTGCCCAAGCGCTGCAGCGCGCCGGTGCATGTCTGCAGCGCAATGACTTCGCTGCGACGAACAGCGCGCTCGCCGCTGCCGCGGCGCTGGCCCCGGAACATCCGGAAGTGCTGCGGCTCGCGGCCGTACTGGACATCCGCACCGGTCAACCGCAGCGCGCCATCGGGCGGCTGCGCGCGCTGTTGGCGCGACACCCCGGCGACGTGCTCGCGCACGGCGATCTGGGCGATGCCTTGCGCGCCGCCGGTGACCTTGATGCTGCGTACGCGCTATGGCGGCGCGCCTGCGAACGTGTGCCGGACTCGGCCACCGCATGGTTCATTCTCGGCAGCAATCTTGATCAGGATGCACGTCTGGATGATGCACAAGGGGCGCTTGAGCGCGCGGTGGCGCTGGCACCCGACTTCGTGGCTGCGCGCAAGGCGCTCGCCGACGTGCTGGTCGATCTTGGCCAGATTGAGCGGGCGGCAGCGGAATACCGAACCACGTTGCGCATGGCCCCCGCCTTCGGCGAGGCGTGGTCCGGGCTGGCCAATATCAGGACCGCGCGCTTCGAAGCCGCCGAGATTGCGCAAATGGAACATCTGGACAAGTATACCGAGCTGGACGACTTTTCGCGGGCGTCGCTCGAATTCGCACTCGCCAAGGCCTACGAGGACGAGGCACGATACGCGGATGCATTCGCAACGCTGCACCGCGCCAACGAACGCATGCGCAAGATCCGGGATCCGTGGGATGCGGCCGCGTTCGCCGTCCACGTGGACGAAGTGCTCGCCGCGTTCGCCGAACCCGTTGCACAAAGCCGCGACGGTGACCTTGGCAGTGAAGTCATTTTCATCGTCGGCCTGCCGCGATCCGGCTCGACGCTGACCGAACAGATCCTCGCTTCGCATGCGCAGGTTGAAGGTGCCGGCGAGCTGGGCGACCTGATGCAGGTGGTGCGCGAGGAATCGATGCGCCAACGCGCGCTGTTTCCGCGCTGGGTTGCGAAGGCGACTCCTTCGGATTGGGAGCGCATGGGCCGGCGCTATCTGGAGCTGACCCGCCGCTGGCGCACGCATCATGCCCGCTTCACGGACAAGCAACCGTACAACTGGCTGCTGGTCGGTGCGGCCAGAGCGATGTTGCCTGGCGCGCGTTTCGTGGATTGCCGGCGCGATCCGCTGGAAACGTGCTGGTCGTGCTACAAGCAGGTATTCCCCAGCGCAGCAACGTTCTCGTACGACCTCGCCGACATTGCCGCGTTCTGGAAAGCCTACGATCGCGCAGCGAAGTTCTGGGCAGCGACATACCCCGGCAGCGTCCGCGATCAGACCTATGAGGCCTTGCTCGCCGACCCCGGGGGGCAGACCCGCGACCTGCTCGAATTCTGCGGCTTGGCGTTCGATCCGGCCTGCCTGGATTTCCACCGCAACCAGCGCCCCATCCATACCGCGAGTGCAGCGCAGGTGCGTGAACCGATGCGCCGCGATACGGCGCGCGCCGCGCGCTATGGCGAGCTGCTGGCGCCGCTGCAGCGGGCCTTGGGAATCGAGCCGTCGAAACCTTCGACCGGGCCGTGACTTCCGGCGCATAGGCCGCCGTGGGCGATCCTCCATACTCCACGCCTGATCTGTCGCGGCAGGCCGCCGCAGATATTGCGTTTTTCGATGAGAGGAGTGGGGCGATGCGCAAATTTCCACAATGGCTGCTGGCAGTCTGCACCTGCGCGTTGTTCGCGCCGGCATGGGCGGACGAATCGGCGAGCCTGATCAAGGACAAAGACGTCAAGAAAGCCGACAGCAGCGAAGAGGCGGAGATCAAGCCCAGGCAGATCACGACCGAAGGCAGCGTCACGATCCAGGGCCAGGCGCTGAACTACAAGGCCGTGGCCGGGACGATGATCCTGACCGGCAAGGATGAGAAGAAGGAAGATCCTACCGCAAGCATCTTCTACGTCGCCTATTTCAAGCGCGATGCCGACAGCAAGCGTCCGGTGACCTTTTTGTACAACGGCGGCCCGGGTTCGGCAACGGTATGGCTGCACATGGGCGCGTTCGGACCCAAGCGCGTGGTCACGCTGGATGACCAGCACACGCCGGCGGCACCGTACAAGCTGATCAACAACGATTTCAGCCTGCTCGATGCCAGCGACCTGGTCTTCATCGACGCCCCCGGCACCGGCTTCAGCCGCCTGCTCGCAGTGGAAAAGGACAAGGAAAAGCAGGCTGCAAAGCTCAAGGAACGTGGCAAGGAATTCTACGGCGTCGATCAGGACGCGCACGCATTCGCCCAGTTCATCAGCAAGTTCCTGTCGCAGTACGGACGCTGGAATTCGCCGAAATACCTGTTTGGCGAGAGCTACGGCACGACGCGTTCGGCCGTGCTCGCGAACGTGCTGGAAACCGAGCAGAGTGTCGATCTGAACGGCGTGATCCTGCTGTCGCAGATTCTTTCCTTCAGCAACGACATCGATGCGCCGCAGTTCAGTCCGGGCGTGGACCAAGCCTATG
Organism: Rudaea sp.; assembly: GCA_031291055.1. Classification (GTDB taxonomy): domain Bacteria; phylum Pseudomonadota; class Gammaproteobacteria; order Xanthomonadales; family Rhodanobacteraceae; genus Rudaea. The sequence continues at coordinate 91,534 of JARLJU010000236.1, read as the reverse complement.
CGCTGGCCCTGCCGACGTATGCCGCGAGCGCGTGGTATCACCACAAGCTGGCCAATGCGCCCAAGGATCTGAAACCCTTCCTGGCCGAAGTCGAGCACTTCGCGATGACCGAGTATCTGACAGCGCTGGCTGCCGGCTCCACGCTCGATCCGGCACAAAAGAAAGCGATCGAGGAAAAACTGCACGGGTACACCGGCCTGCCGGTCGCGTACTGGGAAAAAGCCAATCTGCGCGTCTACGGCGGCGAGTTCGAGAAAAACCTGCAGGACGATACCGACCAGACCACCGGCCGCCTGGACACGCGCTTCTCCGGTCCGAACATGGATCCGCTGGACCGCGATGCGCAGTACGACCCGCAATCGGCCGCGATCAGTTCAGCCTACGTCTCGGCGTTCAACGACTACGTGCGCAAGCAGCTCAAGTACGGCGAAGACGAGACCTTCCACGTGTTCGGCGATGTCGGCAACTGGAACTGGCAGCACAAGCCGCCGGGCGGAGATTCATTTTTCCCCATTTCGACCAACGTGATGCCGGATCTGGCCGTGGCGATGAAATACAACCCGCAATTGCATGTGCTGCTGACCGGTGGTTACTACGATCTGGCCACGCCGTATTTCGCGGCCGTGTACGAGATGCGCCACCTGCCGATCCCGGACCGGCTGCAGGCCAACATCGAGTACGCGTTCTACGAATCCGGGCACATGGTCTACGCGCACGAGGAATCGTTGAAGAAAATCCACGACGACGTGGCCGGCTTCATCGGCAGGACCGACAACGTGGGCCATTGAACGAATCAGTGACCCTGCGCCGGCGCAGCCCACGCAGGGTCACTGCATGATGCGTTTCAGCCGCGTGTCGAGCTCGGCGGGTTCATAGCCCATCCCCAGGGTGATTTTTTCCAGGAATCTGCGCTCGCCCGGGCGGATGCAGGCGTCCGCCGCGGCCAGGCGCAACAGGCTTTCATAGACGCGATCGACATCCTTGGATCCGCGCGGACACGTTCGCAGGAAACGCAATATTTCGGTGTCGATATCCAGCTGACGGCGGCAACCCCGATCGAATGCTTCGGTTGCCAGCTTGCGTGCGCGTGAACTCAGCTTGAGTTCGTCCATCAGACCGTTGGTGAAATTGGCTTCCTCCGACGACACCACACCGTCGGCCCGCGCCAGCGCCCCAAGCAGGCCGAACAGTACATCCACGATCAATTCCTGCTTCGGGTCGAGCTTGCCGCCCCCAAACACGTCGCCCAGCGCCAGACGCACATCGCGCAGGACTTCACCCATCGTCGACGTCGAGTTGCCATTGGCTGCCATGGTCTGAAACCCCCCTGTGACGGTTGGCCCATGTTGCGACAGAATCGCGCGCATGGAAAGAGGCATTGCCGCACGATCGCCATGAACCGGCGATGGCTGCGGCCTGGGCGCATCGCCTGTCCTGCACGCAGCCCGTGCCGCCCGGCCTGCTAGACTGCATCGGCGGAGGTTGATCATGTCGGAAGTGAAGTCAGCAACGTCTCGATCGCCGGTACCGGCGCAGCAGGCGGATGCTCTGTTCGCCGGCGTTTACGAGCGCCTCAAGGCGATGGCAAGCCGCCAGCGTGTCAGGGCGGGCAACGCCACCTTGAACACGACGGCACTGGTCCACGAGTTGTATCTGAAGCTCGGTGGCAGTGGCGAACTCGTCTTCGCCGAACCGGCCCAGTTCTTCGACTATGCGGCCCAGGCGATGCGCCACATCCTGGTCGATCGTGCGCGCGAGCGCATGTGCCTGAAACGCGGCGGCAACGTCGTCATGGAAAACGAAGATGTAGCCATGCAGGTTGCCGATGGAACCGCTGGGCGCACGCTGGAACTGGACGATGCACTGCGTCGTCTCGAACGCGAAGATGTCCGCGCTGCACGACTCGTGGCCCTGCATTATTTTGCTGGCCTGTCATTTCCCGAGATCGCCGCGCTGAGCGGAGTCGCCACGCGCACCCTCAATCGCGATTGGCGTTTCGCCCGCGCATTTCTGTACGACCTGCTCGACTAGCGCCTGTCCGCTTCGATCCGGTGTCGCTCGCGGTCGCCGATTGTCGTTCCTCAAACCAACAGTCCCATGCACGCCGACGACGCCAATCCGAGCCCCGATACCGATTTCGCTGCGAGTGCCAGCGAGTCCTATGCACGCTTGCGCGAGTTGTTCGCAGCCGTTGCCGATATCGAGGACGCGGCGCGCCCGGCATGGCTGGCTGCGCATGTACCGGATGCAGAGGAACGCAAGGCACTGGAGCGCCTGCTGGAGGTCGATAGGCTCGAGAGCGGTTATCTGGAAACACCAGCGGACGAACATGCCGCGCGCATGGCCGCGGACGAGCCGGTGCGGCCCGAAGGCCTGATCGGCCAGAGCATAGGCGCGTTCCGCCTGACCCGTCTGCTCGGCAAGGGCGGCATGGCGGTCGTGTTTCTCGGTGTACGCGAAGGTGCCGATTTCCAGCAGCGCGTGGCCGTGAAGCTGTTGCGACGCGGCCTGTACTCCGAGATAGAGCAACGCTTGTTCCGGCGCGAGCGCCAGCTGCTGGCGAGCCTGGATCATCCGAATATCGCGCGCCTGATCGACGGCGGCGTGACCGCCGCAGGAATTCCCTACCTTGTCATCGAATACGTCGACGGCGATCCGGTAACGCGCCACGCAAGCGATCGCAGGCTCGGTGTGCGCGAGCGCTTGAACCTGTTTCTGGTCGCTTGCCGCGCGGTCGAGGCCGCGCATCGCGCCCTGATCGTTCATCGCGACATCAAGCCGTCAAATATTCTCGTCGCCTCCGATGGCACGGTGAAGCTGCTCGACTTCGGCATCGCTAAACTGCTTGAAGGCATCGCTAAACTGCTTGAAGAGGATGTCGAGAGCGCGACGGTCGGAGTTTTCACACCCGACTATGCCGCACCCGAGCAGTTGAACGGAACGCCGGTGACCACGGCAACCGATGTCTATGCTCTGGGCGTGTTGCTGCACGAGTTGCTGCTTGGCGTACGCCCCCGGGGAAATCCGACCCGTCGACCGTCTTCTCTGGCGGATGCAGCCGCGGACAAGCACGCCAGGCCGCTGAATCCGGCGCAGCTGGCGCGTTCGCTGCGAGGCGACCTGGACACGATCCTGCTGAAGTGTCTCGCCGCCGAACCGGAAAGACGCTATGCGTCGGCTGGCGCGCTGGCCGACGACATCCAGCGACATCTCAATGGCCAGCCGGTTGAGGCCCATCCGCCCTCGCGCTGGTATCGCACGCGCAAATTCGTCCAGCGTCATCGCGGCAGCGTGACGGCTACCGCGGTCTTCCTGCTCGCGGTTGTCGCGTCGCTGGGGCTGGCGCTATGGCAGGCCAGGGTCGCGCGCAGCCAGGCGAGCCGGGCGCGCGAAATCCAGGCCTTCGTCGAGAGTCTTTTCGAGCCGCTGGAAGAAGGCATTGCCGCGGACAAGGCGCCGAGTCTGCAGGAACTGCTGCAGCGCGGCATCAGCCGCGTCGACAGCAGTTTTCACGATGACCTGAGTGCACAGGCCGAACTTCTGGCCATGTTTTCGCGCATTCAGGATCAACTCGGTGAAATCAAGAGCAATCGCGATCTGTCCGAGCGCGCGTATCGCGTCACCGAGCGCCTGTATGGCGCCAATGACGCGCGCACCCTGGACACGCGCGAGAAGCACGCGCGCATCCTCTATCGTCTTGGCGAGTACGACGCAGCGTCGAGTGAACTGACGGCCGTGCGCACCGCGATGCGCGCGAATCAGATAGGCGGTACATCGCTGGCTGTGACGCTCGAAGACATTTCCTTTGTGCGCTACGCAGAGGGGGCCAAAGACGAAGAGCTGATTCCACTCAACGAGGAGGCTTTGAAAGAGCGCCTGGCCGATCCGGAATCGAAGCCTGAAAATCTTGCGGCTGGCTACAACAACCTGGCCTTGGCTTATGCGCATGCCGATCAACTGGATCGTGCGCTTGAGCTGATGCAGAAAGCGCACGACCTCTTCGTTCAGGCGAAAGGCGAAAGCTACGTTTCCGCAACGAGTCTGGCCAATATCGGTGGTATCCAGTTCCGCCTCGGTCGCTGGCGCGAAGGGTTGAAGAATCAGATTCAGGCACGCGAAATGTTCCAGCGCCTGGGCATCGACAGCCACCAGATGCTCGCCGGTGTATTGATGGGAATATGCGAAACCGAAACCCAGCTGGAGCTCTACGAACTAGCGCACGCGGCGTGCGACGATGAAGTGGCGATGGTCGCCCGCGTGCAGGGAGAATCCCACCCGCGTTTCGCGCGCGCGCTGGCCTTGCGCGCGAGTGCGGAGATAGGCGCAGCGCAATTCGACGCAGCCGAAGCCGATCTGGATCGTGCGCGCGGGATCGTCGCGGGAATGAAGACGGATCCGGCGCCGGCCCGGCGTGGACTCGATCTTGTCTTCGCGAAGATGGATCGCATCAAGGGCGACTATGCGCGACTGCGCGAGCACTTGAATGCCCCGATCGCGAGCTCGTTGAAAAGTGGGGATTCATCCGCGCCCGTGGCATTCGCGTGGTTCGCCCTCGCTTGCGAGCACGTCAGTGGCGAGGGGTGCGAAGCGGGTATCGCGGCGCGTGCGCAAGACGCAGCGATCGAGCCCAAATTCGCACATAACCCGAATCTGCTGGCGGCGGAAAACACGCTCGCGCAGATCGATCTGCTGCATCACGACCCGGCCGCGGCGATCGTGCGCATCCGAAATGCATTGGCTGTCGCCGAAGCGGAGTTGGGCGAAAAGCACTCGTGGGTGGGCGAAGCACACTTGCTGCTGGGTGATGCTCAGGCGGCGCTTGGCGATCACGAAGCGGCCGGTCGCGAATATGCGACGGCGCTCTCCGTTCTGGGTGCCTTGCCGGGCAACAATCCGCTGCGCGCGCAAGCCGAGAGTCACCTCGGGCAAAATCGCTGAAGAACCTCGGCTGTCTTTCGTCGATTCACGGGTTGCCAAAGCGATCGGTGAAAATACGGATGTCGAGTCGCCCGATATAGGCTGCTTGAAGTTCCGTGAGCCATTTGTTGCCGTCCGCCGACCATGCGGCGAGGCACGGCGATGACGTGGCACTTGGCGATGTCGCCTGCCGGTGCAATCCAGCCGATCGGTGACCACGCCGGCTGGCGTCATGCGCCCGATCAGGTTGCCGCTGGATTCGGCAAACCACAAGTTGCCATTCGGGCCTGTCGTGATCCATTGCAGACCTGCGCTGGCGCTGATGCCGTCACTGCACTCTGTGAAGTTGCCGTTGACGATCTGCTCGCTGTCCGTGCCGACCGCTTGCTTGCCGACTGTCTGGGCCTGGCTTCCGCCGAACGGCAATGCGCCAGCGAATACGATGAGCAAACGCAAGATCTTGTCCACGAACAATTCCCTGAACGAACCCAACGGGCGCATGCTTCTGGAATCGGGACTCGGCGAGGCACAGCGGCATTTGTTTCCGATTCAATTCAGGCCAGTCGGTTCATGCTCAACGCAGCAGCGACAGCTCGTCGCCAAAAGCATCGCCAAAAATGCGATCGGTGATCGGGCGCGCCTCATAGGCGCCGAGGTCGCGCGTGCCGTAGGCGTCCGGGACCAGTGGAACATCTTGACCGTATGGATTTCCTTCGAGGTCATAGCTGACGTCTGTGTAGTTGCTTTCAGTGAGGGGCGCAAAGTCGATCGCGCGCGAAGCCGTGACGTGCCCATCCTGCAGGTACGCCTGAAGGTGGTAGTTGCCGAGGGAAGGACTGACGAACATTGGGTCCTGGCTGATCACGTTGGCACTGACGGGCAAAGTCGAAATGTCATTCGACAAGACGTAGTGCACATCGAGCGTAGCGCCTCCCGGCTGCTCGAGTGCCAGCGTGCCATTTTCTCCGATAATGTCGTCGTGCAACAGAAGATCTGAACCAGAGTCTATGTTGATGACGTGCGACGCCAGGATGTCATCATGCGCAACGGTGCAGTTGCTCAAACCGATCACGACGTTCTCCCCGAGGATCGCTTCCGCAGAAAACGAGTTGTCGGCAATCAACGAAGCATGGAAGGAAAAAAAGGCATCCCCGCCGCCTGAGCTGCTGTCTCCGACGCCGCGCATGGCATGGCCGGCTTGATTGCCGTGAAGGGTGATGCCTTCACCATCGAACTCGGCGTTGCTGGCGGCAAACAGAATTGCCCCGTCGTTCGGATTTAACTGCGCGTCAAGCGTTTCATTGCCCGAGAGCTCGTTGCACGGCGCATCCGCGGCGCAGGCCACCGCGCCAAAATCGGAAGGCTTGTCCGTGCCGCAGTATAGCCCCGTTGGATCTGTCGTATTCAACACGGCACCGCCACCCAGGTTGTCCGATTGGAACCCCGTATCAAAATCCAGATATACGGCTGCGCCTTCCGGCGCGGTGTTGCCATCGATGCGAAAGTTGTACGCACAAACCGCAGCGTATGAGTAGTTGTCAAAGGCGCCGTCGAACGGCTTGATATAGAGCGCACCACCTTCGATAGTGCCGGAGTTTTCCTGCAGGTTGACCGGATGTGCGGCCTCTGTTGTGAACAATTGCACGATCGCGTCGTTGCCGTCGTCCTGGTTCGCAATGACGGCAATGCCGCCGCCGTAGGCGGCCGTGTTGTTGGAGATCACGCCTGCAGCGTTCAAGCCGGGGGAACCGATGTCCGCGCGTGCCGGCCCGACGACTTCCAGGCCACCGCCATAACCGGCGGTGGCGGTATTGAAGGCGACCAGCGTCTTGTCGGACACCATGACTAGCTGCGTAGCGCCCTCGATGCGGATACCGCCGCCCGAAGTTGCTGCCGTGTTTTCGAGGATGAGCGTATTGGACAGGATGGTCAGCGATGAAGCGCCGGTCGGGCTCATGTCGACACCGGCGCCGTATCCGGCCTTGTTGGCGGTGACCGTGTCGGTGTCGAGAGTGAGCGATCCCACGCCGCCGAAATAGACCCCGCCACCGGTCTGGGTGGAACCGGGATTGCCGCCCGAAATGGTCAGGTACTGCAACGTAACCGTACTGCTCCCCGAGATGGCGATGACGCCGAAACCCGGGGTTCCACTGATCGTGATCGCCGGCGACGTGTAAGTTGATGCCGGCACCCCGCATGCATTGGTGCTGCCGACCAGCGACAGCCACTTGCCCTGAATACTCAGTGCCTGCTGAGTATAGGTATGTTCGCCAGTGATGTAGATGGGCGTATTCGGGCATACCGTGTTGTTGATTGCCGATTGGATGTCATTGTCCGTGCATTTGCTGTCGTAGCCCGGACTGGTCTTGTCCGTGTTGCCGACATAGCGGGGTAGGTTCTGAATTCCGCCGCCGACACAAAGGGCAGTGGCCTGACTCCAGCCGACCAGGCACGCGCAGGCCAGGGCCAATCGACGGAAGATGGTGGCGATGGAGGTCATGGACGATTCCTCGAACCAGCCCACAATGGGCCGTATGATTTCAAGGAACGGGATTCGCCGGCGTGCAGCGCCATCGGCAGCGACGGAAATGAAAAAGGCCCGGCAAGCCGGGCCTTCATTGACTGCAACGCACGCGTCAGCGGTTCTGCGTGCGGTTCCAGTTCTCGAACTGGCGTTTCGAGATCCGGTCGGTGTGATGGGCGATGAAATCGAAATCGTTGAACAGCGGGATGTAGGCTTGCGCTTCGTCGCGGCTGATGAAGCCGTCATGATTGACATCGAGTTGTTCGAAAGCGGGTGCGGGCCCGTAGTGTGCGGCCGCAGCCTGACCCGAGTTCAAAATGACGCGAGTGCCGTCGGCGGTGGTGAATTGAGTGGTGTGATCCTGTGCCTGGCTGCCGGCGGCAACGGCGAGCAGCGCGGCGCAAACAGCAAGGGTGAGCGGACGATTCGATTTCTTCATATCCATTTCTCCGATAGTTGAGTCGATCGCTGCAATCGCTGGGGCCTGGACAAGCGGTGTCTTGGACAAGCGTAGATCGCGACAGCGACAATACGCCCTGAACATTGTCGAGCGCAGCGTATGTGTGGACCGCAGTATGGTCGCGAGGTTCTTAACGCCGGCCCAATCAGTTTGCAGCAGGCGCGTAACCTGCATCTGGCCGCGCAGGGTCTGTTGACGGCTCCGCGCGCCCGCGCGACCCGCGCCCGGGTGCTGGCCACGATTGCACGCATGCGCCTGCTGCAGATCGACACTATCCATGTCGTTGCGCGCAGTCCCTACTTTGTACTTTTTTCAAGGCTGGGTGCGTATGAACAGCGCTGGCTCGACGATCTGCTGACGAAAGGATTGATCTTCGAATCGTGGGCCCACGAAGCGTGTTTCGCGCCGATGAGCGATTACCCGTTGCATGCGACGCGGCGCGAAGCGCGTGCGAATCACTGGGCGCAGAGGAATGCCCAGCGCATGCATCGCGACCATCGCGAGGCGATGGATCGGCTGCTCGCGCACATCCGCGACAACGGCGCTGCGAAGGCGTCGGATTTCGAGCGCAAGCAGAAGGGCGCCACCGGCTGGTGGGGCTGGAAGGATGAAAAGCGCTGGCTTGAAGCCTGGTTTGCGCTCGGCGAACTGATGATCGCGCGGCGCGAGAATTTCCAGCGCGTCTACGATCTGCGCGAACGCGTGCTCGCGCATGCTGCCGGCGCGCGCGACAACGCATTCACTTCCGCACAAGCCGCGCGTGAATGCGTGTTCGCCGCCGTGCGCGCGCTCGGCATCGCCCAGGCACGCTGGATCGCGGACTATTTCCGCAGTGGAAAAAAGCACAAGGACAGCGATTTGCAAATGTATATCGAAAGCGGCGATCTGATTCGCGTCCCCGTGCGCGGCTGGGACGCTCCCGGCTACGTGCATCGCGAGCATTTGCCGTTGCTGCTGCGTGCGCGGCGCAATCGATTGCGCGCAACACACACGACCTTGCTCTCGCCGTTTGATCCGGTGGTCTGGGACCGCTCCCGCGCCAGCGTATTGTTCGGTTTCGATTACACGATCGAGTGCTATACGCCGGGCCATAAGCGGCGCTTTGGCTACTTCGTCCTGCCGATCCTGCACCATGGCCGCCTAGTCGGCCGCCTCGATGCCAAGGCGCATCGCGCGGAAGGCATGTTCGAGGTGAAGGCCGTGTTTCTGCAGTCGGACGTGAAAGTGACCGCCGCGCTCGTGGAAGACGTCGCAACGGCGATCGGCCGCTGTGCCGACTGGCATCGGACGCCGCGGGTGAGCGTCCGCAAGAGCGACCCGCCGGGATTTGCCAACGCCCTGCGTGCGGCGCTGCTTCGCATCGTGCCGAAAGCGTAGAGTTGTCCTTGCAGCGCCGCAAGCGGCCGGTTGCGCCGTCGACAATCAACTATTCATGCCCAGGACCAGACTTTCCAGACGCTGTGGAGCAAACACCTTGTAGAGGAGGCCCAGAACAAATCCGCTCGCCGCGCCACTGACATGAGCCATGTAGTTGATCCTGGAAGAGGGATCGTGGTGCGTCAGGTCATAGATATTCCAGCCCACATACCACGCGGCGATGACGACCACCGGCAGCGTGAAGCGGCGTATGTAGAGCAGGAACCAGAAGAAGCACCAGATTTTTGCGCGCGGCATCATGGTCGTGAGCATGGCCATCATTCCCATCGCTACGCCGGACAGTCCGATGGATGGCACGGCCTCCGGCCCGGAAACGCTGTAGCTGTAAGCCAGGCTGGTGACGATCGCCATCGAGACGAAGACGAAGAAAAAATTCACCGAGCCCACGGCGCTTTCGATGCATGAGGCGAAGATGAAAAAGAACAGAAGATTGCCGAGAATATGGCTCCAGCTTGCGTGCGCGAACGTGGACGTAAGCATGGTGACGAAATCGTAGCGATTGTTCCCGTAGGCCAGTTTCTCCGTCAGTTGCCGCGGCACCAGGGTTTCGAAGTTCGCGTATCCCGCGCCAAGCGCGGATTCCTTGTACTTCAGGTCCTGGTACTTGTCGCGATAGAAATCCAGCCCGTTCACCTTGCGCGCCAGTTCTGCTATCTCACGATCGTGATCGTGCGATTCCCTGATCGCCATGAACACATTGGCGCAGCCCCGGCCGACGGATTTGTCGTCGATGCTTTCAAGTATTGCGTGGAGGTTGGCATCGGTTTCCTGGGTGCAGTAGATGGTCAGATTACGCGCGAACGCACTTGCCGATCGCTGCTGCGACAAAAACGTCGTCAGGCAAACCAGACAGACCAGAACCGTGAGGTACGGGAGCCGGTAGAGGCTGATATCGAGCTTGTAGGGAAAAAACAGCATGCCGTGTTCGTCTCCCCCGCAGGATCAGCTGCCAGCGCTAGCTGGCAGCGATTCGTATCAGACAAGGCCGCAAACTATCAGAAAAAACGTTCGATGTTCCCCGGAGCGAACATTTCAGCGCAAGCGATGACTGCCTGCGTCAAGCGTTTGTGGTTTTCGCGCCGGCGCCGGCGGAAAACGACGCATGGTTTTCACCCTGCCTCGTCGTTCGGGACTTGGTCCATCCGCCTCATTGCAATTTGCAAATCGGAAAATCGCGCCGATCGCAAAATGCGCGGGACGTGCACGCCCAAAACCGCATTAAACCGTGTTTCCACGATGGCCGATCGTTGGCACGTCCGTTGCGACTAAAGAACACCGAGGTGCATCCCCCACCTCGCTGACAAGTCGCCGTGCGTGAGCACCGCAAGATATGCAAGGACACAGCAGCCAAGGATGGCCGCAACGATCCGAATTTCAGTTCGGATCGCTGGGCGAACACCACGGGCCAGCCTTTCGCCGGCCCGTGGTGTTTCCACGTCTGCGATCGGCCAGGGTCGGAACTGTGCAGAATGATTCTTCATGCCGGAAGGTAGGGTGCGTCGGTGCAGGGCACCACTGATTTTCCCATGTAAAACCCATTCAACCGACTTTGTTGCAGTGCTTTTGCAATCACGAATGAAAACGTTTACATTCGGCCCGTAACAACGCGTTAACAAAGTCGATGCCTGCGTGGGGACGCTCTATGGCGGTGACGATCAAGGATGTGGCGAGAGAAGCGCGAGTTTCAGTCGCGTCGGTCTCGCGCGCCCTGAACGGCACCCCGAGCGTCACCGAGGGCACGCGCGCGCGCATCCTCGGCGTTGCAAAGCGGCTGCGCTATATGCCGCACGGCGCTGCGCGCAGTCTGATTACGCGACGCACCAACACGATCGGCGCATTGCTGCCCGATCTGTTCGGCGAATTCTTCTCCGAACTGATTCGCGGTATCGACCTTGCCGCCCGCAGTCGCGGATTGCATCTGCTCGTTTCCAGCTCCCATGGCGATGCGACAGAAGCTGCCGCCGCGCTTCGGGCGATGCAGGGACGCGTGGACGGTCTGCTGGTCATGTCGCCGCATGTGGATGCCGAGTTCCTGCACGACAACCTGCCCGACTCGCTGCCGGTGGTATTGATGAACACCGCGATGAAAAATGCGCGGTACTCCACATTGAACGTCGACAACTTCGGCGGCGCATTCGCGATTACGCAACACCTCATCGAACACGGCCATCGCCACATCGCCTTGATCGCCGGTCCGCTGAACAACTTCGATGCGCAACAACGCGATGAAGGCTACCGGGCAGCCATGAAAAAGTGCGCGCCAGGCCTGCGGTCGCAGGTCGTCGCAGGCGATTTCAGCGAGGAAGCCGGTTACCGTGCCGGCACCGAATTGCTCGCCGCGCAGCCGCGTCCCAGCGCTGTTTTTGCAGCCAACGACATGATGGCGGTCGGATGCCTCTACGCGTTCGCCCAGGCCGGTGTTCGCGTGCCCGAAGACATCGCCGTCGCCGGGTTCGACGACATTCCCATCGCACGCTATGTCACGCCGCCGCTCACCACGGTGCGTGTGCGCATCGCAGATCTCGGGCGCAGCGCGCTCGAGCGTCTGGCACTCCGGTTGGAAAACTCCGGCGAATCCGACGCATCCGCACAGACATTGGGGTACGAAATCGTCGTTCGGCGCACCTGCGGCGCTGGCGGCGAGAACGCCGTTGCAATCGAACGCGAAAGAAATTCGCAGACCATAAATTCAGAAAGCAAACCCGGGAGGAAGCCATGAGAAAGCCATTGCCGTTCAGAAAGAAGCTGCTCGCATCGCTGATAGCGACAGCCGTTGCATCGACGGTTGCAATGCCCAGAATTACCTGGGCGCAGACCGCGGATGCTGCGTTGCGCGGCAAGGCGGCAGCCGACAGCCAGATCACCGCCAAGAATGTAGCCACCGGTGTGGTTCGCCGTACCAAGGCCGCCGCGGACGGAAGTTATGCGCTGGTCGGCTTGCCGCCCGGTACCTACCAGGTCGATGCCGGCCCGGGCACCGAGAAAACCGTAACCCTGTCCGTTGCTTCAACGAGCACCCTGGATCTTACGGCGTCGACAACGACCACGCTGGAGGGTATCAGCGTATCGGCGACGGCCTTGGCGGACGTCAAGACTTCCGAAGTGGGAGCCACAGTCTCGCTGCATCAAATCCAGAACGTTCCCCAACTCACGCGCAACTTCCTGGAATTTGCCGATACCGTGCCGGGCATGGTGTTCAACGTCAACCAGAACGGCAATACGAGCCTGACCAGTGGCGGCCTCAGCGTCGATGCCGTCAACGTATACATCGATGGCGTAGGCCAGAAAAACTATGTCGAGACCGGCGGCGCCACCGGTCAGACTGCCAGTCAGGGCAATCCGTTTCCCCAGCTTGCGATTGGCGAGTACAAGGTCATCACGTCCAACTACAAGGCCGAGTACGACCAAGTCTCGAGCGCGGCCGTCACCGCCGAAACCAAGTCCGGCACCAATGAATTTCACGGTGAAGTCTTTGGCACCTATACCGACTCCAACTACCGCGATGAAATACCCACGGAAGTAGCCGCAGGTACCAAAGAGACCTCGCAGGAAAAGGAATACGGGTTTGCCATCGGTGGCCCGATCATCCAGGACACGCTGCACTTTTTCCTGACCTACGAAGCCAAGCGGTTCGATACCCCGATTGGCGTGGTTCCAGGTGGAACCGTAGGCGCAGGAGCACTGTTGCCGGAAAGCGCGCAAGCGCAACTCGGGCCGGCCAGTTTGCCGTTCAACGAAGATCTTTACTTCGCCAAGGTAGACTGGGAATTCTCCGACCGCGATCGCATCGAAGTGAGCGCGAAGATTCGCGACGAAACCTCGATCACGGGCACCGGCAACACTACCGCCTCGTCGGCCGCGATCAACAACCGCAACAACGACAAGCGCTATGATTTTCGCTGGCAGCACAGCGCGGATCATTGGTTCAATGAACTGAAGTTCACTTACGAAAATGCGGTCTACAACCCGACTTCCGTCGGTTTTGGCAACGGTTCTCTTTACACCCAGCCCCTCAACAACAATGCGCTGGTTCTCGATGTCGGCCCGGCGTCGCCGCTGGCCACGCAGAACAAGGGTCAGAAGGGTCCCGGGTTCAGCGACGACCTGACCTTCAACGATCTGAACTGGTACGGTGACCACGTCGTCAAGATGGGAGTCAAGTTCAAGGAAGTGACGCTGACCGCACAGGATGCGGGCGAATTCAATCCGCAATACTATTACGATGTAACGCCCACCGGCACGCTGTCGACGCCCTACCAAGTGCTCTTTCCCGTCGTCGCACCCGGAAGAAGCCCGATTGCGACAACGAAAGACAAGCAGTTCGGCACCTATATCCAGGATGACTGGGCAGTCAACGACAAGTTGACCCTGAACCTCGGCGTGCGCTGGGACTATGAAGAAACACCGTCCTATCTGAACTTCGTCACGCCCGCCAGTGTGGTCGCAGCGTTCAACAGTCAGGCCCCGGGCGCACCAGCCGGCACGACCTATGCCCAGACGCTTGCGGCAGGCGGCATCAACATCAACGACTACATCAGCACCGGCAACAATCGCAGCGCACCGAAAAACGAGATTCAGCCGCGTCTGGGTTTTTCCTATGACATGAACGCTGATGAACAGCACGTCATCCACGGCGGTCTGGGCCGTTCGTATGATCGCGACCTGTATACGACGCTTCAACTGGAAGAGACCAAATCGGTTTTGTCCGAGCCGACCATCACCTTCCCCAACCAGTTCCACAACTGCGCGGCCGGGCCAACCTGCATCGCGTTCGATCCGTCGTATTACAATCTGGCCACCTTGCAGGGCCTGGTTGCCGGAACCACGGCCGGCCAGGAAGTGGACCTCATCAACAACGATCTGAAAGCGCCTTACTCGGATCAGTTCAGCCTCGGCATGAGCAACAAGGTCGGCGACTGGAATACCAATGCCACCTTCGCGCGGATTCTCAGCTACGACGGTCTGGTCTTCCAGTTGGGCAATCGCTACCCGAACGGCGCGTTCTGGGAAAGCTGCGGAAACGGATGTATATCGCAACCTTGGGGCAACGGGGTTCCCGGTTTCGGCAGCCTGATTCTCGGCAGCAACGGTCTGGAGACGCGTACCTCGCAGGTGCTGCTGTCGGCTGACAAACCCTACACCAAGGAATCCGGCTGGGGCGCGACGATCGCCTACACCTATACCGACTCGAAACAGAACAACGACAACAACGACCTGACCGATCAGTATGCGTTCGACGAAGCGACGATCAAGGATTACCCCTTCATTCCGTCTGTGATCGCCAAGCATCGTCTGGTCAGCACTTTTACGACGGATGGCCCCTGGGATGTGGTCTATGCCTTCAAGCTGACCCTGGCGTCGCCGATTCCCGACGACAACCTTGCCTGTCCCGGTGGCGACGGCGCTCCCAATGTGCCATTTCCGACGGGCAGCCTGTGTACGCCGCATTCGGGTGTGCCGCAAGGCCAGAGATTCGCATTCGGCGGCCGCATATTCGGCGACCGGCAGATCGACATGCAGGCGACCAAGAATTTCGAACTCACCCCGGGGATGACGCTGTATGCGCGCATGGATTTCCTGAACATTTTCAATTTCAAGAACTATGTCGGATACCTGGAAAACTGGGGATCCAACGGCGTACTCAACAAGTACCCCGTCGCGTACAGCACCACCGGCAACATCGAAGGCGTGCCGCGCACGGTAAAGCTCACGGTAGGATTCAGGTTCTGAGCGACACCGCCTCGACAGGAAAGTAATTCTCGTTCGGTCCGATGCGCCACAAAGCCCGCTACGCGGGCTTTGTCTTGATAGCCTGACGAAATGGCGTGATAGTTTGCCCTCGACGCAAGCCGCGGCTATTTTCATCGATCGAGTCCCGCTTACCCAGGGTACACAGACCAATGTCCGATCAGCGCATCAAGAATATCGTCATCGTCGGCGGCGGCACGGCCGGATGGATGGCCGCTGCCGCTCTTTCCAAGGTCCTGGGGCGCGCCTGCTCCATACGTCTGATCGAGTCCGAGGAGATCGGCACCGTAGGCGTGGGCGAAGCGACGGTGCCGCACCTGAAGGCGTTCAACAACATGCTCGAGATCGACGAGATCGAATTCGTCAAGAAGGTCCAGGGCACGTTCAAGCTCGGCATCGAATTCAGGGACTGGGCGCGTCTGGGTGATTCGTATGTCCACGGATTCGGGACGATCGGCCACGATCTCGGCGTGCTGCCGTTCCATCAGTACTGGGTCAAGGCGTTCCAGTCGGGCAGGGCAGACGACATCGGGGCATATTCGCTGAATACCGCTGCCGCGCCACTCGGGAAATTCATGGCCTCGGCCACTGACGTTCCTGCCTCATCGCCGCTGGCCAACATTGCCTATGCCTACCACTTCGACGCCGGACTGTATGCCCGCTATCTGCGCGGGTATGCGGAAGCACGCGGTGTGCACCGCACCGAGGGCAAGATCGTGGACACCGTGCTGCGGTCCGACGACGGGTTTGTCGAATCCGTGGTGCTCGACAGCGGGGAGAAGGTAAGCGGCGAATTGTTCATCGACTGCTCGGGTTTTCGCGGGCTCCTGATCGAACAGGCGCTGCATACAGGTTACGAGGACTGGACGCACTGGTTGCCATGCGATCGCGCGCTTGCAGTGCCGTGCGAAAACGTCGGTGCGCTGACGCCCTACGTACGTTGCACCGCGCTTGGATCCGGCTGGCAATGGCGCATTCCCCTGCAACATCGCTGCGGCAACGGTTACGTATATTCCAGCAAATACATCAGCGACGATGAAGCCGCCGCAACGCTGATGAAAAATCTCGACGGCCGTGCCCTGGGCACGCCACGCCCGCTACGCTTCATCACCGGCAAGCGCAGGAAATTCTGGAACAAGAACGTGGTCGCGATCGGATTGGCGAGCGGCTTCATCGAGCCGCTGGAATCGACCAGCATCTTCGCGATCCAGTCAGGGATCGTGAGATTACTCAGCCTGTTTCCCGAGCGCGACTTCAGCGCGGTTCTGATCGATCGCTACAACGCGCAATGCGCATTCGAATTCGAGCGCATCCGCGACTTCATCATCCTGCACTACAAGGCGACCGAGCGCGACGACACGCCGTTCTGGAACCATTGCCGCACGATGAGCATACCCGCGCAACTGGAAAACACGATCCGGCTGTTCAGGGACAGCGGGCGATTCTTCCGCGATGCGGACGAAATGTTCGCGATCACGAGCTGGGTGCAGGTCATGCTGGGTCAACGCATCCAGCCGCAAAGATATCATCCGGTAGTGGACCTGCTGCCCGACGCAAACCTGATCGAGTACATCGACGGCGTGAAGAAGGTCATCGCCGCCTGCGTCGCTGCCATGCCGATGCACGAGCAGTTCATCGCGCGATTCTGCAAAGCACCCGAGGCGTGACCGGAATGCATTTTTCCGGACGCATGCAGCAATGAGCACGACCGAAATTTTCCTGATCGCCATGGCGATCATCTTCACGATCCCGTATCTGATCTGGCGCTTTTGCAACACCGACTATTACGCGCCGCTCGTGGTCGTGCAGATCATCACCGGAATACTGCTGGGCCCGGGCATCATGGGCAAGCTGTTTCCGGACTACTACTCCTTCGTTTTCAATCCGGCCGTGATCCAGCCACTGAATGGCATTGCCTGGTGGTCGGTGATGGTGTTCGTGTGGATTGCCGGAATCGAGCTTGATCTGAAAAAGGTCTGGCAGCATCGACGCGAGAGCGGCATCACGGCCGGACTGGCGCTCGGCGCGCCCTTGGTGTTGGGCAGTGTCGCTGCCATCGGATTGCTGGCATTCGATGGCTGGATGGGACCCAAGGCGTCGACGTGGCAGTTCGTGCTCGGTGTCGGCATGGCGTGTGCGGTCACGGCGTTGCCGATCCTGATCCTGCTCATGGAGAAGCTCGAGATCCTGCGCGAACCGATCGGTCAGCGCATCCTGCGCTATGCGAGCATGGATGACGTCGCCATCTGGGGCGTGCTCGCGCTGATCCTGATGGACTGGCAACGCGTCGGCAAACAGGCGGGATTCCTGCTCGCCTTCGCCTTGGCCAGCATTGGCTTCCGCCGCTTCATGGCCTGGCTGCCGGAACGGGATCGCTGGTATGTCGGCCTGATCTGGCTCACGATCTGTGCCTTCGGTGCCGATTGGTCGGGCCTGCACTACATGGTGGGCGCGTTTCTAGCCGGCGCGATCATGGACGCGCGGTGGTTCGACCAGAAGCAGATGGACGGGCTCAGGCACAACGTGCTGCTCGTCGTGATGCCCGTGTTCTTCCTGTCCACGGGACTGCGCACCAACTGGACGGTCGGAGGCATGGCCGTGTTCCTCGCGGCGGCGTTGCTGCTGGTCGCATCCGTCTCGGGAAAACTGATCGGCGTGCGCATTGCCGGAAAGATCCTGAAGTGGCCCGTCAAAGAGGCTGCCGTGATCGGCTGGCTGCTGCAGACCAAGGCGCTGATCATGATCATTTTCGTCAATATCCTGCTCGACAAGAACCTGATCACCAGTGAAACCTTCACCGCCTTGCTGTTGATGGCGATTGCCAGCACGATGCTGACTGTGCCGGTCGTTGCGCCAATGCTGCAACGTTTCCGCGAAATCATCGCGCGCGCGGCCTAGCGGCACAAGCCGGGCGCCAGCGCGAACCAATCGAGAGCCGCAATGAAATTCAAGAACATCGTTCGTGCAATCCGCGTCAACGTCTGCGTTCTCACGCTCGTGCTTGGTGCCGGGCAGGCGCTGGCAAGGCCGGCGCCGACCGGCTACGCGGCTCTGCCGAAACAGCAGCAGGCGAGTCTGGACGATCTGGAACGGCGCACGTTTGAATATTTCCGCGACAGCGCCAACGTGACCAATGGACAGATTCCTGATCACTGGCCGCAGCAGCCGCAAGGCGACTATTTCTCGTCGATCGCGGCCGTGGGCTTCGGCCTGACGGCGTACGCCATCGGCGTCGAGCGCGGCTGGATGCCGCGGCCCGAAGCGGTCAAGCGCACACTCGCCACGCTCCGGTTTTTCCACGATGCGCCGCAGAGCGATGCGCCAGACGCAACCGGCGACCACGGATTCTTCTATCACTTCCTCGACATGAAAACCGGCATGCGCTACGGCGCGCGCCATTGGGTCGAGCTGTCGACGGTCGATACGACCTTGCTGCTCGGAGGCGTGCTGTTCAGCGAGTCGTACTATGATCGCAATACGAAGGATGAGAAGGAAATCCGCCAGCTGGCCGACGAAATATACCGGCGCGCCGATTGGCAGTGGGCGTCGCCGCGGCCGCCGCTGGTCGCGATGGGCTGGACTCCGGAGACCGGCTTCATCCGCGCCGACTGGCAAGGCTACAACGAAGCGATGCTGCTGTACGTGCTGGCGCTCGGCTCGCCGACGCACGCAGTCGATGCGACTGCGTGGAAAGCCTGGACACAGACCTACGATGCCACCTGGGGCAGTTTCCAGGGCCAGGAGCATCTTGGATTCGCCCCCCTGTTCGGCCATCAATACAGCCATGTCTGGATCGATTTCCGCGGCATCCAGGATGAGTACATGCGCAAACGCGGCATCGACTACTTCACCAACAGCCAGCGTGCCACGCTGGCCCAGCGCGAGTACGCCATCCACAACCCGATGCAATGGAAGGATTACGGCGCCAACGTCTGGGGCCTGACCGCATGCAACGGGCCGCGCGCAGAACTGATTCCCGGTCAGCCCGACCGCTACGCGAACGACCCGAAGACCTTCTATGGCTACATCGCGCGTGGCGCCGGTCTGTTCGGCACGATCGACGATGGCACGATCGCCCCCACCGCGGCGGCGTCGTCGATCGCTTTCGTGCCCGAGATCGTCATTCCGGCAATCGAGGAAATGAAGAAACGGTATGCCGACAATGTATACACGCGCTACGGCTTCGTCGACGCGTTCAACGCCAGTTTCGATTACACCGACAGGCCTTTGCGTACCGGGCACATCGTGGAAGGCATCGGCTGGGTCGATACGCTGTATCTTGGCATCGATCAGGGTCCGATCGTGGCGATGCTCGAGAACTACCGCAGCGATTTCGTCTGGAAGATAATGCGCAGGAATCCCTATGTCCGCGAAGGCCTGAAGCGCGCCGGATTCACCGGCGGATGGCTGGACGATCCGGCGGCCAAATAAGTGGAGCGACCGCGCGCCAGTGCCACAGCCATTTTTGCCTCGGCGTGCGCTGCTGCGTTGCTGATTGCGCTGGGCGGCTGCAGCGGTCGCGACACTGGCGTCACTACGCTGAAGTTCTGGACCATCGGCCGCGAAGGCGAGGTCGTCAACCAGTTGCTGCCCGGATTCGAGCGCACCCATCCCGGCATTCACGTCGAGATACAGCAGATCCCGCTCACGGCGGCGCATGAGAAACTGCTGACCGCATTTGCCGGCGATGCGCTGCCGGATATCTGTCAGCTCGGCAATACATGGATTCCGGAATTCGCCGCGCTGAGCGCGCTTGAGCCGCTGCAACCTTATGTCGACGCGTCGCAGGTCGTGCATGCCGGCGATTATTTTTCCGGCATCTGGGATACCAATGTCATCGATGCGAAGCTGTATGGCATTCCCTGGTATGTGGATACGCGTCTGCTGTTCTATCGTACCGACATGCTCGCGCAGGCAGGGTTCGCGCAACCGCCACGCGACTGGGATGAATGGCGCCGCGCCATGGCCGCGATCAAGAACAATGGCGGCGCAGACAGGTATGCGGTCTTCCTGCCGCTGAACGAGTTCGAACCGCTGCTCAATCTTGCGATCCAGCAGCCCGATCCGCTGTTGCGCGACAACGATACGCGCGGCAATTTCGAGAGCCCTGGGTTCCGGCGGGCGTTTGCGTTCTACGTGGAGATGTTCCGCAACGATTGGGCGCCGAAGCTGAGCAATACGCAATTGCCGAACATCTGGGATGAACTGGCGCGGGGCTATGTCGCGTTCTACATCAGCGGGCCGTGGAACATCGGTGAATTCAAGCGCCGCGAACCGGGCCTGCTCGGGCGTTGGGGTACGGCGCCGCTGCCTGGAACCAATGGTCCGGGAGGCGGTGCCGCGGGCGGATCGAGCCTTGCCATCTTCCACAGTTCCAGAAACAAACAATTATCCTGGGAGCTGATCGAATACCTTTCGGCCGTTGCGCAGCAGCAGCAATTCTATGTCCTGACCGGCGACCTGCCGCCGCGCCGCCGCGCCTGGGATTACCCCGGGCTTGCCAATGACGAGTACGCGCGCGCGTTCCGCGAACAACTCGAACTGGCCAAGGCAACGCCAAAGATCCCGGAATGGGAACACATCGCGCAGGAGATGTGGCCGATGGCCGACCGGGTAATCCGCGGTGGCGTATCCATCGACACGGCGTTGCACGATTTCGATGCGACGGTTGACAAGATCCTCGCCAAGCGCCGCGCGCTGCTCGAAAAGGCTGCGACGCCATGAATGCACCGCGCGCTGCCTGGACCTTTGTCACGCCGGCACTATTCGTGCTCGGCGTATGTTTTGGCCTGCCCGTGATCGCCGCACTGTTGCTCAGCTTCACCGATTTCGATCTGTATGCCCTGGCCGATCTTAAAAACCTGCGATTTGTCTGGCTCGACAACTATGTCGACGTGCTGCAGTTTCCACGGGCCTGGAGCGCATTGCTGAACTGGAACTACGAACAGGCGCCGTTGTTCTGGAAATCCCTGATCAACACCTTGTATTTCGTTGTGGTCGGCGTGCCGCTGTCGATCGCTGCCTCATTGGGCGCTGCGCTGCTGCTCAATTCGCCGCTGGCGCGGTTCAAGGGGTTTTTCCGTACGGCCCTGTTCGCACCCGTCGTGACCACGGTGGTTGCAGTTGCGGTGATCTGGCGTTATCTGTTTCACACGCGTTACGGACTGATCAATTACGCGCTGGGCCATCTGGGCATCGCCCAAATCGACTGGCTCGGCGATCCGCACTTCTCGATGCCCGCGATCATCATTTTTGCCGTGTGGAAGAATTTCGGCTACAACATGATCATCCTGCTGGCCGGCCTCCAGGGCATCCCGCAGGACTTGTACGAAGCCGCCCGCATCGACGGAGCGTCGGCATGGCAGCAATTCCGCCATATCACCCTGCCGATGCTGCGGCCGGTCATGCTGCTTGTATCCATCATCACGGTCGCTGGCTATTTCCAGCTGTTCGCCGAGCCCTACGTGATGACACGCGGCGATCCGCTGCAAAGCACCGTCAGCGTGTTGTACTACATGTTCGAGGAAGGCTTTGCATGGTGGAATCTGGGCCGCGCTTCGGCCATCGCCTTCATCCTGTTCATCCTGATTCTCGCCACCACGCGCTTGCTGCTGCGCCTGGCGCGGACGAAGGATGATGCGACATGAATTCGCGCGCGCGGAAGATCCTGGTGAACGGGTCGCTGGTCGTTGCCAGCGCGTTCGTGCTCTTGCCGCTGCTGTGGATGCTTTCCGTCTCATTCATGCTGCCGGGCGAATCGAGCAAATTCCCACCACCGCTGCTGCCCGCGCATGCGACCTTGGCGAACTATCGCGAACTGTTCGAGCGTGCGGGCATGGGCCGTTATCTTTTCAACAGCCTGCTGGTTGCCAGCGCGATCACGCTATTGTCGCTGGCTTTCAATCTGAGTGCGGGCTATGCCTTCGCCAAGCTGCAATTCCGCGGACGCGAGCGCATCTTCCAGCTGCTGCTCGGCGCGCTCGTGGTTCCCGCGCAGGTCACCATGATCCCGCTTTTCCTGCTCATGAAGTGGCTGCATCTGGTCAACAGCTACGGCGGCGTGATCGTGCCCGCGCTGGCATCGGTGTTCGGCATCTATCTCGTACGCCAGTATGCACGCTCGATTCCGGATGAATTGCTCGAGGCCGCGCGCCTGGACGGGGCGAGCGAATGGCATATCTTCCTGCGCATCGTGTTGCCGTTGCTGAAACCCATTGTCGTGACTCTGGCCATTTTCAGCTTCCTGGCCAGCTGGAACGACTTCATGTGGCCGTTGATCGTGCTCAGCGATCAGGCCTGGCAGACAGCGCCGGTCGCGCTCGCCGGCTTGTCGCGCGAGCACGTGCAGGACAGCGAGCTGATGATGGCCGGTTCGGTGGTCACCGTTCTGCCGGTGCTGATCCTGTTCCTGATCCTGCAACGCCATTACATCCAGGGTTTGTTGCTGGGGAGCGTGAAGGGGTGAGAAAGATTGCGCCACTTGTGCTGGCTGCACTCATGTGGCGCGGCGCTGCGGCTGCGCAGAATCCCTGCATCCTCGACAACTTCGACGACCTGACGCCGTGGCAAGTCCAGCACACCGACGATGTCAGCGCGGCGTTGCGCCGCGCCGAAGGCAAGGTCGGCCAGGGCATGCAACTGGATTTCCAATTTACCGATTCCGCCGGCAGTCCGGTCAACGGTTATGCCACCGCGCGCCGCGCGTTGCCGCTGGATCTGCCGCAGAACTACGAATTGAGCTTCTGGGTGCGCGGCGATGCGCCGGTCAACAATCTGCAATTCAAGCTGGTCGATGCCAGCGGAGAAAACGTCTGGTGGTTCAACCAGCCGGATTTCGCGTTTCCGCATGACTGGCAGGAAATACGCATCAAGAAACGCCAGCTTGATTTTGCCTGGGGACCGGCGAGCGATCACGTGCTCAGGCACAGCGCGTCGGTCGAATTCGTGGTCAGTTCCGGCCGCGATGGCGGCAAGGGCTCGGTGGTTTTCGATCAACTGTACCTGCGTGAACTGCCGCCGCCGGATACCTCGCCGTTTCGCGCGAGCTTGCGCGCAAGTTCTGCGCTGCCGGGCGCGCCTGCCGCCGCGGCCATGGACGGCGATGCGCGGACGGTCTGGCGCAGCGACCCGGCGCAAGGCCCACGGCAGACCCTCGATATCGATCTGGGCAGGCCGCGCGAATTCGGCGGCCTCGTCCTGCATTGGGCCCGCGGCGAGGCGGCGACAGACTATGACGTCGCGTTTTCCGACGACGGCCGTACCTGGCGCAACGTGCGCCACGTGGGCGACGGTGATGGCGGTGACGACGCCTTGTTGCTGACCGAATCGCAGACGCGGTATCTGCGCCTGGCGTTGCATTCCGGTCACGCTCGCGCCTATGCGATGAAGGAAATCCAGATCGAGGATCTGGCCTGGGGCGGGTCGCCGAACGCGTTCTTCGGCGCGCTTGCGAAAGATGCGCCTCGCGGCAGTTATCCGCGCGGATTCAGCGAACAACCGTATTGGACGATCGTGGGTATCGATGGCGGACAAGCGCCGGCGCTGATCTCCGAGGATGGCGCGCTGGAGCCTGTCAAGGGCGGCTTTTCCGTGGAACCGTTCCTGATCGTCGACGGCGCATTGGTGAGCTGGGCCGATGTCACGCCAAGTCAAGCGCTGCTGGATGGGTATCTTCCGATTCCGCGCGTGGAATGGAAAAATGAAAAAGTGGAATTCACGGTCGAAGCCTTCGCCGAAGGCAGCCGCGATGCGGCACGCCTGGTCGCGCGCTACCGCGTCGACAATCCCGGCGACGCACCACTGCAGGCGACGCTCGCGCTCGCCATCCGGCCGTTCCAGGTCAATCCTCCCGCACAGTTCCTGAATTCCCCGGGCGGCGTCAGTCCGATCCATGAACTGGGCTGGAATGGAAAATACCTCTCGGTGAATGGCCGCGTGGCCGTGCTGCCCATGAACAGGCCTGACGAATTCATTGCCAGCGACTACGACGCGGGTTCCGTCGTTGCGCATTTGCGTGCAGGAGAGATCCATGCGCTTGCCGGCGAAAGCCTGCACGACGATTTCGGTTATGCGTCTGGCGCCCTGATCTACAAGTTGAACTTGCCGGCGCATGCGGGCAGGGAGATTGCGTTGCTCGCGCCGATGAACGGTGCCCTGGGTACGCCAAAGCTGGAAACTGAAGATGCGGCGACCTGGACGTTGCAGCATCGCAATGACGTCGCCGCGGCGTGGCGCGACAAGCTCGATCGCGTCAGCCTCTCCGTGCCGCCGGCCGCACGGCGCATCGCCAACGCTTTGCGCACGGCGCATGCCGATATCCTGATCACGCGCGATGCCGCGGCGCTGCGGCCCGGTACGCGTTCGTACGCGCGCTCGTGGATACGCGACGGCGCGATGATGGCTGACGGTTTGCTGCGCCTGGGCGATATCGAAGTCGCCGGGGCTTACGTGGACTGGTATGCGCCTTATCAGTTTGCCAACGGCAAGGTGCCGTGCTGCGTCGATCATCGCGGTGCCGATCCGGTGGCGGAAAACGACAGCCAGGGCGAACTCGTGCATGCCATCGCGCAACTCTACCGCTATGCCGGCGGTCGGGCGCAACTGGAAAAGCAATGGCCGCACATCGAAGCGGCAATCGCCTACATGAACACTTTGCGCGCCAGCGAGAGAGGTGACGACAATCCTGCATTCAAGGGACTGATGCCTGCCTCGATCAGCCACGAAGGCTATTCGGCGAAGCCCATGCATTCGTACTGGGACGACTTCTGGGCGCTGACCGGCTATAACGATGCAGTCGACATGGCTCGGGCATTGGGGAAGTCGGATGCGACGACGCGCATGGTGCAGGCGCGCGATGAATTTCGCCATGATCTGCTGACTTCGATCGCGCTGGCGACTAAAACACAAGCGATCAATTTCATTCCCGGTTCTGCAGAACTTGGCGATTTCGATGCGACCTCCACGACGATCGCCATGTCTCCCGCAGGCGCGCAGGTCCAGCTGCAGTCAGGCGCGGTGCCGCCGGATCTGTTGCAAAACACATTCGAACGCTATTGGCGCAGCTTCGCCGCGCGCAGCAGCAGCGAAACCTGGGTCGACTACACGCCGTATGAATGGCGCACAGTCGGCGCGTTCGTCCGTCTGGGTTGGCGTGAGCGCGCCCAGGCGGCGATGACCTTCTTTTTCGACACCGGCGCGCGGCCATCCGGCTGGAACCAGTGGGCCGAAGTCGTCGGGCGTGAACCGCGCCAGATCCGTTTTATCGGCGACATGCCGCACGGCTGGGTGGCGTCGGATTTCATCCGCTCCGCACTCGACCTGTTTGCCTACGAGCGCGACGTTGACCATGCCCTGGTGCTCGCTGCGGGTGTGCCCGAATCGTGGCTCGCGGCCGACGGCATTGCGATCGACGGCTTGCACACACCCTACGGACCTCTTGGGTATACATTGAAACAGGATGGCGGAACCCTGGTTCTGCACATCGCTGCCGGTAGCGTGCCGCCGGGTGGATTCGTGTTCGCGTGGCCGGGCCGTGGCAGCCCGGGCCTGACCCGTGTCAACGGCGTGCGTGCGCGATGGCAGGGCGGCGAGCTGCATATTCCAGCCGCACCGGCAGAAATCGTGATGGCGCTTTCCGGCAACGCCTCAGTCAATGGTGGAGATCGGCATGGTTCACGCTAGGTGGTCCAGCTTCCTCGTACGTTGCGCCAGCTTCGTTGCGGTCGCAGCCGCCGCTGCGGCGGCTCCGGAAGCCACGCAGCCGGTCACCGAAATGGGCACGCTGGGAGGCGCTTCCTACCGCATCGACATTCCGGCGAACTGGAACCGGAATCTGGTCGTGTTCTATCACGGCTATGCGACCACGCCGGTGATCTTTTCGGTTGGTGAAAAACTGTCGCCGATGTTCGATCCGATGCTCAAGCAAGGCTATGCGGTGATCCAGTCCGGCTATTCGGCTGGGGGTTGGGCTGTCGAGCAGGCGTACGCCGACACCGAAAAGCTGCGCCGCTCGTTCGCCGCAAAAAATGGCGCACCGGGGAAAAGCTATGTGCTGGGCATGTCGATGGGTGGCACGCTCGTGGCGATGACGATCGAGCAGCGGCCGGAAGTATACAATGGCGCATTGTCGCTGTGCGGGGCGATCGAACCGAGCAATCGCCTCATGCAGCGCGACTTCGCCCTGCGCGCCGCGTTCGACTACTACTTCCCCGGCATGCTAGGTACGCTGGTGCCGGCGCCCGAAGAGCAGACGCCGGAACAGGAAGCCAGGATCGCCGCCGCGCTGGTGTCCAGGCCCGCGGCGCAGCAGGCACTCCTGCACTGGTACGGCGCGGCCGACGCGGACAATCTCGTTGCGGTCATCGCCTTTGCCGGCTATGAAATCCGGGAACTGCAGCAGCGCGCGCATGGCAATCCTTTCGGCAACGCTGATCTTGTCTACGTCGGTTCAGGCGATGACTTTGCGTTGAACGACGGCGTGCGCCGTTACCGCGCGGAGCCCGAGGCGGCGGCATATCTCGCGCGCTGGTATACGCCGACCGGCAGGCTCACGCGGCCGCTGCTGGCATTGCACGACACCGGCGATCCGCTGGTGCCGGCGCCCGGCGCGTTCGAATATGCGCTGGCCGCCGAACGCGCCGGGCACGGCGACAACTTCGTGCAACAGTTTGTGAACCGCGAAGGCCACTGCGTGTTCACGCCGGGCGAAATCGGCCACGCTTTCGACGAACTTGTCGCGTGGACCCAGTCCGGCAAACGGCCCGAATCCGGAAAGCTGAAATGAATTGACGGACAGCTTGCTCAGCCCTCGGCCTGCCGCCCTGAATTCAACACGTCGCCGTTCGACGCGATCACGCTTGCATAGTGCCGGCCACTGGCTTTGATCGTGCGCTGCTGCGTGGCGAAGTCGACGTGCACGATGCCGAAACGCTTGGAGAAGCCGAGCGACCACTCCAGGTTGTCGAGCAGGGACCAGGCCATGTAGCCGCGCACGTCGCAACCCGATGCAATTGCGTTCGACACGGCCACGATATGCTTTTTCTGATAGTTCACGCGCAGCGGATCGTCGAGCACGCCGTCTTCCGCCACCGGCGGGTCGTAGAACGCGGAACCATTCTCGGTGATGTACACCGGCGGATTGCCGTAGCGATCGCGCACCCAGGTGAGCGTGTCGGTCAGGCCCTGGGGAAATACCTCCCAGCCGGTTTCGGTATAGGTGGCGTGCTGCCTGACAGGCGCTGTCTTGAGCGGGTAGTTGCCGGCATCATGACGGGTGACGTTGCGCGTGTAGTAGTTCACGCCGAGAAAATCCGTCGGTTGCCGGATCAGGTCGAAATCGGCCTGCGGCCAGTCCGGCCACGCATCGCCGAAGATTTCACGCATCTCTTCCGGATACGCTCCGCGGTAGACGGGATCGAGGTATTGCCGATTCATGTAGGCGTCGGCGCGCCTGACCGCGGCCTGGTCTTCGGCGCTTTGCGAAGCCGCATACTTGGGTTCGAGATTCACGACCAGGCCGATCGCATGTTTGCCCGTGGCACGATAGGCCTGCACCGCAGCACCATGCGCGCGCAACAGATGATGACTGGCGATCGGCGCCTCATAGCGGTTGCGGTGACCGGGGGCGAGGGCGCCATGCAGGTAGCCACCGTCGGTGACGACCCACGGTTCGTTCAGGGTCGCCCATTTCCTCACCCGGCCATCGAGTGCCTTGTACATCACGTCCGCATAGTCGGCGAACCAGTGCGCGACATCCGGATTGAGCCAGCCGCCGCGATCGTCCAGGGCAGCGGGCAGATCCCAGTGGAACAGTGTCGCCAGCGGTTCGATGCCGTTCTCGAGCAGCGCATCGACGAGCCGGTCGTAGAAGCCCAGTCCCAACGCATTGATGCGTCCGCGGCCCTGCGCCAGAACACGGCTCCAGGAAATGCTGAAGCGATAGGCCTTCAGCCCCAGTTCCCGCATCAGGGCAACGTCGGATTTCCAGCGCCGATAGTGATCGCAGGCAACATCTCCGGTATCGCCGCTGCTCATCATGCCGGGCGTGTGCGCAAAGCGTTGCCAGATGCTCGGACCGGCACCATCGGCCAGCGGCGAGCCCTCGATCTGGTAGGCCGACGTAGCCGCTCCCCAGAGAAAATCCCGGGGGAATTGCACCCTCTGTGACATGCAAGAATCCCAGTTACACTGCGAAATGAAAACGATTACATGGCAGAATAACCGAAGCGCCTGACGATTTGTAGCGCAGGGCCCATTTTCGTGGCGCCGTGCCGGGACTGGTTCGAAAGCAAAGACGGGGTCAGCCGCGGATCGCGGCGAAAAGGATCGATCGTATGGCGCGGGTAAAACTCGAACAAGTACGCAAAGTATACGAAAACGGCCAGGTCGGCGTGGCCGCCGCAAGCTTTGAGGCGCAGAGCGGCGAACTTCTGGTCCTGGTGGGCCCTTCCGGTTGCGGCAAGACAACCACGCTGCGCATGATTGCGGGTCTGGAGGCGATCACGTCTGGCACCCTGACGATCGGCGATCGCGTGGTCAACGACATCGCGCCGAAGGATCGTGATATCGCCATGGTGTTCCAGAGCTATGCGCTGTATCCGCATATGACCGTCGCCGAAAACCTCGCCTTCGGCCTAAAGCTGCGCGGCGAGTCGCGCGCGACGATCGCGCAACGCGTGCGCGAAGCGGCCGACATACTCGGTCTGCACGACATGCTCGATCGCCGGCCGCGCGCCATGAGCGGCGGCCAGCGCCAGCGCGTCGCGCTCGGCCGTGCCATCGTGCGCCAGCCGCAGGTGTTCCTGCTTGACGAACCGCTGTCGAATCTCGACGCGAAACTGCGGCTGGGCATGCGCGTGGAAATCGCCCGCCTGCATCGGCGCATCGGTGCGACCATGATCTACGTGACCCACGACCAGATCGAGGCGATGACTCTCGGCCAGCGCATCGTCGTTTTCAACGCCGGCGAAATCCAGCAGATCGATACGCCGATGAATCTGTATACAAAGCCGCAGAACCTGTTCGTGGCCGGATTCCTCGGCAGTCCGGCGATGAATTTCTTCCGCGGCACCCTGAGTCGAGATGTCGGTCTGCATCTGGATTGCGGCGACATGAAGCTGTCGCTGGGCGAGCACGCGGACAATGCACTGGCGGCCCATGTCGGTCGCGTCGTCGTCGTCGGCATCCGTCCCGAGAATCTATTGCCGACGGATGCGGCCGCAACGTCGACGCATAGCTTGTGTGCGCAGCTCGAAGTCGTCGAACCGGTCGGCAACGAGGTCTTTCTCAACCTGCGCTGTGGCGGAAACGAAATCGTGGTGCGCACGCCGCCGCGGGCCCTTCCTCAATGCGGCAGCACGGTCGTGCTGAACTATGCGCCAGCAACCCTGCATTTTTTCGACGCGCAGACGCAGCAGCGCATCGGGACATAAGACGCAAGTGGATGATGCGGGCCGGACAGGGCGGCACAATGGGTGTGCGCAAGTACATGCGTGTGCTGGGCGCGGTCGTGGCGAAGTCTGCATTCCTCAACGCAACGCAGGCAGCGTGGCCTGCACCGCAGGCCAGACATTGTCGAGCACCTTGGGTTCAGCTGCGGCAAGCGGGTGCAGGCCGTCGTCCTGCATGAGTTTCGGCTCCTGCGCGACGCCGTCGAGGAGGAACGGGACCAGTGGCACATTGAATTCCTTCGCCGCGTCCCGATACATCCCACGCAGCCCGCTGCGGTATTGCGGACCGTAATTGACCGGCAGTTCGATGCCAAGCAGGATCATCTTCGCGCCGGCATCACGGCACATTGTCATTATGCGGCCGAGGTTGGTGCGGATCTGGTCGAGCGGCAGGCCGCGCAGGCCGTCGTTTGCGCCGAGTTCGATCAGCACCAGGCTGGGCGTGTGTTCAGCGAGCAGGCCGGACAGTCGGGCCAGTCCGCCCGACGTGGTTTCGCCGCTGATGCTGGCATTGACGACGTGTGGGTTTTGTGGATTTTGCTGCGCCAGCCGCTGCGCGAGCAGCGTCACCCAGCCGGATTCGACATCGATGTGATAGGCGGCGGAAAGCGAATCGCCGAGGACCAGAACCGGTCGGTGCGAAGTCGGTGCCGCGGCAGCGGTCGAGATTGCCGCCGAGCACGCAAGCAGGAACAAAAGGAAGAATTTTCGCATGTCTGACAATGCCAGGATCCAGGTTCAAGCGGTCGATGTTAGCAAAAGCGTCGAGGGTCCCGACGGTCGCATCGACATCCTCACCGGCGTGAGCCTGGAGGTCGCAGCCGGGGCCAGCATCGCCATCGTCGGCGCATCGGGCTCCGGCAAGACAACCCTGCTGGGCTTGCTCGCCGGGCTCGACTCGCCGAGTCGCGGCCAGATCACGCTGGCCGGCACGCGCATCGAAACGCTGGACGAGGAACGCCGCGCCTTATTGCGGCGCCGTCATGTCGGTTTCGTCTTTCAGTCATTTCATCTGCTGGCCGCCTTGACTGCGCAAGAAAACGTGATGCTGCCGCTGGAACTGGACGGCCGCGACGACGCGCGCGCGCAGGCCGATGCCGCCCTCGCTGATGTCGGTTTGGCGGCGCGCAAGCATCACTATCCGCATCAGCTTTCCGGTGGCGAGCAGCAACGTGTTGCGCTGGCGCGTGCCTTCGTGCATCGGCCGCAGATCCTGTTTGCCGACGAACCCACCGGAAATCTCGACCAGCGCACCGGTCATGCGATCGGCGATCTCTTGTTCGCAATGAATCGCGCGCACGCGACCACCCTGGTCCTGGTCACCCACGATCTTGCGCTCGCCGAGCGCTGCGCCGCGGTTGCGCGTCTGGACGGCGGTACGCTGGCTCCGGCTGCTGCGGCATGAGGCCAGTCGCGTTTGCGTGGCGCAGCCTGCGCCGGGAATTGCGCTATGGCGAGCTGGCCGCGCTCGCTGCTGCTCTGATTCTGGCCGTTGCCGCCCTGGGCGCGGTCGCGACGCTAAGCCGGCGCGTCGAACGCAGCGTGCTCGCGTCGGCGACGGAATTGATCGGCGGCGACTTCGGCATCAGCGCGCGCAGTGCCTTGCCGCCGGAACTGTCCACGGAAGCCACGCGTCTCGGATTGCGCGTCAGCGCGACGGCGGATTTCCCCAGCGTGCTGTTTGCCAACGGCAACAGCCAGCTGGTCGATATCCGCGCGGCCGATCCTGTCTATCCTTTGCGTGGCGAACTGCGTGTGCTCGATGCCGATGGTCGCGAGAGCGCCGCGCATGCCCCGGCGGCCGGCACGGTCTATGCCGAGCATCGTCTGCTCGTGGCGCTGGCGCTCAAGCCCGGCGATGCCCTGTCCGTCGGCGAACGCAGTCTGCGCATCGCCGGCGAGATCGTGCGCGAGCCGGATGGCGGCGAACTTTTTGCCCTCGCGCCGCGCTTGCTCGCGGCGCTTGATGATGTGCGTGCGAGCGGCCTGCTCGCTGCCGGCAGTCGCGCGCGCTATCGCCTCATGGTCGCCGGCGGCCATGACGCAGTCTCGGCATTTTCCACTTTTGTCAAATCGCATCAGCCGGAGAACTCCGAACTGATCACGATCGAGCAATCGCAACAGAACCTGCGCAGTACCTTCGATCGCGGCGAGGCGTTTCTGCGCCTGGCGGCGTTGCTCGCAGCGTTGTTGTCGGGTATTGCCGTGGCACTGGCGGCGCGGCGCTACGCACGGCGGAAGACAGACGAAGTGGCCTTGCTGCGCTGTCTGGGTGCCAGTCGCAATGAAGTCCTGTCAGCGACCGCATTGACGCTGTTGTTGCTTGCCATTCCGGCTTGCGCGATCGGCATGCTGCTTGGATTTGGCCTGCAGGAACTGGTGTTTGCCTTCGCGCGGCAGTTGTTGCCGGCAAGCGCTGCCGCGCCGCTGCAGACGCTGCTTGCCGCATTCTGTGTCGGTCTGGCTGTTCTGCTCGGTTTTGCGTTGCCGCCCTTGCTGCGCCTGCGCGACGTGCCGCCCGTGCGTGTGTTCCAGCGCGCTTTCGATGTGCGTCCGCGGCGCTTCGACGCGTTGTACCTGTTGCCGTTCGTGCTCAGCGCGACCCTGGTCTATGTCGAAAGCGATACGCCGAAGCTGGCGCTGATCCTGAGCACGAGTCTGGCCGGCGTGGCGCTGTTCTCGCTGGCTTCTGGCGCGCTGCTGATGCGTTTTGCACAGGGATTGCGGCGTTTGCCTGGTGCGTTGCGCTTCGGCGTGGCCAACCTCAGGCGTCGGCGCGGCTTGAGCCTGTTGCAGATCACGGCGCTGGCGCTGGCAATCACGGCGTTGGATCTGCTTGCAGTCGTGGGACCATCGCTGCTGAACTCCTGGCGCGCCGAGTTGCCGCCCGACACGCCGAACTATTTCCTGATCAATATCCAGCCGGAGCAACGCGACGCCGTGATCGATCGATTGATGGCGCTGCATGCGGAAAACGTCAGCGCCATGCCGTTGGCGGTCGGCAAGCTCATCGCGATCAACGGCAAGACCCCGCGCGCCGAAGACTTTGCCGATCGCCGCGCCGCGGGCTGGATCAACGGCGAGACGCGATTGTCGTGGAGTGCGCAGGTGCCGCCGACGAACCGCGTCATTGCCGGTCACTGGTTTGATCAGCAACCCACCGAAGCGGAGATTTCCGTCGACGAAATGTGGGTCGACATGTTTCATCTGAAACTCGGCGACACACTGACGTTGCGCATCGGCGAACGCGACATCGCTGCCCGCATCAGCAGCGTGCGTGGTGTGCGCTGGGATTCGTTCCGGGTGAATTTCTTCCTGCTGCTCGACCCTGTCTCCGCACGGGGTCTGGCCTACAGCGACGTCGCCAGTTTCCATTTCTCGCCGGCGTCGACGCAAGGTCTGGCTGCGTTGACGCGCGACTATCCGAACCTCTCGCTGATCGACCTCAATGCCTTGCTCGATCGCGTGCGCGACATCATCGGTCAGGTCAGCAATGCAGTCACTGCCGTGCTTGGTTTCAGCCTCGCCGCAGGGCTGCTCGTGTTGATCGCGGCGCTCGCCGCCAGTGCCGATGAACGCCGGTTCGAGGCCGCGCTGTTGCGCACATTTGGCGCGGACAAACGCCAGCTCGCAGCTGCAGTGCTTGGCGAGTTCGCTCTCATCGGCGCGCTGTCGGGCACGATTGCCGCCGTCGGCTCGGGGCTTGCCGGCGTATGGCTCGCGCGCCAGGTATTCCGCATCGCGACATACGTACCACCGATGCCCGCCCTGGTTCTTTCGGTGCTTGTTTCGGGTTTGCTGATTGCGCTTGCCGGACTGCTCGGCACGCGGCGCATTTCGCGTGCGTCGCCGTTGCTGGTGTTGCGGCGAGCCTGAGCAGGTACGCAGCGACGGCCCGCGAAGGCACGTGCAGGCGATGCCGACAGCAGCGGTCAAGACGCTTTTGCGCAGAAAGCATTGCTGCAGATCGCTTGACGCGCCCATGTGAGCATTACACAGGCCACGCCGCAGGTTCTCCTCGCACGTTGTTGCATGCGGTCCCGGTGGCTACACTGAAGGCGGCCCTGCACTCGGCGCGTGATTGCCGGAGCGCACACGGGCTTGCATTACGAACCGCTGGAGTACCGGCCATTGCCGCATCCGTTGCCCGTGGAAGAAGATCGTGAATAACCTTCCCGCATCAGGATCCGCCGCACTGGAGCGGGCCCGCATTGCGCTTGCGAGTGCGGATTTCCCCAACGCATTCGCATCTGCCACGGATGCATTGGCTGCGGAACCGAACTCAATCGAAGCGCGCGTGCTGCGCCTCAATGCCGCCCTGAAGCTTGAACGCTGGCAGGATGCGATTCCCGATCTGGAAAAACTCATTGCAGCGCAACCTCATCAGACCAAACTGCGCCGCGGCCTTGCTGTCTGCTGGCTGCGGATCGGCAATGCGTTCAAGGCGCAGGGGGATTCCGCATCCTCCGAGCAGTCCTACCGCAAGGCGGTCGATGAGGACCCGCGCAACTTCGATGCGCTCTACAACCTCGGCAGCCTGATTCTGGAAAGCGGCCGCGCTGCCGAGGCGGCGCCGTTGTTGCAGCAGGTGGTGGACGCTGTTCCGGACGACCTCACCGCGGCCATCAGACTTGCCGAGGCCGATGTCGCGATTGGACAAGACGGACACGCCACCACGCTGCTGACTCGTGTCGCGGCTCAATCCCCTGGGCGGGAACGCCTGCAACGGTGCTGCGAACTGCTGGTCCAGGCGGGTTCGCTCGAAGCAGCGAAAACGCTGGCACGAGACCTGATCCCGGACCAACCGTCCACTGCTCCGTGGGCGCGGCAGTTTTGCCGGCAATTGCGCACAGGCGGTGACCTGGAGGGTAGCCGGAATCTTCTTGACCTGCTGCGCCGGCAAACGACGGATTCGAGCGAACTGCTGCGCATCGATCTTGCCGACGCGCTTGGGTTGCCATCGCTCTATGCGGATCGGAACCATCTGGACGCCGTGCGCGCGGATTTTCTCGCGCGCCTGGACAGATTCGTCGACACATATACGCCACAGCATCTGGCCGCACGCTTGCCGACGCCGGATGCGCTGTCATGGGACAACTTCTATCTGGCCTATCAGGGCGAGAACGATCGTGTTCCGCAAACCCGGTTTGGTGAATGGCTCGCCCGATCCATGCCTGTCGTGGCACCGGTTTTCGCCGTGCCGCGATCAAGAACGAGCGTGCCTCGACCACGCGTGGCGATCGTATCCAGCCGGCTCCACGAATGTACGGTCGGATCGTATTTTGCTTCCTGGATCGAATGGCTGGGCAACGGCGACTGGGAGCTGATCCTCGTCCACGTCGGCAGCTTCCGCGATCAAGTAACCGAGCGGCTGGCCAGAAGCGCAGATGGCGAATTGACCCTGGACGGCACGACGGCAGAAAACGCGGATAAATTGCACGCGTTGCGCGCGGATCTGATTCTGTATCCCGAACTGGGCATGGACTATCGCACGCTGGCGCTGGCTGCGCAGCGCCTGGCGCCATGTCAGGCCTGCGCGTGGGGTCATCCGGTAACGAGCGGCCTGCCAACCATCGACACATTCATCTCCTGCGCCGAAATGGAACCGCCCGACGCCACGGATCACTACTGCGAACAGCTCCTGACATTGCCAGGCATCGGCACGCGCTATCTTAGCCCGCGGATTCCTGTTGCAGGCTCGCGGGCCGAGCTTGGACTGCCGGCGCGTGGTACGCTCTACCTCGTGCCGCAGTCATTGTTCAAGTTGCACCCCGACAACGACAATGTATTTGTGGATATAGCAAAAAATGATCCGCACGCCAGGCTCGTGCTCTTCGAGGGAATCGATCGCGGGGTCTTGCGGATTTTCCGCTCGCGCTTGTCGCGTACCATGCAAGCAGCGGGAATGAAGATCGAAGATTGCGTGCGGTTCTTGCCGATGCGCTCCCGCTCCGACTACCTGCGCATCAACCAGGCCTGCGACGTAATGCTCGACAGCCTGCACTGGTCCGGTGGCAATACGACCCTGGACGCGCTGCATTCGCGCCTTCCCGTCGTGACTTGCCCGGGCCGCTTCATGCGCGGGCGCCAGTCGATGGCAATGCTGCAGCGCATCGATTGCGCCGAACTTATCGCCGATTCGCCGCCGCAACTTGCCGCACTCGCTGTCAATGTCGCGAATGATCATTCCCGCAGGAAGAAAATAAACGACCGTATCGATGCACGTCTTGCCGGCCTTGCACAGTCGGACAAGCCCCTGCACATACTGGAAAAGGTGTTGCGGCAAATTCTGGCTTGAGTGATCGTCGATGCTACAGTTCACCGAACCGTTGATTGTGCCCGCGCAAAGCCAGCGAACGCATCATCGGGCCACGAGACAATAAGGCGCCGCCATGCCCACGACCCGCCGCAACTTGTTCAGGCTCTCCGCAGCAACGATCGCCGCCCTGGCGCTGCGCAAGGTTCGAGCGGGTGCTGAACCGTTAAAACCTTTGCACATCCTGATTCTGGGTGGCACCGGTTTCATCGGCCCGCATCAGGTGCGTTATGCCCTGGCGCGCGGACACAAGGTGACATTGTTCAATCGCGGCAGGCAGAAGAAGGAATGGCCGGGCGAAGTCGAGGAATTGCTTGGCGATCGGAACACGGGCGACCTGAAGGCGCTGCATGGCCGCGAATGGGACGTTTGCATCGACAACCCGACGACCCTGCCGTTCTGGGTGCGCGACGCCGGTCATGTGCTGCGCGGCAAAGTGAAGCAGTATATTTTCATCTCGACGATTTCGGTGTACGCCGCGAATGACAAACCCGGCGCGGATGAATCCGCTGCATTGCTCCAGTATTCCGGCAAGGACGCGATGGCCGAAACCGAGGAAAGTTTTCGCCCGCATCTGGGCGAGCTTTACGGGCCGCTCAAGGCTGCCAGCGAGGCGCAGGCGGCGAATCAGTTCGCCAGCTCCACAACGATCGTCCGTCCCGGGCTGATCGTCGGCCCGGGCGACCAGACCGACCGTTTCACTTACTGGCCAGTGCGGCTTGCGCGCGGCGGCGAAGTGCTGGCGCCGGGCGACGGTTCCGATCCGGTGCAATTCATCGATGCACGCGACTTGGCCGAATGGATCATCCGCGCGGCCGAGTTGCGCACATTCGGTACCTTCAACGCGACTGGCCCGCGCGAGATGCTCACGACGCGCGGAATGCTCGCGGACATTGGCGCAGCCGTGCACTCCGATGCGCAACTGACGTGGATACCGACGAAGTTTCTCGAAGAACAGAAAGTGGAAGCGTGGAGCGATCTGCCGGTCTGGGTTCCGGGGCAGGGCGACAGCGCAGGGTTTGCCCGGCGCAGCGTGAAAAAAGCGCTGGCGGCAGGACTGACGTTCCGGCCACTGTCCGTCACCGCGGCGGAAACGCTGGCATGGTTCCGCGAGCAGCCCGCCGATCGACAGGCAAAACTGCACGCGGGTCTGACGCAGGATCGCGAAGCGGCGATCCTGGCCGCGTGGCATCGGCAGGGCAATGCCCAGTAGTGCGCGACAAGATTTTCATCAATCAATATCCCATTCAATATCCCAGTGCCGATCCGACGCGCGAGAAACACCTTTTCGGGTATGAGCGCGACATATACTGCGCAGATCCATGTGCGGAAGTCTTGAACCGCGCAGGCAAAAAGGAGTCCCGCATATGGCCATGCAACCGGAAACCCGCAATCTGGCGCTGTTCTGCGATTTCGAGAATGTCGCACTCGGCGTGCGCGAAGCCAAGTACGCGCAATTCGACATCAACAAGGTGCTGGAACGACTGCTGCTCAAGGGCAGCATCGTGGTCAAGAAAGCCTACTGCGACTGGGAGCGCTACAAGGATTTCCGCGCCGCGATGCACTACGCCTCGTTCGAGCTGATCGAGGTGCCGCACGTCAGCCAGTCGGGAAAGAATTCCGCCGACATCCGCATGGTCGTCGACGCGCTGGATCTTTGCTACACCAAGGCGCATGTGGACACCTTCGTCATCCTCAGCGGCGATTCGGACTTTTCTCCACTGGTCAGCAAGCTGCGCGAGAACAACAAGACCGTGATCGGTGTCGGCGTGAAGAATTCCACCTCGAATCTGCTGATCGCCAACTGCGACGAATTCATCTACTACGACGACCTGGTGCGCGTGCAGAAAGCCAAGCTGGCGCCGAGGAAGAAAGCCGAAGCAAAAGACACCGCGGCCGCCGCTGTGCCTGCGAACAAATCCGACACGGCGAAAAAGCAGGAAGCGTTCGATGTCGTGCTGGAAACCGTCGAAGCGCTGATCGCCGAACGCGGCGAAGACGAAAAACTCTGGGGTTCGATGATCAAACAGGCCCTCAAGCGGCGCAAGCCCGGATTCAACGAAAGCTACTACGGATTCAAATCCTTCAACGCCATGCTCGAAGAAGCGCAGGCGCGCCGGCTCCTGCAGCTGGAGCGCGATGAAAAATCCGGCGGCTATCTGGTCAGGTTGGCCGGGGACAGGTGATGCCGCGGGATCGGGCGTTTCCACGGGCAGAGTTCTGGCAATTTTGTGGCATCGGCGAAAGCCGCAGCATTCATGCTTCCAAACGCGTTAGATTGCGCGCATGAATCGCCGCCACTTCATCCGTCAAGGCAGCCTGCTG
This sequence comes from Rudaea sp., assembly GCA_031291055.1. Taxonomy (GTDB): domain Bacteria; phylum Pseudomonadota; class Gammaproteobacteria; order Xanthomonadales; family Rhodanobacteraceae; genus Rudaea. The sequence continues at coordinate 53,360 of JARLJU010000236.1, read as the reverse complement.
GGTGCGTCGCTGATCGCGTCGACGTCACTGCCGCTGCTCTCCGGCTGCGCACCCGCTGCCAATCTCCGTCCCGGCCCGAGCCGCAGGTATGCGGCACCGGATATTTCCTTCACCGGCGGCGCCTGCCGATTGCCGCCGGTGCAGGTGTCGCCCGAGCGCGAAATCCGCACTGTCGTCGGCCTGCGCCCGTATCGCCCGTCCGGGTTCGTCGTACGCGCGGAAAGACTCGGCGACAGCCTGGTCGTGCACAACTACGGGCACGGCGGTTCTGGCATCACGCTGTCGTGGGGCACCTCGAAACTCGCGGTCGACATCGGTGCGCCGGGACATCGCGGAGCGGTTGCCGTGGTCGGCAGCGGCGCCGTTGGCCTGGCCAATGCGCGCCTGCTGCAGGAAGCCGGCTTCGATGTGACAATTTATACAAAAGCACTGCCTCCGGAGACGACGTCCAATATCGCCGGCGGGCAGTGGTTTCCCGCCTTTCTGTCCGACCCGGAAAAACGCACCGAGGCATTCAACCAGCAATTGCTTGCCGCGGCAGCCTATGCCTATCGCCGCTACCAGATCATGGTCGGGCCGCGTTTTGGCGTGGGTTGGATGCGCAACTACTATCTTAGCCATCACGATTTCAACGAGAACGGCTACGCTGGCGAGCAAAGTCCGCTGCGCGCGATGATGCCGGAGTACCGCAAGCTCGCGGCCGGCGAGCATCCATTCCCGGGCTACGAATTCGTGCGCCAGTTCGACACGATGATCATCGAGCCGCCGGTGTATCTGGCCGCGATGCTCGACGAGTTCCGTCTTGGCGGCGGCCGGCTCGTCGTGCGAGAAGTACCCGACCGGGCAGCGATCCAGGCGTTGCCGGAAAAGCTCGTGTTCAACTGCACGGGTCTCGGGGCCAAGGCCTTGTTCGACGACGCCGAACTCACGCCGGTCAAAGGCCAGCTGACGATCCTGCTGCCGCAACCGGAAATCCAGTATGCGGTGATTCCCGGCGACACCTATATGTTCCCGCGATCCGACGGCATCGTGCTGGGCGGGACGCACGAGGAAGGCGCGTGGTCGCTGGAGCCGGATCTGCAACGCAAGCAGCAGATCCTCGCCGAGCACAAGTCGTTCTTTGATTCGTTCCGCAGCTGCTGAGCAACGCTACTCGACTGCGTTCGCTCCGCTGCCATCGACAGGACGCCAATTCGAAATCTTTTCGCTGTCGAGCGGCAATCCGTAGGCGTCCACGAATTGCCCGTAGCGAAAGGTTGCAGGTTGCCAGTCGCGATTGTCGAGTGTGACCAGGACAAGCTGACGTTCCACCGGTAGTTCATTGTTCATCGCCTTGCTCCCGCATTCATTCGTCTGCATTGGCGCACACGCGCATCGAGGAATCGCAACGCGGGTACGCAGCCGAATCACGTATCCCGCGTTGTGACCGGGGCAGACCGGTGTCGAATCTTCAAGCCGCGTTCAGTATCCCAGACGAATCTGTGCACGATTCCGTCGCGCGAGACGAAGCCGGCGCGACGGCAATCAAGTTTGGACTGTCAGCGCATGGGGTCTCCGGCACTGGCAGGCCGCAATCGTCCGCTTGGTGGCATACTTCCCCGCATGACCACCATTGTCGGCATTGCCGGAAGTCTCCGTGCCCACTCCTTCAACGCCGCTCTGCTCGGCGTGGCCGCCGGACTGATGCCGGAAGGGGCCACGCTCGAGATTGCCTCCATCAAGGGCGTACCCCTGTACGATGCGGATGTGGAGACTTCCCTGGGAATACCCGACGCGGTGCTCGCGCTCAAGGCCAGGATCGTGCAGGCCGATGGCCTGCTGCTGGCGACGCCCGAATACAACAACTCCATCCCTGGTGTCTTCAAGAACGCGATCGACTGGCTGTCGCGACCGGCGACCGACATCCCGCGCATCTTCGGCAACCGCCCGGTCGCTATCATGGGGGCATCGCCTGGCGGTTTCGGTACCATCCTCGCGCAGAACGCGTGGCTGCCCGTGCTGCGCGCATTGAAGACGCGTCCGTGGTTTGGCGGGCGCATGATAGTGTCTCGCGCCGGGAAACTTTTCAGCGAATCGGGCGAGTTGAACGACGAGCAGACGCGCGCCGGTTTGCGCGATTTCCTGCATGGATTTGTTGCTTTCGTAGAAGAACTGCACGCTGAAGCCCGTTGACCGGAAAAATCCGCGATCAGGTAAGGCACGAACAGGCTTGTAGGGGTACGGGCCAGAGTAGGCCGTAGTCCCGATCTCGCCATTCTGCCCACGTCCGGGCCCTGGAGAGGATATGCATGATCATGTTCGGTATGGTCATGACGCGACGTTCACCTTGTATGTGAGAGATTTGTGAGACGCCGTGCGTCAGGACGGTGTAATCAGGTGCGTGCTACTACTTGGTACTCAAAATTCGGCGCGAACGTGGTGTCTTGAGTTTCCGGCCCCGGAGCGGCGGGCCGCGCAATTTCGGTTGGACAACTTCGTGCTTGCCGCGGTTTGCGAAGCGTGTCCAGTTGTTGTCCACGAATTTCAGTTGTGACGGGAGAGGACAAATGAGGAAGTATTCTGCTCTTGGTGCGGGCGCGCTCCTGGCGCTTTCGGTGCTCATCTGTGGCAATGCGTTTGCCAACGGCACGTTTGCCGTCACTCTGGCCGACTACAATTCCGCCCAGGTGGCACAGAATGGCGGCGTCGTGACCTATCCCGTTTACAGTACGGTCAACGCCACTTTCTATAACGCGGAGTATACCTTAACCAGCGGCACGGAACTCGAAGCAGGTTCGAACCTCACGGTCACGTTGCCGGCCGGTTTTACATTCAACACCAATCCGTCGCTCTACTTTTTCCAGTCTGGCAGCTATGCCTACCCGGTTGCGGGCAGCGGCGCCGGCTACCAATCTGCAACTTTCAAGGTGGTGACTGCTGTTACCAATACGGCAGACCCTGTGATTATCTACCCCGCCTTCAGCGTCAATACGGGGGCGGCTCTTAGCAGTCAATATGGCGGCAATCCTCTGTCCTTGAGCATTCAAGCAACCGGTAATGCGGCAGCTGGCAATAACGACGCGAGTCCCGTGTCACAACCGGCCTTTACCCATGCCGTAGGTTCGCTGCCGGATACGATCACACCGGGTAGCGGCCAGATCAATCTCGCAAACCCGTACTACGGCGATCAGTTCGTTGCCTCGGGCAACACCAGTGCCGACTCGGGGTTCGTGGCCGTTTTTGCGATCAACACCGAGACGGCAGATCCTTTCAACGCTAACGCACCGGTACTGCAACCGAATGGCGCGCTCAACGTACTTACGCCTAGCGATACCGCAAACATCACGGTCGAAGGCTACTTCAACGGGATTGGTCTTGCGTATGCCAACACCAACACGGGCGGGGTCTGCCAGGGTTCAGTTCCGAGCGGTGCGGGCGTGTATACAGGCACTGCAAGCAATGGCTCGATCAGTTTTACGGGAGTCCCGATCAATACGCCGGTGCAGATTTGCATGATCCCGTATGGCGTGATGTGGGCGAGTGACGAGCAGCATGTCTATGTTTACACGTATTCTGCCGGGGCCGGCGTAACCGACTTCTTTGGCGGGTTGGCGCAAACCACCGCCAACAATTTCTACACATATGCCGCGTCGGCAACAACGGTCGTTGATGTGGTGGCGGGCTCGCCGCAAAGTGCGACGGTCGGCTCAGGGTTCTGCACGCCGCTTGCTGTGAAAGTCTACGATACTTCCACTAACTACCTGCTGAAAGGCATCGATGTGATCTTTGACGCGCCACAGACCGGTCAAAGCGGGAGCTTCGCTGGTAGCGGCGATTCGATCCTCGTTGGCACCGGTGCCAATGGTGTAGCGGTGTCGTCATTCGCCGCAAATTCGACTGCCGGCGTCTATACCGTTACGGCCAACGTTGGGACAGTCCAAGGGGTCTTCGGTCTCACCAACGAGCCGGGAGTCAGCGACCAGGTTTTCTGCAACGGCTTCGAATATTGACGCCGTCACGTTTCCCGGCGACAACTTGAATTCCCAACGGCACCACCGGCGTCATATTCGGGAGCTACAACGGAACCCGCCATCGCCTCCGGTCGCATTGGCGCACTGGTCGAGATGGCGATTCCGAAGCGCAACCCCTCTCGAATATCCGAAGGAATTCCCCATGAAGACGCACACTGTTGCAGACCACCACAAGAAAGCTGCAGAGCACCATGAGCTGGCGGCGAAGCACCACAATGAGGCCGCAAAACACCATTCGGATGGTGATCATCCGAAAGCGGCGCATCACGCGCATGTCGCCCACGGTCACAACCTCCACGCAACGCATCATTCGCATGAAGCGGCGAAACAGTTTGGTACGGATCATCAAGCCAACTGATCACGTCGTGCTTTCGGTCGCGCGGTCATCGTCGATCGCGCGACCACGCCGCGTGCACTACGCGACTTCAAGGCATCAGTAGCCAACGTATTTCGCCGCAGGTATTGCAATGCGGGCGAAGTCGATGAGGTGTGCAAATCACTTTCGTTCCATTCCAACGGAATAGATCGACCCTCACGCAATAGTCTTGGCACTGTCATCCGCTGTGAACAAAGCATTGTCACAATGCTTGCGTGGACCAACCGGGCCGAGCGCGAACTGCCGAACAGGGGCGGACGCGCGCCACTAGAAGTACAAGCGCCATGAGCATTCCCGCACACCTGGCGACGGCGGATGCGTCATCAGCCTCGACGTCGACGACCTCGCATACCGGCGCCGGCTTGCGTGTCAGCGCGCTCGCGCATTGGGTTGAACCGATCGCTCCGACCATGCCGATCCTTTCGGTCGGTGAGCGCTTCCTTCATGCGGACTGTGCATCGTGGCTATCGCTGCCGGTCATCGACAATCGCAAACCAGTAGGCAGCATAAGCCGTTACGAATTGATGCAGCGTGTCTACATCAAACCGTTCGGCCGCGAACTCCACGGCAAGCGTCCGATCAGCGGCATGATGCATGCGCAGCCGCTAGTGCTTGCAGCCGATGCTACGATCGACGACGCGAGCCGCATGATTGCCGCCGGCATCCGCCAACCGATCATGGAGGACTTTATCGTTGTCGATGACAAAGGACACTATCTTGGCGCGGGAAAAGTGCTCGACGTGCTTGGAGCCATGGAAAGCCGGCTGGCACAGCGTTCGATGGAACTCGAACAGGCGTACCGCAAGCTCAAGTCCTCCCAGGCGCAGCTGATCCAATCCGAGAAGATGGCTTCTCTCGGGCAGATGGTCGCCGGCATCGCACACGAGATCAACACCCCGCTGGGCTATGTGCGCAACAACGTAGAAATGACCCAGGTTGCGCTCGGCGACATGAGCGGATTGATTGGCAGCTACCAGAGTGTCGTCGATGCATTGGTCGCCGGTGCGGACGAACCAGAGTTCGCGCGCCGCGTGGCGCAACTCGAAGGCAAACGCGCTGGATTCGACATAGGCGCGCTGGACGATCTACGAGCGCTGCTCGAGGATACCGTGTTCCGGGTCGGCCAGATTGCCGAACTGGTCGGTAATCTCAAAGACTTCAGCCGCCTCGATCAGGCGCGCATGGAGCGTATCGATGTGCACAAGCTCATCGAGAGTGCACTTAAGATCGGCGGCAATCTGCTGCGCAAGAAGAACATCCAGATCGTGCGGCAATTCGGAAAGGTTCCGCCGATCCAGTGCTCGCCTGCGCAGATCAATCAGGTCTTGTTGAATCTCATCACGAATGCCACGCAGGCGATCGAACATGCGCAGGGCCGCATCACGCTTCGCACGCATGTGGTTGGTCACTTCGCGCTGATCGCCGTAGAAGACAATGGCAAAGGCATCGCGCCGCAGCACCTGGAGCATATCTTTGAACCGTTTTTCACCACCAAGCCGATTGGGCAAGGGACGGGCCTCGGCTTGTCGATCTGTTTTCAGATTGTCGAGCAGCATCGCGGCCGTATCCGCGCGGCGTCGGCGCCTGGTGCAGGCACGCGATTTCTCATCGCTCTTCCGATGCAAGCAAGTAAAAACGTGGATGAATCGCCATGAGTGCTAAGCGCGCGACTGTGTTGTTCGTGGACGATGAGGAACGCATCGTGCGCTCGCTGCGCGTGCTGTTTCGCGCGCGTTATGACGTGCTTGTGACTACGTCGGGGCGCGAGGCTCTCGAAATCGTTCGGAGTCGGCCCGTCCATGCGGTAATCAGCGATCAACGCATGCCTGAAATGCTCGGCGTCGAGCTCCTGCGCCAAGTGCGAGAAGCCTCGCCGTCCACAATGCGACTGCTGCTGACCGGCTATTCCGACTTGCAGGCAATCGTTGCGTCGGTCAACGAAGGGGAGATCTTTCGTTTCATAGAAAAGCCATGGCAGCAACAATATCTGATCGAGACCGTCGAGCAGGCAACGCATATTGCAATGCGGGAATTTGAACCGCGCCCCGACATGCCCGAAGCGGCGAAGCCGATCGCGAGCACGTCTGTTCCGATCGGCGGCTTGAAGCTGCTTGTCATCGACGAGGATGCTGATACCTTCCGTCTCGCACGGGAACTTGTGACGGAACGAAACGAAGTGCGGCATGCGATCGATGTTGAAACGGCACTTGCAATGCTGGGCGAGGACGAAATCGCAATCGTCATCGCTGAGTTGCAGCATCGCCAGGACGACATCGCTGGCACGCTGAAGACGCTCAAGCGCTACAATCCCGGCACCTTGACGATTGCGGTGTCCTCGCTCCGTGACAGTCGTACATTGATCGAGCTGATCAACCAGGGCCAGGTCTACCGCTTCCTGCCCAAGCCGCTATCGCGCGAACTGCTGCGGCGTAGCCTGAGATCAGCGTTCGATCACTACGCGCAGATCAAGGCGGCGCCGTTGCTGCTGCGCCGCCACGTCGTCGAACAGTCGAAGTTTGAGCCGATGTCCCTGTCGGCGCGCCTAATGGACTATTGGCGTCGCATCCGCGACAACAATCGCCCGCAACGGGACACCTAACCTTTGATTCGTGCGTCGCTGGTGTCGGGCAGCGGCTGCCAGGCCGGAAGTCGGACACGGCAGCCATCGCTCCAGTCACGTGTATCGAGCGCGCATTTGCGAGGTAGTCCAGCAACTTAATCGTTCGGTAACGTCGAAGTCATTTCGTGCAGCTATCTTCGACAAAGAGTTCAAACAATTCTCAGGGTTGTATTCCCGATGACGACACTCAGTTTGCGGGATCGATTGGATCAAGCGGTTTTCGCCGCGATCTACTCGCGAAACCTGATCTACAACGCCTGCTGGGAAGATCCGGCAGTCGATCGACAGGCCCTGGCAATCTGTGCCGACGATACGGTGCTGGCCATCACCAGTGCCGGCTGCAACGTCCTTGACTACGCCCTCTTGGGACCCCGTCGAATCTATGCGGTTGATGCCAATCCGCGTCAAACCGCATTGCTCGAATTGAAAATCGCCGGCATCAAGCACCTTGAGTTCGACGACTTCTTCTCGATTTTCGGCAACGGTTATCACGCGAATTTTCGATTGCTGTATCAACGCAGTCTGCGGCAGGAGCTTTCGGACTTCGCGCGCACGTGGTGGGACAAGCACGGGGACTGGTTCACCAATCCGCGAGGCAGTTTCTATTTTCATGGACTATCCGGCCTCGTCGCGCGCGGCGTGCGACGCTACTTCCGTCTGCGTCCGCGTCTTGGACAGGCGATGCACGAACTCGTGGGTGCGGCAAATATTTCAGAGCAGCGAGCCATCTATGATCAACGCGTTGCGCCCCTGCTGTGGAACCCGGCTGTCAACTGGGCCATCTCGCGCCAGTTCGTCATGAGCCTGCTGGGTGTGCCCTATCCACAGCGCAAGCTGGTCGAGGCGCAACATACAAAAGGCCTCGCGAGCTTCATCCGGGAAGCGGTCGAATATGTCTTTCGGCAACTGCCTTTGAGCAGCAACTACTTTTGGCGCGTGTACCTCACCGGCCACTACGATCGAGGGTGCTGTCCTGAGTACTTGAGGGAAGCGAGCTTTCGGTCACTGAAAGGCGGCTTGGTTGATCGCATCGTGACGCACACGGCCACCGTGACAGGATTTCTCGACACGCACGCGGAAAACATTTCCCGATTCGTGTTACTCGACCACATGGACTGGATGAGTTCCTACTACCCCGAAGCATTGGCCGAAGAATGGGATGCGATCAGCGCACATGCCGCGCCGCGCGCTCGCATTTTGTTGCGCAGCGCGCACGCAAAACCGGCATATCTTGAAAAGATTCGGCTCGGTCCGAAACGCCTTCGCTTGCGCGAGATGTTCACTTTCCTGGACGACACGGCGAGCGCCCTCCAGATTCACGATCGCGTACATACGTATCCCGGATTCGTGATAGCGCATGCACCGGCTTGAACAGTGGCGCAACGACTTCGGCGTGTTGCGGCAAATGCTTCGCGGTATGCCGCGCGACATGGACCATGCCGCGCGATTGCAGGCGTTCTACGCACCACAGGCGGCACACTACGATGACTTTCGCGACCGTCTGCTCCCAGGCCGTGCCGAACTTGTGCGGCGACTGCCTCTGCCCGAGAATGCCCGCGTAATAGAGTTGGGCGGCGGCACGGGACGGAATCTGGATTTTTTCGGCCCACGTCTGAACCGCATTGAATCAATCGAGATCGTCGACTTGTGCCCCGCGTTGCTCGAACTGACGCAGGCTCGCGCTCAACATCGGCCGCAGGTGCGTATCATTGAAGGCGACGCAACGAGCTACCGACCGCAGTCACCGGTCGACTGCGTTTATTTTTCTTATGCACTGACCATGATTCCGAACTGGCGGGACGCATTGGCCAACGCGTGCAAGATGCTCAAGCCCGGGGGAGCGTTGGGCGTGGTCGATTTCTATGTCGCGCCGTCGCAACCCGCGTCGGGACGAGCGCGCCACGGTGCGTTGGAACGCGTATTCTGGCGACGCTGGTTTGCGCACGATGGCGTACGACTCAATCCGGAGCATTTACTTACTCTGGAACAGATGTTTCCGCGCCATGAGACATTTGAGAGCCGTGCACCGGTACCTTATCTTCCTGGTATTCGCGTCCCGTACTATATTTTTGTCGGGTGCAAGACTGGCGCGGGTTGACAATTGCGCTTGCGCGCAATATTGCGCGCATAATTTCCGGTGAGAGTGAGAGTTCGCGACGCAAATTCACCCCAGGTGGCGCACAGTGCAGCGTGGATTTCTCGAAGACTGCGGCTCCAATACGCACAGAGCATGCACTCGCTCGCCACTGTTTCTGCTCCTATCTCAATGCTGTGATCGCTCTTTCCATTGCCGACCCCGCGCTTGATCTGATGACTTATGCCAAACGCAACCAAGAGCACGCAAACACGTCTCGGCATTTGCCTTCATGCTTATGTGTTGCAGCAGTTCGATGTGGCGGGACGCTCGATAGGGTGTAGCCGCGAAAGGCTGCATACCGGCGTCCATGAGGCGCGCAAGGCCATCAGGCGTGTCCGCGCAGCATTGGATTTGGGACGAGCGCGGTTGTGGCCTGATGCTGCAGTTGTGTTCGACGAACTCCGGGACCTGTGCCGCGGGCTATCGCAAGTTCGCGATGCCTACGCGGTGATTGAGACGCTGGACCATCTCCGCAAGCAAGCGCCGGATGCCGATCAGCGCGACCTCCTAAAGCGCGTTCGGAAGAGCCTAATAGAAAGACATGCCAAGGCGGCCTCGTATTTGCTGATGCAAGATGCTGGCTTACGTCGATTTCGGGCTCGCTTGCATCATTTGCGAGAATTAGCCGAAGCATTGTCCTGGAGCGAAATTGATGCGACGAATATCCGCGCCTCATTGGCGCGGAGCGATCACCGTGCCGAACGTGCTGCACACGCGGCCAAGAAGACGCAACACGGGCGATTGCGTCACCGTTGGCGCCGCCGGTTGCGGCGTTTGCGGCATCAGATGATGATTCTGGAATTGGCGCTAAGCTGGCGATTTGTCGAAGACGCAACGTCGACAGGGCACGGTGACGAATCGACGTCGGAGTGGAAAGCTTTCGTGCGAGTTTCTGCAACGATGCTGGGCCACACGACGGATTTACTGGGACACGAACATGACTTACGCATGTTGCGTGCAGCGGCCAGGAGCACACGTGGGATCAAAGCTGGTGATCGCACAGAAATACTGAAAATCCTGCGACAGAAAATCGACGCCACGCCAAAATGGCCAAGTCGTTGAAAAACTGGAACGATGCCTTGGCTCGACAGCGCGCTAACTCATTGGCGGCACGGCCGCTGGGTTCAAATGGAAGGTAACGCATATGAAAACGTCTGCCGCGCTCGTGCTCTTGGTAACGGGCTGCGATCTCGGTGCTTGGTAGACTGGTTCGATAGGTTCTCGTGGGATGGGCAAGAAAATCTCCGGTTCAGGTGATCGATAGCCCAGGCGGCTGTGAGGTCGCTGGGTGTTGAAGCGATGTCGCCACTGGTCGATAACGACCTGTGCTTCTCGAAGGGTGTAGAACATTTCTCCGTATCGCGGAACTTGCCGTTGAAACCTTCACATTCTTGTGCGGTTTTCGCAGATGGACAAGTCGCTTACGGTAACACCCGGAGGGATGTTTGGTGGGGGGAAGGGTATCGAACTGTCCCCGGAAGCCCGCATGGCTGTGCGGTTTCGCCGAGTTCGGTTCTCTGAGTTGCCGTCAAAGTCACTGGCAGCGAGTTTATCGTGCGTGTTAGCGGCGCTCCTCATCTTTGTGATCCGAGGGCCACCATCCGAAGCCTCAATTTTTGGCGAGTCCGAAACGCGCCCATCCGCTTTCAACCTGCAGCAGACATTGCTCTGCGTGGCATGCAGCTGCGCGGAGCGATGCTCGCGATCAACGCAGTCCTACGCCTTCGTGTTGACGTGCCCGAACGGTGCGCCGTCTGGATGCTGGCACCTTCGACGACTTGTTCGGCACCTGCAAGCTGTAACGCCGGTCGCGCAGCAAGCCATGCCACCATCTTGTGGCTGATCGGATGCCGTGCCGCACGAACAGCTCGGCGGACGATGCGTGCTCTTGCACGTCCCGCGCAGTGGCGATTTCAGGGTCTCGCGCTCAGAGTGACGAGAAGCTCGTCCAGTTGCACGAACGTCTCGCGCAAGCCCTCCCCGAAGCCGATGGCACTGTCGCAAGCTTCCTTCGAGGGATGGAGCTCGGACAGAACCAGCAGCGTCTTGCCACCCTTTTCCTCGAAGGTCACCGTCGTGACAGCCTCACCGCCTTCACCTTCCTCATTGGTCCAAACGAGGCGCGAATGCGGTGTCACTTCGGTGTATCGGCCGAAGAACTCCATGGTCGATCCCTCGTAGCTGAACACGTAGCGGTACCTTCCCCCGACACGAACATCCGTCTCGCAGGACAGCATGCGCATGTTCATCGACTTCGGGACCCACCATTGCTTGATCAGCTCGGGCTTGGTCCACGCCTCGAACACGAGGCGCGCCGGGCCGTTGAAGGTTCGCGTGACGACGAACTCACGCTCGGACTTCCGTTCCACCGTCGTGGGATTCTTCATGGGGGCGGGTTCACTTTCTCTTCTTGCGTTCATTGACCTTCTCCTTACGTTTCAGGTCCTCGACAATGTTGTCCAGCTCGTCGAAGCGAGCATCCCAAAGCTGGCGATATCTCTCGATCCACGCCACTTCTTCCTCCAGTCGGCGGAGGCCGAGCTTGCAGGTCCGCACGCGTCCGACTTTCTCCGTGGTGACGAGCCCCGCATGCTCCAAGACGCCGACATGCTTCTTCATGCCCGTGAGGGTCATGTGGAACTTCTCGGCAAGGTCCGTGATGGATGCGTCCGCACGCCCGAGCTGCTCCAGAACGCCGCGTCGGGTGGCGTCCGAGAGTGCGGCGAACGAGGTATCGAAATGGGTCGGAAGACACTGAACCATATGGTTCAGTGTATAACATAGATGGGTAGCATGCAAGCGGAGGCCGAGCGCAAGCTGCGTCGCCGTCGGCCTTTACTCTCAAATCGGCCTCATTTCATGCAGATTAGATCGACTGCGCGAATCTCAGCCCGTCAGGCCTCGAGGATCGGGCGGAATCTCGATGTCGTTTTCAGACTTCAGCGTTGCGTCGAGCTGGCGCAGACGCGGGCGCTATTTCCGCATCGATTGCTTGACGATAATCTTCCGACAAGATGCGCCAGCGCGCTGCTCCGCTTCGTTGGCTCAATGGACCGCCAGGATCTGCTGCGCCCCAGGCGATCGTCGACCGCGTGGAAGTGCAGCACGGGCAGCATTTATGTGCGGCGCTGGATACGCCACGGCCGGACGTGCATTACGTGCATTTGATACACCACCCATGCGAAACCCGAGAAAAACAGACGTGGCCGGTGGCGTGCATGGCAGCGACAAGTGCCCACGGAAGCACTCGAGTCAGAACGATGGCGGCGATTCCTGTCACGAGGAAGAGCATGCCGGCAATCAAGATGCTGCCCCAAGCCGCCGCCCACGCATCCGCGCTCGGCCCGACGCCGAAGGAACCGCGTTGCAGTGTGCCCGGCGACAAAGAACAGTTTTATTTCGCCATCTGTCCAGTCGCGCTCCTGGCGCAGCCGAATCAATGCCTCTCGATGGTGACGTGATGGCCAGTCCCGTCCAAAACATCTTTTGAATGCGGATCGGTCAACGGGATGTGTCGGTTGGTGGGCGGAAGGCTATCGAACTGTCGCCGGTAACCCGCATGGCTGTGCGGTTTCGTTGAGTTCGGTTTTCTGGGTTACCGTCAAAGTTACTGTCAGGCGTGCACCGCTTCGTCGGCCTCGTTCTCGCCGGCGGCATTCTCTATCTCGTTGCAATCATAGCACCAGGTGCTATAATTCATGGGTGCGCATATTCAAGACGAAGTGGTTCTCGCGCTGGGCGCGCAAACAAGGTGTCAAGGATACTGCGTTGTCGACGGCCGTGGCGGAAATCGCTGCGGGCCTTGTGGATGCTGACCTGGGCGGCCATATGGTCAAGAAGCGCATTCCGCTGGCTGGACGCGGCAAGAGAGGCGGTGCTCGGTGCATCGTAGCTTACCAGTCGGATCATCATACGTTCTTCGTGTATGGCTTTGCCAAGAACGAGCGCGACAACATCGATGCTGACGAATTGGAGGCCTTTCGCATTCTGGCCGCTGGTCTGCAGCGCTATGACGCCGCGTCGATTGTGCGGGCCATCGAGTCGGATCAATTGAGCGAGGTAATTTCAGATGCGTAAAACGATCCAACAAGCGATTGTGGAGACAGCCCAAGGGCTACGGGATGCCGGCGTCATGGGTGAAGTCACGCTACGCGAGTTGAAGGCGCTAAGCCTGCCTCCCGTCAAGGCTCTCAGCCCGACGCAGATTCGAAACATCCGCCGCGCGAATCACTTGAGCCAAGCCGTCTTCGCTCGCGTGCTCAACGCGAGCCTGTCGACCGTTCAGAAGTGGGAGACCGGGAGTAAGGCGCCTGGAGGTCCTTCACTCAAGCTGCTCCACGTTGTGAAGGACAAAGGCTTGCAGGCGGTTGCCTGAGCGCCGCCATTGCCTAGAATCACTTAGCTTGAGCACCGACGACAGAAGATGGCTACAAAAGGAATAGACTAAACCGACAATCAGCCAGCTCTCTCGGTGACAGCGATGAAAGGACGTAATCCGAATTGGCAAAAATACATGCCAATAGTTGACGGCGAGAAGCTGGTGATTGCGTGCGACGTACGGCTTCCTCTCGCGCAACATTGTGAGTTGTACTTCTGTAGCGTAAGAGTCGACGGTAATTTTTGTTTTGGCGCCACCGAATTCGAAAAATCGTTCTCTGCAGATTTTGTTGATGCGCACAACAGATACGAAGACGGCGAAGAACCGGCCCTGCAGTACCGCACGCAAATTGAAAGGCCGCAACCCTCAGCGAAACTATCAGTACCCGCTTGCTTCATTCACGGACGGGCATGAGTTCATGTCCAGCGAGCCTTGGCTGTTGGGAGTAGACAATGGCATTTTTTGATTTCCTAAAACGGTTTCATAAGACTGATCCGAGCCCCGTCCAATTTGACGTGGATGACGGACACAGGTTCACCGCTTACTTGGATGAGCAAGGACATTTGGTTGGATGGGATGTCCTAGCCGTCGCTGCGTACACTAACTCTGATCCCGACGCACACGGCATCGAAAAATTTCTCAACGAAGAACTGCACGTAATGTACAAGGAACCGAAGCGGCGCCAGTTCTTTACGCTCGATGATCTTCGCGGGGCGATCCGCGTCGAATTGGCGAGAAACTACGGCATGAAGTATGGCGGGTTTTCAGTCTTTCTTGCTCGCCAAGCTGCGTCGAAACACGCAAAAAAGTAGCCGGAACACGACGAGCAATGCGTCTGCCAGTGGAACGATAGTGAAGTGCCTCCAGTGCGCCGTTCGGTTTCATAAAGAGATACACGTGCGCAAGCGCTATTCACCGTTTGCAGATTGTTGAGCCAGTCACGTGCGGCGCTGGATACGCCACGGCCGGACATGCATTTGATACACCACCCACGCGAAGCCTGAAAACAGCAGAACATCGCCAGCGGCGTGCACGGCGGTGCCGAATGACCACGGTACTATTCGAGCCAGAACGGCAGCGGCGATCCCCGCCACGAGGAACAGCATGCCGACGATCAGAACGCTGCCCCATGCCGCCGTCCACGAATCGGCACTCGGCCTGACGCCGAGCGGGCCGCGTTGCAGTGTGCCGGTGATCAAGAACAGTTTGATTTCGCCATCTGTCCAGTCGCGCTCCTGGCGCAGTTGAATCAATGCCTCCCGCTGATGATGTGAAGGCCAATCGCGTCCAAAACGCCGCTTGAATGCGGTCCGGTCAACGATGGCTTCGGCGTCGAGTCTTTCGAGTGCCGACGGTTCCGGCAACGGCTTGGCCTCACTCAAGATTTGCCGAATCTCCTCGAGGCGGCGTTCTGTTTCCTTCGAGAAGCGGCGGGTGATGTAAGGGCCATGCGATTCGGTCATGCGATCTATTCCTTTAGTTCAGGCTGCCAACGACAGCATTTCGCTGATATGGGTTTTGTCGATGGCGCCGTGCTCCACGCAGTGCTCGTAGGCTAAGCGAATCAGTCTTGCCATCTTTTCTGGCTTCAGAGTCTTGCGGCTTTTTCTCAGCCCGTCATCGACGAGTGCGATCACGCGTTCGAGCACGTCGCCGTCTAGGCGGCGCTGACCAGCCATGACCGGCTCGGCGCCCGGCCCGGCAATGATCCATACCGGATCAACGCTAAGACGCGAGTAGAGCGCATGGAGCACAGCAAGCGCCATTTCGCGTTCGCCGCGCTCGTAATTCGCGTATGCGCGCGAGGTGATGCCGAGACGAGCCGCCATGTCCGCCTGCGTGAGTCCGAATGCGTCGCGCACCGCGAGCAAGCGCGTGCCGATCGCGATGTCTTGCTTGCTCGTTGACAAAATACTCATTTGTTCCTACTATCGTCCCACCTGGGTCTGAGGTCAAAGTCTACTCAACCACAAGGAGCTACGCAATGAGAAAATCCGTGCGGATATTGCGCATCGGAGACGTGATCCAAAAAACCGCCTTGAGCCGAAGCCAGATTTATCGCTTGATCGCTCTCAAGGAATTCCCCAGCCAGATCCACCTTGGCGTGCGCGCCGCGGGGTGGATCGAAGACGAGATCGATCACTGGCTACTCGATCGAATCATCAAGACCCGCGGTACAACCGCTCCGGGGTCGGTTCCCCTGTGAGCGCTCGTGTCACGAGATTCCCCGTACGTACAAGAGCTTTAAGTCTGGAAGAGCAAAGAATAGAGCTTAGAGCTCAAAAGCTGTACGTACAAAAGCTTGTACGTACAGAGCTTGAGGAAATAGATCAAAATCAAAAGCAGTACGTACGTACCGCGCGCACGCGCGAGGATGCTGGCAAGCAGTTCCTCGCATACATCAAAAGCCAATTACGCGACGATTTAATGACAGCAGGGCCGCAGTCATGGCGCGACTTCGCCTTGCAATTGTGGAGCGCGCTGCACCCCGATCCTCACGCCAAGCCAACGCGGCCGATCGCTGACATCCAGCGCTACACGCGAGCACTGCTCGCGCGTATTGACATGGGAACCTTCGTTCCACCGCCCGAGATCGCGCAGCTGCGTCGCGATCGCGCGCGGATGGAGCGTCGCAAGATATCGGCGGCTCGACGGATCGAAGCGCGCCGCATGGCCGAAGTCGCCGCGGCGTTGGCGCACGGTGAATATCCTGGTCACGGCTAAACACGCCCACGCGACGCCGTCAGGTGAGTTTCGCATGCGAAACGCCTTTCCCGCAGTACGAAACGGCTTCCGGTGTTTGCCTTGCGGTCACGCAGTGTTGGTAGGAAAATATACGGGCAGCTGCGATGCCCAATCTTGGGGATTACTTGTAGTTACGCCCCGAAGGAGCGCTCCTCTAATGCGGAAATTCGAAGATCTGCAGCTCCGAGCCCCCGAATGGCGCGGGGAGCTGGAGCGGAAGTTAGCTGCCCACGGGGGCGCTGACGTCGTTGCACCTTACGGCCAAGTTGCATTCGCGTTCCCATCGCCCGAGCCGAACCCCCGTTCGTTTGACATCCCAAGCATTGATTCGTTGCAGCTGAAGCAATGGGCGGCAGCGCACGGCTGGCGGGTTCAGCTCACGCGCGAGGCGCAGGCAGGCGACGCTCAGGGCCATCCGCTTGTACGATTCACCAGAGAACTCGCGGGCTAGCTATTCGCTCAAACGGACGCAATGCAACCAACCTCGCATCCTGCCGGAGAGCAAATCAATCTCTTGCATCAAAAGTTGATGCAGGCTCAGATCAGCTTCGATCTATGGGAAGGTTTGCGCGAAGCGCGTTCGTGCGCAGACACAGTCAAGGCAATGCAGCCTTATGCCAGTTTTTTTGTCGGCACGGAGCATGCACTTTTCGATTCGTTTGTGGTGCTTTCATATTCAATTTTCGAGACGCGGAAGGATTCCGTGAATATGTCAATTCTTCTGAAGAGCGTAAGCTCGAAAATTAAAGATGTCGAGATGGCAGCAATAAAAGATGAGGTCAAATCACTCAAGCCAACATGGCTTAAACTTGGAGTCCTAAGAAACGAAGTGGTAGGTCACCAGGCGCTAAATCTAACTTCCTTTCAATCGTTCGGGAAAGCAGCTATCAGTCCTGATGAGATCAGAGAATATCTTTCAAAGGCGCAGGCGCTGCTTGGACGCATTTCGTCCAAAGCCTTCAGAAGGGCCCTGGCATTCAATATTCATAGCAAGCCGAGGTTAATCAACCTACTGACAGACTTGCTAATTCGGCGCGTCAAAAATTGATGCCGCCTCCGCCATGCCATTGAGGCTTACAATGTTCATTACTCCGCAGTTCATATTCTGCGCTTGCTCTCGGTAATTCGTCGCGATGGCGAGCGAGGATCCATTCCTCATCGAGGAGAACTGATCTGCCGTCAAATGGAAGTAGGCCCTGTAAGCATGGGACTCCGGATCGAAGATCCACCCATTCTTTGACGTCAGCACCGTTGTGAGCGACGTATCACGCGCGTCATTCCCAACGACAACTTGCAGAGCGCCGTGCTGCCACAGCCGGTCATTCTTGCATGTGACGTACATAGTTTGGTCTCTGTACAGCCGCGCAACAAGAAGACCAAAACCGTCTTCCTCTCGATAGACCGCTAAAGCTATTCCGACTGCCGATTGTGCTGAAGAGAAGCTAACGCTTGTCGTACCGTTCGAACGGTGAATTTCCCAATTTCCGTCCAAATAAACGGTCGCTGATATCTTCAACTCGGCCGCTGCACGTCGATCCACGAAATGTATTTCGGTGGGTGGCGTAGACGAGGCGATTTCAATCAGATTTGCAGACACGCCCATCTTCCTCAGATACGCGCCAACGTTCGCTATGGCGTACTGGATATCGGTCTCCTTACTAACACCAACCATAGTGTAAAACTGATGCACTCCATAAGCGCGATCGTTCAACAAATATCGTTGCGAGCCACCCAAGAATGCGTAAGCACACGACGAAGCACAGATGGTCGTGGTCGCTGCTACTGTTTTTTGGTTAGATGGGCAGTCGAGCGCGACATTGACCGGACCTCCGGTCAGTGTGGTAACTGACATTTCGCGCAAGACAACACCCATGCGTATTCCCTCCCAGAAGTCGCCCCCTGGGCTATTTAGGAATACAGACTTCGTCCCCTCTCCCAATGTAGTCAGTGCATTCTTCAGATCAGTGGAAGATCCGCGCTGAATTTGACCCACCGCGTAGAGGGTTTTTTCGGAAGATGGCGCGCAGTCGCTCAGTATCGGTACGAACGTCATGCGTTCTCCGAACATCTGAGCATTCAGTTGAGGAGTCAGCCTCAGTATTTCTCCAGGGCGACCGGTAGCTGCCGCACTGCTGCTGTCGATAATTTTGCGGAGTGAAACAATGCGAGAATCAATGGCAGTACCGAGGCAGCCCACATCGCCGCCGCACCGTTCATTGCGCTCGCGTATCCATTCAATCTGGCTTCGCTTTATTTCTTCGAACAACGGAGCGGGCAGTGCGCGCCTCGTTGCCGCGTAGAGCGAATCAAGTTGCTCGTCGAGCACCTTAAGCGAAGGTCGGTCGCATATCGCGTGCTCGCTGGGTAGCTTGGCTTGTGAGCAGTCGATGGCGATGGCGTCGCATGAACCTAAGGGAACCAGCGTGACAAGAGCGCCGAGGCATAAGTTGCGGGTGGGTTCGCTGTGAATTTTCGGGTGGCGGACGAGAAGGCGCATCACTCGAAGTACCCTTGTTCAAGAAGCCTAAACAGCGCGCGAATATAAGGCCCGTACTTGAGGGCGCGCCGGTCATTGCGCGGCTGCGTCGGCCTGGAAACCAGTGTAGGCCTTCGTGGTCGGTTGTTCAAAGAATCCGAGCACTTTGTCGTTGCCAGTTGCCATCGCGACCGTCAGTTCCTTGAAGGCCTTGAAGGTCGGTTCGAGCAACGATTTGTGACTTTTGCGAGCGCGAATTCCGACGATAGATTTCAAGCTGCCTAAGCACCCAAGAGCGATCCGCAATGGACGATACGAGACCGATGGCGCACGATAACCCGCATGGCTGTGCGGTTTCTTGAATTTTTGCTACACGCGAAAGTAACGATGGCGCTCCAAATCCATTGTGCCACAAGGCTTCCAGCGGTCCGTGCTACAAACCCTTTTATCTTGCATCGCCGTTTTCGCTTCGCTTTTTGCCCCGACGCCAATCCGTCGAACTATCAGGAAAAGGGCTCCTCACAAGCGATGCAAGATAAAAGGGTGTGTTCCGCGGATGGTTGCGAACGAGACGGCGCAAGGCTTTCCGCGGAACCGCCTCACGGAGCGAGGTTCCGCAATCACGTCGAAACCGCGCGCGGACAATGTTTCAAGCGGAACCGTCGTCGCATATTGTTCACAGCGATCGCGTCCTGGAATGGAGCGAGCATGCATCCAAGTGCCAGCTTGAAAAGCGATTGAGAGTGGCTCCGAGCGAGGTCGTCGACACGTTTGTCAGGCACCGCGAAGCAAGCGTTCATGCCAATGCGTGAAGGTGCCCTCGCGGCTCCCCCAACCTGCCTTCCAGGTGCCGCGCGACTCGGCTCCGAACTGGAAGCGAGAGGCGTTTCTAGAACCACGTGAAGTGCCGCTCTCGACAGCGCGTGCGCGCGCCCTCGCGAGCCGCGAGCGTCACTTCTCGGATATGACTGGCCGACTTTCTCGATGGCCTCGTCGCGACCCGTGAGGCACTTAATGAGAGCGCTCTATTCCAACTGTCCGGCGGAGGCGAGTTTCACTTGGCCGCCCGCTTGATCGGAATCACTTTCGCGCCGACGCGCAGACGATCCAAGTAGTTCGCCCACGCCTGCATCATCTTGCGCCGCTCGGGCATGTGTTGCGCGTGGTTGTAGGCGGCGCGCACCTTGTCGCGCTCGCCGTGCGCGAGCTGTCGCTCGATCGCGTCGCGTGGCCAGCCTTGTTCGTTGAGCAGGGTCGATGCCATGCCGCGAAACCCGTGGCTGGTGAACTCGCTGCCGCGATAGCCAAGGCTGCGGAGTGCTTTGTTTGCGGTGTTGTCAGACATCGGTTTTCGGCGATCCTGGCCAGGGAACAAAAGGCCAGTGGCTTCCGTATAGGGTTGAAGCTCGCGCAGGATCGCGACCGCCTGCTTGCTCAGCGGCACGACGTGCTCGACGCGCGCCTTCATCCGCTCGGCCGGTATGCGCCATTCGGCATTGTCCAGATCGAATTCCGACCAGGTGGCTTTGCGCAGTTCACCGGGGCGCGTGAATACCAACGGCGCGAGGCGCAACGCGGACCCGACCGCGAAGCCACCGCGATAGCCGTCGATGTCGCGCAGCAGTTTGCCGATGCGCACGGGGTCGGTGATTGTTGCGTAGTGAGAATGCCGCGCAGGTGGCAGTGCGCCGCGCAGGTCGCCGGACGGATCACGCTGAGCTCGGCCGGTCGCTATGGCATAGCGAAAAATCTGCCCGGAATTCTGATGTGCGCGATGCGCGGTATCCAGAGCGCCACGTCTTTCGATTCGCTGCAGACATGCCAGCAATTCGGGTGCCTCGATGCTGGCGATCGACTTGCTGCCAATCCACGGGAAAAGATTGGTCTCCAAGCGGCGGAGGATTTTGTCGGAGTGTCCCTTTGCCCAACCTGGCGCAAACTTCGCGAACCACTCGCGCGCGATGCTCTCGAAGGTATCGGCGCCGGCGACTTTCTCGGCTTGTCGTTTTGCGCTCGGATCAATGCCACTCGCAAGCGACTTGCGCGCATTGTCGCGATGCTCGCGTGCGAGTTTCAAACTTGTGTCGGGATAGGTTCCAAACGAAAGTGTCTTTCGTGCGCCTGAGAAACGGTAGTCGAACCGCCACCACCGCGAGCCATTCGGATTCAGCAAAAGATACATTCCGCCACCGTCGCTCAATCTAATTGGAGCGTCCGAAGGCTTGGTCTTCCGAATCAATGTGTCGGTAAGCTTCATGACAGTAACTCTGTTTGCCAATAGGCGGTTACTGTCAAAGTTACTGTCATTTGACGTGCGCTGTCAAAGGGCAACAAGGAACGATTCTGGATGAAAAACCAATAAAAAACCCAGCAATTACGCTGGGTTGCGGTTTAATCTGAGACGGTATTGGATGCTGCTGGATATATCGGTTGGTGGAGCGGAAGGGGATCGAACCCTCGACCTCTGCATTGCGAACGCAGCGCTCTCCCAGCTGAGCTACCGCCCCACACGATGAACCTGCGCCGTTCTGGTACGGCGCAAGGCCGCGAATAGTACCGTGACCGCGCGGCGAAGCCAAGTCCGGGGTGGCTGACGCGCCTACTGCCTCATGCGCGCGGTGTCAAAAGGCGTCGCAGCGCGGCATAGTTGGCGTCCAGCGGCTCGGCCGAACTCGGTCGCGCAAGCAGTTCCGCCAGGGCCGGTGGTACGGGCACCGGTGCGCCGATCAAGGGTTCGACGATGCTGTCGAATTTCGCCGGGTGGGCGGTGGCGACGACGGCCCAAGGTTCGCTTTCGCCGCGCTCACGCAGATTTTCCAGGGTGCGTATCGCGGTGGATGTGTGCGGGCAGAATACATCGCCGTGGCACGCATGCCGCTTGTGGATCGTGGCACGGATGGCCGCGTCGTCCACTGCATGGACTTCGAACTCACCCCGCAATTGCGCGGCATTCGGATATAGCCAGTGCAGGCGCTCGAAATTGCTCGGCGCGCCGACATCCATGGCATTGGCGAGCGTGGCGACGCTGGCGCGCGGCGCATAATCGGCGCCGGCAAAGAAATCCGCCAGGGTGCGGTTGGAGTTGGTGGCGAGGGCAATGCGGCCGATCGGCAGGCCGCAGGTACGCGCGAGGATGCAGGCCAACGCGTTGCCGAGATTGCCGGTCGGCACGACAAAGTTCAAATGTGTATTTTGTGCGCGCCAGTGAGCGAGCGACGCTTGCGCGTAGCACGCCATCTGCGGCAGCAGGCGGCCGAGGCTGATGCTGTTGGCTGAGCTCAGCGGCACCTGGGAACGCAGCGCCGGGTCGGCGAGCGCCCGCTTGACCAGGTGCTGGCAATCGTCGAAGGCGCCAGCGACGCGCAAGGCGCGCACATTGTCGCCGAAAACGCCGAGCTGGTGCGCCTGGCGCGGCGAGACACGGCCGTCCGGGTACAGTATCACGACGCGAAAGCGCTGCACTCGATGGAAGGCCGCAGCCACGGCGGCGCCGGTATCACCCGAGGTGGCGACCAGTATCGTCAGCGGCTGCGTAGTTTCGCGCCGTATCCGGTGCAGACAGGCCACGAGGAAGCGCGCGCCGAAATCCTTGAACGCCGCTGTCGGGCCATGGAATAGCTCGAGAACGAAATCCTGCGGCGTGGCCAGTTCGCGCAGCGGCGCGGGAAACGCGAAGGATTCGGCGCAGATTGCGGGCAGGTCGGCCGCGAGCGCGTCGCCGGCAAAGAACGGCGCGAGGAGTTTCGCGGCAATGACGGGCAAGTCATTGCGGCCGTCAAACTCCCGTGGCGCAAATCGCGGCAACGACTCCGGTACATACAGGCCGCCATCGGGCGCCAGGCCTGCCGCAATCGCCGCGCTCAGTCCAATGGCCGGCGCCGCGCCGCGTGTGCTGACGAACTTCATCGGACCAATTCCGCTGCGGGTCCGTTGAGCGGCGAAACAAAGCTTTCGCTGGCGATGCCGGCATCGGCGAACGCGCTGCGCATCGGCGCGGCGGCGGCATCGGCTGCGGCCTGCGAGTCGAACCAGGCGAACACACTGGGTCCGGCGCCGGAAATGCTTGCTCCGAGTGAGCCCCGATCGAGCGCTGCTTGTTTGACCTGCGCAAAGCCGGGAATCAGGGCAGCCCTGCGCGGTTCGACGAGGACGTCGCGCAGGCCTGCACGAACCAGGTCCGCGTCGCCGTTGTGGCATCCGCACAGCACCAGGGCGAGGTTGGCGCTTTGTGCGACAAAATCGCCGAGCGCATATGCGCCTTTCAGGGCCTCGCGTGCGTGCCGTGTTTCGACCACGGCTTCCGGATGTACAAGTATACAATGCCACGCATCCGGCGCTGCAATGCGCACCAGGCGATCGGCAGTCGACAGCACGATGCCGCCGAGCAGCATCGCACCGACGTTGTCGCCATGCCGACCGCCGCTGGCAACGGCTTCGCCGGTCATCGCGAAGGGATACAGCGCCGCGCGCGTCAATGGCGTATCCAGCAGCGCGTTCGCTGCGACCAGGGCCGCAACCGCAGACGCCGCCGAGCCGCCCATGCCCGAGCCGAAGGGGATGCCTTTGTCGATCTCGATTTCGAAGCCGAAAGGCAGCTGCAGAGCGTCGCGCAGCGCGATCAGCGCTGCGCCTGCGGTGTTGAGTGCGGCATCCATCGGCAGTTTCGTGGCGTTGCCGCGGATGGCGGCGATGCGCACTTCCTGGCCATCAATCCGGCGCGCACGCACGCGGTCGCCGGGGCCGGCGATCGTATGGCCGAGGATATCGAAGCCCACGCCGATGTTGCCGACGCTGGCGGGTGCGAAGGCAGTTGCATCGTTCACAACCGCGCTCCAAGCGACGCAGCGACCCGCAGCAGGTCGGCAAACACCCCGGCCGCCGTGACTTCCGGACCCGCGCCGGGGCCCTGCACGACGAGTGGATTGTCGCGATAGCGCTTTGTGGAAAATTGCACAATATTGTCGGTCAGGCGGATGTTGGCGAAGGCGTGATCGCGTGGCAACTCGACCAGGCCGACGCGGGCGTTGCCGCCGCGGTCCAGATGGGCGACGTAACGCAATACCCGGTCTGCCGCTTGCGCTGCGGCCAGACGCGAGTCCATGGCGGCGTCGAGTTTCTCAAGGCGCTGCATGAACGTTTCCCGATCGACGGCTCGAAGGTCTTGCGGCACCAGATTCTCCACGATCACGTCATCCAGCGACATCTCCCATCCGGCCTCGCGCGCCAGGATAACCAGTTTGCGCGCGACGTCGGTGCCGGAAAGATCGTCGCGCGGGTCCGGTTCGGTATAGCCCTGCGCAAGTGCCTGGCGGACCAGCGTGGAAAAGGGGATTTTTCCATCGTAGCGGTTGAACAGCCATGCCAGCGTGCCGGAGAAAATGCCCTCGACGGCATGCACCTCATCGCCGGTGTCGAGCAGGTCGCGCAGGGTCTGGATGACGGGCAGTCCAGCGCCGACCGTGGCTTCGTAGCGGAAGCGCGATGCTCCGCTCGCGGCGGCCGCGCGTATCGCGCGGTAACGCTGCATGCTGCCGGCGCCGGCGTGCTTGTTGGGCGTGATCACGTGGATGCCGGCGGCGAGCCAGTCGGCGTAGTGCGCAGCTACCGCGTCGCTCGCGCTGCAATCCAGGATCACCGCGTGTGGCAGGTGCACTGCCTGCACATGTGCGGCGAAACCTGCGAGGTCGCAGACCGAGCCGTTGCCGTCGATGCGTCCGCGCCAGTGTTCGCTGTCGCCGCGATCGTCCAGCCACATCTGCCGGCTCGATGCGATGGCACGCAGGCGCAGGTCGAGGTTGGCTTCGCGCTTGAGTCGCGGCGCGGCGGCGGCGAGCTGTTCGAGCAGGGCGGCGCCGACCTTGCCCGGGCCGATCAGACCGATCGAAATGGTTTGTGGAGAAAGATAAAATGCAGCATGTGCGGCGCGCAGCGCCTTGGTCGCATCGGTAGTGTCCAGCGCGATCGAGATATTGCGTTCCGATGCTCCTTGCGCGATCGCGCGCACGTTCACGCGTGCCCGCGCCAGTGCGTCGAACAGGCGCGCGGCAACGCCTGGCGTGCCGGCCATGCGGTCGCCGACGGCCGCGAGCACGCTGATCTCGCGGGTGATTTGCACGCCATTGATCTGGCCGACCGCAAGTTCGCGCGTAAACGCTTCGGCAATGGCCGCGTACGCGGTATCGGTTTCGGCGCTGCGCACGACACAGCAGATCGAATGTTCCGACGAACCCTGCGAGATCATGACCACGGATACGTGCGCCGCGCGCAGCGCCGCGAACACGCGCTCGGCGGTGCCAGGCACGCCGATCATGCCGGCGCCCTCGACATTGAGCAGGGCCAGGTCGTTGGCCAGGGTCAGGCCCTTGACCGGACCGGCTGCGTCGCCGGCCGCATCGATGCGCGTGCCCGGATGTTCGGGTTTGAACGTGTTGCGGATCAGGATCGGCAGGCCGCGCGCAATCGCCGGCGTCATCGTCTGCGGATGGATCACCTTGGCGCCGAAGTAGGCCAGCTCGCAGGCCTCGTGATAGCTGAGCGCCTGCAATGCGACCGCTTCGGGCACCAGCCGCGGATCGGCGGTAAGCACGCCATCGACATCGGTCCAGATGTGCAATTCCCGGGACTCGAACAACGCGGCAAAGATCGCACCGGAATAGTCGCTGCCGTTTCGGCCGAGCACGGTGGCCCGGCCGTCGTGGCCGCGCGCAACATAGCCGGTGACGATGACGCGGCGCTGGCCGTTGCGTCGGCGCCAGTCCTCCAGCAGCGGCGCGGTGGCTTCCCAGTCGACAGCGACGCCGAGTTCCTCGTGGCGCACGACCAGCATTTCGCGCGCATCCAGCAAGGCATAGTCGTTCGCGACGAGGCTCAGGTAGTCATGCAGCAGGCGTGAGGAAAACACCTCTCCGAGGCCGCTGATGCGATCGATCGCCTCGCGGCCGGTCGAGCGCAGCACGGACAGCGCATGCAGCAGTTCCGCGAGCTCGCTGAAATTCCACTCGAGCCAGTCCAGCGTCGGCTGCGCCTGTGCGCCGAGCAGGTCCCGCGCCGTGTCGAGATGGCGGACACGGATCTGTTCCCATTGTGGACGCCATGCAGCGTCGGCCGCGGCGGCACGGGCCAGAACGATAAGCGCATCGGTCACGCCCTGCATGGCCGAGACCACGACGATCTGCTCGCCGTCATCGCGCGCACGCAGCAGTTGCGCGACGTGGCGCATGCGGCCCGCGTCGGCGAGCGAGGAGCCGCCGAACTTGTGGGCGATGGCGGACGTCGCCGCTGGCTGCGGTGAATCAGGACGGGCGACAGCGTTCATGGAACCTCCGTTTCGAGGTCCCGCATCGAGTTGGGGATGGGATCGCCTGGGCGCCCGCATCCGTCTTCGGTGCGGGGCCGTGGTTTGCAGGAATCTATCTGCGCACGACGGACCGCACCACGGTCGTGGTCGTCGTCGTAGTTGTCGTGGCGGCGTTTGCGCAGCGCATGGAGCAAGTGGAACCGATGCGACGCTGGTCTGTCAAGCGGGTGGCCCTTCCGCCCAATCCATTTGTGGGAACGGGAGCGCGTCGCGTTGGACCTACGCAGTCGCCGTGATCCTCTTCATCAGCACGTCATGCAACAGCGGCTTGCGCCAGCCTTCCAGCGCCGCCGGCCAGGCCCGGTCGCTCACCAGGGTTTCCAGATGACGGCGTGGACACAGCAAGCCTTCCGGCAATTCGAGCCTGGCGGCAACGGCGGCGACATCGTCGCGCATCGTGGCCAGCAGCCGTTTTTCCGCACTGGTGAATGGTGCGGGAATCGGCGCGATCTGAAGCTCATCGGTGCTCAATGGCGCCTGCAGCAGGGCAAGCAACTCCTGACGCTGCGCCGAACGCAGCGCGCGCAGGCCTTTGCTACGCTCGAACAGCTCGTTGCCGTCGGCCGGCGGTTGCGCGACGAAGCTGAGCGCGCGTGCGTCGTCGAGAATCCACGAACGCGGCTTGTCCAGCGTACGCGCGCTTGCGTCGCGCCAGAGCAGCACGCGGCGCAGCAGGGCCTGCCGTTCGCGTGGCCAGTCGGCGGCACCGCGAAACGCGCGTTGCGGTTGCGTGTCCGGTTGTGCGTGACAGATGCGCTCGACCAGGCGCGCGCAGTCCTCCGCCAGCCAGCTGGCGCGACCAAAATCGTCGAGTTTCACGCCGAGCCGCGCATGGATTTCAGGCAACCAGGCGACGTCCTGCGCGGCATAATCCAGTTGCGCCGGCGTCAGCGGACGTTGCAGCCAGTCCGAGCGCGTTTCCGCCTTGGGCAGATCGACGCCGAGCAGGAGCGCGACCAGTTTCTGGTAACTCAGGCCGGAACCCAGTCCCGCCAGCGCCGCCGCGACTTGCGTATCAAACAAAGCGGCCGGTCCGTCGGGCAGGATCGGCGCGAGCGCTTCAAGATCCTCGCTGGCGCTGTGCATCACGCATATGCAGGCCGGATCGCGCAGGCGGGCGGCGAGCGCTGCGTGGGTGCCTAGCCTGGGCGCATCGAGCAGGGCAATGGCGCCGCCAAGGTTAGCCTGGATCAGCGCGAGCTTGGGCCTGAACGTGTCGGTACGCATGAACTCGGTGTCCATGCCGACCAGCACATGGCCACTGGATCCGGGCGGCGAGTGCCGCGAGATCCATGTGTCGAGGCGGGCGGGTTCATCGATCCATTCGTTCACTGCGGGTTTCCTTTGTCGCCGTTAATGTGGCACCTGCCCAACTGCATCTTGATCAAAAGCGTTGCGATGGATACGGTT
The DNA here is from genome assembly GCA_031291055.1 of Rudaea sp. GTDB lineage: Bacteria > Pseudomonadota > Gammaproteobacteria > Xanthomonadales > Rhodanobacteraceae > Rudaea. The sequence continues at coordinate 25,851 of JARLJU010000236.1, read as the reverse complement.
GCGGCGCGACCGCTGCATGGCCTAAGGTGGGGCCTCGATGCGGTTGCCGCTACCAGCAACGCCACTAAAAGAACGCGCAGATGCCAGGTACTGAAGTCGTCCGCAAGCAGACCGTGCTGGGAGGCGCGGCTGGGATTGCGCTGCTTGCGTTCGCGCTGGTCTGGCGATTCTACCCCGGCGCGAACCATGCCGAGCGACAGACGGCCCCACCGGTCGTGCCGACGGCCGTGCCCGGTCCGCCGATGACGCTGACGCCATCGTTCGTACCCGCCGAGACGCCGACACCGGCAATTCCACTGGTGCTGCCGCAATCGCAACCCGCCGACCTGCCTGCGCGGCCCGCGCCGCCACCGCCGAAGGCGATTGCCGCGTTGCTGAAAAAAGCCGACAAGGCCCTGGCCGACGGACATCTGGACGAACCGAAGGATTCGAGCGCGCTCGCCCTGTACCAGAAGGTGCTGGACGCCGACAAGGACAATACCGCGGCCCAGGCCGGGATCGAAAAAATCCACAAATACCTTTTGCAACAGGCCCAGGCCGCACTGGACCGCGGCGACGAGAAGGACGCCGAACGTTTGATTGCCGCGCTCGGGGCTCTGCCGCAGGCGGCCGATGAACTGGCGGGCCTGCAGGCGCGGGCGAAGACGCTGAAGCAGGTGATGCCGTTGCTGACCCGCGCCGCCGAATTGCTGACCCAGGCCCACGCCACCGAGCCCGAAGGCAACAACGCACTGGCCGTATACCGCGAGGTGCTCAAGCTCGATCCGGGCAACAAGCTTGCAGACCAGGGTCTGGCGAAGATCGAGCGCGACTATCTGGACCGCGCATTGGGTGCCGCGGCGCAGGACGATTTTGCCGGCGCCGACAAGATCCTCGCCGATGCGGCGACGATCCGCCCCGGTTCGCACGAAATGCTCGACACGCACACGCGCATCGAGGGCATCCGCCGCGAGCGTTCGGCCAACACCCTGGCGCAGGCCAATTCCGCGCTCGATTCGGGCAATTCGGATCTGGCCCAATTGCTCGCGCAGAAGGCACTCGGCCTGAGTCCGGATCTGGCCGGCATCGACGAATTCAACCAGCGTCTGCGCAATGCGCGGCTTTACGCGAGCTTCAGTCCCGGGCAGGTCATTACGGACAAATTCCTCGATCGCCACGGCAATGCACCCGCGCTGGTGGTGATTCCCACCGGCAGCTTCGTGATGGGTTCGCCGGCCGACGAGGATGGCCACCGTTCCAGCGAGGAACCGCAGCGCAAGGTGGCGATCGATACCGGTTTCGCGCTTGGCCGCGACGATGTCACCGTGGCCGAATTCCGTGCCTTCGTCGACGATGCCGGTTATACCAGCGATGCGGAAAAAGCCGGCACGTCGAGCGTCTACGACGAGGAGTCCGGCCGCATGATCGACCGCCGCGGCATCACCTGGCGCAACGACTATCTCGGCGACAAGGCCGCGGACAGTCTTCCTGTCATCCACATTTCCTGGAACGACGCCAATGCCTACGCGCAATGGCTGAGCGTGCGCACCGGCAAGAATTACCGCCTGCCGAGCGAAACCGAATTCGAATATGCGCTGCGCGCGGGATCGACGACAGGCTTTCCATGGGGTGACGGCAATCCAGCCAAGGTCTTCGGCAACGTCACCGGTGACGGAGATCGCTCGCCGCGCCTGAAACGCAGCTGGGCCAAGGCATTTCCGCACTACGACGACCATTACTGGGGACCCGCGCCAGTGGGGAGTTTTCCGCCGAACAAATTCGGCCTCCATGATATCGACGGCAATGTCTCGGAGTGGGTGCAGGATTGCTGGCACGACAACTACACTCGCGCACCGGCCGACAGCCGGGCCTGGGTCAATCCCGGCTGTGCCAATCGCGTCGTGCGCGGCGGTTCGTGGGGCAGTGCGCCGGACCAGGAACGCTCCGCATTCCGCATCTCCGCGCCGGCTGACACGCGCAGTGCGCGCGTGGGCATGCGCGTCGCGCGGGATTTGTGAATTTCCAAGCCTCGCGTATGCAAGTTCCAATAGAACCGCCATTCCGGCACTCGCTGCCGGGATAAACGAACGCCTCGCGTCAGCTGGCGCGTGTCAGTTGCGCGGCGGATAATCGCGCAATTGTCCCGTCGGAATCGCCAATGAACGCTTTCACCCCTACCGAAGGCCGCCGCAACGACATCACGCGCGTCATCCGTGCGCCGCGCGGCACGCAGCTCAGTTGCAAGAGCTGGCTCACCGAAGCCGCGTACCGCATGATCCAGAACAATTTGGATCCGCAGGTCGCCGAGAATCCGCACGAACTCGTCGTCTACGGCGGCATCGGCCGCGCCGCGCGCAACTGGGAATGCTTTGATGCGATCCTGCGTTCCTTGCGCGAGTTGAACGACGACGAGACCTTGCTGATTCAGTCGGGCAAGCCGGTCGGCGTGTTCCCGACGCATCCCGATGCGCCGCGCGTGCTGCTCGCGAACTCGAACCTCGTTCCGCACTGGGCGACCTGGGAACACTTCAATGAGCTCGATAAAAAAGGCCTGATGATGTACGGCCAGATGACGGCCGGCTCGTGGATCTACATCGGCTCGCAAGGCATCGTGCAGGGCACCTACGAAACCTTCGTCGAAATGGGCCGCCAGCATTACGGCGGTTCGTTGAAAGGGCGTTGGATCCTGACCGCCGGACTCGGCGGCATGGGCGGTGCGCAACCGCTGGCGGCGAGCCTGGCTGGCGCGTGTTCGCTGAACATCGAATGCCAGCAGAGCCGCATCGACATGCGCCTGCGCACGAAGTACGTCGACGAACAGGCGAACGATCTCGACGATGCACTGGCAAGAATCCAGAAGTATACAAGTGAAGGAAGGGCGGTTTCGGTCGCCCTGCTGGGCAATGCGGCCGAGATCCTGCCGGAGATGGTCAGGCGTGGTGTGAAGCCCGATGCGGTGACCGACCAGACCTCCGCGCACGATCCGGTCAACGGCTACCTGCCGATCGGTTGGACGGTCGAGCAATGGTTCGAGCGGCGCAAATCGCCTGATCAGGGCGGCGATCCCAACGGCGTGCGCGATGCGGCGAAGCGGTCGATGCGCGTGCATGTCGAGGCGATGCTGGCCTTCCACCAGCAGGGCATCCCGACGTTCGACTACGGCAACAACATCCGCCAGATGGCCAAGGACGAAGGCTGCAAGAACGCATTCGATTTCCCCGGCTTCGTGCCGGCCTACGTGCGCCCGCTGTTCTGCCGCGGCATCGGCCCGTTCCGCTGGGTCGCGCTGTCGGGCGATCCCGAGGACATCTACAAGACTGATGCGAAGGTGAAGGAACTGATCCCCGACGATCCGCATCTGCACCACTGGCTGGACATGGCGCGCGAGCGCATCAGTTTCCAGGGCCTGCCGGCGCGCATCTGCTGGGTGGGCCTGGGCCAGCGCCACAAGCTCGGCTTCGCGTTCAACGAAATGGTGCGCAAGGGCGAGCTGAAAGCGCCGATCGTGATCGGTCGCGACCATCTCGACAGCGGCAGCGTTGCGTCACCGAATCGCGAAACCGAAGCGATGAAGGACGGCAGCGACGCCGTATCCGACTGGCCCATCCTCAACGCGTTGTTGAACACCGCCGGCGGCGCGACCTGGGTGAGCTTCCACCACGGCGGCGGCGTGGGCATGGGCTATTCGCAGCACAGCGGCGTCGTCATCGTCTGCGACGGAACTCCTGCGGCGGACAAGCGGCTTGCGCGGGTGTTGTGGAACGATCCGGGGACGGGGGTGATGCGGCACGCGGATGCGGGGTATGAGGAGGCGGTGAGGTGTGCCAGGGAGCAGGGGCTGAGGTTGCCGATGGTGTGATGCGTCCGTTATCGAACGAGATGCGCCGCGTTGCCGACGTCTCCGAAAGGAGAATCGGAGTTGATGTAAAGGACGCTTGGTATGGTATGGAGCATAGATATTTCGTCATCTTGAATTGAGTCTGTTGCCTGAAGCACGCAAGCCGCTAGATGCGTACGTTTGAACAGACTGCGGACGACATCTTTCATGCCTTCCGAATTAAACACATTTGGATCGTAAACTCCCTCAAATCTGGCGACCAGTACTCCAGCCCTTTCGGGGGAGAGCTGTCTGTCAACTTTCCGCTTGAGTTCGTTATAAATTCGTTTGGTTAGCTCTTCCGGTGTCTTGCGCGGTCCGAGACAGCGAAATCCTATGGGTTCGACGAATTTCTCGCCCTGCCGGCGAAAGATGAAATAGCCTGTTGCGTCACCCAGTTTCGTCGCTAGGTCAGGAAGTTGCTCGGCTGAATAGATGGGGCTTGCGGCGGATTCAAAATCCATCGATGCAGTCAATCCATTCGCAAGATTGACCGATCGCTTTTCTTGTAAGACGGCCGCTCCGAAAACGCACTTCCAGATAGTTACTTCGGCGGGCGAGAAAACGAATTCGGCCGAAACCTCGACGTTTACGTATCCCCACTTTCGCGATTCGGCTATTGCTTCGAAAAGTACATCGCAGATTTCTCCGAATAGCGGGAATTTAATGTCGTCTGCAATGTCCCCCTTAAATCGACGACACTCGACATCGAAATCTGGGCCGCCACCCTGCACACGAAACTCGGGAATCGTTTTTTGGCCTGGTTCGTACCAAGCAATGTTGAAGCCTTGAACGTAGTAGTGCCAGGCAGTTTCTATTTCTAGCATGCAATCCAAATGATTCTCGAGAAACAAATCTTTCTTGTACTTCTGCTGGACGCTTTCAGTCATGGAACTTTTGAGTTCCACTATTTTTTGCGCGTCCCCAACGAGTTTCTGGATCGCTAAGGGACAAGGAGAATTGTAGTTGTCCCTTCGCCATTGCTCTGCGCGCCGGAAAGAAAAAAGCCAAGGTTGTCTGTCATTCCGCCAACTCCGATACATTCTGCCGTGGTGCAGAAGATCGCGGTCGAATTTCTGCTGGACACGCGCCAACTCTTCCCGACCAAAAAAGCGTTGTAGACGGCGGATATAGTGCGGAGCTCGAAGTTCAGTGATGGCGCTGTTTCGAGGAATCGGAGGCAATACAACCAAGGACATTTTGGTGAGTCCTGTAAGTATTTGGCAACTTGATCATTTGTTTATGAGATATAGGCTTAGTGGGCAAGGGCAACCGGTAAACTCTAGCCCATAAGACGGGCTGAGCGCTGCGATGCCCGGCAATGGTATGGCAAATTGCAGAATCATTGGTTATCGCTTCGTTCAACCCAACCTACCAATGCGGAATCATTTGCGCCAAGACGTTTGAAAACCACGCCCAACCGCGATCGCGAATCCCCACATGCCACGTATCATTTGCCCCAGTCGGCAACCTTCCCGTTCGTCCGACGTCACCGATCTGCGCCTGTGCGCAGATGCAAACAAAAGGGCTGAATCATGATCCGTCGCCGTATCGCTTCCGCCGTTGTGCTTGTTCTTGCGTCCGTACCGCTGTACGCCACCACGTATACATTTGAACCGAACTACACGCAGGGCGTCGTTCGCTGGAGCCATCTGGGCTTTTCCAGTCCTGCCGCTCAGTTCGGCCAGGGCGAAGGCACGCTGGAATTCGATCAGGCCGATCCGGCCCGATCTTCGGTGCAGGTCACGATTCCGCTCGCCAGCCTGAATACCAGTGTGCCTGATCTCGACGCGCATCTTCGCTCGGCCGATTTTTTCGAAACGGCGAAGTTTCCGACGGCGACGTTCAAGAGCACCAGGGTCGAGAAGAGCGGTGCGCCGGATCGGCTGAGGGTAACCGGCGAGCTCAGCCTGCATGGCATCACCAAGCCGGTCACGCTCACCGTTGCCCTCGTCAAGGTCGGCATCAATCCGCGCAGCAATCTGCCGACCGTGGGCTTCGATGCGACGGCGACGCTCAAGCGCTCCGACTTCGGCCTGGGCAAGTTCGTGCCCCAGGTCAGCGACGAGATCCAGATGCATATCACCAGCCAGGCGGTTGAGGCGAAGGCGTATGCGGAATATCTGAAGGCCGAAGAGGCTGCGGAGAAAGCCGAAGCGGCCAAGAACGCGAAGAAGGAATAATTTGGGGTGGGTTTCAGCCCACCATTTTCGTTTTTCGTACCGCAAAGACGGTGGGCTGACGCCGAACCTACTTGAGTGCGTTTTTAGTCGCGATCGTCGCGGCCGGCCTTGCGATCGGAAATCGCCTTCATCCGTGCTGACACTTCCTCTGCAGCCCGCTGCCGGGCCCGCGCCATCTGCCGTTCGGCCCAGCGCTTGAGCACGCGGGCACGGCGTGCCCCGGTCTGCGGGTCGCGCACCACTTCCTCGACGCGTGAGAGCAGGGCATCGACATTCTCGCGCGGCGGTGCGTCGGGGTGACGTGCGGCTGACCACATATCGATCCATTCCTCCGTGCGTTCGCCAACGCGCATCACGTCGCGGAAGAAGTGGGGTTCGTGGTTCTTCACGCGCACCAGGTCGATCAGTGCGGCGACCAGTGTGAGTGGACTCAGCGCGAGGTCGCGGGCAGCGCCCAGGAGCAGCTTCACTTGCAGCATCGCGACTGCCCTGATCAGCGGGCCGGCTTTGCGTTTTACTTCGGTATTCATGCGGGTAGCGTAAATCAGTTTCGTGTGTGCGGAAACCGCGGCGCCCGATTGGCTGCTTCAAACATTGTGCTGATCGTATCGCAAAAGGCAGTGAATCAGACTGTATTCATGGTCCATTGACGCCGCGCTATCGAGGGGTCAACGGCTTCACGGATCCCCGTTCATGGTTCGATACCTCGCCACGAACGGCTGGGTTTCACCACCAACGGTTGGACTTCACCACCAACGGTTGGGCCTCATACGAACGGTCGGTAAGATTGCAGCATGAATGTTACCGAACTGGACAATCCGTTCTGGTCTTCGCTGAACAGTCGTCATCTCGCCCTGGCGCGACGTGCCGGAGACGTGGCGCGCTATCCCCCGGAATTCGCGCCGTTTCTGGGTGTGGCGAACGCCGATGTGGATGCGAGCGATGCACTCGCGGCGCTGGTCGAGCCGGGCGAATCCGTCTATCTGATCGGCGTGGCGCCACGTGTGTCGGGCGATTGGAAGCTGGAAGCGTTTTTACCGCTGGCGCAGATGATCTGCACGGTGCCGATCCCGGTGATCGACGGGCCCGATGTCATCGAGCTGAACCACGAACACCGCGCCGATGTGCTCGCATTGACCGCGCTCGTCTATCCGCATTATTTCCGCCCGCGCACGATGGAGCTGGGCCGCTACTTCGGCATCTACCACGATGGACGGCTGGCGGCGATGATCGGCGAGCGCCTCGGCACGGATGCGCATCAGGAAATCAGCGCCGTCTGCACGCGTCCGGACTTCAGCGGCCGCGGCTACGCGCAGCGCCTGATCGCGCTGCTGACGAACGACAATCTCGAACGCGGACGCACGCCGTTCCTGCACGTAAGCTACGAGAATCCGCGTGCGAGACGGCTTTACGAGCGAATGGGCTATGAGCACCGCCCGGATATCGGGTTCTGGTCGCTGCGGCGCGGATGAGTTGCGGGCCGGCAGGCAAGCGGCAGAGTGCGCCAAGGTTGAATCGTCCGCTCCCGCGCCCCACGTATCTGTGACCTTGGCGAGCCAGGAGCACGACGTGCGGAAACTGTCCGACTTCCCGATCACCGCGCGCTGGCCGGCCACGCATCCGGACCGCATCCAGCTGTATTCGCTCAACACGCCCAACGGCGTGAAGGTGTCGATCATGCTCGAGGAGACGGGGCTGCCCTACGAACCTCATCTCGTCGACATCATGACCAACGAGAACCAGACGCCGGCATTCCAGTCGCTCAATCCGAACGGCAAGATTCCCGCGATCATCGACCCCAACGGTCCCGGCGGCGAGCCGCTCGGGTTGTTCGAGTCCGGCGCGATACTCTTGTATCTGGCAGACAAGACGGGCCAGTTCATTCCGGCCGATCCGGCGCAGCGCTGGGAAACGATCCAGTGGGTGTTCTTCCAGATGGCATCGATCGGGCCAATGTTCGGGCAGGTGGGCTTCTTCAACAAATTCGCCGGCAAGGACTATGCAGACAAGCGTCCGCTCGAGCGCTATGTCGCCGAGTCAAGGCGCCTGCTCGGTGTGCTGGAAACGCGGCTGAGCAATCGCCGCTGGATCATGGGTGACGACTTCACGATTGCGGACATCGCCGCACTCGGCTGGGTGAACAATCTCATCACCTTCTACGAGGCGCGTGACCTGGTGAAGTTCGACACGTTCAACCACGTCGCCGCGTGGCTCGAACGCGGGCTGGCGCGCCCGGCGGTGAAGCGGGGCCTGACAATTCCCGGACGAGGCTGAATGGCTGGGTCACGCGGCTGGCGTATTCGCTGCACCCCGTGACCTTTGTCACGGAAACCGCGACATGGCGCCAATCGCGGGCGCGCTTCGACGTGGCTTGCTGCGCCAGCCATGCTCGGCAAACGCTACCGCGAGTTTCAAGCGGGATCGCCTTCATCCAGCAATGCATTGATTGCGCCGACTGCGGCCATATATCCGGATCCTGAATCTGCGCCCGCGCTTTCCACGGGCGCCAATCCATGCCGAGGTGCCCCATGTCCGCTCAATTCAATTCCGCCGCAAGCCAACCCGTCGCCGTAAAGATCGACTTCGTCTCCGACGTTTCCTGCCCGTGGTGCATCATCGGGCTCAAGGCGCTGGAGCAGGCGCTGGAAAAACTCGATGGCAAAGTGAGCGCGGAAATCCATTTCCAGCCGTTCGAGCTGAATCCGCAGATGGCGGCGGAAGGCGAGGATGTCGCCGAACACATCCGTAAAAAATACGGATCGACACCGGAACAGTTTGCGGCCAACCGCGAAAACATCCGTGCGCGCGGTGAGTCGCTGGGGTTCGTCTTCGGCGAACGCGGACGCATCTACAACACGTTCGACGCACATCGTCTGCTGCATTGGGCCGAAACCGAAGGGCACCAGCAGGCGCTCAAGCACGCGCTGTTCCGGGCCTACTTCACCGATGGCAAAGACGTCGGATCGCATGAGGTACTGGTGGGTCTGGTCGGCGAAGTCGGATTGCCGATGGCGCGGGCGCGCGAGATTCTGGCGTCGGATACCTTCGCTGCCGAAGTGCGCGCACAGGAACGTTTCTATCAGAGCCACGGCATCAATTCGGTGCCGGCCGTGATCGTCAACGATCGACATTTGATCTCCGGCGGCCAGCCTGTCGAAGTGTTCGAGGGCGCGTTGAAGCAGATTGCCGGCCTGGAATAGCCTTGGGCGGAGTCAGCGGCCCAGCGCCGTTTCTGGCCAGCATCTACAATACGCGCTCGGCATCGCCACGGTTCGCGCAAAAAACAATGAATACTGCTGCACAAACGCCGTCACTGCCAGACGCTGCGGAGGAGTCGCTGGCCGATCAGGTCCGCGCGAGCATCGCGCTGCTTGAAGCCGTCGCCACCGATCGTCGCTTGCTCGATCGCCTTTCGCCCGAGGATCGCCAACGCCTGCATCAGGCAGTGGCGCAGGTGTTCCAACCTGATCCGAAATTGCGCCGTCGCCAGGTCAAGGCCGCCATGCGCGAACGCCATGCCGCGAAGATCGAGCGCGAGGAAGCGCTGCTGCATGCGACCGGCATCCGGGAACTGCGTCGACGGCCGGTGTTCACGACGCCGAATGTCTTCCCGCCCGAAGACTTTATCGCGAACGACAGCGAGGACAACGAGCCGGAGCGGCGCGAGTCGATCGAACCGCAGCATTGCTATGTGTGCAAGCAGAAATATTCGCTGATCCATCATTTCTACGATCAACTCTGCCCGGATTGCGCGGCATTCAATTTCGCCAAGCGCACCGAGTCGGCGGACCTGCGCGGCCGTGTGGCGCTGCTGACCGGCGGCCGCGTCAAGATCGGCTATCAGGCCGGCCTGAAGCTGCTGCGCGCCGGCGCCAGCCTGATCGTGACAACGCGGTTTCCACGCGACTCCGCCGCGCGCTATGCGCAGGAGCCCGACTTCGGCGACTGGGCCGAGCGTCTGCAGATCTTCGGCCTGGACCTGCGGCATACGCCCAGCGTGGAAGCCTTCTGCCACGAACTCCTGGCAACACGCCAGCGTCTGGATTTCATCATCAACAACGCCTGCCAGACCGTGCGCCGTCCGCCGCAGTTCTACGCGCACATGATGGCTGGCGAAACCGCGGCGGCGCAGGACGTGCCTGAGCATCTGCGCAGGTTGCTCGGTCGCTACGAAGGACTGCGCCGCTACGACATGCTGCCCGAGGCCGGCGCGATCGCGCCGCTGGCGCCGGGAATCGATGCAACGCCCGGTCTCACGCGCGCCGCGGCGTTGTCGCAGATCCCCTTGCTCGCGGAAGAGTTCGCGTGCCAGCAACATCTGTTTCCGCAGGGCCGGCTCGACCAGGACATGCAGCAGGTCGATCTGCGTGGGCGCAACTCATGGCGCCTGCTGATGGCCGAAGTGCCATCGGTCGAATTGCTCGAAGTGCAGCTGGTCAACGCGATCGCGCCCTTCCTCATCAATGCGCGCTTGAAACCACTGATGTTGCGGACGCCGGAACGCGACAAGCACATCGTCAACGTGTCCGCTGTCGAAGGCCAGTTCTATCGCAACTTCAAGACGACGCGCCATCCGCACACGAACATGGCCAAGGCCGCGCTCAACATGATGACGCGCACGGCGGCGCTGGACTATCACAACGACGGCATCCACATGAACGCGGTCGACACCGGCTGGGTCACCGACGAGGATCCGGCAGAACTGGCCGCGCGCAAGGTCGTCGAGGAACGCTTTCATCCGCCGCTCGACATCGTCGACGGCGCGGCACGCATCGTCGATCCGATCATCAACGGCTTCAACACCGGCGAACACGTCTGGGGCAAGTTCCTGAAAGACTACCGGCCGACGGATTGGTAGGCGGAATCGATTTGCTGGATTGGTGCAGGCAGGATGCCGTCACATTCATTCACGGGAGGGTGACATGACGATCGAACTGAAGATGCTGGGCTGGTCCATCGTTCTCGGATTGGCGTATGTGCTGATCGCCGCTGCGCTGGGAACCGCCCAACGTGGCCTGAAGTGGAATGCCGGCAATCGTGACGGCGACTCCAAGCCATTGACCGGCATGGCTGCACGCGTCGAACGGGCGAGCCGCAATTACCTCGAAACCTTCGTGTTCTTCGCCGCTGCCGTGCTGGCAGTGGAGCTGGCGCATCGCAACACCGAAACCACGGCGCTGGGCGCGCAGATTTATTTCTGGGCGCGCGTGGCTTACTTGCCCGTCTACGCCGTGGGCATTCCCTACCTGCGCACCGTGGTTTGGGCGGTGGCATTCTGGGGATTGCTGCAGGTACTCGAAGGGTTGTTCTGACGATACCGCTCGTTCACGAGCCGGGACGGTAGACCCGTTCGGTGTGTCCCTCGAGCTGCTCGGGCCAGAAATACACGGTGCGCAGGTTGCCGGTGGTATAGCGTTCGGCTTCGTCGTTGAAATGAGGTGATTCCGGATGGCCGCTTTCGCCCCCGGCGGTAATGGCGCGTGCGCTTACTTTGTCGCCGAACTCGACGACCGCGACGAAGCTGTTGCCGCCCGTGCCGTAGTAGCGTTTCGTGCCCGGCCAGCGATGCGCGCCGAAGGAAGCGAGCGAGCCCCAGCGCGAGGACACGAAAGGCACGGGAATGCTCGGTTTGCTGTCGTCGAACGGCTGCACGATGGCGCCGTTGATGCGCTGGTATCGATTGATCTCGCCCCAGGGCACGCCCCAGCTGCCGAAATCCTTTTCCAATCGGTCGGAGGCCTCGACCAGCGCTTCCAGACGCGCCTTGGCTCCAGCTTTCTCGGCCATGTAGTCGTAGATCGTGATCGCTTCGGATGTATCGGCGTGACTGGCCTTGTCCCACAGGATATCGCCCCAGAACACGGCGAGCGAGGTCGGCATCGAGGCGATGCCCCAGCGATAGTCCCAATTGCGCAGCAGAGCGATCTGGCCCGCGAGTTTTTGTCTGAGCGGATCATTGGCCGCAAGCGCATCGAAGTCGGCGATGAGGATCGGGATTTGCCTGGCGAACGCCGGCAGGTAGGAATCGAAGGCGGCCGTGATCAGCGAGGCAATGGTGAAATCTTTCTGGTTGCTCAGCACGCGCGTGGCGTGCAGGCCGCGCGGGTTCTCGCCAAACGGATTCATGTAGCGCGGATAGTCCTCGCGCCTGGGGCTGTCGGGACCGGCGGCGGAGTAGGGCCAGTTGTTCGTGTTCATGATCCAGCCGTTGGCCGGATTGAGCAGGTGCGGCGCTTCGTTGAGCGCGTGCAGGCCTTTCCAGTCAGTTGCCGGATCGCTGCCGTCGACGAGCTTGGTGTAGTCGAAGCGGTCGTCGCGTCGTGGAATGAACTGCGGATGCAGATAGGCGATCTCGCCCTTGTCGTCGGCGAAGATCGTGTTGTTCGACGAATTGGCTTTCAGCTCGGCGACTTTCATGTAGCTGGCATAGTCGCTGGCCTTGGTGCGCAGCCAGCTTTGTTCGAGCGCTTGCATCGGCGTGTTCATCAGCGCGATGGCGATCCACTGGCCGTGTTCCTCGCCCACGATCGGGCCATGATGTGTCGCGTAAGTCGTGAAACTGCGCGTGGCCATCGAGCCATCGGCGGTGCGGTAAGGCACGCTGATCGTTCGCGCGGCGACCGGTCGCAGTTCCTTGCCGTAGCGGTAGAAAATCTTGCCGTCCTTGTGCACGATCGTCTCGACAAATTCATTGACGACATTGGCGCCGGTGGACGTGTGCATCCAGCCGATGTGGTGATTGAAACCCTGGTAGATGAAGAACTGGCCCCAGGTGACCGCACCGTACACGTCGAGGCCGGCGTCACTGGTCATCTGCAATTCCGAGCGGAAAAAAAACGATGTGTGCGGATTGATCAGCAGCAGCGCATGGCCGTTCGCGGTCAGCTTGGGTGCGATCGCGATGCCGTTTGAGCCGGTGGGTTCGATCCAGCTCGATGGCGTTGATACATTCGCCACCGCTTCGTGATCATGACCGTAAAAAGCCCCGAGCTTGTCCAGGGCCACGTCTTCGATATCGCCGCCGATGCTGCCCTCGCTGAAACTCAGCGCCATCCATGGTTCGAAATGGTCGAGCACGCGCGGATGCACATCCGGATGCGTGGCCAGGTAGTAGTTCAGCCCATCGGCCCAGCTGTTCATCAGCGCCTGCAGCCAGGCGGGACTTTTTGCGTAGAGCGCTTTCAGCGTGACCGGATCGATGAACAGCTTCATGCGCAGATCCTGCCAGATCGCCGCCTCGCCCTCGGCCTCGGCGAGCCGGCCCATTGCGTTGAGATAGTTGGTCTCGACGCGATTGAAATCGTCCTCGGCCTGCGCATAGGCCATGCCGAAGACCGCATCGGCGTCGGTCTTGCCGTGCACGTGCGCGATGCCCCAATCGTCGCGCGTGATCGTGACTGCTTGGGCTTCGCGCTGCCAGCGTGCCTCGGCAGAAGCGTCAGTGGATGTGTGGGCCGCAGCGCCTGTCGCAGACGTGAACGCGAACAGCGCGATCGACGCCAACAAACGCATCGGCCAGGACGGTTTTTCTTTGGTGCTCGCCAGCATCGGATTTCCCCTGTCAGATATTGCCTGGCAGCCCCGCGAACGCGAGCGCCGCAAGTTTTATTCGAGCGCAAGCCACGTCACCTCGACCGGCCCGGCAGCCGGTCGACTTTAACAGGATCAACTTCCTTCCTGAACCCGGACAGGCAGCAAGGGCGTAAACGGCGCAGTCCCGGGGCGGGGCGCAATGGGGCAATTCCACCGCTACTTGCCAGCGGCGCGCCGCGGACGGACACTCTGTCACCGCCACCGTGACGGGGAGTCGCCAGTGAACGCAGTCACCGACAACAAGCCTGCCAAGGCTGCCGGCAGCGACAGCCTGAAACGCGACCAGAGTTTCGCCAAGAACCTGTTTTTCGGCGAGATTCTCGAAGAAAACCTATTCCCGTATCCGGCCATGCGCGATCGCGATCGCGAGATGCTCACCTCGATGGTCGATGCGATCGATCATTTTCTTGGCGACAAGCACGCCGATTTCAAGCAGTGGGATCGCGAAGCGCATCAGCCGGCGGAATTCATCCAGGCGCTGCGCGACATGGGTCTGTTCGGGCTGATCATTCCCGAGCAGTTCGGCGGGCTCGAACTTTCCAATGCCGCCTACGCGCGCGTGCTCGGCCAGACCAGCAGTCACGACAGTTCGGTGTCGCTGACCATTGGCGCGCACAGTTCGATCGGCATGAAGGGCGTGCTGCTGTTCGGCAACGCCGATCAGAAGGCGCGCTATCTGCCGAAGCTGGCGACCGGAGAAATGATCGCCGCATTCTGCCTCACCGAATCCGGTGCCGGTTCGGACGCCGCCTCGATACGCACGAAGGCGAGTCGCAATCCCGACGGCAGCTGGATCCTGAGTGGCGAGAAAATCTGGATCACGAACGGAGGCATCGCGGATTTGTATACCGTGTTCGCGAAGACCGACTCGGCCGAAGGCAAGATGACCGGCTTCATCGTCGAGGCGAAATGGCCGGGCGTCAGCCATGGTCCGCACGAGGACAAGATGGGCATTCGTGCGTCGTCGACGACGACGGTTGCGTTCGCCGACGTGCGTGTACCGCCGGAAAATGTACTCGGCGAAGTCGGGAAAGGTTTCAAGGTCGCCATGGCGATCCTCAACAACGGGCGTACCGGCCTGGGCGGCGGCGCCGTCGGTGGCATGAAAGCGCTGATCCGGCTGGCCACGGCGCAGGCCAAGGAACGCAAGCAGTTCGGCCAGCCCATCGCGGAGTTTGGCCTCGTCCGCGAGAAGATCGCGCAGATGACGATCGACTGTTTCGCGGCCGAGAGCGCGGTATGGATGGTGGCGCACTACATCGATTCCGGCTGCGAGGACTACTCGGTCGAAGCAGCAATGAGCAAGGTCTTCGCCAGCGACGCGATCCAGCGTGCCGCGCACGAGGCGCTGCAGATTGCTGCCGGCAACGGGTTCATGCGCGAATTTCCCTACGAGATGATCACGCGCGACTCGCGCATTCTTTCGATTTTCGAGGGCACGAACGAAATCCTGCGCCTGTACATCGCGCTATCCGGCCTCAAGGATGTCGGTACGAGCCTGTCGGGGTTGAAGTCGGCGCTCGGCAATATTTTCAATGATCCGATCAAGGGTTTTGGCGTGCTCAGCAGCTACGCCGGCCGTCGCGTGCGCGAAACCACGGGTTACGGCACCGACAAGATCCTGCGCGAGCTGCATCCGACCCTGCGCAAGGCCGCCGAAAGCTACGAGCGGTATGTCGTGGAGCTGTCAAAATCCGCCGATGCATTGCTGCGCAGGCACGGCAAGAAAGTGGCCGATCAGCAGTATCAGCAAAAGCGTATCGCAGACCTGGCCATCGACATGTTCGTCGGCCTGTGTACCCTGTCGCGCGCCGACTCGCTGGTCAAGGCAAAGCACGCCGATGCCGACAGCGCGGTGAAGATTGCCGAGGTCTTCACCAAACAGGCACGCCGCCGCATGTCGCGCAACGTGCGCGGACTGGCGCGCAACGAGGACGCGCAAATCGATGCGCTGGCCGGTGCGATTCTGCAGAAAGGCAGTTTTCCCTGGGATGTCATCTAGAGGAAACGAGGGAATCCACATGCCTCGCGTCGTTCTCGCTTCCGCGTTGTCGCGCTGGCTGCCCACAGCGGCTGGCAAGGCGACCGAGGATGTCGTGCTTGAGGTCGCCGGAACGCGCCTGGATCAAGTGCTCGGCGGCGTATTCCTGCAGTACCCCAATCTGCGCGGCTACGTGCTGGATGAACGCGGCGCCGTGCGCCATCACGTGGCCTTGTTCGTCGACGGCAGCGCCATTGCCGACAAGCGCAACCCGAACCAGGCGCTTGGCGAGCACTCCGAGATCTATGTGATGCAGGCTCTGTCGGGAGGTTGAGATGGCCGAGGCGATTCTTGTCTCCACACGCAAAGGTCTGTTCGTGCTTGAGCCCGAAAGCGGCGCCTGGCGCATCGCGCATCGGGCCTTTCTCGGCGACAACATCGCGCTGGCACTGGCCGATCCGCGCGACGGCAGCTGGTATGCGGTGCTTGATCTGGGGCATTTCGGTACCAAGCTGCAGCGCTCGGTCGATCGCGGAAAAACCTGGAACGAGTGCGCCGTGCCCGCGTATGCCGAAGGCGACGAAGTGATCACCGGCGATGGCAAGCCCCCGCAGCCTGCGGTGCTGCGCCTGATCTGGTCGCTGGAGGCGGGTGGCGTGGACGAACCCGGCCGATTGTGGGCGGGAACGATTCCGGGCGGACTGTTCCGCTCCGACGATCACGGTGCGAGCTGGCAACTGGTGCGATCGCTGTGGGACCACCCTGGGCGTCGCCAGTGGTTTGGCGGCGGCTTCGATCAGCCCGGCATTCACAGCATCTGCGTCGATCCGCGCAATCCGCGTGCGTTGCGCGTGGCGATCTCGACCGGCGGTGTCTGGAGCAGCAACGACGGCGGCGAATCCTGGGCGCAGACCGCGCAGGGAATGTTCGCGGCCTACATGCCGGAAGAGCGCAGGAACGATCCGAACATCCAGGACGTGCATCGGCTGGTGCAATGCCGCGCCGTGCCCGACGTGTTCTGGGCGCAGCATCACAATGGCGTGTTCCGCAGCACGGCCGGAGGCAGCGACTGGCAGAATGTCGCCACCGTGCAGCCTTCGGTATTCGGTTTTGCCGTCGCCGTTCATCCGTGCAATCCCGAAGCCGCCTGGTTCGTGCCCGCGACCAAGGATGAGCGACGGATTCCGGTCGATGGCAAGGTCGTGGTCTCGCGCACATGCGACGGCGGAAGAACATTCACGGTGCTGCGCGACGGACTGCCGCAAGACGACGCCTACGATCTCGTGCTGCGTCACGCCCTGGCGATCGATGCTGCCGGCGAGCGACTGGCTTTCGGCTCCACGACGGGCGGCTTGTGGACCAGCAACGATCAGGGCGAGCATTGGCGCGCGCTCGACGCGCGCCTGCCGCCGATTCATGCGCTGACATTCACCGTCGTCACTGCGCAGTAGTTCGTCGCACGAGCAAACCCGTGCGCCATGCGCTCGCGCCACGTTGGTGCAAGTACAATTCAGCCATGGGGCAGCATTGCCCATTCGGCGGCTTTGGCGGCGTGCAGTTGCGTGGTGTCGAATACCGGCACCGGAGAATCTTGGGCGCCGATGAGCATGGCGATTTCGGTGCAGCCGAGGATCACGCCTTGCGCGCCTTGTCCGTGGAGGCTGACGATAATGCGGCGATAGGCGTTTCGTGACGTGTCCAGCACCTTTCCCATGCACAGTTCTTCGTAGATGACGCGATGGACGATTTCGCGATCGGGCACGGCGGGTATCACAACCTGGATGCCGTGCACGCGGTTCAATCTGTCGCGATAAAAATCCTCTTCCATCGTGAAACGGGTGCCGAGCAGTCCGACTTTCGTCAGCCCCTGGCGCTTAATCTCCACAGCCGTTGGGTCTGCGATGTGCAGCAGCGGAATGGCGACGGCGGCTTCGATGGCCGGCGCAACCTTGTGCATGGAGTTCGTGCACAGAACCAGAAGATCAGCGCCCGCGGCCTCGAGCGAACGCGCCGTATTCGCCAGAAGTCGGCCGGCCTCGGCCCAGTCGCCTGCCCGCTGCAGTCTTTCTATCTCGTGGAAATCGACGCTATAGAGAACGATCTTGGCCGAGTGGAAACCGCCCCGACGCGCTTTTACGGCTTCGTTGATGAGGCGATAGTAGGGGACCGTCGATTCCCAGCTCATGCCGCCGATCAGGCCAATCGTTTTCACGCCAGCACCCTCGCAACGATACGTTGCGCGATCAGAAAAATCTTCCCGGCATCGACCAATGATCGCGTATCCGCGCGGACTACTGATTCGCCTGCAGCATCGCCGCCATTTTCTGCTGGATCAGGTTGATTGCCTTCAGCGGACGCAGCATCACCTTGAATTCGACGATTTTTCCCGCGTCGTTCCATTTCATCATGTCCACGCCATTCACACGGACGCCGTCCAGATCCACTTCAAACTCGAGAACGGCGTCGCGGTCGCCGATCAACTCGCGGACATAGTGAAATGATGCGTTGAAGAAGACATGGAAAGCAGCGGCAAGATACTTCGCCGTGATCGCTTTTCCAACTTGCGGCGCATGCATCACCGGCGAGTGGAACACGGCGTCGTCGGCGAGGATGGCGTCGAGGCCATGCACGTCGCGTGCTTTCACGAGCTGATGCCAGATGGTTACGGGGTTGTTGGCCAACATGAGCATTCCTGTGTATCGACCCGCTGATTCCATGCAAACCTGACGATTGAAACCTGTGGTGGAGCCTCGATCGACGAGTTTGAAATCGCTGGTATCCGATATGGATACCCTGACCGAATCTTCAGGTCACCTGCCGGCGGAGAGCCAGCAGAATGGCAGCAAAGCAAACAAAGGCCATACCGATGATGCGGTTCAGCCACTTGGCGAAAAAGGGCTCCAACAGCATTCCCCTGGCCCGTGCGGCAATCATCGCATAGCCCAGGTGCGATACGTAGGATATCGCCATGAAGACGCCGGTCAGCAGGAGAAATTGTGGAAGCAGCGGTGCGGTCGAATCGATGAACTGCGGGAACAGCGCCGTGAAGAAGAGCACCGCCTTTGGATTCGTTGCCGCGATCAGGAATCCTTCGCGATACAGGCAAGGCGCGGGTGTTGCAACCGCGCCGGCCGGTTGATCGGGCGCAGCAGGCACTGCAACGGCGTGGCCGAGCAAGTGACGGACGCCGACATAAAAAAGGTAGACGGCGCCGGCAATTTTTACCGCGGCAAACACGAAGGCCGACGACTTGAGGACAACGCCCAGACCGAGTATCGCCGCGACGGATAGACAGCAAACTCCGGAAATGTTGCCGAGCGCCGACCAGATCACTGATCGCGGCCCCAGCGTTGCGCCATTTCGCAACGACAAAAGAACGGCCGGTCCCGGACTGAGAATGGCCAAGGTTGCGACCGTGGAGAACGTGATCAGGGTTTGCAGGTTCATGGGTGTCCGGAAACGGATAACGGTTGAAGGCGCGCGTCTCAATCAACGATGAACAATCTTGCTCCAGCCTCGGTATGTGAGCGATGAGGCTCGGCATCATCTGCCACCTGGTAACTCATGCCCGGCAACAGACTGAACCGGCGGCCATCTTTCAACTCGGTGTGCAACTCGCCTTCGATACAGAGCAGTATATGGCCCTTGACGCACCAATGATCGGCAACATAACCGGGTGTGTACTCGACCATGCGGACGCGGATCGATCCAAACTGCCGGGTACGCCAATAGGCCATGCCTGACTCACCTCGGTGCTCGACGGATTCCGTCGATGACCAGTCCGTCGTACCGAAGGGAATGTCTGAGATTTGCATACTCGAAGTCTCCCGATCAAAAGCGCAACGTTCGATGCGAAGGCGCGGTCAGCTGTTTACAGCACAATTCGGTCACTTGCACGAGAAGTCCATACACGAATGGTTTGGCCGCAGCGCGGGATCGGCAGGAAGTCTTTGCCCGTTCAACTGCGAAGCCACCGGAGCATTCTGGGATATTGAATTGGCCCACAGTTTTCTGTAAACCCGGGTGCCATTGTCATGCCCGATTTACAGAGGCCGGCCAAACCGGGGTAGATGCCGAATGAGTACATCTGCATGAGCGCTTGCGACCGCCCGTTATAGCCGCCTTCATGAATGAGGGCATCCAAGGGCAGGGCGAGTTCGACGATGGCTGCATACGCCCATGCCATAGCTTCGAGCTCGCCAGCAAACTCGGCGCCAGCTTGATTTGAGAGATTCTCGTTTGCACGCTGCCTCAGCGATCTGGGCAAGACCGCAATATGTCCTGCTTCGTGGAGAATATCGCCGGGCCACTTTAGGGTTGCAGTATCAACAGAAAGGGTGCCGTCAACAATCGCGACGCCTGGAAGGAAACTGTCACCAGTTACCTTTTCCATACGCACGAAGATTCCTATTCTCGCAAGGAACGTAAGTATCGGCGGTAGGCATTCTGGATGATGCATTTAGGTAGAGTTATGAAGCCTGACGCCTGATTTGACTCGCGCCGCGAAGCGCTGTCAGCTTGCATGAGTTGTTAGGCCGCCGCCCGTCGAACTTGGAGGCCCGCCGGTCAGAAGATCGGCGCCAGAGCCATCCGGCCATACGCGACGAACGCCATGAGGAGGCCCAGCACACCGCTTAAGATCATGGGCGTGCCCTCGTGGTACTTGACGTGCACCGCGACGAACACGAGGCTCTCGACCGCCAACACCGTGGCAGCCAGGATCGTCAGCAGCGGCTGCCAGTGGAACGCGGCGGGGATGATGAGCCCGACCGTGCACACGAGTTCCAGGATACCCAGCGTCATCCAGGCTTTTCGTGGCAATGCGCCAAAGGACGGGACGTCCTGGCTTACCTTGTCGAACATGAAGACCTTCATGATGCCTGACGACCCGTACAGGAATGCGGCGAGGACCTGCAGAACCCATAGCAGTATGTTCATCGTGTGCCTTTCGGCTTTCATCTCGACCTGACAAAGAGCGTCTCAATCCGCTCGAGCTGCGTGTTGTCCTTCATCGGGTCCGGTGGCCCAACGCTTGAGCCAGGTGGCCGCTGCCGCTGCGAACAGCATATTAGCTCAACCGATCCCGCGCCGCGCGGGACGCTCCGGAGATCGTCGTGGCTCATCGCGGTCGCGTTGAACGCCTGTTTGGATGCCGCCGATCACGCCCGCTGCTTTGAGTTGAGCCGCCGTACGAGGCGCCGGAATTCCGCAGTTATCCATCGCGGCCGCCTTGGAAGAATGGTCGGGCAGACAAGTATACAAGTAGGCCGGCATTGCCGCCCGACGCTTGGTCGAATAGTTAGGCCGTGGAAAGCGCGCTGATCGTGACGTAGTAGCCGTCCGGATCTCGCAGGGAGAACTCCATGGTTTCAGTGTTCGGATTCATGTGAGGTCCCTCTTCGAGCCGGTTGGCCAGAGCGTGCGCCCTTTGCAACGCCGTGTTGAAATCACCGACGCGGAAGAACAGGAGGAGGCCATTGCCAGGCGCAGCATGATCGGGACTCATCAAGGAAGGATGTTCGTGGGCGCCCCACTCGTGGAGGCAGAGCAAGACCGTACCATCCGAGTCGAGGATCTGCCCGAAGTCGGGATGGCCGGGAGTCGTCGCCGGCACGCCAAGGAGCGACTGGTACCACCTGAAACTGGCTGGCACATCGGCGACACCGATGATCGTCCACATGCGTTTCAAAAGGTCCTCCTGGCGCCCAACGTCTGGCAGCCGTCAGTTTGAGCAATCGGTCGGCGTTGGCTACAGTTGTGACCGGGGCAAGGCAAACCATCTCGCGGGCAAGCATTTTCTTCGCTTGCGCCAATGTTATCTTGCTGTGGCGAATCAGGGGATCTCTGCCAAGAATGTCCCTGAGGCGTCGTATTGATAGTGATGCTCGGCACCCGAATTGAATTGTGGGTCTCCGCTGATGCCGAGTGCCGTGGGCGAAATGTTCACTATCCAATCAGCACCGTTCTTGCTGATTGAAACGCGGCATGATCGGGCGGCGCTGCAATCGGAAGATGCGCGAGACAGAGCGTCAGCTCGTATTCGTTCTTCCACGTTGCTGCCGGCGCTCAGATCGCAGCCCGCGATCAAGAGCATGAGTAAGAGCGCTGCAGACGTCTTCATAATGCGTTGCCTCTCGCTCGAACCCAGCGGTCGCAGCCGCGAACGAGCATGATGTTACTGTAACGTTCCGGTTCGGCTGCAGCGCGGCGGCGCCGTCCGCTGCAATCGCCCGTTAGGTGTCATTGTGCCCTTGGCGCCGGAGTACAACATGGGTCGCTTTCTCCGACGCAACGAACTGAACGCATTCGTATCCCAGAGCGCGCATATCAATCCCCTCGAACAGTCGCTCGCCCCCGCCCAGCAGGATCGGCGAGATAGCGACGTGCAGCTCATCGACAAGGCCCGTGCGAAGATATTGCTGGATGGTGGCAGGTCCGCCGCCAATGCGCACGTCCATTCCGTTAGCGGCGTCGCGCGCCCGGTCAAGCGCCTCGTGAATGCCGCCCGTGACGAAGTAGAATATCGTTCCGCCTTCCATCTGGATGGGTGAGCGCGCGTGATGAGTCAAGATGAAAGTTGGAACGTGATAGGGCGGGTTGTCCCCCCACCAGCCTTTCCAGCTCATGTCGGGCCAGGAACCGCGAATCGGTCCGAACATGTTTCTTCCCAGAATCCACGCGCCAACATTCTTGAAGCCCCGCGCAGCGAAGTCGTCATCGATCCCCGTTGTGCCACCGTCGGCGCCAAATAGGGCCCGCTGGAACGTGCGTGTCGGCACCAACCACTGGTGCAAATCCGTTCCGCCGACGCCGAGCGGATTCCTGATCTCCTGATTCGGACCAGCTCCGTATCCGTCGAGCGAGATGGTAAAGCCGGCAACTCGGACGCGTGTCATTTTCATGCCTCCCTTTCGATTGACCCCTAACGCTGAGCTAACGGCGTCTTCCGCGATGCGCACGATGTTAGCGCAACCGACCCGCAGCCGTCCTCTCTAGCAAATGGTTGGAAGCTCCGCCTTACCCCAAGGCCCATGAACTTCAAAGGCGACGCCGCCGGACGCTTGTGGCCTGAAAGAAACTGTATAAGCCATTTTTTCTTTGCCGCGCGCAATCACCCACGCTTCGTTTACTTGGGATCTCACGAGAGAAATACACCTCGTTCCGAGCAGCTCGGGAGTTGCGGAGCCCCCATTTTGTACCTCGAATTGTCCGATGCTTGTCAGAACGTCGTGTTGAAGAGTTGCATTGGCTGCAGTTGTGCAAGGTGTGCCGATAAGCTCCCTTTGTAGAACTGCGGAACCGTCAGGGAAATTTGTGCTGCTCCAGCGATATGGGCTGCCACGTTGTTCAAGTTGCTTATTTGCGTATGCAGCTCCGCGCTCCGCCGTCGATTTGGTTGCACAACCAGCGAGTGCGACAACCAAGGACAAGAAGAACGCCACTTTCCGCAGTGCCATGTGGAACCCCTAACGCCTGGGTGAAGCCGTGCCACGAAGTGACCTCGGCTTGAACGAATTGTTAGGCGCGTGTCTGTTCAATACCATATCGGATTGCATCTACAAGGGTATCAATATCGATATTTCCTAATGTCCTGAATTTGACGCAATAACCTGTCACGCTTGCCTGGCCGATCTTTTTCCCATATTTCTCGGCCAAGTGCTTTTTGTCTTTTATTCCCATAATGTAGACGGACATTCCTGTTGTGTTTGCACTGATGCCGATCTGATAAAACTCTCTGGTTTTTCCATCGGCATACCTTATAGTCTGTGCTCCATAACCAATGCTGGGGTTAGAAACCATCCGCCCGCTCTCATCTCTGCCATCAAGAAACCACAATTTACAGTTCGGCATCATTCCCAGAATGATGCCGTGAAGCTCTCGCATGTCACTTCGTTTTGGCTCTGGCTGAGCGGCGATATAGTCTTTGATTTGATCGTTAACGTTCATATGAAGACTTACTTCTTGGTCACCTGCCCGCAGAATCCGGGCCTGACGCCTGAATTAAGCGGCGTGCCGAAGGCACGTCCGCTTGAATGAATTGTTAGGTTGCTTGAGCAAGAGCAGCGTTCTGGCCTCTGGGAGTCAGCACTGCGAGTACGGCCGCCACGATGAAGAGTGCAGGAACATCCCCCATGAGATGTTCGTGATTCATGGGGCTGGCCAATGCTTGGAAGGTCATGATTGCACCGTGCACTACGCTTGACCAAATCGTGAACCAGATGAGGCTGAGATGAGAAAGAGGATTACGGGAAGCCAGAAGCAAAAACACACCAAGCGTTGCGTAAATCCCCACGATCATCATAGGGTAATCGGAATGTCCGGTGTGCCACGTCCAACCGGATGGCCAGACAATCATCAGCAGATAAATGCCGAAGATAAAAGTGACACCAACCAATACCAGCGCAATTCGGAGGTACCTAATGCGAATAGTCTCGTTCACAGTGTTCTCCTTTCAGTGAGGGCCTTGAGGCCGGGGGGGCTCAGCTATTTGCACAAATTTGATATGAATCTCACGTTGCGGCTTAACGCCTAAGCTAAACGGCCGTGCGGGCGGCAACGCATGAATTGTGCCGGAAACTTCCTCCACACGGTCCGCTTGAACGCGTAGTTGGGGCCCGGCCGCGGCTCCGCTGACCTGCTCCGAAAGCGAGCACCCATCGTATAATATGTGTGCAACGAGGAGGACGCCATGAACGTATCAGAGAGGCAGGCATCGCTGCGTGCAAAATACCGCGCTGCGCCCGTCGAGGCGATGGTTACTGACCGAGCGATCACGACCGGCATTGCACCGGGTGACCCCGTCCATTGCGAAGTCATGCCGATGCCTGACCGCAATGTAGTAGTCCCGATAGGAGTCCATCGTGCCGTAGGAGGGCTACACGATGCACCAACACCAGGCGATTTGCTCTGTGGGGCGTTAGCCTCCTGCATGGACTCGACACTTAGAATGGTGGCCAACTTATTGTGTGTTGAGCTTGAGGTCTTGACCGTTGAAGTGACGGCCGATGTTGACGTGCGCGGCACGCTGGCTATGGATCAAACAGTGCCGGTTGGCTTTCAGGCGATGCGATGCCGTGTGACACTGAGAGCCAAATCCGGAACTGATGTGGAAAAGCTGGAAAAGCTCAAAGTGATCGCCGAGCATTGCTGCGTTGTCCGCCAGACGTTGGCTAATGGTGTGCCGATTGAACTGGCATTTGAAGGGCCCTAACGCTCAACATGAGCGGCGGGCACAGGCAGGCGAAGCTTGCCGGAGTACGTCCGCTCGATGGAGGGGTCAGATCTCGCGCACGAACGCGGCGATTTGAGCATTGACGGCCTCCGAATGGGTGATGGGCGCCATGTGACCCCAGCCTTGGACTTCGACGACCCTCACGTTCGCAAGAATTGGCGGGAGCGCCCGCGCGACCGCTCGCGCCGACTCCGGAGACTCCTTTCCCACCATATACAGGACAGGCATCTCCAGCGCTGCAAATGCACTCGCCGGTGTGGGCTCTGTGAAAAGCGCATGTGCCCAACGCCGCACGTTGACCACGGATTCGGCAATAGGACCTCTGCGAGCTGTCGGTGCTGCTTTCCAAGTGCCCGCGCCCATCCAGAAATCGATGAAATGCTCCGCCGCTGCTTCTGGGTCTCCGGCGTCCAATGCAGCCGATGCCAGGCGTACCGCCTCCTGGATGCCGCGAACGTTTCCGACAGGAGGACTCTGGTTTTCCACAAGGGAGAACAGTGTCGGTTCATACAAGACGAGAGACCTGACGCGGTTCGGACGGGCCAGCGCCGCCATCAGCGCCACTGCGCCGCCGTAGGAGTGTCCGACGAGCGAGAAAGGTTCACCTGCTTTCGCGAGGGCAGGCTCAATGAAACTCACCTCATCGCGGAGCGAGATCTCTCGATTGGAGTGCCAGTCCACGCTCCTTCCTGCCCCGTAAAGATCAGGGGCAAGGACGTGGAAATCTGTTGAGAGAAGATCGATCAGCCCACGCCATTGCGCCGAGCTGCTTGCGTTGGAGTGCAGGCAGACCACTCCTGGACCGGAGCCGGCTTCGCGAACGTAAGGTTCGGTCTGAGACATGTCGTGGCGTCAGTTGCGGAGCCTAACGCTTTATGTCTTGGAATATCCGTACTCTAATCGTCGAGAGCCCGGTGTGCGAGCCCGATAACGCTTTGGTGTAAACGGCACCGTAGCTCAGCAAGGGGCCGCACACCGGATCTCACGTTTTACGCCCGAACAGTTG
>JARLJU010000024.1 GCA_031291055.1 Rudaea sp. | reverse complement strand
CCAAGAGGTCCAATCAAAATGATAATAGTTCGCATTAACGTTAGCTATGACGCCCTGCCATGATTGTCTGTGTCTGCAAGTCTGTTTCTGACCGAAAGATCCGTGCCTCGATCGCGGAAGGCGTCGACTCGTTCGACGAACTCCAGTTCGAACTCGGCGTTGCCTCCTGCTGCGGCAAGTGCGCGGATTCCGTGCGCGGCGTCATGATGGAAAGCGGTGTCTGCGCAAGCCGCTGCGGTTTCGATCATCACTCGCAAGTCATGCCGCTGACGTTTTACGAACGCAAGGCCGCTTGAGGCGGGACTTGAGGGCGCGGCCCACGCCGCGCCTCGGGTGTTCACTGCCTCATACACCGTTTTACGCGCCGTTTCATGCGCGGCTTCACGCGTTATCCCACTGCCGTCAGCAAGCCAGTATCCGTACCAGCCAGCTACCCGCTCACCCGTTAAAGGAGTTCGAGATGGAATTGCTGATTGGTTTCGTGACTACTTTGATCATTTCGCTGCTGATCTTCCGAACATGACGATGTCTTGTCTGACGTGCCGCATCGACGGCACGTCGCTACGCTAACATGCAGGCCTCGCATACCGTTTCAGCCGGCGCCACGCTGGCTTCGCCCCCCCGAATGAACTCCCGTGCCTTGACCGCGATTGCCGCGGTCGCGGCGATTCACGTCGCTTTGCTTGCGGTGGTCCTGACGCTCCGTCATGAACCCGTGCAGCCGGTGGTCGAATCACGCATCATGACGGCGCAGTTGCTCGCGCCGGCGCCCGTAGCCGCGCCCGTCGCGCTGCAATCGATCGCGCCGCCGCCGCCCAAGCCAACGCCGCCGGTCCATACCAAAGCGAAAGTCCAGCCAAAGCCGACACCGACACCTACGCCGACACCGTTGCCGGTTACCGCAGCTCCGTCGCCGACGCCCGTCGCCGCGGCTGAGCCCACGCCCGCGCCTGCCGCGCCGGCTGCACCACCCGCTCAGGCGGCGCCGGCCGTCGGCCGTCCGACTATGGACATCACGGCACCGAAGAACGTCTCGCACATCGAGTGCAGCATGGTCACACCGGACTACCCCGCGCTGTCGAAGCGCCGCGGCGAAACCGGTACGGCCTATGTGACGTTCGTCATCGGACCGACGGGGAAGGTCGAAAGCATCTCGCTCAAAAAGAGCAGCGGCTTTAGCCGTCTGGACGACGCCGCCATCGCCGCCGCGCATGCGAGCTCGTGCCAACCCTATCTCGAGAACGGCCAACCCATTCGGGCCACGGCGACCCAGCCTTACAACTTCAATCTGAACGATTGAGGCAGATTTTAAAAACAAGGAATTGCAATGCAAAACTACGGAGTGGCGCACGTGTGGGCGCAAGGGGATTTTGTGACGCGCGGTATCGCGCTCGCGCTGTTGATCATGTCGGTGATGTCGTGGAGTGTGATCGTCATCAAAGGCTGGAATGTGATGCGCCT
>JARLJU010000235.1 GCA_031291055.1 Rudaea sp. | reverse complement strand
GTCGATCACGGTGATCGTGACGTTGGCGCTGGGAATTGGCGCCAATGCCGCCATCTTCAGCCTGGTGCGCGGCGTTCTGCTGCGGCCGCTGGTCAACCGCGGTGAGGACCCGCTGATCTACATTCGGCAGAACGCGCCTGGATACGGCGACGAAGACGCGGCGTTTTCCGTGCCGGAGGTCCAGGACCTGAAAGCGAGCGTGAAGTCGGTCGGCTCGTTTGGCGAGTTCTCCGCGATCGGCTTCACCATGATAGGGCTGGGAGAGCCTCGCGAGGTGCGCGCCGGAGTAGTCGACGGATCATATTTCGACGTTATGGGACTGCGTCCGGTGCTGGGCAGGCTGCTCGATCAGCACGACGATGGTCCCAATGCTGCCGGCGCCTGCGTGCTGACCTATCGTTTCTGGAAGGACTCGCTGAAGGGCGATCCGACCGTGATCGGCAGGACCATACGGCTTGATCCGCGTACGGCCACCGTCGTCGGTGTGCTGGAGCCGTCGGTGCAGTATCCGTCGCAGACCGAGATCCTTGTCAATGTGGTGACCAGTCCGCATCATCTTTCGGCCACCATGGTAACGGGGCGCGTGCACCGCATGACCGAGTTGTTCGGTCGCCTGGCGCCCGACGCCACGCTCGACCAAGCCCGCGCCGAGCTGCGCACGGATTATGCGGCGATGGTGCGCGCGCATCCCGAAGCTTACCCGGCGAGCGCACACTACCAGATCGATGCCGTGATGCTACGTGACCAGATCACGTCCGGCGCAAAGACGATTCTCTGGGTACTGCTGGCGGCATCAGGTCTCATCTTTATCATTGCGTGTTCGAATGTCGCCAATCTGATTCTGGCACGCTCGGTGCGCCGCGAGGGCGAGCTGGCGATTCGCGCCGCGCTGGGGGCGAGCACCGCCGCGTTGCGGCGAACGCTACTGGCGGAAAGCCTGCTGCGGTCGGTGGCGGGAGCGGTGCTGGGCGTTCTCAGCGCGCAGCCGATGGTGGCCGTTCTGGCGCGGTATGCCTCGCGTTTTTCCGTCCGCGCCCTGGATTTGAGGGTTGATATGAGCGTGCTATGGGTGGGAGCGGCGCTGGCTGTCATCTCTGCGGTACTGCTGGCGTTTGTGCCGCGCCTTCCCTCGGTGGAGTCGTCGGGAGGAATCGGGCTGGCCAGCAGCAGTAGCGTCCGCATCAGCAGCGGCACCAGCCGCCGGCTACGGATCTTTGCCGTTACCCAGATTGCGGCTTCCTTCATGCTGCTGGCCGGCGCCAGCGTCCTCATCAAGACCCTGATTAATCTTCAGCAAACGCAGACCGGCTTCGACTTGCATCGTGTCTTGGCGGTGAACGTACCGGTCATGTCGTACGGAAAAACTTCCGACGACATCATCAATTTCTACCGCGAGGTGATTGGGCGCATCAGCGAATTGCCGGGCGTGGACCGCGTCGCATTAGGTACCACCGTCCCG
>JARLJU010000234.1 GCA_031291055.1 Rudaea sp. | reverse complement strand
CTTCATCGTGCTCTTCCTCGTCTCGCTGATCGCGGGCGGGGTGCGTGGCTGACGCTTTTAAGTCCATACGGGTGTTGAGGTGGCGTTGCGCCAGCTCAACACACATCGTCCACGTCCACGCCTCGAGCAACGCTCCGACGCCGCGCACTACCATAGGCCTGCGCAATCCCCGCGATGGCGCAGCATCGCATCGTCAGATCGGCAGCCGAAAACTTCGGCATACGACGCAACGCCGCCGGCGGCGATATTGACACGCACATTGCCGGGCGCATGCGGATCTGTTTTCAGACGCAGTCGCCGTTCATCCGGCGTCGTCTTCTGGCGCCAGAGCACGGCCCAATTGAGAAAGAACCTCTGCAGTTGACTGAAGCCGTCACACATCGGATCAGGCCCTGCCCGTGCAGCAAGTGAACGTTGCAAGGCTTCGCATGCAAGCGCCAACCCGCCGCAGTCGGCGATGTTTTCGCCCAGGGTCAACTCGCCGTCGACGCGCCCACCGTCGACATCGACGCACTTGTTGAAGCACTCGACCATTTGCGCCGCACGCGCCTCGAACCTGCTTCTGTCGGCGCTCGTCCACCAATCCTCGAAGCGTCCATCGGGACCAAAGCGACTGCCCTGGTCGTCGTAGCCATGGATCATTTCGTGTGCAATGACGGCACCGATCCCGCCATGATTCAACGCCGCGTCTGCAGCCGGATCGAAAAACGGCGGTTGCAGGATGGCCGCAGGCAGAACAATTTCGTTGCGTTGCGGGTCATAACGTGCGTTGACCGTCTGCGGCGTCATCGACCACGCATCCAGATCGGCGGGCTTGTCGAGTGCGGCGAGCAGCCAATTGCGATTGAACGCGCGCGCCGCCATGATGTTTTCATACCAACTGTGGCGAGTGGTTGCCAGTCCGGACCAGTCTCGCCACTGCGGCGGACACCCCACTTTGGCGGTCAGGCCGTCCAGCTTGCGCAAGGCCGAACGCTTCGTCGGCGCGCTCATCCAGTCAAGACGTTCGATACGTGAGCGCATCGCGGCGCGCAAACCGTCCATCAGTTCGTGCATGCGTGCGAAGTCGTCCTGGCGGCGATATCGTGCCGTATACAATTTGCCCATGACATCGCCGGCATGCGTGTTCAACGCCCCCAGTACACGTTTCCAGCGTGGTTCGGGCGATTGCCTGCCACGCAGGGTCAGTCCGTGAAAATGTTCGTGCGCGCCGGCAATCTCGTCGGACAAGTACGGCGCTGCTTGTTCCATCAGATGAAAGCGCAGGTAGGCCCGCCACGTCGCAGCCGGCGACTCAAGCAGAAGAACGCCGAGCAGGGCGTGGAATTGCGGATTTGCCAGCGAAAATCGTTTGGTACATGCCTGCAGCGCGGCGAAATAGGCGCTCCAGGAAAACCCGGAACTGCCGCGATCCGCATCCGCCGGCGATATCGGGTTGTACATTTTCGAGATATCGCGGGCGAATGCCTTGCCCGCAATCGAGGCGCCTGCCAGTCGACGCTCAAACTCCACGACATCGGCTGCCAGCCGTGCGCATCCTGCATGCTCCAGACCAGATAGCTTGAGCATCACTGCCACATGCGATGCATAGGCCGACAACGCGGCCTTGCCCGCAGGCGAGTCGTCAAAATAGAAGTCGCGGTCCGGCAGGCCAAGACCTTGCGGCAGGATGTAAGCCATCATCGTGCTTGGGTCCGCGAAATCCGGGCGCACCTGCAGCCGGAACAAGATATCGCTGCCGCGTGCGTGGCATTCGCGCACGAAGGCGCTGACCTGCTCGGGGGTTTCAACAGTGTCGATGGCGTGCAATTGGCTGCGCATGACCTGCAAACCGCGCTTGCCGTTTTCCGCGGCATCCATGCCCGTCGCCCAGAAATCGCCGACGATGCGCTGCTCGACACTGGCCGCATCACCACTGCGCGCGCAGCCGCGGGCAATGTCCGCCTGTGCGAGCAGCGATCGCTCGCCGAGAACGCTGAAGCAGTCCCACCAGCTGTATCCGGCGGGAATGCAGCTAGCGTCGCGCCAGCGCGAGTTGACGAAGGCGTCGAGATCCTCGCGTGGACTGATCTGGTGATTCAGCTCGCCCACATCGAAGCGCACCGGCTCGATCGCCGTGGCGGCGGTTTCACAGGCGGGTTCAGGTGCGCGACGCGGCATGCGGCATCGGCGACATCAGAACGGCCGCGCCAGCTCTTTCGATTCCCGGCGCCCGCGAAACACCAGGGGCCTGGCCTCGACGGCACCGCGCGGTCGCTGCGCATTTTCCACAATATCCAGCACGACCGAATGCCGCGGAGATTTGTCGCAGACCGGATCGGTCGCGGCCGGGTCCTGCGCAAGCATGTAGGCCTGGCAGCGGCATCCGCCGAAATCCTTTTCGCGCTCCGGACAGCTCCGGCATGGCTCCTTCATCCAGCCGATTCCGCGATAGCGATTGAAGCCTTCCGACGCGTACCAGACGTCGCGCACGCTGGTCGTGCGCACGTTCGGAAATGCGAGCCCCGGCAGCATGCGCGCCGTATGGCAAGGCAAGGCAGTACCATCCGGCGTTACGGTCAGAAACAGGCTGCCCCACCCGTTCATGCATTTTTTCGGGCGCGATTCGTAATAATCCGGCACTACGAAGAACAGCTTCATCTTTGTGCCGATCTTTTCGCGCCAGCGATTCGTCACGGCTTCGGCATGGATCAGTTGTTCGCGCGTGGGCAAAAGCTGGTCGCGATTCACGTGAGCCCAGGAATAAAACTGCGTGTTGGCTAGTTCCAGGTATTCGGCATCGAGTTCGACCGCCAGTTCGATGATGCGTTCGATGTGATCGATATTGAGTCGATGGATGACGCAGTTCATCACCATTGGATAGCCGTACGCCTTGATCAATCCGGCAGCGCGACGTTTCAGGTCGAACGTACGCGTCGAGGAAACGAAATCGTTGACCTCGCGGGTCGAATCCTGGAACGACAGCTGGATGTGATCCAGACCGGCCTGCTTCAGGCCAGCGACGCGCGCCTCGTCCAGACCGATGCCTGATGTAAGCAGATTCGTGTAGTAGCCCAGACGCCGCGCTTCCCCGACCAGGATTTCCAGATCCTTGCGCTGCAGCGGCTCGCCCCCGGAGAACCCGCACTGTACGGCGCCCAGCGCACGTGCCTCACGCAGCACGCGCAGCCAGTCCGCGGTCGCAAGTTCCTGTTCGTCGCGGGCGAAATCAACCGGGTTGTAGCAAAATACACAATGCAGCGGGCAGCGATACGTCAGTTCTGCGAGCAGCCACAGGGGCGGACCGATGCCGTCCTTGCCTGTCTCGACGCCCGGGTCAGCGGCAATCACATTTCCACCCAGCGTTGCCTGTGCGCAAGTTCGAGGAACGCCTCGACGTCGGCGCTTAGTGCTGAGGTATCGAAACATTTTTCCAGGTCCGCCACGATGTCCCTGACCGGCGTGGCGCCATCGCAGCGTGTGAGGATGTGACCGGCGCTCGGATTGAGCTTCACCATGCCTTCGGGATACAACAGCACGTGCGCCTGCTGCACTTCTTCCCATTGCAGGCGGAAGCCGTGGCCGATACGCGGCAGACTGTTGCCGTCAACGCTCATTGCCCACTCCCTGTACGCCATAGTGCATGGCCATCGCGTCGTTCATGCTCCACAGAATGTCGAGCTTGAACTTCAGGATACCGAGCGCGCGCTGCTGCAGCTGCGCCGTCGTGAAATACGCAAACGTGACTTCCAATGCCTGCTCCACATCCCGCCGCGCCTGGGTGACGCGATTGCGGAAGTACTGCAAACCTTTCGGCTCGATCCACGGATAATGCTCGGGCCAGCTCGCCAGCCGCTGCTTGTGAATCTTCGGGGCGAACAGTTCCGTCAGCGATGCGCACACCGCTTCCTGCCACGGCGCGCGTCGGGCGAAATTCACATAGGCGTCGACGGCAAAGCGCACGCCGGGTATGACGTGGCGCAAATCGACGAGTTCTTCGTGCACAAGTCCAACGGCGGCAGCAAGCTGCATCCAGGCTTCGATGCCGCCGGCATCGTCGCCATGGCCATCGTGGTCGAGAATACGTTGCACCCATTCACGCCGCACGGCCCGATCCGGGCAATTGGAAAGCACCGCCGCATCCTTGATCGGAATCGCAATCTGATAGTAGTAGCGATTTGCGACCCAGCCGCGGATTTGCCCAGGCGTTGCCCTGCCCGTGTTGAGCATCTGATTGAACGCGTGATGGATGTGATAGGCCGCGCCCTGCTCGCGCAGCTTCGCCTCGAATTCCCCGCGATCCCAGACGGTACCGGCGTTCACAGGCTCAATTCCATGCCATCGAACGCCAGCTCGATGCCGGCGCTGCGGACGCGCGCATGTTCGACACTGTCCTCGTCGAGGATCGGATTGGTGTTGTTGATGTGGATCAGGATTTTTCTCGTCGCCCGCGGCAATCGGTCCAGCCAGTCGAGCGTTCCACCCGTGCCATGCAATGGCAAATGACCCATGTCCCGCGCACGTTTGCGCGATACGCCGAGCGCGATAAGTTCGTCGTCGCGCCAGCAGGTGCCGTCGATCATTAGCACGTCGCAATCCAGCATCGCCTGCCATACCTGCGGTTCGATCTCACCGAGCCCGGGGGCGTAGAACAGGCGCTTGCCGGCGTGGGTGCATTCGACCAGCAGGCCGATATTGTCACCGGCGACCGGCTCGTCCCGGTGCGGCGAATACGGCGGCGCTTTGCTGCGCAGCGGCAGCGCGGTCAGGCGCAGCCCGGGCACGTCGGCAATCTCGAAGGCAGTCCCGTCGATGGGAATACGGTGCCGCCGCGCGCCGCAGTAGTGGCCGAGAAGGCCCAGCAGTGGATTGCCGCGTTCGAGATCTTCCGCGACCGGATCGGTGCACCAGACCTGCAGCGGCCGGTGGTGTTCACGCAGCATGTACAACCCTGTCGTGTGGTCTATCTGCGCGTCGATCAGGAGCACGGCGGCGATGGCCGTGTCGCGCAGCGCTCGCGCCGGCTGCGACTGCGGGAACGCGCGCAGCTGGCTGAGCAGATCCGGCGATGCATTGCACAGCAGCCAGTTGACGCCGTCGCCGCTCAGCGCAATCGACGATTGCGTGCGGGCGCGGGCGCGCACCGTTGCCTTGCGCACTCCATCGCAATTTCGACAATTGCAGTTCCATTGAGGAAATCCACCGCCGGCAGCCGAGCCGAGTACATGGATGTGCATGCCGGACAGTTCCCTTCGGCCACGCCGGCGAACCGGCGTGCATACAAACCTGCGGCATTGCCCGCCGTGCAATCAAGCGCCGTCCGGCCCCTGAAATGCGCCAACGGGCGTCAAACCCGTTGACGCGGCTTGGCGACCAGCCTTCAGCGAGTGGCGATATACATCGTGATTTCAAAGCCGTAACGCATATCGCTTGCTTGCGGTGTTTGCCATTTCATGATGTTTCTCCTGAGAATCCAGCCAACCACACCGAAGGAAACCTCGAACTTTCCGGCTTCCATCGGTGCCGAGTGTCTTCTCAAGCCCACGCAGGCGCATCGCGATGGCCGTGATTCATGTCTCACGATTTTCTGTAGTTTTTTCCGCGCTTCCACCGCTCCGCCGAATTCACCGGAGCGGTGGAGTAGGATCGGGTCCCGATGCATAGCGAGACTGTTACCGTTGCCGGCACGGCCACCGAGACGTTCGACGCGTCCTGGCTGGACGTCGGCCAAGGGCACCGGCTGTATTACGAACAGGCCGGCGCGACAAACGCCACCGCGGCGCTGCTGCTGCACGGCGGCCCCGGTTCAGGCAGCAGTCCACGCCAGCGCATTTTTCTTGATTCTGCGCCGTTGCGCATCGTGCAGTTCGACCAGCGCGGTTGCGGGCGCAGCGAACCCCTGGGCGAAACCGCGCACAACCATGCCGATGCCTTGATCGGGGATATCGAGCGCCTGCGCGTGCATCTGGGCATCGACCGCTGGCTGGTGTTTGGCGGCTCGTGGGGCGCGGCGCTCGCACTGGCTTATGCCGCGCGTCACCGCGATCACGTCAGTGGCCTGATCCTGCGCGGCGTCTTTCTCACCGGCAAAGCCGACCTCGACTGGTTCTTTCACGGCGTGAGCGCGCTGGCGCCTGAAGTCCATGCACGCTTCATGGCGCAGGTGCCGCGTCGCTGGCGGCGCAGCGTCGTGACCTGGCTCGACCGCTGTTTCGCTGGCGCCGACAGCGAACAGGGCCGGCACCTGTCGGCGCATTGGCAAGCCTACGAAACAGCTTTGGGCGGCATGCATCCGCAAGCGGGCGCAAACCCGCCCGGGATTGTTTCCGCGACGCCGGGCTTGCGCGCGAAATACCGCATCCAGGCACACTATCTCGCGCGTAAATGCTTTCTTGGCGAGGCCGCCGTGCTCAATGCCGCGGCCAATTCGAGCGGCATCCCGGTCGCCATCATCCATGGCACACACGACCTGGTCTGCCGTCCGCAAAACGCGTGGCGGGTGCACAGGACGTGCACCGGCAGCCGCCTCGCCTGGGCAGCGCAGGCTGGACACGATCCCTATCATCCGGCGTCGTTGCACCTGCTGCGCGGCGCCACGCGATGCTTTGCGACGCACGGCGATTTTTCCGCATGGCCCGACGGGAACAACTGACATGCGCACGAGCCTGCGCCTGCAGATCAACCTGCTGATCGCCGCACTGGTCGCCGTATTCGTCTGCGCGGTGTTCGCGTTTCAGGTCATCGACACGCGCGCCAGCGTGCGCGAGGAAATCGAGGCCAGCGACACGGTCGCGTCCCAGCTGCTGTCCAACTTCATCCTGATCTACGGCGAAAAGAACCGTCCGATACTGGTCGATTTTCTCATCCATCTTGGCCGCGTGCGCGCCACGGAGATCTCGCTGCACGACCCGGCCGGCGGCGAGATCTACCACTCCCCGCCTTCGACCTACAAGGCCGGCCGGGATGCCCCCGACTGGTACGCGGCCCTGGTCGCACCAAAACCCATACGCCAGGAATTCCATTTCATCGCCGGCGATCTCGTGATCGAGGCGAATGCGAGCCGGGCCATACTCGATGGCTGGGACGACGCCGTGCACCTGTTCCAGTTCGGCATTGTCGCCATCCTGGTCGGAAACGTCCTGGTGTTCTGGCTGGTGCGACGGGCGACGCGCCCGTTCCAGGACATTGCCGACGGCTTGCGCAACATGGAGCACGGCGCCTTCCACACGCGTCTGCCGGATTTCAAGGTGGCTGAAGCGGCAGCCATAGCGCAGGCTTT
Organism: Rudaea sp.; assembly: GCA_031291055.1. Classification (GTDB taxonomy): domain Bacteria; phylum Pseudomonadota; class Gammaproteobacteria; order Xanthomonadales; family Rhodanobacteraceae; genus Rudaea. Next base: position 17,035 of record JARLJU010000234.1, on the reverse strand, counting down.
CAATCGGATGGCGCAGTCGATCGAGGACAATCTCGATGCACGCCGGCAGGCGCTCGAAGCCAATGCGCGACTGGAGCAAAGTCGCGAACTGGCGCTGACGATACAGAACCGCGTCGAGGAAGAACGTCGCCATATCGCCCGCGAGCTGCACGACGAAACCGGGCAAAGCGTGACGGCGATACGCAGCCTGGCGATGTCGCTCACGCGTCGTGCAAACGACGACGAGGAAACCCTGCGCACCGCGCATCTGATTGCGGACACCGCGGCCAAGCTCTACAGCGCGATGCACGATCTCATTCCGCGCCTGCGTCCGCTGTCGCTGGAAACCCTTGAACTGGCCGATGCCGTCGAAGCCCAGGTCGCAGAATGGCAGCTGCAGCATCCGCAAGTCGAGTTCATGCTTGGCGTCGGCACGTTGCCGGAGAAACTCGGCGACAGCTACATGCTCGCGATGCACCGCATCCTGCAGGAAGCCACGGTCAATGCGCTGCGCCACGCCGGTACGCGCCGGATCCGGATCGACTTGCGCATGCAGGCCGACAATCTGTTGCTGCAGATCCGCGATTACGGCAGCGGCCTGTCTGTCGATTGGCAGAAACCCGGCCATTTCGGCATTCGCGGAATGCGCGAGCGAGCGCGCACACTGGGCGGCGATGTCAGCGTCGACAACGCCGAAGGCGGCGGCGTACGCGTCATCGCAACCTTGCCCCTGAACTGAACCTGGATAGCACTCGATGCGGGAAAAAATTCGCGTGATGCTGGTTGACGATCATGCCGTGGTGCGCGTGGGTTTCCGCATGCTGCTGAACAGCAGCGCCGATATCGAGGTGATCGCGGAAGCCGACAGCGGCGAGTCGGCGTATCAGCAGTATGCAACGTGCAAACCCGATGTCGTCGTGATGGACCTGGCCATGCCGGGCATGGGCGGCATCGAAGCGGTAAGGCGCCTGCTGGCCCGGGATGCGCACGCAGCGGTGCTGGCACTGTCGGCACATGAAGATACGGCGCATCTGAAACGGATGCTCAAGGCCGGAGCGCTTGGCTACCTGTCCAAACGCAGCGCACCCGAGGACCTGATCGCCGCGGTACGTGCCGTCGCCGGCGGGCACGTCTATCTGGATGCGGACATCGCGCGCAAGCTCGCAATGCAGGATCTCAGCGGCGCGCAAAGCCCGGTGGAAGCGCTGTCGGAACGCGAATTCACCGTTTTCATCCAGCTCGCGCGCGGGCAATCGGTAAATCGCATTGCCGAAATCCTGTCGCTGTCGCCCAATACGGTGGGTACACACCTATACAATATCAAGCAGAAGCTCGGCGTCAGCAACCAGGCCGAACTTACGCTGATTGCGATACGCAACGGTCTGATCGATACCTAGATGTGCCGCGCCCTGCGTGACCGATCTGCGAGAAACTCGGCCGGTGGATGCAGCCTGAAATTGCCTGCACTTTGCCAGATTTTTCAGCGCGCTGGTCGCGCGCAAGTTCGCGCGTTCGCTCCGCCGGTGTCTACGCCACGCTCAGCGTTCCCGAGACCACTCCCGGCACCGCACCCGTCCGCTGGCGACGACCGAAACACGAGAATGCCTCGCAGGAATGTTCGTCAGCTGTCGCGATCGTCGTTCCCACGATGGCGACTACACTCCGACAGACGCAAGGCCTAAACACCTTGCAACGGTTCTCGATGAGGATGCCGACCAGACAGCGGATGCACGCGAGCGGGCGCGCCTTATAATCCACTAGACTTGCAATCGGTCTTGATCGTGATACCGGTCAAGCCGGTTTGAGTGTCGTGGAAGCTTGCGCCGTACCCTTTTCGGAGTCGCCCTCATGAACCCGTCCCTACCCTCCGGCGTTGAAATTGCCGCGCCGCTGCATCCACGCTTTGAGGAAATCCTCAGCCATGATGCACTGGCCTTGGTCGCCATTCTGCATCGCGCATTCAATGGCCGCCGCAAGGAACTGCTGCAGGCCAGAATCGCACGGCAGGCGCGCATCGATGCCGGCCAGATGCCGGACCTGCTCGCCGAGACCCGCCACGTGCGCGAAGCCGACTGGAAGATTGCGCCACTGCCACAAGCACTGGCGTGCCGGCGCGTCGAGATCACCGGACCGGTAGAACGCAAGATGATCATCAACGCGTTCAATTCCGGCGCAGATTCGTACATGGCCGACTTCGAGGATTCCAACAGCCCGAACTGGTTCAACCAGGTGCAGGGCCAGATCAACCTCAAGGATGCGATCCGGCGCGAGATCAGCTTCACCAATGAAGCAGGAAAAGTATACAAGCTCAATGACCGGATCGCGACACTGCAGATCCGCCCGCGCGGCTGGCACCTCGACGAGAAGCACGTGAAAGTCGATGGTGAGCGTGTGTCCGGCGGCATCTTCGATTTCGCGCTGGCATTTTTCCACAATGCCAGGGAACAGGTCGCGCGCGGTTTCGGTCCGTTCTATTACCTGCCCAAGCTCGAGGGCCACGCCGAGGCACGGCTATGGAACGACATCTTCGTGATGGCGCAGGACGAGCTCGGCATCGCCCGCGGCACTATCAAGGCCACCGTGCTGCTGGAAACCATCCTGGCGACGTTCGAGATGGACGAGATCCTGTACGAATTGCGCGAGCACTCGGCCGGACTCAACGCCGGACGCTGGGATTACATTTTCAGCGCGATCAAGAAATTCAGGAACAAGCCCGGCTTCTGTCTCGCCAACCGCAGCGCGATCACGATGGAAGTACCCTTCATGCGCTCATATGCGCTTGCCCTGGTCAAAACCTGCCACCGGCGCGGCGCACCGGCAATCGGCGGCATGGCGGCGCTGATTCCGATCAAGAACGATCCGACGGCCAACGAAAAGGCGCTGGCAGGCGTACGCCACGACAAGAAGCGCGATGCGAACGACGGCTTCGACGGCGGCTGGATCGCCCATCCCGGCCTGGTGGCGATCGCGATGGAAGAATTCGTCAAGGTGCTCGGAGACAAACCCAATCAATGGGACAAGCAGCGCGACGACAATTTAAAGGCCGCCGATTTCCTCAACTTCGTGCCCGAGCAACCGATCACCGAAGCCGGACTGCGCAACAATATCAATGTCGGCATCCACTACCTGGGCAGCTGGCTTGCCGGCAATGGTTGCGTGCCGATCCACAACCTGATGGAAGATGCGGCAACGGCCGAAATCTCGCGCTCGCAAGTCTGGCAGTGGACGGTGAGCCCGAAAGGCGTACTCGACGATGGGCGCAAGGTCGATGCCGCATTGGTGCGCGCGCTGATCCAGGAAGAACTCGCAAAAGTTGAAGCTGTCGTCGTCGCCCAGAACGAACCGGTGGCGACGTATGAGCAGGCGGCGAAGATCTTCGAGGAGATGTCGCTGGCGAAGGCGTTCCCGGAATTCCTGACGCTGCCGCTCTACGAAGCGATGGAGTAGCGTGCCGCTAGGGTGGCGTGGGCGCGATCAGCAGTTGATCAACCCATTCGATCCAGTGGCGCACGGGGATTTCCGCCGCGCTTTCCAGTTGCGTCAGGCAACCGATGTTGGCCGAAAGAATCATGGCTGGATGTTCGCGCTGAAGATTCTCCAGCTTGCGGTCGCGTAGTTCCGTCGACAGCCGCGGTTGCAGCAGCGAGTAGGTTCCCGCCGATCCGCAGCACAGATGCGCATCGGCAATCGGCACAAGCTGCGCACCCAAGCTGGCGAGGATACCTTCGACCACTCCGCGGATTTTCTGCGTGTGCTGCAGCGTGCACGGTGGATGAAATGCGACGCTACGCAGCGGCGAATCCGGCTGCAGCCGTGTCGCCACGGCCAGTTCTCGTTTCCACGTGTCGATGAATTCGGCGAGATCGCGGGTGAGAGCGACAACGCGCTCGGCCTTTGCCCTGTATTTTGCGTCTTCGTGCAGCAGATGCGCATACTCTTTCACCATCGCGCCGCAGCCCGAGGCGTTGATCACGATCGCTTCGAGACCCTGCTCTACGTGCGGCCACCACGCATCGATATTGCGCCGCGCGTCTTCTTGCGCCTGTTCTTGCGCATCCAGGTGATAGCGAATCGCACCGCAACAGCCCGAGCGCTTCTCGACGAGGGCTTGCACGCCGAGCGCATCGAGTACGCGCGCGGTCGCCGCATCGATTGACGGCAGCAAGGCCGGCTGCACGCAGCCGTTGAGCAAGAGCACGTGACGCGCGTGCATGCGTTGCGGCCAGTAACCTGGCCTACGCCGGACCGGGATCTTTGCGCGCAATTGCGCCGGCAACATCGCCGACAACGCGCGTCCAGCGCGAACGGCAGTGTCGAAAATCCAGCGACGCGTCAAGCCGCCCCGCAGCAAGGCTCGTCCCAGTCGCTGCGTCATCTGTCGCGGCACTTGCTCGGCGACGATCGCGCGGCCGATATCGACGAGGCGACCGTAGCGCACTCCGGAAGGACAAGTCGTCTCGCAATTCATGCAGGTCAGACAACGATCCAGATGCAGTTGTGTCGAAGCTCCAGTCGCCGCGCCTTCCAGCATCTGCTTGATCTGGTAGATGCGCCCGCGCGGGCCGTCGAGCTCATCGCCCAGGATCTGATAAGTCGGACACGTTGCGTTGCAGAATCCACAATGCACACAAGTACGCAAAATGGATTCCGCCTCGTCGCCGGCCGGTGTATTCCTGATCCAATCCGCGAGGTGGGTTTCCATCGTGCGCGCCCTACAGATCGGCGATCAGGCGCCCGGCGTTGAAGATGCCGTGCGGGTCGAACTGCAATTTCAGCCGCCGGTGCAAGCCCAGACTTGCCGGCGGCAATGGATGAAACATCGGTGCATCGCGCGGGCCTCGCCAGAGCATTGCCGTGCCGCCCTGTTCGGCAACGGCGACGCGAATCCCTGCTGCGGCAGCATCGCTGTGCACCCAGCGCAAGGCACCGGACCACTCGATCAATTCGCCGCCCAGCGGCGCCATGGGCGCGGTAGACGGCAGCGACAATCGCCACAGTTGCGCCGAATTGAACAGCGTATGGGTCTGGTCGCGAAGGCTGCGCCACCAAGCGGCTGCAACCGCGTCATCGACAGCCTCGCCGCCAAGGGCGCAGCGCGCCGCCCGCAGCGCGCTGTCGGCCCCTGACAGCCGCACACAAGCACGACCCGCATGCCACGCCGTCGCCGAAATCGGCAGCGGACGGCCGGCCCAGCGGTTGAATTGCGCCACTGCATTCGACGCATCGAACTCGAACGCGAGCGTGGTCTCGGCGCGTGGACGCGGCAGCACCTTCAGCGAGACCTCCGCAATCAGGCCGAGGATGCCGAGCGAACCGCAGAGCAAGCGTGACACGTCGAAACCGGCCACGTTCTTCATCACCTGTCCGCCGAAACGCAAGAGTTCTCCGCTGGCGCCGAGCAAATGCGCGCCAAGCACGTAGTCGCGGACCGCGCCGGCGCTGGCGCGCCTCGGCCCGGAAAGTCCCGCTGCGACAACACCGCCGATCGTGGGATCGGCGCCGAACGACGGTGGCTCGAACGCCAGGAATTGACCGTTTTGTCCAAGCACGCGCTCGATTTCCGACAAGGGTGTTCCGCAGCGCGCGCTGATCACCAGTTCACTCGGCTCATAGCTGACGATGCCCGCATGAGCACGCGTGTCGAGCAGCTCGCCGACCAGGCGTTCACCGAAAAAATCCTTCGTGCCGGCGCCGCGCAGCTGCAGCGGCGTGCGAGCCCGCTGCGCAGATACGATGCGGTCACGCAATTCGGCGAGGGAAGCTTCCAAGGCGCGGCCGGCTCAAAACCGTGGCAGGTCGGCGAAGGGCAAGGCGCCGCCATGCACGCGCATGCGACCATATTCGGCGCAGCGCGCCAACGTGGGAATCGCCTTGCCGGGATTGAGCAGATCGTGCTCGTCGAAGGCACGCTTGACGCCGAAGAACGCGTCGCGTTCCCGTGGCGAAAATTGCACGCACATCGAGTTGATTTTTTCGATGCCGACACCGTGCTCACCGGTGATCGTGCCGCCGAGCTGCACGCACAATTGCAGGATGTCGGCGCCGAAAGCATCAGCCCGTTCCCATTCGCCGGGCACGTTGGCGTCGAACAGGATCAACGGATGCAGATTGCCGTCGCCGGCATGAAACACATTCATGCAGCGCAAAGCATGCTTTTTCTCCATCGCCTCGATCGCGCGCAGCACATGACCCAGATGCTTGCGCGGAATCGTACCGTCCATGCAGTAGTAGTCCGGCGAAATACGTCCCGCCGCTGGAAACGCATTCTTGCGGCCGGACCAGAAACGCTGGCGCTCGGCTTCCGATTGCGAGACCACGCAACCGACCGAACCGGCGGCTTTCAGCACGCGCTCGATTTCCGCGACTTCCTCGGCGACTTCTTCGTGCGTACCGTCGGATTCGGCTAGCAGGATTGCCTCGGCGCGGAGGTCATAGCCGGCGTTGACGAAGGGTTCGACGGCGTTCGTCGCCTTGCGATCCATCATCTCCAGGCCGGCCGGAATGATACCCGCCGCAATGATCGCAGCGACCGCATCACCAGCCTTGAGCACATCGTCGAACGAGGCCATCACCACTTGCGCGCGCTGCGGTTTCGGCACCAGCCTGAGCGTGACTTCGGTGACGACGACGAGCATTCCTTCCGAGCCGATCGCCAGCGCGAGCAGATCCAGGCCTGGACCCTCGAGTGCGGCGCTGCCGAAATCGACGGGTTCGCCGTCGATCGTGTAACCGCGCAGGCCAAGTACGTTGTGAACGGTGAGCCCGTATTTCAGGCAGTGCACGCCGCCGGAATTCTCGGCAACGTTGCCGCCAATCGAGCAGGCGATCTGCGACGACGGATCGGGCGCATAATACAAACCGTATTGCGCGGCGGCTTCGGAAACCGCCAGATTGCGTACGCCAGGTTGCACGCGGGCGGTGCGCGCCAGCGGATCAACGGCAAGGATGCGATTCAGTTTTGCCAGCGAAAGCACGATGCCATCGGCACAGGGCATCGCGCCTCCGGACAATCCGGTACCGGCACCGCGCGCCACGACGGGAATGCCCAGAGCGCTGCAGACGCGCAACACCGCGCGTACCTGCTGCTCGGTTTCCGGCAGCGCGACGGCGAGTGGCACCTGCCTGAACGTGCTCAAACCATCACACTCGAACGGCGCCGTCTGTTCGCGACGCGAAAGCAAGTTGGCCGGCGCCAGCACGGCAGCAAGCGCGCCAAGCACATCCGGGCGCCCCGCTGTCGCCGGGGAATCGGCAATCGTGGAACCCGGTATCGCAGTCATCATCGTCTGCACAGATCGATCGATGAGGCCATGGTAATGCGAACGCGTCCGCTGCGTCGCATTCCGGGCGTCTCTACTACCAAAGGCTAAGACCGGTTCATTGTGGCCCGCGTTGCGTCCGTGATAGTTTCGGGACTCCATGCCTTAGCTGATGCAATGGCGCATTCGCATCGGCGGTCTTGCTAGTGGCCGCAGATGAAAAAGCTCAGCTACGAGAATCCACCGGCGTCGCAGGCTGTCGGGGACTGTGTACCGGCCAGCGCTGCCCATCAGAGGGAGGGGCCATGTTCACGCAAATCATCGATCCACTCGACAATCTCGCGCTTACCTGCCTGGTTGCACTGATCCCCGTGGTTTTCCTGCTCGTCCTGCTAGCGGTCTTCCGGCTGCCGGCCTGGCTGGCAACCTTGCTTGGCTCGATCGTTACCTTCGCTCTCGCCGTGTGGGTGTGGAAGATGCCGCTCGACGAAGGTTCGCACGCCTATCTGTATGGCTCGGCAACCGGCGTGTGGAATGTGGACTGGATTACGTTCTGGGGGCTGATTCTGTTCAACACACTGTCGATCAGCGGCATATTCGAGAATTTCCGTCGCTGGCTGATTGCCCAGGGCAGCATGGACGTGCGCGTGCAAACGATGCTGTTTGCCTGGGCCTTCGGCGCCCTGCTGGAAGGCCTGGTGGGGTTTGGCTATCCATGGGCGGTGGTCGCGCCGATCCTGATTTCGCTGGGCATTTCCGACCTGAACGCGATCCGCGTCGCGGCAATCGCGAACAACGCGCCGGTTTCCTACGGTGCGCTCGGCGCGCCGATCATCGCCCTGGCAGCCGTGACTGGCTACCCGCTGCTTGCGCTGTCGGGCTCGGTTGGCGCGGTCGTCGCCGTGCTCGCACTGCTGCCACCATGGATCCTGCTGTACCTGGTTTCGGGCAAGGAGGGCATGAAGAGCGCATGGCCACTGGCCATCGTTGGGTCCCTCGGTTATATCGCCGGGCAATACCCGGTAGCCGTGTATCTTGGACCTTACCTGCCCGATGTGACCGGATCGATCGTCTGTTTCATCGCGTTGCTGACCTTGCTCAGATTCTGGCAGCCAAAGGCCGTGCTCGCGTATGGCGGCAAGCCGGTTGACCCAGCGCTGCTTTCGCAGCAAAAGGGGCACGGACTCAGCCCTGCGGAAGTCTGGCAGGCTTGGATGCCATTTGTCGTTTTGCTGGTCGTAGTCGCGGCGTGGACTGGTCCATGGTCACCGCTGCCCAAGGTGACCTGGTTTACTGCCCAGGTCACGGCAAATGCTCCGGAAATTAAGACAACGATCACGTCCGCATTCAAATTCGCACCATGGATCGGCGGCAGCGCCATCCTGGCTTCCTGGATCATCGTTGCCGCACTGCTGATCGCCATGGGCAAGATGAAGGCCGCACAGATCGGCGAAGTCTTCCGCCGCACGTTTCACCAGATGTGGGGCGCGCTGCTGGTCGGTGTGTTCATTTTCGGTTTGGCGTATATTTTCAACTTTTCCGGCATGGCCTCGTCCCTCGCGAAAGGATTTTCGACACTGGGCACGGCCTTTATCGTGGTCGCACCGATCCTGGGCTTCATCGGCGTCGCGCTGTCGGGTTCCAACACGTCGACGAATGCCATGTTCGGCAAATTCCAGGCCTTGGTCGGCATACAACTGGGCATGCCGCCGCTGTTGCTGCCGACGCTCAACTCCGTCGGTGCCGAAATCGGCAAGCCGATCGCGCCGCAGACCGCGAGCGTCGGCGTGTCGACCAGCAAGTTCGTGCGCAAAGAAGGCGACGTGATCCGCCATAACATGGGCTGGACCCTGGTGCTGCTGGTCTATCTGATCGTCATCGCTGTCGGATTCTATCTGCTGCATCCGGCGATCATGACGACGACGCAATGACGACGGCAGCGCGTGACCGCAGTATCAGGCGCAAAGGACCCGTGACAACAAGATGACGCTGATTTTCGTCAGTCTGTTCCTGGTTGCGATCTGGGCCGGGATTCAGAACGCGCTTGCCGGCGGCGGTACCTTCGTCACCTTCCCGACCTTGCTGATGGCCGGACTCGACGCGCGCGCGGCGAACATCACCTCGACGATTGCGCTGTTTCCCGGCCAAGTCACCACCGCACTGGCTGGACGCTCGCTCGTTTCCGGCACCGAGCACCTTTCGGTTCGCGCCCTGATCGGCCTCAGCCTTGTCGGCGGCGTCGTCGGCGCCGCTCTGCTCCTGCTCACGCCGAGCAGTTTCTTTGAACGCATCGTGCCCTTCCTGGTCCTGTTCGCGACCGGAATCTTCGCCTGGGGAAGTTTCGTGAAGCGTCCCGTAGAGACCCGGGTGCATCTGGGCCGCAAAGCCTCGTACGGGTCGCAATTCGCAATCGCGGTGTATGGCGGCTACTTCGGCGGCGGCATAGGTATCCTGATGCTCGCGGTACTGACTGCGGCCGGCATGGAATTCCGCAGCGCCGGCGCGACCAAGAACGTGCTGGCCGGCGTCATGAACGCGACCGCCGTCGCGCTGTTCGCGTTTTCGCACGACGTGCAATGGTTGTACGCCAGCGTGCTTGCGGCAGGCTCGATCATCGGCGGCCAGATCGGTGCCTATCTTCTCTTGCGCATCAACGTCACCCTGTTGCGCGTCTTCGTCGTCCTGATCGGTACCCTGCTCGGCATCGGCTTGTTCGTTCGCGCTTACTGACCGCTGCTGAAGCGTGGCGGCGTCATTTCCCGACCCGCGTTGCGGGATAATGACGCCCGCCCTTCCGCACTGGACGCCATCTCATGCAAACGCCGGAACCTGTTGCCATCGGCACGCCACTGTCGCTTGCCGCCACTCGCGTGATGCTTCTGGGTTCGGGTGAGCTCGGCAAGGAAGTGATCATCGCTCTGCAACGACTGGGCGTCGAGACCATCGCCGTCGACCGCTACGAACACGCGCCCGGGCAGCAAGTGGCACATCACGCGCGCACGCTCAGGATGAGCGACCCGCAGCAGCTCAAGGCCCTGATCGAGGACGAGCGGCCGCAGATCGTCGTGCCGGAGATCGAGGCAATCGCTACATCGGTGCTTGAAGAACTGGAGGCCGCGGGACGCGTGCGCGTGATTCCGACAGCGCGCGCCGCGCGGCTGACCATGGATCGCGAAGGCATCCGCTGCCTCGCTGCCGAAACGCTCGCACTGCCGACGAGTCCGTACGAATTCTGCAATTCGCTCGGAGACCTGCAGAAGGCCATTGACGGCGGCATCGGCTATCCCTGCATCATCAAACCGGTGATGAGTTCCTCCGGCAAGGGCCAGAGCCGGATCGACGGTCCGGCCGATGTGGAAAAAGCCTGGGACTATGCTTTGGCCGGCGGGCGTGTGAGTCACGGCCGCGTGATCGTGGAGGGATTCATCGACTTCGACTACGAGATCACCCTGCTCACAGTCCGCGCCCGTGCCGCCACTGGCGAAATCGAAACCCGGTTCTGCGCGCCGATCGGACACCTGCAGGTACATGGCGACTATGTCGAAAGCTGGCAGCCGCACCCGATGGACCCGATTGCGCTGCAGCGCGCGCAGGTGATCGCGAAGAAGGTCACCGACAACCTCGGCGGCCAGGGAATTTTCGGCGTCGAGCTTTTCGTCAAGGGCGAACAGGTGTGGTTCAGCGAAGTCAGCCCACGTCCGCACGATACGGGCATGGTGACCATGATCACCCAATGGCAGAACGAGTTCGAGCTGCACGCGCGCGCGATCCTCGGCCTGCCGGTGAATACGGACCTGCGAAGTCCGGGGGCATCGGCCGTGATCTACGGCGGTGTCGACGGCAATGCGCTGATCTTCGATGGCGTCGCCGAAGCGCTGGCTGTTCCCAACACCGACCTGCGCCTGTTCGGCAAGCCCGAAAGCTTCGTCAAACGGCGCATGGGCGTGGCGCTCGCGTTCGATCAGGATGTCGAAGTCGCGCGACGCAATGCCCGGCTGGCCGCCGGTCGGGTGAAGCCGCGCCTTGCACAAGCTGCCGGCAAGGATCGTTGACGATGCTGCCGTTCGCGGAGCTCCCGGACAGGAACCGGACAATGATTGTCTGAGGCCGTGGCGAAGATCACGGCAGCGGAACTTCAGGGTACCTTGAAACCCATCTGCCGGCGCTTTCCTGGTCGATCCGGCGATTCCGGCGGCTGCAGCAATCGTTCGATATCCCTGATCCCGATCGGCTTGACCAGATGCTCGTCGATGCCAACGTCCCGCGAGGTTGCGCGAACCTGCTCGTGCCCCCACCCGGTAACAGCGACCAGCCGCGGTTGCGCAATCGTTTCGATCTTGCGTATCCGGCGAGCCAGTTCATGGCCATCCATTCCCGGCAATCCGAGGTCGAGCAGCACGAGGGTTGGTTCGAATTCCTCCAGTCGCTGCAGTGCGGTCGGCCCATCATGGGTTACCAGGGTATTGGCGCCAAGCAGTTCAAGCGCCATCTTCACCGCACGACACGCCGATTCATTGTCGTCGACGATCAGCACACGTTCGCGCGCACGACGGCCGGATGATGGCGGAATAAATCCAGCCTGGTCCTGCGCCGATGCCAGGACATCTGCCGATATCGGCAGATGGACGGAAAATTCGCTTCCCCGGCCCCGGCCATCGCTTTTTGCAAACGCATCGCCACCGTGAAGCCTCACTAGGTCGCGTACCAGCGCCAGACCGATTCCCAATCCTCCTTTCGCGCGCGTCGACACGACGTCACCCTGCACGAACAGATCGAACATCTCCGGGAGCAGTTCGGGCGAAATGCCGATTCCATCGTCGCGCACGCGGATAATCGCCTGCCCATCCGCGACGCCGACCTCGATCGATATGTGACCGCCGTCCGGTGTATACTTTGCAGCATTATTGAGAAGGTTCGCGATCACCTGGGCTATGCGTATGTCGTCGATCTCGACAAGCAAAGGCGATGGCGGCAGATGGATTGCTAGCTCGTGGTTGCCGGAGTCGATCAACGGTCGCGAAATCTCCACGGCATCGCGAATGACTTCCCTGAGATCGATAACGCGCCGTTGCAGCAGGATTTTCCCGCGCGTGATCCGCGAAACCTCCATCAGGTCATCGACCAGGCGGATGAGCACCTGCACCTGGTGCCGCATGATCTGCAGCATCTCGTCATGGCGCATGGACAACTTGTCCGCCGGCCCCATCATCTCCGTCACCATGCGCAGCGGGGCCAGAGGATTGCGCAGTTCGTGCGCCAGCATCGCGAGAAATTCGTCCTTGCGGCGATCGGCCAGTTTCAACGCATTTTCGACGTTCTTCTGATCGGTGATGTCGACCGAGACCGAAATGATTCCGAGCGACTTTCCGGTCGCATCCAGATTCGGCGACTTCGTCGCAAGATAAATCCGTCGCCCGTGCGGAAATTCGATGGTCTCTTCGAACACCGCCGCATGCCCGGAATTGATCACGTGCCGATCATTTTCCATGATCGCAACCGCCGAATCGACGCTGGCCAGGAACTCCCGGTCGGTCTTGCCCAGCACTTCGTCGAGCGGCTTTCCGATCGCCCGAAGCGCGGCCGGGTTGGCCATGATCACGCGTCCGTCGAAGTCCTTCGCGAAAATCAATACCTGCGTGTTTTCGTTGATTGCGCGCAGAACGGCGGCGCTGCGTTCCAGGGCGTCCTGGGTGGCCTGACGCTGGGCCGTTTCGGCCTGAAGCTGCTGGTTGGTCTGGGTGAGCGCGTCGTTGGCGCTCTGCAGCGAGAAGTTCAGTTTGCTCAGTTCGTGCTCTTTTTCCCTGTGCAGCGCACTGTTGGCGTTGGCTAGCGCCGTGTTGGTCCGTTCCAGCTCGCGGCGCTTGTGGTACAGCTCGACCAGCACCGAAACCTTGGCGCGCAGGATCTCCGGCACGATGGGAATGTATACATAGTCGAACGCGCCCAGCTTGTAGCCCTTGAGGCGGTCGAAATCGGTGACGTGAACGCCGGTTACGAAGATGATCGGCGTCTTCTCGTAGCGCGGATGCTGGTGGATCAGGCTCGCGGTCTCGAATCCGTCCATGTCCGGCATGTTCACATCAAGCAGGATCACGGCGAACTCCTGCGCCATCAGCAGTTTCAGCGCCTCGATGCCGGAGCGCGCATGCACCAGGTTTTCGTCCAGATCGCGCAGGATCACGTCGTAACTGAGAAGGCGCGCAGGCTGATCGTCGACGAGCAGGATATTGGCTTTGCTGTTCATTCCGGGCAGCTCGGTCAGCGATGCAGCCAGATGCGCAGCAGCGACAGCAACTGCTCGGAGTTGACCGGCTTGGCAATGTAATCCGAGGCGCCGGCCTCGAGGCACTTTTCGCGATCGCCCTTCATGGCCTTTGCCGTCAACGCGATCATCGGCAGCAGCCGGAACGCCGGTCGCTCGCGTATCAGCCGGATGGTCTGGTACCCGTCCATCTGCGGCATCATGATGTCCACCAGTGCCAGCGCCACGTCGGGAGTCTGGTCGATCAGCGCGATGGCTTCGGCTCCGGCCGTCGCAGTGAGCACCTGGATGCCGTGCCGTTCGAGCACGCTGCTGAGTGCGAAAATATTACGCACGTCATCGTCGATGACCAGCACTTTCTTTCCGATCAGCGCCTCGTCGGTCTGATGCAGCCGCTCGAGCATCTCTTGCTTGTGCACCGGCAGATTGCTCACGACGCGGTGCAGGAACAGTGCCGTTTCGTCAAGCAGGCGTTCGGGTGAGCGCACGTCCTTAAGCACGATGCTCTTGGCAATCTTGCGCAGTTCGGTCTCGTCGGCCGAGGATAGTTCCTTGCCGGTATACACGACAATCGGCACGTCGCGCATTTTCGGGTGCCGTTGCATTTCGTGCATCAGTTCCAGGCCGGACGTATCCGGCAAGCGCAAATCCAGCACCGCGCAGTCGAATTGCTCCTTGTCCAGCGCGGCCAGGGCCTCGGCGCCATTGCGTGTCGTCGTGATCGCAACATCGTCGTGCGCAATAAGCTCGCAGATGCTCATGCGCTCGGCATCGTTGTCTTCAATCACCAGCAGATGGCGCGTGCGTGGCATGGAAAATCTCTTGATACGTTCCAGCGCTTCTTCCAGGCTTTCGGTCGTCGCCGGCTTGTTCACATACGAAAACGCGCCACGCTCCAGCCCCTGGTGATGTTCCTCCTCGACGGTGACGATCTGCACGGGAATGTGCCGGGTCGCCGGATCCTGCTTGAGGCGGCTGAGCACGGTCCATCCGAGCATGTCGGGCAGTGCGATATCCAGTGAAATGGCCGTGGGCAGATATTCGCGGGCCAGGACCAGGGCATCGGCTCCGCGCGAGGCGACCAGGGCCTTGAAGCCGCTGGCGCGCGCCAGATCCAGCAGCACGCGCGCGTAGTGCGGATCGTCTTCGACGATCAGCAGCACCGTGTCGCCGGGTTTGACCGACTGCCTGTCGTCAGCCACTTCCTCCAGCTTGATCGGCACGGCCTCTGTCTGTTGCATCAACGGCGGAGAATTCAAGACGCGGAAGCCCTGCGCCTGCGCCGCCGCGGTTTGGCCGACATAGTTGAGCGGCAGGAAGAGCGTGAATGTGCTGCCTTGTCCAACCGAACTGTTCAAGCGTATCTCGCCGCCAAGCAAGCCGGCGAGTTCGCGACTGATGGCCAGTCCCAGTCCGGTACCGCCGTACTTGCGCGCCGTGCCGGCGTCTGCCTGCTGGAATGCCTCGAAGATGATCTTTTGCTTTTCCGCGGGAATTCCGATGCCGGTATCGCTGACGGACAACTCGACGACCGCCGGCGCGCCGCTCAGGATCGGATGATCGGCAGACCAGCCATGTTTGGCCATTCCCACGCGCAAGCGCACGCCGCCATGCGCGGTGAATTTGAACGCATTCGAAAGCAGGTTCTTCAACACCTGCAGCAGGCGCTTCGGGTCGGTGTTCAATGCACGGCCAAGGCCGGGATCGAAGTCGAGCGAAAAGGCCAGCTTTCGCGCTTCGGCTTCGTGCCGGAACGTCCGCTCGATCGTGTCGCGCAGCTTGGCGAACGGCAGCTCTTCGTTCTCGACCGTGACCGTGCCGGATTCGATTTTGGAAAGATCCAGAATATCGCTGATCAGATTCAGCAGGTCGGTTCCGGCGCCGTGAATCGTCTTGGCGTACTCGACCTGTTTTGTCGACAGATTGCGGTCCGGATTCTCGCTCAATTGCTGGCCGAGGATCAGGATGCTGTTCAACGGCGTGCGCAGCTCATGCGACATGTTGGCCAGGAACTCCGACTTGTAGCGCGACGTGAGTGCAAGTTCTGCCGCCTTCTCTTCGACCGCGCGCCGCGCCTGTTCGATTTCCTGATTCTTGCGCTCGACTTCGGCGTTCTGCTCGGCCAGCAACTTGGCCTTTTGCGCGAGCTCTTCGTTGGTCTGCTGCAGTTCCTTTTGCTGCGTCTGCAACTCACCGGCAAGTTGCTGCGATTGTTCGAGCAGGCTTTCGGTGCGCATCGTGGCTTCGATCGTGTTCAGCACGATGCCGATACTGCCGGTCAATTGTTCAAGGAAGGCCAGGTGCGATGCAGTGAATTCCTGCAACGACGCCAGCTCGATGACAGCCTTGACCTGGTCTTCGAACAGCACCGGAATCACCAGCACCTGCCGGGGCCGTACCTCGGTCAGACCCGACGTGATGCGTATCGTCTCATTGGCAATGTCGCCCAGAAGGATGCGCTCACGCTCCAGTGCGCATTGACCGACCAGGCCTTCGCCGATGCGATAGCGGCGCGGCTGGCCGTCGCCGGTCACATCGGCATAGCCGGCGAGCTGCTGCAGAGAAGGCACAGCGCCAGCATCCGGTTCCATGACATACATGACGCCCTGGTGCGCGTTCACCAGCGGTGCCAGTTCCGACAGCAGCGTGCGGCCGACCGTGATCAGGTCACGCTGGCCCTGCATCATGCCGCTGAACTTGGCCAGGTTCGTCTTCAACCAGTCCTGCTCCATATTGCGTTCAGTCGTGGCGCGCAGGTTGTCGATCATCGCATTGAGGTTGTCCTTCAGATCCGCGACTTCGCCGCGCACGTCCACCTGGATCGAGCGGGTGAGATCGCCCTGGGTCACCGCCGTCGCCACCGTCGCGATTGCGCGGACCTGATTGGTCAGGTTCTCGGCCAGAAGATTGACGTTGGCGGTGAGATGTTTCCATGTGCCCGCAGTGCCGGGCACATTGGCCTGTCCGCCGAGGCGACCTTCCACACCGACCTCGCGGGCCACGGTCGTCACCTGGTCGGCGAAAATGGCCAGCGTGTCGGTCATGCTGTTGATCGTCACCGCCAGCGCGGCGATTTCGCCCTTGGCTTCCACGGTCAATTTCTGCTGCAAGTCGCCGTTCGCCACGGCGGTCACGACCTTGACGATACCGCGCACCTGATTGGTGAGGTTTGCCGCCATCACATTGACGTTGTCGGTCAGATCCTTCCACGTGCCGGCGACGCCGGGCACGATGGCCTGACCACCGAGCTTGCCCTCGGTGCCAACTTCGCGCGCCACGCGGGTCACCTCCGCGGCAAAACCGTTGAGCTGGTCGACCATCGTGTTGATCGTGTTCTTCAGTTCGAGGATTTCGCCCTGCACATCGACCGCGATCTTGCGTGACAGGTCGCCGCGCGCGACCGCCGTGGCAACCTCGGCGATATTGCGCACCTGGCCGGTCAGATTGCTCGCCATCGAATTGACGTTGTCGGTCAGATCCTTCCAGGTGCCGGCGACGCCTGGGACCGTTGCCTGGCCGCCGAGCTTGCCTTCGG
>JARLJU010000233.1 GCA_031291055.1 Rudaea sp. | reverse complement strand
GGTCCTGCGGCGCCATCAGCGCCGCGGTCTGCCAGCTGGTCGAAAGGATGACGAGGTGTGCGCCGTCGGCATTTTCGATATCGGCGCGAAACCGGCGCGACTGCATCGACACCGGACGGTACGACAGGCGGACGGTTGCGATGTCCGCGTAGGGCCACACCCCGAACCGGCCCGCCTTGCGCCACGACAGCCCCTGCTCCGTCAGTTCGAACCGATGCGCGGCGCCGATCAGCGACGCCTTGTAGGCGTAGCGGGTAGGCGCGGCAGCCTCGTTCGACAAATCATGCGGCATGGGCAATGGGACTGACCTTGCTCGAAAACGCATTAGCGCGGCATCCATGCCCACAAAAAGCGGCAGTTGCGATCGCCGCCAAAGCCGGTGCGCACGCCGTGCAGATCGAACGAGTTCATCGCGTCGGCTTGCGCGCATCGCCGACTTTATCTTACAAGCGGCGCATGGCCGAAACGAACTATTTTCCGCGCCGCCTGATCCTCGCCGGCGCCGCGATTTCAGGAGTGCTGCTGGCGCTGGCCGTGCACATGCTCGGCGCGCGCTTCGGGCTCGATCTCGGCGGCCTGTGGCGATCCGATACACGCGAATTCATGCCCGCCGGCGCGGCGCTGGCGTGGTGGCTGATCGCATCCGTCGGCTTCTGCGGCGGCTATTTCACGGCGACGCTGATGGACAGCGCGGCATCGGGGCAAATTCCGCAGCGGATGCGGCAGTTCCTGATCGCGGTCGGTGTGCTCGTGCTGGCGGGCGCCGGCCAGGCCGCCTCGGCGCCCAGTCCGATTCCGACGGTCTCGGGCATCCTCGCCGGGCTGGCGGCGCTTGGCCTTGGCGCCGTGATGGCATTCTGCGGCGCGCATTTTGCGCTGCGCAGGGCTTGAACCCCGCGCACGGCCGGCAGGGCGCGGCTATTCCGCCGAAACAGGGCGTTGCGGCAGCTGGACGTCCCAGGCGAGACCCAACAGAACCAGCAAACGCAACAGCAAGAAAGTCAGATCGATCTCCCACCAGTGCCGTTGATTGGAGGCCGAGTTGGGTTCGGCGTGGTGATTGTTGTGCCAACCTTCGCCGCTGGTGATGAGGGCGACAAATGCGTTGTTGCGGCTGTTATCGTTGGTCTCATAGTTCTGGTAACCGAACACATGTGAAAACGAGTTGACGCTCCAGGTAATATGCCAGACAAAAATAGTTCTGACGACGACGCCCCAGAGCCAGACGCTCGCGCCGAACTGAACCGCCTCAATGGTCGAGCCGCCAACAGCAAGTTCGATCAAAAAGCCCGCCACAAAATACACCACCGACTGGGCCAGCGTGATCCAAACGACGTAGCGCTCGATCCACCGATAGAACTTGTCGCGGATGATGTCGCGCGCATAGCGGTCATAGGCGACGTTGCGGCCGAGGTCGGTATTTTCCAGAAACAACCAGCCCATGTGGGACCAGAATACATTGACCAGCGGAGAGTGCGGGTCCGCCCGTTCATCGGAACGGTGATGGTGCATGCGATGCGCGGCCACCCATCGGGCGGGCGTGTCTTCCACGCACCAGACCGCGATGATGGCAAAGGCGTGCTCGAGCCAGAGCGGGCACTTGAAGCTCCGGTGAGTGAGCAGCCGGTGATAGCAAAGATTCATTCCGGCGGCGCCGAACACGTAGACCCCGATTACCGCAAGCGTCACGCCTGCCGCGCTGTAGAACCAGGGGACGAATGCCAACAACGCAAGCAGGTGGTAGGCTCCAACCGCGAACGCATATCGCCAATTGATCCGTCTTTCGCATACACCGATCGGATGCGGCAGGGTTTGCGCCCGCGGCGCAACAAATTCCGATTCGACGCTGCCAAGTTCCTTCATTAAAAAAGCCCTGCCCGCACCATGAGCCGCTTTGTACACGATCCGCGGCCGATCACAGAACGGAATGTCGCGGAATTATCGGTAAGGGGACGGTTTTGGAGCGATCTCGCCTTTCAGCTGCTCATCGCGCCGATGCGAAACGTCGCGCCAGCGCGACCTTTTGTCTCAACCAAGCGAAAGATCAGCTCGCGGGGCGAAGATTGACCTTGCCCTCCGCCAGTGGCGGCAGCTTCTTGTAGGTCGCCTTCTCCCCGTCGAGCGTCTTCTGCAGGACGCCGGCGCAGTCGTTGCGCCCGAGCTGTTTCGCCCAAGCGATCACCCCTGCGGCGGGTTCGTCGCGGGCAGGCCGATATGTTCGATTGCCGATACCGGCGCTGACCGGCGGGGCGCGACTCAGGGCTCGATTCCTGTGCGCTGCGACATATGTATGGCATGTGACAGCCGCGCCGATCCGGGACCGAAGCTCGCATTGTCAAGGACTGCACAACGGAACGTTTTTGCCTTATGGGTCTTCGCATCCACGGCGATCCCCGCCACTTGCCGACGATCGCTTCGAAAGGCCGCAACTTGTTGCCGCCCTGCCGGGAGGACGAATGTACCGACTGTTGACCACGCTCGGGCGTGGCTTCAAGGAACGGATCGGCTGGAAACGGCTTGGGATCGCCGCGAGCCTGGTGATTATCGCCTTTGCCATCACGACACTGATCCGTACCCTCAAGGGCATCGATACCGGCGTGATGCTGGTTGCGCTGACTGAAATACCCCCGCATCACATCGCGCTTGCCGCGATGTGCGTAATCGGCGCGTTCTGCACCTTGACGTTCTATGATTTCTTTGCGTTGCGGACGGTCGGCAAGAAACACGTGCCCTACCGGATCGCGGCGCTGTCGAGCTTCACCAGCTATTCAATCGGCCACAACATCGGCGCCACCGTGTTTACCGGCGGCGCGATACGTTTCCGGATCTATTCGGACTACGGCTTGAGCGCCGTTGACGTCGCCAAGATCTGCTTTCTCTCCGGCCTGACATTCTGGCTCGGAAACGCCTTCGTGCTCGGCATCGGCATGGCCTGGCACCCCTGGGCCGCATCCGCGATGGACCAACTGCCGCCTGCGATCAACCGGCTGATCGCGGTCGGCGTCGTCAGCGCCATCGTCGCCTACTTTGTCTGGCTTGGCCTCGGCGAGGAGCGGCGCGAACTCGGGCAGAATGGCTGGAAAGTGCGGTTGCCCTCGGCGCCGCTGACGCTGGTGCAGATCCTGATCGGGGTGCTCGATCTCGGATTCTGCGCGCTGGCCATGTATTTGCTGATGCCGGCGCAGCCCGGTATCGACTTTATCTCGCTGGCGGTGGTGTTCATTCTGGCCACCCTGCTCGGCTTCGCCAGTCATGCGCCGGGCTCGATCGGCGTATTCGATGTCGCGATGCTGGTGGCGCTGCCTCAATTTGGCAGGGAGCAATTGCTGGCGACGCTGGTGGTGTTTCGCATCCTTTACTTCATGATCCCCTTCGGCATCGCGATCTCGATCATGGGTACCCGCGAACTCTGGCTCAACGTGGTGCTGCCCTGGCAGGAACGCCGCCGGTTGAGCGAGGCATCCCCCGCGCCCGGCGAAGAGCCTGAAGTCGCCGAGGTGAAGGCCACGTTGCCGTTCGCGCAGCGCTCTCGCCGCCGCTCACGTCAATAGTTGCGATCCCAATTCGCCTCGGTTCGATCGCTGCAAGCGCATCGATCAAGTCACTGCTTTGCAGGCGTGGCGGACTTTTTCGCCGCGGCCGGCGGAGGCTTCACCGCCGGGGCCTGCGCCGGCAGGTATTTGGCGATGATGGCGGGATCGACCGAAGCGAATTCGGTGTCTGGCAAACGATGCCAGGTTTCGTTCTTGCCGAGCAGCGGAGTGAGGACGTAACCGCGCAGGATGAGATCCTGTCCGTCGGCACTGACCGTCATCTTCGCCTTCCAGACCTCGCCATCGCGCGGGTCCAGAATATTGCCGCCTTCGTATTCGAGGCCGTTGCGCTTCATGTTCCGGATGAAGGAGATTCCGAGCACCGGCGCGTTCTTGCGATCGTCGGTGCATTTCGAGCAAATATCGTGTGCAGCTTCGCCCGGCGTTGGAAATGTCTTGGCAATCACGCCTTCGAAGAAGCCGTCGTGATGGTCAACCATGAGAACCCACACCACCGGCTTGCCGTCCTCGATCTTCTGCCACAGCCCAGCGGCGGTTGGCTCGGCGGCCCGTCCCGGAAGCGCGGCCGCGAACAGCACGGCGAGGCCGGTCACGATCGGAAGCGTCGGTCGCAATCTGGATAAGACATTCCACATCGTCATCACCTGATCAGCCTGTCGAACGATCCCGGAGATTACGGCTAATTCCCAGAGGGTTCCAGTGCCCCCCGGGGCGTTGCAGATCGGGCACGCTTCGCGGCGATCCAACCCGCCACAAATATGTCGCAACCTCAGCGCGGAAGCCGCGTTCGGCCGCTCAATTGACGCCGAGCTTTTTCTGCAGGCTCGAGGAGGACGTCGTGTACTGGAACACAAGGCGCTTGTCCGGATAGACGTAACGGTGCGCCTTCTGGGCCATCAGCGATCCCTCATGGAAACCGCAGAGGATGAGCTTGAGCTTGCCGGGATAGGTGTTGATGTCGCCGATCGCGAAGATTCCGGGCACGCTGGTCTCAAAGGCCGAGGTCTCGACCGGCACGAGGTTGTGCTCAAGCGCGATGCCCCAGTTGGCAACCGGCCCCAGCTTCATGGTCAGGCCGAAGAACGGCAG
>JARLJU010000232.1 GCA_031291055.1 Rudaea sp. | reverse complement strand
TGATTTCGTAACCGCCGCGATGTAGCGCCGGTCTCCAGACCGGCTGTCGTGTGGGTCTCCAGACCCGCACTCGTCCGACGACCATTACGAAATCACGCGGTCAAAGCACTAGAAGCTGCTTCTACGGCCGAATGACCATCTTGCCCACGCCATCGCGATAGTGGCTGGTGAGTTCGAAGGCCTCACCGATGCGATCAAGCGTTCGCGTGTGCGTGACCAGCGGCGCGAACCAATTGGGCTGCGCCTGGAGCAGCGATAGCGCCTCTTCGGTCTCGTGGTTGGAGCGGCGCACGTTGAAGAGCGTGAGCTCCTTGCGCCTCATGCCGGAGGCGTCGACGATGAATGTTGGCGTGGAGTGAATGCCTGTCAGCACGACGCGGCCCGCGTTGCGCGCAAGACGAATGGCTTGCGGCACGGTATCGGCTCCGGCCGCGCAGTCAAGGGCGCAGTCGACGCCGCGTTGCCCTGTGGCGCGCAGGATTTCGGCGACGGCTTCCTCGGGTTCGAGCACCGCGTCGGCGCCCATGGCTCGCGCCAGCTCGCGCCGATGCGTCAGCGGTTCGATGGCCCAGATGCGGCCCGCATTCGCGGCGCGCAGTGCGGCAATCGTCAGCAGGCCAATCGGTCCCGCGCCAATGACGGCAACGGTTTCATTTGCAGAGATGGACGCCAGACGCACGGAGTGAATCGCGATAGCCAGCGGCTCGGCCAGAGCGGCTGCGTCGAACGAGAGACTTGCGGGGATGGGCGCGAAGTTCGAGACGGGCAAGTTGACCAGCTCGCGGAAGAAGCCAGGAAAGTTAGGGTTCGAGAGGAACCGGATGTTGGCGCAGACGTTGTGGTGGCCGCTCAGGCAGAACTCGCAGTGATAGCAATAGAGCGCGGGTTCAAGCGCTCCGCGATCGCCCGCGGAGAGTCCGGTAACGCCTGCGCCGGTTTTGACGATGACGCCCGCAGGCTCGTGTCCCAGCACCATGGGATAGGCGTTGGGCATGCCGCCGACCTGGCCTTCGGTG
>JARLJU010000231.1 GCA_031291055.1 Rudaea sp. | reverse complement strand
GCGCCAGCGAGTTGCGTTTCCGCCAGATAGCGGAAAACATCCACGACGTTTTCTTTCTGCAGAATCTCGACGGCTCGCAGATTTACTATGTCAGTCCCGCCTATGAAAAAATCTGGGGACGGACCTGCGACAGCCTGTATGCCAATCCGAAGTCGTGGGTTGATTCGATTCATCCCGACGATCTGCACGAAGCGTTCACGCACCTCAACGAATTTCAGGATTCGGAATTCGACTACGAGTTTCGCATCGTCCGCCCCGATGGCGACATCCGCTGGATATACATTCGCGGATTTCCGATCCTCAACGATGCCGGCAAGGCATACCGGATGGCGGGCATCGCCTCCGATGTCACCCAGCGCAAGCAGGTGCTGGAGGAAATGCATGAGAGCGGACGGCGTTTTCGCGACCTGCTGCGAAACGTGCAGCTCGCCTCGGTGATGCTCGACTGCGATGCACGGATCACGTTCTGCAACGAGTACCTGCTGCACCTGACCGGTTGGCGACTGGAAGAAATCTTGGGCCGGAACTGGTTCGATCTTTTCGTGCCGCCCGAACTCGCCGATATGAAAACTCTTTGGGCCGACCTGCTGACCAATGTGCCCACCGCGTGGCATCACGAGAACGAGATCTTCACGCGCGCGCGCCAACGCCGGCTGATTCGCTGGAACAATTCAGTGCTTCGCTCGCTTGCCGGCGACGTGATCGGAACCGCAAGTATCGGCGAGGACATCACCGAGCGTACGGTAGCGGAGCGCAGGGTCGTTTACCTCAGTCGCGTCTACGCAGTGCTGAGTGGCATCAATTCGCTTATCGCACGGGCCCGGGATCGCGGCGAACTGTTTCGGGATGCGTGCAGGATAGCAATAGAGTCCGGCGGGCTGAGCATGGCCATGCTGGTTATCGTGAACCCCACGACGATGCAAATAATCTCAATGGACTCGGCAGGAGTGGGCGATGACTTGCTCACCTCGATCAAGGCTGTCTTGTCATCACGCGAAAGTATGCAGACTACAATGGTTGCGCGCTCGATTCGCGAGAAAAAACCTTTCGTATCCAACGATCTGCTCGATGACCCCAGAGTCTTGTTTGCCAAGGCATATATCGAATCGGGAGTTCGATCGCTGGTGGTAGTTCCGCTCATCGTGGCGGCAGAGCCGGTAGGCGTGCTGGCCCTCTACGCCAGTGAAACGGGGTTCTTCCATGACGAAGAGATGAAGCTGTTGTCCGAATTGGCCGGCGACATCTCGTTCGCCATCGATCATCTGGAAAAAGCGGAGAGACTCAACTACCTGGCTTACTACGACCCGCTAACCGGGCTCGCCAATCGTGCTTTGTTCCTCGAGCTTTTGCAGCAAAGTGTGGCGAATTCGGGAGCGCAAAATGGAAGACTTGCACTTCTTTTCCTCGACATCGAACGCTTCAAGACCATCAACGACACGCTCGGGAGGCTTGCCGGCGACGTGCTTCTCAAGGAAGTGGCGGCACGCATGTCGGCGTATCCCGCGGCTGCCGGCAACTTGGCGCGCATCGAAGCCGATCACTTTGCCATTGTTGTTCCGAATGTCACGAGCGAGGAGGGACTGGCGCATCGGATCCAGCTGCGCCTGGGAGAAATCTTCGACCAGCCGTTTCTCGTCGGCGATTCGGAGTTGAGAGTCTTCGTCAAGATCGGAATCGCGATGTTCCCGGACGATGGCGCTGACGCGGAGACGCTGTTCAAGAACGCGGAGGCGGCTCTCCAGAACGCCAAGGCGATGGGAAACCGGTACCTGTTTTACGAACAAAGAATGAACGAACGCGTCGCCGAAAAGCTTGCGCTGGAGAATCAGTTGCGCGGGGCGATCGAAAACCACGAATTCGTCCTGTACTACCAGCCCAAGATCGAACTCAAAAGCGGCCGGATCGCCGGGCTCGAGGCCTTGCTGCGCTGGCAACGCCCGCAGCAGGGCCTCATATCACCGCAGGGGTTCCTCGATATACTGGAAGAAACCGGACTTATCGTTCGCGTGGGCAGCTGGGTGATCGCCGCAGCGTGCAGGCAAATGGGGTTGTGGGCGCGTTCGTCGATCGGGCCGGTGCAGGTTGCCGTGAACGTCGCCGGGCACCAGTTCATCGATGGCAATCTGGAGCGGGAAGTGATCCAGGCGCTCGATGACAACGGTATCGATGGCGAGCAACTGCAACTGGAATTGACCGAAAGTTCATTGATGGCCAATACCGTGCGCAACATTGCAGCCCTGCGCAATTTGCGCAAACGTGGTGTGCAAGTTGCCATTGATGATTTCGGCACCGGCTATTCAAGCCTTGCCTATCTGCGCCATTTTCCCATTGATGAATTGAAGATCGATATTGCCTTTATCCGCGACGTTACCAGCAATCCGGATGATGCATCCATTGTGCAGGCCATCATCCGCATGGCACACAGTCTGAAGCTTGAAGTGGTCGCAGAAGGGGTCGAGACAGCCGGGCAACTGGCGTACCTCAGACGCCAGGGTTGCGACCACATGCAAGGCTTCTACTTCAGCCCGGCAGTGCCGGTGCCGGAGATAGAGCAGATGTTGCGCGACGAGAAGCGCCTGCCCGCGGTGGAAGGCGAGGAACGTGATGCAGTCAGGACACTGTTGCTGGTGGATGACGAAGCCAGCGTATTGACGTCATTGCAGCGTCTGTTGCGTCATGATGGTTATCATATTTTGTCGGCGCAGTCAGCCGCCGAAGCTTTTGAACTGCTCGCGCAGCACCCGGTGCATGGCATCTTGTGCGATCAGCGCATGCCGAACATGAGCGGCACGGTCTTTCTCGACCGGGTCAAGGACTTGTATCCGACGACGCTGCGGATTGTGCTGTCCGGTTATACCGATCTGGAATCAATCATCGACGCGATCAACCGTGGCGCGATCTATCGCTTTTATACCAAGCCATGGAATAATAAGTTACTTCGCGACAACATACGCGAAGCCTTTCGGCACTATGAGTTGTTGCAGGCTGGTGTCGAAGAAGAATCCGGCGCCATTGTTCATTCAAGCGACCGCGTCGCTACGAAACCTGGAGTTTCCATACAAGCGCCTTGACTGGCCGCGCGCTGGCGCGGCACCGAAGGTTATCTGCGGGCAATGTGTCCTCGATCGCGCTGTTTGCCCGGCCGCTCGCGTGGTCCGTGCCCTCCGGTCTGCTTTTAGCCCATGGGCACTCGGTTGACCCAACGCCGGTTATACGGCTGCTCCGCCTAATATCCCCTGAGTTTGGTGTGCTACCGCACAGAGGATTGAGGAAGGCGGGAACACCATCGTGCATATCGCAAAACGTGCTGCCGATGCGCGGGTATTTTGGTGTGCGCGTTGATCGGCAAAAACCGAAGTCCGTAGTGCGGTGAGGTAGCGCGACGTTTTTTTTTCAAAGCTGCCTGCCGCCGCACAACCATTGGCGTGGAGCAGGCAATGCAGAACACAGATGCTCGCAAAGGTGCGACCGAAAAGCCGGCTGGCTCCGATGGAGTCATGGAGTTTGGGCGCCAGGAAACACTGCTCAAGACCGGCGCACTGCAGGACGCGATTTTCAACAGCGCCAATTTCTCCAGCATCGCCACCGATGAAAAAGGCGTAATCCAGATTTTCAATGTCGGCGCCGAGCGCATGCTAGGGCACGCGGCCTCGGATGTCGTCAATCGGATAACGCCGGCTGACATTTCCGACCCACAGGAATTGATCGCGCGGGCAGCGGTCCTGAGCCTGGAACTGGACACGCCGATAACACCGGGTTTCGAGGCGCTGGTATTCAAGGCTTCGCGCGGCATCGAAGACATTTACGAGTTGACCTATATCCGCAAGGACGGCAGCCGTTTCCCGGCGGTGGTATCGGTGACGGCGCTGCGCGACGATCGGGAAGCGATCATCGGTTATCTGTTGATCGGCACCGACAATACCGCGCGCAAGCAGGCCGAAGATGCCTTGCTGAAAGCCGGTGCCCTGCAGAGCGCAATCTTCAACAGCGCCAATTTCTCCAGCATCGCCACTGACGCAAAGGGAGTCATCCAGATCTTCAACGTCGGCGCCGAGCGCATGCTCGGCTACTCCGCTGCAGAAGTCATGAACAAGATAACGCCGGCCGATATTTCCGATCCGCAGGAGGTGATCGCTCGTGCCGAAGCATTGAGCCTGGAACTGGGGACGCCGATCACACCCGGTTTCGAGGCGCTGGTGTTCAAGGCTTCCAGAGGCATCGAGGATATCTACGAATTGACCTACATCCGCAAGGACCTCAGCCGTTTCCCGGCGGTGGTATCGGTGACGGCGCTGCGCGACGCGCAGGAAAACATCATCGGCTACCTGTTGATAGGCACCGATAATACGGCACGCAAGGAAGTCGAGGCGGCCCAGGCGGTGCTCGATCAAAGATTGCGCGACCAACAGTTCTATACCCGCTCGCTGATCGAGTCGAATATCGATGCGCTGATGACGACCGATCCGCAAGGCATCATTTCGGACGTCAACCAGCAGATGATTGCGCTCACCGGCCGCACGCGCGATGAATTGATCGGTGCGCCCTGCAAGAATTTCTTCACTGACCCGGCACGCGCCGACGCCGCCATCAAGCGCGTCCTCACCGAGAACAGACTGAGCAACTACGAACTGACCGTGCGTGCGCAGAACGGCGAAGAAACGCCGGTGTCGTACAACGCTGCGACCTTCCACAACCGCGATCGCAAACTGCAAGGCGTATTTGCCGCGGCGCGCGACGTGACCGAACTCAAGCGCTTCGAGCGGTCGTTGCAGGAGAAGAACATCGAGCTGGAGCATGCCACGCGCATGAAATCGGAGTTCCTCGCGACGATGTCGCATGAATTGCGCACACCGCTGAACGCCATCATCGGTTTTTCCGAGGCGCTCAAGGATGGCTTGATCGGCCAGATGAGCGATACGCAAAGCGAATATATCGGCGATATCTTTGCCAGCGGGCAGCATCTGCTTTCGTTGATCAACGACATTCTGGATCTGTCCAAGGTCGAAGCGGGCATGATGGCGCTCGAACTGGAGGCGGTCGACTTGAACGCGTTGCTGGCAGCCAGCCTGACCATCGTCAGGGAAAAGGCGGCAGCGCAGCGCGTCCAGCTCGAACTGGAAGCCGGCGCCGACATGGGTTTGCCGCAGCTGGACCTGCGCAAGACCAAGCAAATTGTCTACAACCTGCTTTCCAACGCGGTGAAATTCAGCCGCGAAGGCGGCCGCGTCACCTTGCGCGCGCGGCGCGTCTCGCGCAATAGCGTGGGCGTGCCGTCCAGCGATTGGCCCATGTACACCTTTCCTCTGGCGAATGGCGAATGCAATGAATTTCTCGAGATATCGGTGCGCGACTGCGGCATTGGCATCTCCAGGGAAAACATGGCCAAACTGTTCCAGGCGTTTACCCAGATCGACAGCAGCCTTGCACGCAAGTTCGAGGGTACCGGCCTGGGCCTGGCCATGGTCAAGCAACTGGCAGAACTTCACGGCGGCACCGTTGCCGTGGCCAGCGCGGAAGGCGACGGCGCATGTTTCTTCGTCTGGTTGCCGCTGCGTGCGGATGCCCAACGCGCTACCGCTGCGCCCAACGGCGGCAGCTCGGCGACGACGGCTGCCGGCGGGCACGTCGATCGTACTGTGCTCGTGGTCGAAGATAACGACCATTCGGCCGACCTGATCCGCCTGCTGCTGGAGGCCGAGGGTTTCAGTGTCCTGCGCGCGCAAAGTGCGGAGCTCGCTCTGCGCATGGCGCCGCAACAACCGCTGAGCCTGATCACGCTGGATCTGCTGCTCCCCGGCATAGGCGGTGCGGAGTTTCTATCGCGAGTCCGCGAAAGCGAATGTCTGGCGGATGTGCCGGTCGTGGTGATATCGGTCGCTGCCAGCAGCACCGCCGCTCAGGCCATCGGCGCCGCCGCCGTTCTGGAAAAGCCCATCAGCCGCATCCAGCTCAAGGCGATTCTTGACGATCTTGGCCTGCATCCTGATCCCGCGCACCGGTACACGATCCTGGTTGTGGACGACGATCCCAAGGCAGTCGAAGTGATTGCCGCGTTCCTGCCGCCCTCGGCGTATGCCGTGGTGCGTGCGTATGGCGGCAGCGAGGGAATTGCATTGGCGAAGCGGCTGAAGCCGGACTTGATCCTGCTCGACTTGATGATGCCCGAGGTCAACGGTTTCGATGTCGTCGAAGCGTTGCAGCGCGATCCGGGTACGTCGGGTATTCCGATACTCGTGGTGACTGCCAAGCAGATCACGGAGGAAGATCGCGCCTTGCTCAACAGAACGCCCGGCAAGGTCATCCATGTCGTCGAGAAATCCGGATTCAACAGTGTGCGTTTCATTGCCGAAGTAAGGCACACGTTGCAGCACAAGTCGGGGGGGCAGAGCGTTGGCCAGAATATTGATCGTTGAAGACAACCAGGCCAACATGAAACTGGCTTCGCTGTTGCTGCAACAAGTCGGTCATAGCGTGTTGTGTGCTGTCGATGCCGAGACCGGCGTGACGCTGGCGCGGGCCGAGCGGCCCGATCTGATCCTGATGGACATCCAGTTGCCGGGCATGGATGGCCTGGCGGCGACGGCATTGCTCAAGCACGACCCCGCCACGGCCAGCATTCCTGTCATTGCACTGACCGCCATGGCGATGAAAGAGGATCGCCGAAAGAGCCAGATCGCCGGTTGCGATGCGTATATCGCCAAACCGCTGCGTTACCAGGAGTTGTATACGGCGATCGATATGCTGCTGACCGGGGCGCGACTGCCAACGCCATGATCGACATCGGCGCGCCAGCCACGATCCTCATCGTCGACGACGAAATCCAGAACCGCAGGCTGCTGGAGGCACTTTTGCAGCCCGAAGGCTACGCCACACTCAGCGCCGCCAACGGTGAAGAGGCGCTGGCCTTGATTGCCCAACGTGCTCCGGATTTGGTCCTGCTCGATGTGATGATGCCGGGCATGAATGGATTCCAGGTGGCCAGCGCGATCAAGGGCAATCCCGCCACGTCGAATATTCCGATCATCATGGTTACTGCATCCGTCGATCGCAACTCGCGCCTGACGGGCCTGGATTCAGGTGCGGAAGATTTTCTGAACAAGCCCGTCGACCGCGCGGAGTTGTGGCTGCGGGTGCGCAATCTGTTGCGCCTGAAGGCGTACGGCGACTTTCTGCAGAACCACAGCTTGATACTGGAACAGCAGGTGCGGGCGCGCACGGAGAGTCTGTGCGCCAGCGAGTTGCGTTTCCGCCAGATAGCGGAAAACATCCACGACGTTTTCTTTCTGCAGAATCTCGACGGCTCGCAGATTTACTATGTCAGTCCCGCCTATGAAAAAATCTGGGGACGGACCTGCGACAGCCTGTATG
>JARLJU010000230.1 GCA_031291055.1 Rudaea sp. | reverse complement strand
GGCGGTGAGCGGGGTCTGGTTTATCGGTCTGGGGTACGGCGCGCGTGCGCTGGCGCCGCTGTTTCGCCGGGCTACGGCGTGGCGCGTGCTGGATGGCGCGATCGGCAGCATGGTGTTGCTGCTGGCGGTGACGCAGTTGCGGTGATTCGGACGGTAGTCCGCGTCTGCCGACGCGGATCCCGACTCAGCCATACCGAACAGATCGAACTACCTGGCGAGCGCTGCTGTAACCCGGCTACGCCAGGTATTCGCCGGCATCAGGCTTTTTGGATCCCAGCTATCGGCTGAGTCCAGCGCGTTTTCCATCTGTGCTTCATTGAATTGCCAGACAATGACTTTCACCTTTTGCTGGGCGAATCCTGAGCTTTCGACAGCATCGAGGAAAGTCTTCCATGGACCGATATTGCCTGGGTTCCAGGTCAGTGCAACCGGCTGTCCAAGCGCGTTGGACAGCTTCTGGCTAAACCCCAGATACGGCTGCACGAAGCTGTTGCCAACCACCATCACCTGCGACGGCGCGCTGTCGAGTAACGCATCGCTGGAGTCGGCCTGTTTGCGTACGGTGTAGGTATCGCGGACGATACGCTTGCGATCTTCCGGTGACATGAAATTCATCGCGAGATCGCCATAGCGGCGATCATTGGTCCATTCACCGAGCACCGTGCCCGTACCGGAAGGCGGCAAATCGAACTTGCTGTGGATCACTTGAGCGGTCGCGTCAGCCGATGCTTCGCTCCCCCATGCGGTCCAGTGATAGTCGGCGCGATAGAACGCGGTCTGATTGTCGTGCTCGACCGAATGCAGCACTTCATTGTCGTTGAACGTGACGACACCCGCATTCGCAAGCATGCCGAGAATATCCGCATAGCGCGACTTGATTTCCGGCGACAGCTTCATGCCGTCCGGTAGACGCTGCGGATAAAACGATGCCTTTGCCGGGACCACGACCACCACCAGGCCGATGTGCCTCGCGGCTAGCGCATCCTTGGTTTCGCGGATCAGCTTGAGGTTCGATTCCAGCTGTGCGCGGTTAACCGTATCGGTGCGCTCCCAGCCCGGAAACAACCAGCCGTCGGCGCCTTCGATCACAGACGGGGCCGCCAACACCGGGCGCGTCGCAAGCACGCCGGCCAACGCGATCGTCATGGCGATCGCCGCCACCCCGCCAAGCCAGCGGCCCTTGCGTTCATTCATTCGAGCAATCTCTTTCATGTCAATACTCATCGTTGTGCCAGGTAGGCGTTTTCTTCGTCAGTCATCGGCTGGTACAGCGAACGCAATGGCCATTCCCAGATCAGCAGCTTGACGCCGTCAAGGCGTTCGGGGTGGTGCCGCAGCAGTTCGAGAACACTGCCGTCAAAGCCGCTGCCGAGGCGGCTCTGCTGCGCGACCTCCTGCTTCATCGCCAGTTGCAGATAATCGATGAAACCGGAATTGAGCGAATAGGAAGAACCCGCCAGCATCACAACCGGCGCTGCGACGTCGTCAAGCAGGCCTCCGCCGCGCTGAATGACGAGTCGCTCATCGCGGTCGATGTCTGGCGCCGGCGCAAACGGCGGCGAGTTCCGGTCGATGGCGGCGAGGCGCGTCAGATCGCCCGTGCGTGCATGCGCGGCCGCGTCGATCTGAAGTTGCATGCCCGTCGTGCCTGGCGGCGTCAGCGACTGCGCAGCCGCCGCCACACGGTCGGCCGCCCATCGGGCACCTGCCCGATCCCAATGACTATCGGTACGCCAATAACTGGGGGCAACCCAGCCCGTGCGCAGATCCACCTGATGTAATGCGATATCCGCGCTCGCTTGCTGCCAGGCAGCGCGGCGGCCGCGCGCCTGTGGCGAAACGGCGAGGCCGCAAAGCGCGCCGGCAGCCTGCTCGACCTTATCCGGTACCGGTACCGCAACCAGTTGAATCCCACGCTGCCTGAACTCGCCGAGCAGCTTGCGGGTCAGGGCGATGCGCCGCCGGAAATTGCGCTCACCCCCGGGCGTTTCAACCACTTCCTCGGTCAGAAACAACCAGCCGGGGCAACCGCTGCGGACCTGCGGATCCGGGTCGCCTGTCACTGCGTACAGGATACCGTTGAGGACACGGCTCACGCCCGCTTCAGGCGGCGCCACCCGCGCCACGCGGTCGTCGAGCGCTTGTGTCACGCTGCCATCGAGCCAGGACGATTGCCGCACCAGCAGTGCAAGCGACTCTCGCTGACCGCCCAGCCGCCATACGAGCACGACTGCGCCGCACAGCATGATGACCACGAAAGCGATACTGTTTAGCCTGCGGATCATGTCAGAACTGGAAATAAAGGAAAGGAACCACGGTACGCCCCTGAAGCACCCACACAGCGGTGAGCCAAAGCGGCACGGTCATATAGCGCAGCAGCCCGTGCGCACGCTCACGCACGCGGGCGCAGCGCGATCCGACGAGGGGCAGATAGACCAGCGCGACGCCTATCAATAGACACACGATCTGGTTAGGACGCAATGACGCGTCGAAAGCATCGGACAGACGCCAGCCATGACACCCCCCAAGCGCCGTCAGCATCGTCGAGACCTCGGTCCACGTTTGGGCACGGAACAGCAGCCAACCCAGCATCACAAACAGCAATGTCACCGCGTGACCAAGCCAGAATGGCATCGGCGCCCCACCCTTTGCCCGCCATAGCCGCTCGGTGACGAGGCCAAGGCCGTGCCACAGGCCCCACACCATGAAGGTCCAGCTGGCGCCATGCCACAGGCCACCCAACGCCATCGTGATCAGCAGATTCACGCAACCGCGCAGCAAGCCATGGCGATTGCCGCCCAATGGGATGTACAGGTAATCGCGCAACCAGCTCGACAGGCTGATATGCCAGCGGCGCCAGAAATCCGACAACGATCCACTCAGATACGGCGCGTCGAAGTTCTCCGGAAACTTGAGGCCGACGATCAAACCCAACCCGATCGCCATGCTGCTGTAGGCGGAAAAATCAAAATACAGCTGCAACGTGTAAGCGAGCACGGTCAGCGCGGCGTCGGCGGCGCTCGGCGAAGCGAGTGTATAGCCGCTGCTGACGAGCGGCGCCAGTGTATCGGCCAGCAGGATTTTCTGCGCGAAGCCGAGCATGAAGCGCTCGATACCCGTGATCAGTTCCGCGCTATCGAAAGCGCGTCGCTGCAGCCGCTCGGCGACCCATTTGTAGCGCACCACCGGTCCAGCCACCAGATGGCCGAACATCGACTGATAAGTCGCGTAGTTGATGAAGCTGGGTTCGGCCTTCACTGTGCGGCGAAAGACGTCCACCGAATAGGAAATCGCGCCGAACACGAAAAACGACAAACCGATCGGCAATAGCACCGCCTGCCAACCGGTCAGCGGTGCGCCCATCCACGCAAGCGTGCCGTAAAGCATGTTGGCGTATTTGAACCACAGAAGCGCGAGCAGTGGCCATGCGATGGCGACCAGCAAGGCAAACCGGCGGCGCCGGTCTTCGAGCGTGTCGATCCAACGGCCCGTGACCCACGACCACACCGCGATCGACACGATCAGCGGCAGAAAATCAAGCCGCCACCATGCGTAAAAGATCCAGCTGAACGTGAGAATGACCAGGTTGCGCCAGCGCGAACCCGTTGCCAGATAGACCAACAGGAAAATCGGCAGGAACAGGAAAACGAAACTGATGCTTGCGAAGACCATGCGGATTCGATTCAGCGAGTGCCGGAATAAGGTTCGGTGGCGTCAACTTGCGTGACGAGCCGCGGATTCGCCTTGTCGCCGAGCAGGAAGACGCTGACGTGGTCGCCGGACTTCAACGCCGGCAGCAAAGCCGGCTCGGAGCTTCCCGCCGCGTCGCAGCGTCCTCGCAGACGCGCCTGCACCGGATTGATCGCGCGCTTGCGGCTATCGCCATTCGCCACGTGATCGAACACGGTCGCGCCGTCCTGAATCGCCAGCGAGCCATTGCAGTCGCGCGCCGCATTGTAGAAGCGCAGCTCCGCCTTCAGGTCGTCGCGGTCATCGGTGACGTCGGCGATAATTTGCGGCTGATCGGCGCCGGTCAGCACCACCGTATTGAAGCTGCCGGGCTTCAGTTTGATGCGCTTGAGGGCGCGGCCGTCGACCTTGATGGCCACGTCGAGCGAGGCATCGACCACGCGGTAATCCGTCACGACCTTGCGGCCAGGATCAAGCACGTCGCGTTTGCCTGCGAACTCGACACTGACGGCCTTGGCGGACGGATTCAGCACGCGCAGATAGCTGGAACCGGCGGGCGCCTGGGGTGCGTAAAGGCGGGCGATCTCCTGAGCTGAAACCGGTGCGCTCAGGCTTGACAGCATAAGTGCAGCCATCAGGCAGCCGGCGCGGATACAAAGGTTCTGGATTTTCATCATGGTTGCCGCTTATCAATAATTGAAAACACTGCGAATGAACCAGCCCTTGGCCCGCTCGTCGCCGGCCACCTTGAGCCGGTATTGAACCGACAGATCGAAATACGAACGCGGCGCATGATAGCGATCCTCACGGAACCAGTGCCGCAGATTCACGCCCACGCCGGCGCCTACCGCCCACGGCATCGAATAAGCGTTGTTGTAATCGGCGCCGAGCACGGCGTGCGGCCACACCACGGTATTACCGAGCCACGTTTCCGGCAGCCGGAAGCTGCGGCCGGACTGGAGTTCGGACGTCAAGTAGTAGGTCTGCGCACGCAGGTAATAACCGGTTTCCGCGTAGACCTGATGGGTATTCCAACTCGGCACGTCGGCGCGAAGATCCGTGCCGAGCCCGTACGAGTACCCCAAACGCGGCAACCAGTCGCTTTGGGCCGCCGAGCCGATTGCCTGCTGCCGCTCGAAGGCGATGATGATGTTTTGTGAAGCCAGTGGTTTCCAGCGAACACCGAAAGCCGACAACAGACTCGGGACGCCGGTCGGCGACTTGCCGACGAAGGTATCGCCGGTCAAGGTATTGGAGGATGTCGTCGGCGCGCTATAGGCCGTGTCCGTCAGACGCGCATAGAGGTCGACATACGAGCCGTCGCGGTCGAGCGACGGCGGCCGCCAGTAGGCTTCGGTACCAATCTGCAGATTGTCGCCAACGAGCGCGGACTGATTCTGGCCGGCCTGCATATTGTTGCTGCCGCGGTAACTCAGCGAAACGTAGGCGCCCCACTGCCGCTCCAACTCGGATACTGCGCGGCGCGTTTCGTACAGACTCTGCGGCGACATCTCCAGTTGTCCATCGCCGACGGCGTCGATACTGCGCTTGAAATAGGTCACCGCTGCTGGACGCTGGTCGGCATTCACCGCGGCAAAGCCGGCATCCTGCAAAGCACCTGCCGGCAGCTTGTCCGCGTCATCTATTTTCTTGAAGGTCTGCGTGGCGAGCGCCGATGCCCCGGACATCGACGCGAGATAAGCCAGATCAACGTCCGGCGTCGCGTCGTGCAAACTGGCAAACACTTCGTTGGCTTCGCTGGCTCGGCCATCTGCCGTGAGCGCCTGAGCGAGCACCCAGCGATAGCGCTCATTCTTCGGCGATAGTGCAACCAGATCCCGCGCTAGCGCAAGCGCCGTACTGTTGTGTTTTTTGGCCAACGCCTTGTAGATCGCTTCGATCATCGCATCGGTCGCGCTGTCCGCGGGACGTGCCGTGCAGACGGTGCCATAAGGCGTGAGCCGGCAATCGAGGAACGGCGCCCGCAGCCGTGGATGACCCGAATACTGCCGGTAGAACGACATCAACGTGCGACGCCAGGCGGCCTCTCTATCGCCCGTGGGCAGCGGCGAGAGCGTCTGCGTGGCGAACTTGAAGTCGCCGCCAGCCATGGACGCGTCTGCCACGTATAGGCGCAGGTTACGCAGATCGTCGTCGCTCAGCGTATCGTTCTTAAGGGCTCGCTGATAGTCGCCAAGGGCAGCAGCGGGCCTTCCCTGCAACTGCCGCAAGTATCCACGCATCAGAACCGGCACGGAGTCCTCATCGTCGGCTTGCATCGCCTCGCTCGCCGCGGACTCGGCGGCGGCGTTCTGATGCATGCGCTCCAGCGCTTCGATGCGCAGCAAACGGTACGCCATGACATCGGGCGCATAGGCGATCGCGAGTGCAATCTGCTTCTGCGCGGACTCGGGATCGTTGTCAGCCATTGCCCGATAGGCAAGCCCGGCGGGTTGCTGCGCCATCTGCCGGCGCACTGAGTCACGGCGGCCCTCAAGCTCGCGATTGGCGCCGCCGACTCGCAAGGCCATGTCGAACAGGCCGACGGCTTCCTGCAAACGATGATCGGCTGCGGCTCGGTATGCGGCATCCGCCAGCGCATGCGAAGGCCGCTCCAACGGAGTCAACGCACAAACCAGCGCTGCCTGATTCATCGCGCACTGGATGACGGGCGCCTTCAACTCGAGACGGGGCGCCGTGTTGTCGGCCGCCAATGCTTGCGCGTACAACTTTCGTTCGCGTGCGTCGGCGTCGCTGTCTTCCAGAGACTTCAATGCGTCGAGCGCACCCTGGGCATCGCCGGCGCTCAATGCGGCATCGGCCACCGCCAGACGCAGGATACGCGGGTCCACGTTGCCAGGGGTTGTCGCGGACAACGCACGCACATACTGCTCACGCGCGGCGTCGTAGCTACGGCGCCGCTGCAACAGATAGCCGCTCATTAGGGACATCAGCGCATCGCCACTGACATTGCCCGACTCAGCGCGACTCGCCGACTCAGCTGCTGCATAGTCCTGCAGCCGAATCGAGACATAGACCTGCAGCAGCCGATACTGGGGCACATCGGGCGCGAGTTGCACCGCCCGATCGATTTCGCGCGAGGCGTCCACGAGTTTGTTTTGCCCCAACAGATCCAGTGCTCGCGACACCAACGCCCTGGCGCCTTGCACCGGTGCGGGGCTCACTGCGGCATGCGCGGTAGCGCGCGAATTTGCTGGCGGCGCACGTCCCGTGGCAGGCCGCCGTGCACGATTGCGAACGGCGGCTTCGGCCTGGCGGAGCAAGCCTCGCAGACTGGGCACATCGGGTCTCTGACGCACCGCTTCGCGCGCGTCGCGTAGCGCGGCGTCATAGTCGCCGCTCGCATACTCACGGTACGCCTGGTCGGCCACGCGATACGCCGCGCCGCTCAACGGCAGCGGCAGAATCTCATCCGCACCGGCAGGCGCGCTCGCAAACGTGAGCACGAGGTACAACGCAGACGTAGCGCGTCGCTTCGTGTTGTGTGGAAGACGATCGATCACTTCAGCAGTTCTTCCACGAGTTGGGGCGACACATAGTGAGGTCCGTCAAAGAGATAGGTTCGGTAGCCGCGATAGGCATCGAGTTGCGGCCTGAGTTCGGCG
The DNA here is from genome assembly GCA_031291055.1 of Rudaea sp. Taxonomy (GTDB): domain Bacteria; phylum Pseudomonadota; class Gammaproteobacteria; order Xanthomonadales; family Rhodanobacteraceae; genus Rudaea. Next base: position 5,047 of record JARLJU010000230.1, on the reverse strand, counting down.
GCCGTCGCGCTCCGGAAGGTCTGATTCGGGCCGGGCCGGAAGGCTTCGGCGATGACGCGAACCCGCGCCTTGCCGAGCGTTGCCGCCAATGCATCCGCATAGTCGCGCGCCACCTGCGGCTCGCGCGCATACACGCCCACGCCATCCTGGAACAGCACACCGACGTCACGCGGCAACCAGCTATCGAGCCAGTCGGCGAGCGCCTTGCCGCCGATGTTCGAGCGGTCGTACACACTGATCCACAGCGGCCGCGGCAAGCGTTCGAGCAAAGGCGCGAGACTGCGCGCGTCCTGCCAGGTCGGGTCCACCTCGACAGGGAAATACCAGCCCTCGACGTGCAGCGGCGGCGCCGCGACCACCAGTTGCAACGACTGCTCGACGAGCTGCGCGGCGCCGGCGCGCGCCGCCCGCTCGTCGAAACGTCCCGCAAGGCCGACCAGCACATGACTCGCCCACGGCTCGGCTGCGATCCGTTGCCAGTCCGGCAGGCGCGGCGCCTCGTGCAGCGTGGTGCCGCTGACGAACGCCGTGTCGTCCACCGCGGTCCACTGGATCAGCAGATCGGTGACACCCAACCGGTCCCAGTCGCCATGCGGCTCGATATGCGGGTTATCGACCTGCCACGCGATACCTTGAACCGTCGGCTGCGACTGGCAGCCAGCGAGCACTGTCAGAAACAGCGCGACCATGGCGCGCGCAAGAACACCGGCGTGCGTCATGTCGCGGCCCCCCCGCTTTCGCGAGCCTGGGCCTCGGCCTGAGCCCGAATCGCCGCATTCAACGCGTCAGCGGTAATCACGCCGCGCGCCATCATGAAATCGCCGATCCGGCCGTCGAGATCCGGCCGGTACAGCTGCAGCGACTCGTTGAAGCGTTCGCGCGTCACGTGTCCCAGTTCGATCAGCAGATCGCCAATTAGCGGCACGCGCGCTGCGCCCGGGTTCAAGGCTTTCGGTTCGTCGCGCAGCACCCGCAGGCCGGTGGCGATTTCGCTTTCCCGCACGATCTGCTGAGTCACCGGCTGGCCGAGCACCCGCGTCAGTTCCACCAGCACCTCGTCGCCGAGCGGGCTGGCCACCAGCAAAATTGCCCGACCGTCGCCATCCTCCCCTTGCGCGAGCACGCGATGACGGATCACCGCTGCGAGCGGCAAGCGCGCGCGGTCGTTGCGCAGTTGCACCGGGTCGAGCGTGGCGCGCGGCAGATCGAACTGGAAGGCGATCGCTTCCGCAAGGGTTTCCTCGTCGAGCCAGCCCTTGGCCATCAGCACGCGGCCAAGCGGCGCCTCACGCGCATGGCTGTCGCCGAGCGCCTGTTCGAGCTTGTCCGGATCGATGGCTTGCCACGACAGCAGCAGTTCGCCCAGACGCTGACGGCGATTGTTGAAGCCATCGGCGGATGGGAAGTCGTGCATGGTCTTGTCCCATGCCAGACGTTTGCCGGTCACGAGGTGCGAGAGGAACATCTTCCACGCACGCGAAACGGCCATGAAGTTGATGAAGTTGCCCACCACCATGCGCGGCACGGACAGCACGCCGTGTTCCCAGCCGTACAGACGCGTCACGAAATAGATCCGCTGCGCGACGCGCAACAACAACGCGCAACCGTTGGCCCACAGCAACGCTTGCAGCCACGGCGAATCGGCGAACGGCGAAGCGATCAGCTCCGGCATCCAGCCGAGCAGATCGGCGCCGGCGAAGAGGAGAAACTGGATCACCAGCCCATACGCAACGATGCCGACGAACGCGGTGACGATGCCCTTGCGGTCGCGGAACAGCAGATAGCGATTGGCGAGCGAGCCGGTCCAGCCAGTCTGCTTCCAGCCTTGCAAGCCGATGCCGAGCGCCCAGCGCGCACGTTGCCGGTAGGCGGTGCGGAAGGTGTCGGGGAAGAATTCGCGCACGCATAGCGGCATCGTCACGGTGATGTCGCGTTCCTTGCCAAGGCCGAACCACGCCTTGCGGCGCGTGGCGAATTGCACCGGAAAGCGCGCGAAAATCGACTGCATGCCCATCTTGCCCAAGCGTGCGCCGACGTCGTAGTCCTCGGTCAAGCTTTCGGTATTGAACGGCTGGTTATCGGTCTCGGCGATCAGCGCGAGCAGCGCGCGCCGCGAGAAGCACGTGCCCACCCCCGCGGACGGCACCGAGCCCACCAGGCTCTCGCGCACCACCAGATCCTTCGCGTGCCATTCCGCGAATTCGTCCATATAGGTGCCTGCCACGAGTTCGAACCAGTTGCGCTCGAGCGAGGCGACCGGCAACTGGATCATGTCCTTACGCGGCAAAAGGTAGTTGAAAAAACGCAACTCGACGGGATGCAGCACGTCTTCGCTATCGTGCAGCACGACGCCCGCGAACTCGATATCCGCTTCACTCTCGTACTTGAAGATCGCCTGGATCACCCAGTTCAGGCAGTCGGCCTTGCAGGTCGGACCGTCGTGCGGCACTTCCACGCGACGCAGCTGTTTGTAGCGGCGGCGCATCCGTTCGACTTCGGCGATGGTCTGCGGGTCGTTCTGATAGGTGCCGACGAACACCACATAGTTGCGGTAGTCCATCACCCGCACCATGTCTTCGATCATCGCTGCGACCACGTCGTACTCGTGCCACGCGGGCACCATGATCGCGATCGGCTGCTCGGCGCGCTGATACAGCTGCGCGCTGGTGAGCGGCTTGTAGGTGCGCTGCACCGTGAAGCGGCGATAGAGCGTACGGATCCAATACCAGATGTCGATGAACAGATCGTCGATGCTGGATAGCAGAATAATGAGCGCCACCAGCACCGCGACGTATTCGAGCCCCTGGTAATAGTGGGCGACCGCGTAGCCCACATACCATTTGATTAGCGCGAGGCTCACGACTTGTCCTGATTCCTGCGGCGCGCCACGTTGGCGACCAGCAGCAACAGGATCAGCAAGCCGACGAGGCCGGCCGGGATACCCCAGCGCACCCAGCTCTGCATGAACCACGGGCCCTGCACGTCGTCTGCATCGACCACTTCGCCCGGATGACGCGTATCGAACTGGCGCAGCGTGCCGCTGCCGTCGACGATCGCGACGTCACCGCGCGACAGCTGCAACGACGCCGGCAAGATCGCCGCCGTATCGCCCACCGTGCGATACGCGATCCCCGACACACTGCCCGACTTGACCGCTTCGATCACGCCGACGCGGTTCAGACCGGACACATCCGCCAGCATCTTGCCGGATGCATCGGTGAGCGACAGGCGGTCTTTCGACAGACGCGCAAGACTCTTCTCATCGGCGAGCGTGACGTCGGCCGCAAGGAAGGCGCCCTTCGGGCTCACCGCCTGGCCGTCAGGCGCGACGCTGAAGCTCGCACGCGTCGGCGCGATGCCGCTCGCGTTCGCCAGTCGCGCGACGCGCGGCAGCACTTGCGTGGCGTCATTCAGATACGAGGCCGGCACGATCACATTCGCTTCCGACGCGAAACGCGCCACCATGCCGATGAAGTCGTCGCCGATCTTCCCATCGGCGAGCGTCAGATGGCTGCTCGGCAGCACGGCAATCGGACGGCCCTGGTCGCGCGCCTGGCAGCCGCCTTCCGGCTGACGCTGGAACACCACGCGCAGCAGGTTGTTCGGTGCGAGCGCGTAATGCGGCACGCGCGCGGTGATGCGCTGCGGCTTGCCGTCGGCGCTCAGCAATTGCGAGCCGATCAGCACGTCGTTGAAATAGACCGAGGCGGTTTGCGCGGTGTTGTTCGGCGTCGGCGATGCGGCCACGTCGAGCACCACGTTACGCGGCAGCTTGCCGTTGCCTGAGGCCGCACCCAGATCGAAATTCGCGTCCCAGGTGGCACGGCCTTGCACGTCAAGCGTGCGCGGTTGGCCGCCCAGCTGCGACAGTGCGATTTCATCGCCGTGCGAGTTCGGCGCGGTGTCGATCTGATGAACCACGAGACGGCTCGTCACGTCGATCGGACGCCACGTGCGCGCGAGGACCGCGACGGCGTCGTTATCGCCGACCACAATCGCGGTTTGGCCGCCGAGATGCGCAAGGCGCACTTCGCCCGAGGCGAGCGGCTTCGCGATCGGATCGATCGCGCGGGTACGCCAGGCATCGAATGCGTCGCTCGCGCCCGGCACGGCACTGACCACCTGTTCGCGCAAGGCATCGAGCGAGGTTTTCAGCGTGTTGCGCACGGTATCGTCGGCGACGATCACATCCGGCGCGAAAGCCGAGCGCGGCGTGAGCGCGATCAAGGCGCCCGCTTCCGCCGGGTTTGCCAGCTTGTGCGAACCGCCCGCCGCCAGTGCGGCAAACGCCGGAATCGCGCGCAGCGGCGCCGGCACCGCGATATCGCTCAGATCGACCGTATCGCCCACAGCCGGCCACGCCCGCGTTGCCGGCGCGCGGCCTTCGCGTTGCAGCAGCGCTTCGACGCGCCAACCCGCATCGAACGCCGGCGCGGCGAGCGTACGCGCGCCGAGCATCACCACCGGCTCGTGCGGCAACGCGCTCCACGCGCTACGCAGATCGACGATCGCATCCGGATCGTAGCGATAGGTCAGACGCGAAGTCGGCGCGATGCGCCAGACGTTGCCGATCGCGGTCTGATCGGTACAGATGTTATCGCTGAGTACCGACGACCAGTCGAGGCCCACGCGCACGAAACCGCTCGGCCGTGCCGCGCCGTCCACGCCGAGACTCGCCGACGCGTCGCCCTGGTCCTGCGTCGGGCTGCGCGACAGGACCGGTGCGCCGTCGAGCGACACCAGCATGGTGGTGCGGCCGCCGTTACCGCGCAGATAGCTGCCGTCGATCTGCAAGGCCGCGTCGCTCAATGACACGCCGGCCGGCACCGGCAGATACAGCTCCTGACGACCGTCCGGCGCACGCAGCACGACCGGATCGCGCATCCCCAGTTCAGCCAGCGACACCGTGCGCGTCGCGAGACGGCCGCTGCCGAGTTGCGCGAAGCTGCCGGCGACGTCGGCCGGCTGTTGAGCGTGGGCCGTCGAGGCGAGCAACAGCAGCGCGGCAAGTGCATTCAGGCGGGGGTGCGCGAGGCGGCGCATTGGC
>JARLJU010000229.1 GCA_031291055.1 Rudaea sp. | reverse complement strand
CTTGCCGGGTGACTCGACGATGATGAGGGTCGACATGGCGATGCCCTAGCGCCCCTGCTCTTGCTGTAGTTCGTACTCGTCCTGCTCACGGTCGGCCAGAATTGCTTCCCCAGCGGCATGCTCGTAGGCCTCCTGCTGGGGCCGGAAGGCCCGCCCACGTAAAAGCGCACGGTAAGGACGGCTTTTTCGGTGCTATATTTCCTATTTAGGCTGTATCGTCATATTTCCGATCTGGTCCCGGTATGAACTGCCGTTTGATTGCGTGCAATTATGGCGTGCAATATATAATGGACGCGATATAGATGGTCGACAGGGATTCTTGCACGCAATAAACCTGGGTGCTAACGCGGGGGATGACTTTGCGTGCAATACATGCAGCCGAGGCTATCGCCGCCGAACCGGGCTGGATGACGTCCTTCCTGGCCAGCCTGGCGCGTGACGACCTCGCGCCGGCGACGCTGCGCGGCTACCGTTACGACCTGCGCCACTTCCTGGCGTGGCACCGGACCGTCCAGGACTCCGCCTTCGCCGTCGAGGGCCTCGCTGAATACGAACTCATCGCCTACCGCCAGCACATGGTCGCGGCCGGCCGACGACCGGCGACAGTCAATCGCCGGCTGGATGCGTTGCGCCGACTGTGCCGATGGGCGCAAGGTACCGGCGTTCTCGCGGTCGACGCCGCGCGGGATGTCCGGCCCATGCGCATGGTGCGCAACCAACAGCCTGTGGGTCTGACCGATATCGAAGTTCATGCGTTGTTGCGCGCTGCTGGCGCCTCCTCGCACGGCCTCGCCGCACGGAACTACGCCATCGTCCAGCTCATGTTGCAGGCGGGGCTGCGCGTCGGTGAAGTCGCGGCATTGCGGGTTACCGACGTCGTCATGAGCGATCGCTCCGGCAGCGTTCGTATCCGGCACGGCAAGGGTCTCAAGGCGCGTGAGATACCCTTGAACGCAACGGTGCGGCGCGCGCTCAGGCAGTATCTGGAAGAATGCAATTCTCCAGGCCAGGGCAAGGATGTGGCGCTGTTCGTCAGCAGCCGCGATACGGCGATGCCCGTGCGAACAATCCAGGCCGTCATCTCCAGCCTCGCCCGGCGTGCACGCCTGAAGCGGGTGGCGGTTTCGGCGCACACGCTGCGGCACACCTTCGCGCTCGGCTATCTGCGCGACAACGCCGGCAAGCTGGTTGAACTCGCGAGTCTGCTCGGTCACGATTCGCTCGACACGACGGCCATTTACACGCGACCATCGCGCGACGATCTCGCGGCCGACCTGGAGCGTTCGCATCTCAATGTCGATAGATGACGCCTCAGGCGCGAGCATTCAAAACCGGCGGCGAACAGCGATGCCGGTGGACCTGAGCGAGGACGAACTGGCGCGGCACTGGAGCCTGACGCCCGCGGACCTGGCCGTGATCGCCGAATGCCGAGGCCCAGACCATCGTCGCCGCTTCGCTTTGCAACTCTGCATGCTGCGTGCTCACGGACACTTCCTTGATGATTACAGATTTGCACCAATCAAAATCGTCAACCACCTGGCGCGTCAACTCGGATTGGCACCGGTGTTGTTCCTCGATCGGCCTGGCCGGGCGCAGACGGAACGAGCGCAGTCCTTGCGTATTCGTCGTCACCTCGGTATCCGGGCATTTGATCGTCACGTCGCCGCTGATCTCCTGGACTGGCTACGCCAAGGTGCCCTGGAAGGCAGAACCGCCGCCGAACTGATGGCACGCGCGGAGGACCGGCTGCGCGAGTGGCGTGTCATGCTGCCGGCCCCCAGCACGCTTGAGCGGCTGGTCACGGCCGAGGTGACGCGGGCCACGACCGATCTGTACACCAAAATTTCAAACCTCTTGCCGTCCTCTCTGCGCGAAGCCATCGATTTGTTGGTCGAAGTGCCGGAGGGCGATGCGCGCTCAAGCCTGTTTCGGCTGAAGGATTATCCAAAATCGGCCAATGCCGCGGTGATCAAGGGCGACATCGTTCGTCTGCGCCTCATCGAACAACTGCTCGACACCTGCGCGGGACTCGGGGATCTCGATCCGCAAATCATTCGCCAACTCGGCCAGCTCGGACGCCGTTACGATGCAGGCGATCTGCGCCGCTTCGCCAAGCCAAAGCGTGACGCGCTCGTGGCCTGCTATCTGGTCGAGGCCCGCAAGACGCTGATCGACCAGATCGTCGAGATGAACGATCAATTCCTCATCGGCATGAATCGGCGGGCGCGTGGTTCGGTGGAAGACCAGCGCAAGAGTCTTCGCCGCCGCGCCCGCGACGGATTGCACCGCGTACTCGGCGCCATCGATGAATTGGTCGCGGCCGATGGCGCGCAAACACTCGACGCCTTCCGTGATGCGCTGGGTACGCCAGCATTGGTGGAGGCCGCCATCGCGTGCCGGGCGTATGAGCGGCTGGAAGAGCGTGGTCACCTCGATGCCATGCTCGCGCGCTACGGCACGTTGCGGCAATATCTGCCCGCCTTCTTTGCCCTGCCATTCCAGGCCGCCGCAGGAAGCGAAACATTGCTCAGTGCCATTGAAATCCAGCGCGCCATTGATGCCGGCACTCGTGGCGCGCTGACGACTGACGATCCGCACGGCTTCGTGCAGGCGGACTGGCGACCCCATTTGGTCACAGGCGGGAAGCTCGACCGCGGCATCTGGGAAATCTCCCTCGCTTTCGCGGCACGCGACGCCTTGCGTGCTGGCGGTCTGTTCTTGCCCGAGAGCCGCGACCACGTCTCGTTCTGGAACCTGGTCTACGATGATCGGAGCTGGCGGCAGGCCCGCGAACAGGCCTACCGACGGCTCGACCTGCCGATCGATGGACAGATCTTCATCGCCAAAATCACCGCCGAATTCGACCGCGCGGCGCGCGCCGCCGAACGCGGCCTGCCCGGCAACCGCTTCGCCTCCATCACCAACGGCCGACTCAAACTCAAGAAGCGCGACGCCCTGGCTATATCGCGTGCGGTGCGCGAGTTGCGCGCCACGGTCAGTTCCAGCCTTCCGCGTGTACGAATTGAAGATCTGCTGCAGGACGTCGACGAATGGTGCCACTTCACCAGCGCCTTCCAGCCGCTCGGCGGCTATCAGCCACGTGGCGCCGATCTGCACCGGTCGCTGCTCGCCACGGTGATCGCGCACGGCACGAACCTCGGCCTGGCCGCCATGAGCCAAAGCGTCGATACTCTCACGGCAGAGTCACTACAGGACACCAGCCGATGGTTCCTGCGCGACGCCACGATCAAGACGGCCAACACCATTCTGGTCAATCACCATCACGGGCTGAAGCTGAGCGGCGTATGGGGTGATGGAAGCCGCTCCTCTTCCGATGGCCAGCGCTTCGCGGTCGAGCGGCGCAGTCTCCTCGGCAGCGTCTATCCACGCTATTTCGGTTACTACGATCGGGCGCTTCAACTTTATACGCACACATCCGACCAGAACAGCGTCTACGGCACCCAGGTCATCTCGTGCGCGCCTCGTGAGGCCGGCTATGTGCTCGGCGGCATTCTCGACAATGACACCGAACTGACCGTCCGAGAGCACACGTCAGATACGAATGGCTTTACCGAGCATCTCTTCGGTCTTTGCGCGCTGCTTGGCATTCACTTCATGCCCAGACTGAAGGATTTGCCCGACCAGGTCCTCAGCCGCATCGATCGGGACGCCGATTACGGCGTCCTGCAACCGCTGCTCCGTGGCCGCATCAACATCGATCTCATTCTTGAGCAATGGGACCAGCTGGTGCGCCTGGCGGCGTCGCTGAAGGACCGGCTGGCCCCGGCTCATGTCGTCATGCAGCGCCTGGCCAATGCCAACGCATCAGATCGTCTCGCCGGCGCACTGAGCCAGCTCGGCCGTCTGATGAAAACTCTGCATATTTTGCGCTACATCCAGGAAGAGCCGCTGCGTGACGCCATCCAGCTGCAGCTCAACCGCGGCGAATTCCGCCACATCCTCGCCAGGTCGTTGTTCTTCGCCAACTGGGGCACCTTCCGCTCCGGCGACTACGAGGAGGTGATGAACAAGGCCAGCTGCCTCAGCCTTCTCTCCAATGCCGTGCTGGTCTGGAACACCGTGCATATCGCTCGCATCGTCGATCAACTCCGTGCCGCCGGGCACGAGGTGAAGGACGAGGACCTGGCCCGCGTGTCACCGCTGGCGCATGCCCACGTCATTCCAAACGGCAGCTACTTCCAGTCTCCCCGCCGGCGTGCCGACGCCGCCCCCGAACCCGTCATGGCCTGACACGAGGAACTACCGCATGCCGAAAACCAACCAGGTGAACTGGCAGCCGATCAGTCAAATGCCATTGATCGCCAGCATGATCACGGCCTCGCTGAATGACACGAGCGAGCACCTTGGCACCCTCACCAAGGCAAAAGATCGGCCGCACTTGCTCGACGACGCCACCATTGACCGGGTCGAACAGGTGCATACCGAGCAAATGCAATACATCGACATCTACACCCGGCAGATCGCACGCTGGCGGACGGCAAAGCCATCAGCCGTTCAGGCCAAAGAGCTGGACCGCATGGAGAAACAGAATCAGCAGCTACGGGATGTCACCACGGATGTCCTCGCGCTGGCCGGCGAACTGCGGAAAGGCACAATCGATAGGATTCTGGGCATGAGTGACCTCGAACTCGGCCTACAAACCCTGCTCCGCACCCAATCGCCAGAGAGGCGCTAAGCGCACCCATAATATTGCGTGCAATACGCTACCGTGCACTTTTACGCGGATGGGCCTTCCGGCCCAAACGGACAGATGGTGATAGGCAGCATCGATGATGTGCGGGATACCGCCATGCGAGGCCGCCGGGCCGTAGTACTTGGCAACGTAGCCGTTGAAGAACCCGCGCTCGAATGAGCCCGTGTTGTAGGCCGAGAGCGCGGCTT
>JARLJU010000228.1 GCA_031291055.1 Rudaea sp. | reverse complement strand
CGATGGCGCTGCCGCCGCCGCGACCGCCTTCGGCGCAACCTTGACGGAGAAGTCGCCCGCGTTCGCGATGCCCTGCTGCTTCACCATCGCCACGCAATTGGCCAGGGTCGGCAACAGCACGGCCGTCTGGTCGAGCTTGAATTGGAAAAGCTGCCCTTGCGTGAAGGCGGTCATCGCCTTCGCCTTGCGAAACTCGGCGACCAGCGTGGAGTCGACCGGCATGGGCACGCGGATCAGGTTCCCGCTGATGGCCACGCCTTGAACGTTGAATGGACGCTGGCCGTCGAACGTCAGTGCGATCTGGAAGGTCTGATTGTTGGTCAGCGTCCACTTGGGATTGTGGAAACCCAGTGCCCATCCCGCGCCCTGGTCGACCGTGACCATGAAATAGATGCCGCTGTCGTATCCGGCCCCCGCCGCGCAGTGGGTAAACTCCCCGGTCTGGTCGTTGGTATAGGCGCCGCCCTTCCAGTTCCCGACATTGATCGAGCCATAGGGCCCTCGCGCATCAGCGGTCGAAATGGCAATCAGGCTTGATAGCAACGCGGCAACAACGAGCTTTGGTTTCATGACAGTCCTCCCAGCACGGCGAGCTTATTGCCCCTTGCAACCGGAGTCTAATGGATTGTTCTTGATTTGTTCGAGGATTTCGGCCAAGAGTCAAGCGGAGCGATTATTCAGGTTCGGAGTGCCGCCGAATCGATTGTAAGCATGGCGGGAATCACGGAGTTTGATTGCAGCCAGGAGCGATCAGGCCGTGCAGGCTTGTTGTTGCCTCGCTCTGAAACTCAATCCGGGACGCGCGGCGCGCCGAGCCTCGCAAACGCCCCATCGGACAACCCATTCCAGATGCCTGTCCCCGCCTTCGCCGCATCCCCTGACGCAGGAAACGGCGCCACCGACGCGCTTTCAGTGCTGAATTCGGTGTTCGGCCTGCCGGCCTTTCGCGGCGCGCAGGAGCAGATCGTCCGGCATGTCACAGACGGCGGCAATTGCCTGGTGCTGATGCCGACCGGCGGTGGCAAGTCGCTGTGCTATCAATTGCCCTCCCTGTTGCGCGAGGGCTGCGGCATCGTGGTCTCGCCACTGATCGCGCTGATGCGCGACCAGGTCGCGGGGCTGCTGGAGGCCGGCGTCAAGG
>JARLJU010000227.1 GCA_031291055.1 Rudaea sp. | reverse complement strand
CTACTGCCCGGTGTCGACTCAGTCGTTGAGCGCCATGATCCAAGGGGTGAACGGCACGACGAGCACGGTGAACTTCAGCGTCGGCAATGCGACGACAATCTCGCAGACGTACAGCGGCGATTCGGCGTTGCCGCTGCTGGCGGGACCGGCCTTTGTGACGTCGTCGATTTTCGACTGGGGCCTGCCGTTCTTCTATGGACGTAACGTGTATGCCGCTGTCGAGCAGCAGGCGACGCCTGGCGGGACGGGGCCTTACGTCGCGTATTGAGCGATAGCCAGGTTTGGCTGCGACGGGCAAAGGCCCGCTGCCGGTTTATTCGGCAGCGGGCCTTTCTTATGGGGTCGCGAAGTGCGTCACCTGCGGATACCGCGACTGCACTAACGCCGGCGTGCGGCCCGCTTGGCGGGGGCCGTTTGGGCGGCGGCGGGCCCGGCTTGCAACGGCGGCGCTGCCGGTGCGGCTGTCTCCATGACTGGCGCCGGTGGGGGTTCTGGCGACATGACAGGTTGCGGCGCGGGTGCTAGCGACATGACTGGCGCCGGTGCGGGTTCCGGCGACATGACAGCTTGGGCGACCGGTTGCGGCGCGGACAGCGGCGCGGGTTGCTCGCCCGGTTGTGCCGCCACCGCTTGCAACGCGCCAGCCTGCGCCGTTTGCAACGGCGCCTGCGCCGCCACGGCATCACCCGCCCGTGTCGCCACTTCGCGCGGTTGCGTTTTGTCGCCGACTGCGGCAATCAGCCGATGCACGAACCGCAACTTGTCCACCACCGGCGAGGCCAGCGTGAACGGATAACCGTCGGGCATGCCGAGACTGCGGTTCAGGCTGTTCAACGCATACGTGAGCGGAAACCAGCGCTTCATCAGATTCTCGAAGCTCGCGTCTTCCACCGGCGTACGGTCGGTCAGCGTCGGCTCGCTCGGGTCGTCGGGCAACAAGGCGAGGCCGTACGAGGTCGAGGTATCCAGCACATCGACGATCAGCATGTAGTGCGCCCACGTCTCGGCCCAGTCTTCCCAGGGATGCATCGTCGCATAGGCGCTGATAAACGAGGCCTGCCAGTCCGCCGGTGCGCCGTCGCGGTAGTAGGCCGTCAACGCCTTGCCGTAGTTGGCGCGCTCGTCACCGAACAGCTTGCGGAAGGGCTTGAGCCAGCGCGGATCTTTCGCGATCAACTGGCTGAAATAATAGTGGCCCGTCTCATGGCGGAAGTGGCCGAGCAGCGTGCGGTAGGGCTCGCCCATCGCGCTGCGCACCTTTTCGCGGTAGGCGTCGTCGGCTTCGGCGATGTTCAGCGTGATGAGGCCGTTGTCGTGGCCGGTCATGACGCGCGAACCATCTTTGCCGTCCTGGAGGAATTCGAATGCCAAGCCATGCTCCGGATCGGCCTGGCGCGACGGCACGTCGAGGCCGAGCGCGGCCAGCGTGTACAGCAGACGCCGTTTCGCCATCTCCAGCCGGTACCAGTAGAGCCGGTTATCCGGCGTGCTCAGATTCGGTATCGTGCGCGTGAGCTGGCAGGCCCGGCACAGGGTGTCGGGCGAGTCGGCGGGGATCATCCAGTTGCAGACATTTTCGACCGCATAGTTGTGGCACCGCCGGAACAGTGCGCCCTCGGCAAGCGGATGCAGGCTGCGCCAGCGTTCGTCATCGGCTTCTTCGAAGGCGCTGATTTCCGCCAGTTCGGGTACATAGCCGAGCAATGACTCGCACCGTTCACAACGAACGTTTTCGTAGAACACAAGATGCGAGCAGCGATTGCAGTGGAAGGTTTTCATCGATCGAGCCCGGAGGGGTGGGGGCAGTCATGGAGCAGCAGGCGGGGCGCTTTGCCGGCAGGCCGTACGTTGGCCGCCGGGCACCCTTACGCACCTGCAAGAGCGAAGACGATGCGCAATCTTCATGCCGCATTTGCCAGACGTCACTGGTTTAACGCACATTACGTGCATGATCGTGCATCGGCGCTGCGCCGCTTTGGTGCGCGGCCGCCGAAAAGGCAGTGGAAAGGCGCGTGGATCGATCGGCCGGACGGTCGGTAGACGCGGCAAACGTCGTAGCAGGCGCTAATCCGGGCGGGTCAGGCAGTTCAGGCGGTTTTTCGATCAACGGCATGAAGCTTGCTTTTTGGCGGGCTGCCATCCTTTGTCCAGGAGTCCGGTGTGTCCATACGCGTCGCGTTGAATCATGTCACACATTACCGCTACGACAGGCTGGTTGCGCTGTCGCCCCAGGTCGTGCGTCTCAGGCCTGCACCGCATTGCCGGACCCCGATTCTGTCTTATTCGATGCGGGTCGAACCGGCCGAACACTTCATCAACTGGCAGCAGGACGCGTTTGCCAACTATCAGGCGCGTCTCGTCTTCCCCGAGAAGACGCGCGAGTTCAAGGTGACCGTGGATCTGGTCGCCGAGATGGCCGTCTATAACCCGTTCGACTTCTTTCTCGAACCGTCGGCGGAAAAGTTTCCGTTCGAGTATGCGCCCGGCCTCGCGCTGGAACTCGCGCCGTACCGCGTCAAGCGGCCCATGACGCCACGCTTTGCCGAGTTCGTCGCGAGTATCGACCGCACGCCCATGATCACGGCGGACTTCCTCGTCGCACTGAATCAGCGGCTGCAACGCGAGATCCGCTACCTGATCCGCATGGAACCCGGCGTGCAGACGCCCGAGGAAACGCTGGTGAGTGCCGCGGGCTCGTGCCGCGATTCGGGCTGGCTGCTGGTCGAGACGCTGCGGCAATTGGGGCTGGCGGCGCGCTTCGTCTCCGGCTACCTGCTGCAACTTGCGCCCGACGTCAAATCCATCGACGGCCCGAGCGGCACCGAAGTCGACTTCACTGACCTGCACGCATGGTGCGAGGTGTACCTGCCGGGCGCGGGCTGGATCGG
>JARLJU010000226.1 GCA_031291055.1 Rudaea sp. | reverse complement strand
GGCCATCAGACCGTATGCGAATGGCTGCTGCATGAGGTTCGCCAACTCGGTATCGGTGGCGCGACCGTCATCAATTGCGCCGAAGGCATCGGCCACGCGGGTTCCCATCATGCGGCCCACATGCTCAGGCTCGACGATCAGCCGGTGCAGATCATTCTTGCTGTGACTGAAAAGGAAGCCGGGCAGCTTCTGGATCTCGTGCGCGCCGAAAACGTACACGTTTTCTACATGCGCTTTCCGATCGAGTTCGGTGTGATCGGTGACGACGTCCCGCACAAACCGTCGAAGCATTTTTCCCTGTTCGGCCGGTCAACCGGATAGGAGAAAACGCGGACCTTGCATGCGTCGGCGCGTCACCTATACTCAAAACTGATTTTTGTGGAGATGGCATTCCTCCCTAACCGCCGCTAGCAAGCATTGCGGCTAATGATGCCTACAGGGTCCCCGGGCGCTTCGGGGCCGGTAGGCATTTTTCAGCCGGCTCGCCTTTTCGAGCATTCCGGGCATATCGTTGCCCACAAGAACGCAAAAAACATGGAATGCGCAAGCGAGTCGCCGCGCGGCAATGGTTGCCGCCCCCGTCCATACGCATTGCCGCGACTGCGCGCAGCGATCGGCTCGGGCGTTCAAATCCGGTCCCAAGGTGTCGTTCAACAACCCTTCGTCTTCACGGAGGGGGTATGAGCACGCGCGACGTCGCCCTCCAGATTGCCCAGGTGTTGACCGTCATCGCACTGTCACCGCTTCTGCAAGGCGTCATCCTGCAATGGGAAGAGCGTGTGCAACGCGCCTGCGGCCCAGGCATCTTCCAGCCGTATCGAGACCTGTGGAAGCTTTTCCACAAGCAGCTCGTCGTGCCCAACTCTGCCTCGTGGATCTACTGGACTGCACCGGTAGTCGCGTTCACCTGCATGCTCACGGTGCCGATCCTCATCCCGGTGCTCACTGACTTTCCGCTGCCGCTTTCCGACATGGGTGACATCCTTGGCGGTGGCCTCATTCTGACATTCGGGTCGTTTGCGGTCGTGCTGGCGGGTCTGGATTCGGGAAGCGCCTATGGCGGCATTGGCTCAAGCCGCTCGGTGATGCTTGGCATTCTCGCGGAGCCCACGCTGATCCTCGTACTGGTCGGCATCACGCTGCTCGCCAAGGCCATGCTGCCGTTCGTCGTGAACCATCTGCTTGTGGCACAGCCATCCGTGTACTGGAGTCCGGCACACCTGTTTCTCGTCTTCGCGTTTTTCGTCCTGTTGCTGGTCGAGACGGACCGCTTGCCGATCCACTCGAGCACGCACATCGAGGTGTACATGATCGAGGAGGCACGCATCCTCGAGTACTCCGGGCCGCTTCTGGCTCTGCTCAAATGGGCGTCGATGATGAAGCAGTTCATTCTCTACACCATTTTCTGCAATGTGCTGACGCTGCCGTGGGGCCTGTCGCAGCATGGCACGGCGCTGGGTGCACTGGGTGCGGCGATCGGCCTTTTCCTGCGCATGTTGCTGGTCGCGCTCGTGGTCGTGCTCGTCGAGACGGCGCAATCCAGGCTGCGCTTCTTCCGGTATCAGGAGCCGCTTGCGGCGTCGTTCATGCTGGCGGTGCTTGCGATCGCCGCGAACCAGCTTCGGTGACACGCCATGCTGCTCGCCCACCTGAGTCCGCTCGCCGCATCGCTCTTCAGCCTGCTGGCGATTGGCAGCCTGCTGCTTGCGTTTGTGATGCTGGGTTCGCGCTGGTTGAAGGACTATCTGCTCGCGTTCATGGCCGAGTCGTGGCTGATCGCGGCGCTCTCCGGCGCGGTGGGCTACTACGGCAACTATCACGAGCTATATCTGATCGCGCTCCTCACCGCTTTTTTTCGGGGTCTGGTGCTGCCTTATCTGATCTGGCGAATCATCATCCGGCTGGAAGTCGAGCGGGAATTGCATGTGATCCTGCAGCCAAGTTCAAGCATCGTGCTGGGTGCGTTGCTGGTGCTCTTCGCGTTTGTCGTGTCGAACCATCTGGGCAATGCGCTGGGCCTGGGTGGCACCGTGGTGGTGCTAGCGCTCACGGTGATGCTCTCGATGAAGCTGATAGGTTTTCTGATGCTGACGGTGCGGCATGAGGCGATCAGTCAGGTGCTGGGCCTCCTGATTCTGGAGAACGGTATCTTCCTGGGCTCCCAGATTCTCGTGCCAGGCATGCCGATGCTGATCGAACTGGTGTTGCTGTTCGATCTGCTGGTTATAGTCGTAAGCTTCGGTGTCCTGGTCCGCTATCTGGTCGCCCACGTCGGCAGCACGAGCAGCCGTGAACTCAGACGGCTGGTGGGGTGACCATGATCGAAACGTGGAGCGTCGTGATCGTCGTTGCACCGGTCGCCGCGGCAGCAATCTGCGCGGCGAGCCGGCGCGCGCACGTCGCTGAGTATACGAATCTCGCCGCATCGATTGTCTGCGTGGTCGCGGCGGTTTCGCTCGTCTGCACTGTAAAGGACGGACATCGCTTTCTGCGCGACTACGTCGTGGTCGATGCGCTGGCCGCCTGGACCCTTGTTTGCACGGCGCTCGTGTATTGCCTCGCCTCAATCTACGCGGTTGGCTATATGCGGCTGCTAGCAGAGGAGCGTGAGCGACTGCCGAACTTCTATGCACTCTTCGCGCTCTTCGCGGCGACGATGATCTGTGGGCCGATCATGAACAATATCGGTGTCTACTGGATCGCGATCGAGCTGACCACGCTCGTGAGTACGTTCCTCGTCGGCTTCGAGCGCGGCCAGGAAGCGATCGAAGCGGCATGGAAATACATCATTGTGGTGTCCGCGGGCATCAGCCTTGCATTGCTCGGAACGGTGCTTTTCTACTGGGCTGGCAGTCTTGTTATCGGCCCGACTTATGACATGACATGGGACACGCTGCGCCGTGCGGCTCCCAGGATGAATCCCGCGCTTACCCAGATGGCGTTCCTGCTCGTACTGGTCGGCTATGGCACCAAGGCTGGCCTCGCACCGATGCATACGTGGCTGCCGGATGCACACAGTGAGGGGCCGGCGCCTGTGTCCGCCATGCTCTCCGGAGCGCTTCTTAATACGGCGATGCTTGGCGTCGCGCGCTTCCTGACGATCACCGATGCCGCCAGTTCCTCGTTGCTGCCACGCACCGTACTCGTCGCCTTCGGCACGTTTTCGCTCTTTGTCGCCGCGCTGTTCATCGTGCGTCAGGAGGGCGTCAAGCGGCTGATGGCGTATTCCAGCGTCGAGCATATGGGCGTGCTGGCGCTCGGCCTGGGATTCGGCGGCCCGCTCGCGATTGCTGCGGTCCTGTATCACATGCTCAACCATTCGCTGAACAAGTCGTTAATGTTCTTCGGTGCCGGAAACGTGATGCGCGTGTTCGGCACCAAGGACATGGGTGAAATCCGCCACGTATGGGACCGCTTTCCTGTCACGGGCGCACTGTGGCTGGCCGGCGCAGTAGCGATTACGGGAGCGCCGCCGTTCGGTTTGTTTCTAAGCGAACTGACGTTGATGCGTGCAGGGATGACGAGCTCGAACGTCTGGGCCGTGATCGTGATGTTGCTCCTGCTGATCGTGATCTTCATCGGCTTTCTCAACCACTTCAGGGCCATGTACTTCGAAGCCCGGCGCGTGGGCGAGGTGTACAAGGTCGAGCGCACGGTGAGCGCCAGCGCATGGATGACGGTTCCGATGTGGCTCGCCTTTGTGCCAGTACTGGTCCTCGGTGTGTGGTGGCCGCAGGACCTGTGGCGTTTCTTTGAAATGGTTGCCGCGGATCTGGGAGGGCAGACGCGATGAACAACTGCGCGCTCAAGGAAGTCACGCTCGCCGGACTCGGCGCGGCCACCGACGATCTGCTCGGTCGCGGAGGACGCATGCAGGCCGCGTACGCGTGGTTCCCGCGACCGGACGCGCCGGAAATGCGCTATATCGCGACGGCACCTGGCCGGCGCGAGTTCGTGAGCTGGCGCATCGAGACGGGCAACGCGCCGGTTCCCAGCCTTGCCAGCAGGTGCCCTCTGCTCGGCTGGTACGAGCGCGAGATCATGGAAATGAGCGGCGTCGCGTTTGCCGGACATCCCGAACCCGAGCGCCTTGTCACCGCATTTTTGCCGCCGACGGCGCGCGGCCCGCTCGAGCCGGTGGATGCATCGCAGGCGAGCATCGCGGGTTCGCTACCGGCCCCGACACTGCCTCAAGTCTCCGGCAAGCACGTGCAGTTATTGCCTTTCGGTCCCGTGCGCGCCGATGTCGTCGAGTCTGCCCAGTTCATCTTCTACTACGTTGGTGAGGGCATTCTCCACTATCACCCGAATCTGTTCCTCAAGCATCGCGGAATGGAAAAGCAGTTCGAGGGAATGGACATCGAACAGGGCATTCTGCTGGCGGAGCGCGTTGCGGGCATCGATAGCTTCGCGCATGCACTCGCGTATGCGCAGGCGGTCGAAGACGCCGCAGGCTGCGTCGTGCCGCCTCGCGCACGGTGGCTTCGTGTGATCGCAGCGGAACTCGAGCGTACCTACAATCATTTGCATTACCTTGGGCACTTGTGCCACACGACCACGCTGAAGGTCGGCGAGGCCCAGGGCAAGCTGCTTGAGGAGCGCGCCAAACAAATGAATGCGCTGGCCTGCGGAAGCCGCTTGCTGCGCAGCATTGTGTGGCCCGGCGGGGTACGCCGCGATCTGGACGTGGTGGCGATTGCCGAGGGCGTCGCGGCGCTCCGCCCCGCACTGGAGCGGTATGTCGACCTGATCGAACGGACCACCAGTCATCTCGATCGGCTCATTTCCACGGCACCGCTCAGTCAGCAGCTCGCCTTCGATCAGGGCGCGACTGGACCGGTCGAACGGGCATCAGGCGTCGACCGGGACCTCAGGCGGGATCACCCGTACGCCGCGTACGATGAACTGCCGCCCGCTGTCGCGACCCGCAGCGAGGGCGACGCGTTTGCCCGGATGAAGGTGCGGATCGCGGAACTCCGGACGAGTCTGGTGCTGCTCGACAACGCGATCATGCACGGCATTCCCGCTGGGCCGCTACTGGAGCTTTGCCGCTGCGCGCCGAACGCCGAGGGGCTCGGCTGGGCGGAATCGTCACGGGGCACCGTGCTCTACGCGCTGCATCTCGATGACAGGTCACGCATTGCGCGGGCGAAGATCAAGTCGCCCTCGTTTTCCAACTGGCGGGTGTTTCCCTTCACCGTGCACGACAGCAACATGATGGACTATGCGATCAACGAAGCGAGTTTCGGTTTGACTATTTCGGGCTGTGCGCGATAGGACGGAGCGACTATGTCTCTATGGACCTGGTTTGGGCTGACGAGCGGCAGCGCAAGTACCGAATGGCCGCTCAAGGGCGATGCGCACGGTCAGAAGGGCTTGCTCGGCATGCCGCGTTACGATCCGGCCAGGTGCCGGGAGGGTTGCGACGCGTGTGCCGAGGCATGCATCACGCACGCGATCACGTTTTTCGCGAGGCCGGGAGAGCACTCGCCGCCCGAGGTGGACTGGGGCCGCTGCATCGTCTGCCAGCGATGTACCGAAGTGTGTCCCACAGACGCCTTCTCGCCATCGGCGGACTGGGCGGTTGGTGTGACCAGTCGAGACGACCTCGTGTGGGACGAGGCGTTCGCTTCCCGCGTGCCACGCGAGGTGGTCGAACGGACGCGCCGCACATTCCGCCGCAGTCTGCATATCCGCCATGTCGACGCGGGGTCGTGCAATGGTTGCGAATCGGAACTTCAGGCCTTGAACAATCCGTTCTACAACCTGCACCGGCTCGGCATCTTCTTCACGGCGTCACCGCGCGCGGCCGATGTCCTGCTCGTCACCGGGCCGGTGACCCACGCGATGCGTGCGCCGCTGCTGGCGACGTATGAGGCGATGCCCGATCCGAAGTGGGTCATCGCGACAGGGACATGCGCGGTGTCAGGTGGCGTCAGCGGAGGAAATTACGCTTGCGGCAGCGGCCTCGACGGCGTCTTGCCGGTCGACGTCTACCTGCCGGGCTGTCCGCCTAACCCTGCTGCGATCATTCATGCTTTGCTGTTGATAGTCGGTCGTGCGGAGCAACGGATGCGAGGAGGGCAGCTTGAGCGTTGACCTGATTCTGGCGGCGAGCGCCCTGTGGCTCGCCACCGCCATTCTGTCGCCGATGCGCTCACTCCGGCCGTTGCTCCGATATCTGCTGAGCGCCGGCTGCGTGCTGGGCGTCGCTGCGTGTCTGATCGCTTTGCCCACCGCACCCCCCCGCATTGAATTTCCGTTTGCACTCGCTTCGCAGCGCATCGCCTTCGCGCTCGACCCCGCAGCGCTCTGGCTGCTCGGCTTCGGTCTGGTACCGGCGATCTTCGCCTGCTGGCTTGGCTCGCCCCTCTCGGGCCGTTCTGGCACGTGGTGGGCGGGGGCATCGCTGAGCCTGCTCGGCGCACTGGGTGTGTTCGGTCTGCAGGACGGCATGTCGATGCTCGTCGCCTGGGAGGTGATGAGCCTGGGGGGAGCGGTGATGCTCGCCGGCGAGCGCGCGCGTGAAGCCGGTGGCAAACCCGTGCTGCTCATGCTCGCGCTGCTCGAGGTGGGCGCGATTGCACTGGTCTTCGCGATTCTGCTACTCGACCACGCGTCGGCCACCATCGGCTTCGGCGCATTCAGCGCCCATGCGCCGCAGACCTCAGCGCTTCTGTCGTGGGCGGCCGGTATCGCGCTGCTTATCGGCTTCGGCGCGAAGCTCGGCCTCATCCCTTTCTACGAGTGGTTTCCGCGTGCGTACTCGAGCGGCAGTGGTGCGACGGGCGTGCTGTTCTCCGGCGTCGTACTCAATGCGGCCTATTTCGCGCTGAGCCGCGGCTGGAACAGCTGGCTGGGCGTCGCTCACGATAGCGGCACGGCGTTCGGGCTCGGCGTGGTCGCAATCGCGATTGGCGTTGTCAGCGCGGTGCTGGCGATCCTGTTCGCTTTCCAGCAGGACGACTGGAGAGCGTTGCTCAGCTACTCGTCCGCAGAGAACGCGTCGATTGCGGTGGCGATGCTCGGCGTGACGCAACTCTTTCGCAGCGATCATCTGAACGATCTCGCCGGCCTCGCGTGGACCGTCGCGTTGTTGCATCTCGCCGGACATTCGCTTGCCAAAGGCGCGCTGTTTCTGGTCGCCGACGGCATTCAGGCGTCGACAGGCAATTACGACATCGTGCCGCGCGGCTGGATCAGAAACAGCGGCTTCATGCTGGGGCTCGGCGCACTGTTCGCTGTGATGAGTCTGGCGTCGATTCCCCCGCAAGCGGGCTTTGTCAGCGAGTGGTATGTGTTCCAGTCGGTGTTTCAAGGCTTTCATCTATCGGCTTTTACCGGGCGTCTTGCGCTAGTGCTGGCCGGTGCGGGCCTCGCACTCGCTGCAGCGGTGGGATTGGCGACGTTCATCAAGCTGTTCGGGCTGGGACTGTTGGGAATGCCGGACCCGGACTATCAACGTCCGGTGCCCCGGCGAAGTGCCGTGGCCGTCGGCGTGCTAGGGCTTTGCGTGCTTGCGGTGGCCGTTGGTGCGCCGTTGTGGCTCAACGCGCTGGCGAGCGGAGCCCAGACGCTGTTTCAGGCCAACAGTCCCCAGGCAATGGTATCGGGATGGCTGCTGGTGCCGCTGACCGACAAGTTTGCCTTTATCTCGCCGTCGAAGCTCATCATCGTGATGCCGTTGCTGGCGCTCATCCCGCTCGCGCTGTTGCGGCTCACGAGAACGCGCCCGGTGCGGCGCACGGCGGTCTGGTTTGGCGGCATGACCCAGCATGGCCGTGATGCGCTAACTACGCCGCTGACGTTCTCGAATGCGATGCGCACGTTCTACAGCTTCGTGTATCAGCCGACCATGAGCACCGAGCGCGAACATGCGCAGCGCGAATATTTCATCAAGCGACTGGTGTTTTCCGAGGGCGTGACGGACCTTTTCGAGCGGCATCTCTTCGAGCCAGCAGTCCGGATCGTGACGTGGTGTGCCGACAGGCTGCGCGCATTACAGTCCGGCAACCTGAACTTCTATCTCGCACTGGTCGGCGGTCTGCTTGTGGCGATACTGGCGTTGACACTCGTATAGCCTGCTTTGAGTGGACGATAGCGTAATTCTTGCGCAATGCGGCGTTCCTCGATTAAAATCACGCCCGCTGGAGATGGCATTCCTCCAAACAACCGCCGACCCCTCGGCTGATGATGCCTACGAATTCCTGAGTGCAGGAGGTCGTAGGCCGTCCACGCGACGTCCTGTCGCTCAGGTTTGATGTTCTATCGAACCTGAAAATCATGAAACATCTCAAGTCTGTCGAGCAGTTCGCCATGGTGCCGTATCTCGTGCGCTGGCTGCTGCTTTCATGCGTGTTGGGCACCCTGGCCGGCTCCGCCTCCGCGCTTTTTCTCTTTGCACTGGATCGCGCAACCGATACACGAATGGACCACCCCTGGTTCATCTGGCTGCTTCCATTCGCGGGGTTCCTGACCGGCTGGGTCTATCACCGCGTCGGCAAGAGTGTCGAGGGCGGCAACAACCTGCTGATCGACGAGATTCATGATCCGCAGAAGATCGTGCCCAAGCGCATGGCGCCGCTTGTCCTGGTGGCCACTGTCATTACCCACCTGTTTGGTGGCTCGGCTGGCCGCGAAGGCACGGCGGTCCAGATGGGCGGGGCGCTGGCCGATCGTGTCACGCAACTCTTTGGCCTCGGGCGCGAGGAGCGTCGCATTCTGTTGATGGGTGGCATCGCGGCGGGTTTTTCGTCGGTGTTCGGCACGCCGCTCGCGGGTGCGATCTTCGGTCTTGAAGTGCTCGCGATCGGCCGCCTGCGCTATGACGCATTGTTCACCTGTCTCGCTTCGTCCGTGATGGCCGACGTGGTGTGCCGCCTATGGGGCATTCACCACACCGTCTATGCGGTCCCGTTTGTGCCGCCCCTCACGGCGCTTGGGATGGGATCCGCGATCGTCGCTGGAATGGCCTTTGGTGTGGTCGGGATGCTCTTTGCAGATTCAACGCATGCGTTGTCGGCGCTCATCAAGCGCAAGATCGCCTACGCGCCGGTCCGGCCGCTGATCGGCGGTGCCGCCGTGGCAATCTTCGCCACGATCTTCAATGTTCCGCAATTCCTGGGTCTCGGCATTCCAACCATCGTGCAGGCTTTCAACGGTTCGCTGCCGGTGTATGACTTCGCGGGCAAGTTCGGCTTTACAGTGGTGACGCTCGCGTCCGGGTTCAAAGGAGGAGAGGTGACGCCGCTCTTCTATATCGGCGCGACGCTAGGCAATGCGCTGGGCCACGTGCTGGCGTTGCCGGTGCCGGTGCTCGCGGGGCTCGGTTTTGTTGCAGTGTTCGCCGGCGCGGCGAATACCCCGATCGCGTCGACTGTGATGGCGGTTGAACTCTTTGGCCCGCAAATCGGTGTGTACGCCGCATTGGCCTGTGTCGTCAGCTACCTCTTCTCCGGGCACACGGGCATCTATCGCGCGCAACGGGTCGGCCATGCCAAACACCCACTCCTGCCTGCCGGCATGCGCCTGGCCGAGATCCCCGCATTGCGTCGCGCAGCCCGCAAGGCCGCGACCGCTTCCGCGCAATCCTGAGCACTTTGAACTCTCGCTGATTGACATCATGACCAAGCTGATTTCGCTTCGACTGTATTTTCACCACTCCGAACGTGCCCGTCCGACGCGTTTCTGGCATCGGGTGTCGCGCCCAAGTCTCGCCTCGCATTTACTTCGCCACGCGAAGAATGCAGGCATCGAGCAGGCGCTACTGCATCGTGTCCATGCGGGTTACCTCAAAGGCGACCGGCTTCATCACGAACACATCGAGGTTGCGCATCACCGTTTCCCTCATTGCATCGAGCTCATTGACCTGGAGGCTAAGGTGCGTGACTTCTGGAACATGCACGGCAAGGGGCTCGACAATGTCCGGGCGATTTTCCTGCCGTGTGAATTGCCGACGTAGTGACCTGACCGACAGACCACACCATCGGAGTCGACGATGAACGCACAAACCAGGCTGCGCCTGACGGGCAAGTTCTCTCTGCTGGGGTACGCGTTAGTGGCGACCGAGGCAATGGCCTGGGTCCTGTCCATTGTCGTGAATGCCGTCTACGAAAGTGTCCCGCTCTTCTGGTTCGGGGCGTTCGGCCTCTTGACGATGCCGTTTGTCATCGCCTGGATGCGAGCGGACGCTGCACGGGCCTATGAGACCGCGGTCAGGCTGCATTTTGTGGCCTTGGAGGGGGAACCGGCGCAAGTGGTCTCGATCGCCGACGATTGTCCCAAACGCTGGTGGGTGTTGCTACATATACGGCTTCATCCGGAGGTGATCGGAGCGGCCGACCGTTGAGCCGGGCAATGGCTCTCTGGGAGGTGGCATGGAAAATCAGACGGCAGGCTCCGGAAGTCGGCGGGCGATGCGCTTTGTGCCGCTGGTGGGTATCCTGAGTTTCTTCGCCGATTTCACGTACGAAGGCGCGCGCAGTATCCTGGGCCCTTTCCTCGCAGCCGCGGGCGCATCGGCAACAATCATCGGGGTCGTCGTCGGGTTCGGCGAGCTGCTCGGCTACGGGCTGCGCGTCGTTTCCGGCAGGATGGCCGACGCGACGCGACGCTTCTGGCCCATCACGATCTTCGGCTACATCGTCCAGATGGCCGCGGTGCCTGCACTCGCGTTGACACACAGCTGGCAGGCGGCAGCGTGCCTGATCATCCTTGAACGCGTCGGCAAGGCAATACGCAATCCACCCCGTGACGTGATGCTCGCGAGCGCCGCGCAACGCATCGGCGGATATGGATGGGCTTTCGGCATTCACGAAGCCTGTGACCAGTTCGGTGCGATGGTGGGGCCGCTTGCAGTGGCGGCGGTGCTCGCCACACGCGACGACTACCGGCTGGCGTTCGCCGTCCTGGCCGTGCCTGCCGTGTTCAATCTGTGTTTTCTCACGGTGGCGCGTCTGGTCTTTCCCCGTCCCCAGGACATGGAGCAGCGCGCGGCGGGTGAAGCAGGGGCTGGTAGCTTCCCGGCACTTTACTGGGTCTACCTCGGCGGTGCAGGTCTCGTCGCGGCAGGCTTTGCCGACTATCCGCTCATCGCCTACCACTGGGTCAAACACCACACACTGACAACGGAATGGATCCCGATTTTCTATGCTGTAGCCATGGCCGTGAGCGGCGGAGCGTCGCTCGCGCTCGGCCGTCTGTTCGACCGGTACGGCTTCAAGGTGCTGATCGGGTTGACGGGCGTCTCGCTACTCTTCGCGCCGCTGGTGTTTCTCGGTGGAAGTTTCGGTCTGGCGATTCTCGGCGCCGCGCTGTGGGGGATGGGCATGGGCGTGCATGAATCGATCATTCCTGCCGCGGTCGCGCCGATGGTTGCGCAGTCGAGAAGGGCCTCCGCGTTCGGCATGTTCACCGCGGTGTACGGGGTTTGCTGGTTCGCGGGCAGCGCCCTCATTGGCTGGATCTACGATCAGTCGGTAATCGGGGCCGTCGCATTTTGTGTGATTACACAGGCGATGGCTTTACCGGCCTTTGTCTGCGTGAGCTGGCGTCGCGAGAAGGGTTAAGCGGCGCACCGGATCACTGGAGGTAACACCATGGCAGCGGCACGTCGCGCAACGACCGTTCCTGCAACGTCTCGGCGAATATGGCCGAATCCTCTGTTGCGACGCGAGTGAAGTGTCCAAGTCGCCCACGGTCCGGTATGACAACGAAAACGGCCTTTCACGAGCGAGCGATTTTCGTCCGATTAGGGTCGCAGAACTGGGACATCGAGTCGGTAGCAGTCGCTCGGACATCGGTCATTCCTGCCTTGATGGCAAGCCTACTTTGCACAGCAGGGCTTCGTGAGAATCGGTCGAAGCGAGGTGCCGTTGCCGCTTTTGGCGTCTGCCCGATCTCTGCGACAGCTGTGCTGAAAAGGCGTTAGCGTGTCACGGACGCCCCGGACGTGTTCCCGATTGCGACCTTCAACGTGGTGACTTAATGCGTGCATAGGATGTTTATTTTTTCCGCCGAGCCATGTTCGCCAGCATCAAAGCACGGGTCCTTACGGACGAAACCAACGTCTACACCGAGATTCCTGCGCTTCTTACCGCGTCAGGGATTCTTGAACCGCTGATCGACTACTTCCTGCACCGGAGCCATGATCGGAGTCTGGAATGGATGCGGAAACGCAAATGGCTTTGCCAAACCTGTCATGCTCGGATCGAGTCCAGAGAGCATGGGCTTTACCACGCACGCGTCGGCGCAGATGGTCGCGGACGAGCATCTGAATTTCGTCAGCGGCAAGGACACATACTGGGCCGTGGGCAAATCGCTGGTTGCGACGTGATAATGAAGAGCATATTCAGTCTGATGCTGCTGCTGGTGGTCAGCGTATCGAGTTGCGCGATGCTTAGCAGGCCGATGCTGGCAGAAATCGGGATAAGGTTTACTTGAGAGCCGAACCCGATTTTTGCCATGCCTGC
>JARLJU010000225.1 GCA_031291055.1 Rudaea sp. | reverse complement strand
GGCAATAACTATCGCGACGTGCGCTGGTTTCGCTGCTGTTCGTTCGTTCATTTGCCAGGCGGCAAGGCGTTGCTGGAGAAAGAGGCGCATTTCGCCGACTTTGTGCCCGACCGTTTCTGGCGGCATATGCGCGTGGCGCATCTGCGTGGCCGCGTGCGCCATGCGTTGAAACGCATCGCCCGCTTGCTGAGTGTGCAGCGTCTCGCCACGCTGTCGGCTTGCGCCTCGCGCAGAGCTAGGTCATAGCCTCTGCGGTGCAATGCAACACCGCGCCACCCATCAGATCGTCCCGAACAGCGCCCGAGGACGATCCTTCAGCGTGCCCGTCAACAGTCTCAACGCACTCACGAGCTGATCGCGGCTCGTCGCGCAGGCGAGGTTGATCCGTACACCGTGCTCGATCTCCGAGCGGTCCACGGCAAACGCCGACGACGGCATCACCACCACGCCACGCGCCTTCGCATTCGCCGCAAAGTCGTCGGCACGCCACGGCGGGGGCAGTTTGAGCCATACGAACATGCACGCGGGATCGGTCTGCAGCAGTTCCTGTGGCAATAACTCGCGAGCCAGGTCCTGCCGTGCGCGAATTTCGGCAAGCTGCGCGTCCATGATGTGGCGCGCGGTGCCGTCCTCGATCCAGATTGACGCGATCAGCATCGACATCGGCGCGGGCATCCATGCGGTGGTGCGCACCGCCTCCGCACAAAGCGCTGAGCTGTCTGGCGGACTCAGCAGATAGCCGAGCCGCAGGCCGGGCGCGAGAATCTTCGAGGTCGCCGCGAGGTGGAACGTCAGTTCCGGACACAGGCTCGCGATGGTCGGCAGCCGCTGCGAAACCAGCGGGCCATATACGTCGTCTTCGATGATCGCCACGCTGTGCCGGCGTGCAATGTCGACGAGCGCCATGCGACGCTCGAGACTCATTGTCGTAACCGTTGGATTCTGCAGGTTCGGTACCGTGAAAATTGCCTTCACTGGCATGCGCCGGCAGGCACGTTCTACCTCGTCGGTCAGCAGGCCGTCACGGTCGCTCGGAATGCCGACGATTTCGAACTGGAATACCGGAGCCAGTGCTTTCAGCCCATAGTAGGTGAGCTGGTCGGCGAGGATCACGCCGTCTGTGCCGATCAGGCTGTTCAGCACGGCATACAAACCGTGCTGGGCACCACTCGTGACCACCACGTGGTCGGGCGTCGGCGTGAAGCCCGGCGCGGCCATCCAGCGGGCGCCGGCGGCACGCGCCCAGGCGGGACCTTGCGGTGGCTGGTACTCCTGCAATTGCGGGTAACGCGGATCACGCGGCAATTCCGCCAGCGTGCGCGCGAGGCAGTTGAGGAATTCGCCCGTAGCCGGCCGGTTGACAGTCAGGTCGATCGCCGCGTTGCTGGCCGCCTGGGCAGGTTCGACGCTTGGCATCGCTCCGCCCGTCACGAGCGACCCGCGCCGCTTGCTGCCGATCACCAGTCCGCGCAACTGCAATTCCTTGTACGCGCGGGACACCGTCGACACATTGATGCCCAGTTCGGTGGCCAGTTGCCGCTGCGGCGGCAGGCGGCTGCCCGGCGGATAGATGCCGCTGCGAATCTCGTTCTCGATCGAGCTGGACACCTCGACATAGGTGGAACGCTTCGTCTGCGCCGGCGCCCCATTGGCCCCACGCGTTGTGTCTTTGCCAGAAGCCATAAGAACCGATGTCTCCATACAAAACGGCTTTGTCCGCGATTGTGCGGAATTTTGCCGATTCTATACCAGACAAGCGTCTTGGCAACGCCTAAAAACGGGGCTTCGGAACGGCTGGCCTCCGCGACGCCAATGTTTGCAAGGACCACGCCATAGACCATCCAGGGAAAATGCCAGGGCCACACAATGTGAGTTTTAATTGCACACAAAAAAATATTGTGTGATTCTAATCGCAAGAGTTTGTCTGGTGGCGTGCGAGCCAAGGTGTCGCCGGGCAGTGTCCTGATTCTGTCTGCAGGAGTTTCCCCGATGAGTGTTCCACAGTCCCCACAAGTCCCTTCCGCGCCAAAGCTCAGCTCCGCACTCCGCCAACGGCATGTCACGATGATCGCGCTCGGCGGCATCATCGGCGCGGGTCTGTTTGTCGGCAGCAGCGCCACGCTCGGCACGGTCGGTCCGGCGGCGTGCGTGTCGTATCTCGTGGCCGGTATCGTCGTGCTGATGGTGATGCGCATGCTCGGCGAAATGGCGCTGGCGGTGCCAGGCGTCGGGTCGTTCACCGAATATGCGCGTATCGGCCTCGGCAATTGGGCAGGCTTCACCAGTGGCTGGCTCTACTGGTATTTCTGGGTGATCGTCGTCGCGGTGGAAGCGGTGGCGGGCGCGGCGATCCTGCAACGCTGGATTCCGGCGCCGGTGTGGGTCATCGGTCTCGTGCTGCTATCCGTGATGACGCTGATCAATCTGCTGTCAGTGAAGTCGTACGGCGAGTTCGAGTTCTGGTTCGCATCGATCAAAGTCGCGGCCATCATCGTGTTCATTGCGATCGGCGCGGCGTATCTGCTCGGGTTCGGCCATACCGGCAGCGCAGTCACAAATCTGCTGGGCAATCGCGGGTTTATGCCGTTCGGCGCGATGTCCATCTTCGCGGCCGTGCCGACGGTCATTTTCGCGGTGGGCGGCGCGGAAATCGCGACCATCGCCGCGGCCGAATCGGACGACCCGGCTAAAAGCGTCGCGGCCATGACGCGCTCGGTCATCCTGCGGGTCATCACGTTCTATGTCGGCTCGATGTTCCTGATTGCGTGCATCGTGCCCTGGGGCAGCATCGTCACCGGACACTCGCCGTTTGTCGCCGCACTCGAAACGATGCGCGTTCCCGGCGCGGCCGACATCATGAATGCAATCGTGCTGGTCGCTGTGCTCTCCGCGCTGAATTCAGGCTTGTATGTATCGTCGCGGATACTGTTACGTCTCGCGGAGCGCGGAGACGAACCCAGCCCGCTGCTGAAGCTGACGCCACACAAAGTGCCGAGACTGGCGGTGCTGTTGAGCAGCGTCGTGGGTTATGTGGCGATTGTCGCGGCGATCGTGTCACCGCAAGGCGTCTTTCTGTTCCTCGTCAATGCATCCGGCGCGGTCATGCTGTTCGTTTATCTTGCGACGGCATGCGCGCAGATCAGCATTCGCCGGCGTATCGAGCGCACCGAGCCAGAACGCCTGACGCTGCGGATGTGGCTGTTCCCGTGGCTCTCCTATGCGGTGGTGGTGGCGATTGTCGGCGTGCTCGCGGCGATGGGCGCCGATCCGGCACTTCTCCCGCAACTGATGGCGAGTCTCGCGAGTCTTGCGATCGTCACCGCGGCGTATCTGCTGGCGGCACGACGCCGGCCCAGCGAAGGCACCGCGACGGGCTATCTGTCGCAGCTCGGTGTCGCTTCGATGGAAGGGCGCAAGTGATGTCGGAGATTGCCGTCATCGGTGCGGGATTCATCGGCCTCGCGAGCGCTGCGGCGCTGATGCGCGACGGCCATCGAGTCACGCTGTTCGATCCGGCCGGCGTAGGGCAGGGTGCGTCGTTCGGCAACGCCGGGACCTTCGCGCACTATGCGTGCATTCCGGTCAACAACCCCTCCGTGTTCCGCGATTTGCCGCGCTTTCTTCTGTCGAACGACAGTCCCTTCAGATTGCGCTGGGGGTATCTGCCCCATCTCGCACCGTGGCTGGCTCGCTTCATGATGAGCTCGCTGCCGCGGCGTTACGAAGCGAGCGCCGCAGCACTCGCCGCGTTGCTCGATTGCGCGAGCGATGGTTATGCGCCGCTGCTCGCAGACGCAGAACTGGCGCGTTTCGTTCGGGCACGCGAGTGCCTCTATTTGTATTCGAATACGGCTTCGTTCGATGCGGCGCGTCCTGCACTCGATCTGCGTCGGCAGTTGGGCGTCACCTTCGATGTGCTTGACGGTGGCGACATCCGGGC
>JARLJU010000224.1 GCA_031291055.1 Rudaea sp. | reverse complement strand
TACGACAGCCGCGGCAATTCGCTGTTCCTGACCACCTTGCTGAAATCGCAGGGCCTCGCGCTCGGCGAGTACGACGGCCGCGTGACGGCGATCAACACGGGCATCGCCGGCAAGATCGATCCGAATTCCGGCGGCAACGATCCGACCATGACGGCGGTAACCGGCGTCTACACGACGATGTGGAACGTGTATCTGAACGAGCAGTTGAAATACACGTCGAATTCGGCGTTCACGGACCTCAACGATCAGGCATTCCAGTATTGGGACTTCAGCCATATCGATCCGACCGGCGCGCAGAAGGGGCTCGATGCGAAGGGCAACGTCATTCTGTACACCGCCGGCGACCTTGCCGCCGTGATGGCGCTCAATCCTGACCTGAAGGTGCTGTCGGCGAACGGTTTCTTCGACTACGTCACGCCGTTCTATCAGACCGTGCTCGATCTGCAGCAAATGCCGCTTGTCAGCCAGCAGGTCAGGCAGAATCTGTCGGCGCGTTTTTATCCGTCGGGGCACATGGTCTATCTCGACGGCGGCTCGCGTACCGCGCTCAAGGGGGATCTCGCCAAGATGTATGACGCGACGGTGTCCAATACTCAGGCGCTCGGGCGCATCCGCGCCTTGCAGGCTCGGGTTCGGGTGGCGAAACCCGGTTGACGTAGCGTGCTGTTGGCGCCGTGCGTGAGCGGCGTGCGGACAGCGGTGTTGTCTTTATCCTGAGGTTCGGCGCGGTCTTGCAACGTGTATGCGTACACGGCAAAACCGCACCGGCCGACACCTGCGAGCGCATCTGGACGCATCTTCGCCAATTTGCGCCAGTGCGGCTTCCTTACGCGGAAATATTGAATGTGTTTTAATTAGTCTGAGAATTGAACTATTGCGCGCCGCAGCCGGCGCGCCGACGAATGAACGCAGGCATTGCAGACAGGCGCCGCATCATCCATTACCGCGACGCATCCAGCCGTATATATCAAGCGATTCCGCCAACGCTCGCGCGCCGGTGCGGCGCCGCGCGTCCTGCCCGCACGATGCGCGTTGCCTTCCTGCTCGGCTTCGCCGCGGTACTTGCATTGCGCGTCGGTGAAGCCCGCGCTCAGGATTCAGCGATG
>JARLJU010000023.1 GCA_031291055.1 Rudaea sp. | reverse complement strand
TCGGCGCACGACGCTGAGCCGGGTAGTCGCAACCAGCGTAGTACGTGCAGTAAGCGCAGCGGGCGCGCAGACGCCATTGAATTGCATCACTAAAGGTGTTCAACATGGATAACCCACACGATCAGTCCGCAGCGAAGGATCAACCGCAACCGGCGCAGCCGTTCGACCGCCGCTCGGGCGGTCCCGTCGAGCGGCTGATTTTCAATCATCGCGCGCTCATCGTGATCGTCTGCGTGTTTCTGACGGCGCTGTTCGGCGTGCGCGCGACACGCCTGGAAGTCAACGCGAACTTCCTGAACATGATTCCGCAGTCGCATCCGTTCGTGCGCAACTATCTCGACAATGCCGCTTCGCTGCGCTCACTCGGCAACTCGCTGCGGATCTCGGTCGAAAACACCAACGGCTCAATCTACGACGCCGACTATCTGCGCACGCTGCAGACAATCAACGACAAGGTTTTTCTGATGCGCGGCGTGGACCGCGCGTATATGAAGTCGTTATGGACGCCCTCGGTACGCTGGACCGAAATCACCGAGGACGGTTTTCGCGGCGGCCCGGTCATGCCCGATTCCTACGACGGCTCCACGAAAAGCCTCGACGAATTGCGTCGCAACGTGGCGCGCGCCGGCATCGGCGGCTCAGTGGTCGCCAACAATGAGCGTTCGAGTGTGGTGTTCGTGCCGCTGCTCGACAAGGACCCGGCTACCGGCGCACCGCTGAACTATCGCGAGTTGTCACACGATCTGGAAAAACAGATCCGCTCGCTCGAAACCCCCAACGTCAAGATTCACATCGTCGGCTTCGCGAAGCTGGCGGGCGATCTGATCGACGGTCTCGACGGCGTGCTGATCTACTTCGGTATTTCCGCGCTGATCGCCGCGCTTGCGCTCTATGCATACACGCGCTGCCTGCGCAGCACGGGTCTGGTCGTGCTGTGCTCGGCCGCCGCCGTGATCTGGCAGCTCGGCATCGTGCAGTGGCTCGGTTTCTCGATCGACCCCTATTCGATCCTCGTGCCGTTCCTTGTCTTCGCCATCGGCGTCTCGCACGGTGCGCAGAAAATGAACGGCATTACCCGCGACGTCGCACGCGGCGTTCATCGCTATGCGGCTGCCCGCCATACCTTCCGGCGCCTGTTCCTCGCCGGCCTGACCGCTTTGCTGGCCGATGTGGTTGGCTTCGCGGTGCTGATGATCATCGATGTACCGGTGATCCGAAATCTCGCGCTCGCCGCCAGCATCGGCGTGGGCGTGCTGATCTTCACGAACCTCGTGCTGCTGCCGGTGCTGCTGT
>JARLJU010000223.1 GCA_031291055.1 Rudaea sp. | reverse complement strand
TGCCAAAGTGGCTTTGGTCGCATGCATGCGTAAGTTGCTTACGATCCTCAATGCACGACGGCGGGAAGAATTACGCGGAGCATGCGCAGTGTAGAAAACCGTCAACACCAAGACAGTTGCTGAGCTAAGTGGCCGCTGCCAAGGATGAGTTGGAGTTTACCGCAGCCGACCCGCGGCGGTCCGCTTGAGCAAAAAGTTAGCCGTTACCCCACACTCGTTTGCGAGCGCCCGCAATGAGCAGCCAAAGGCAGATGCCTATTTCTCCGAAGGAAGCGGGCGACATGATAAAACGCGGAATAGCGATGTGAGGGAAAAGCATTTTTCCGAAGTATCCGATCAGGTAACTGAAGCAACCCAGCATCAACAGGACACCGAGGACTTTCGGAAGAAAGTTGCACTTGAAAACGAGATAGCCGAACGGCAACAGCCATAGTCCCCAGAATATTTCTGAAATAAATATTGCGTTGTCGTAGGCATCAAGCAGCGACATTACCCTCGTATTTTGCTGGTCAGACGTGAATATCTGCAGATGATTTTCTCCAGTCAAGAGCGAAAGGATATCGAGTCGATGCTCCAAAGCTACAAATTCCATCGGGACGCATGCAATACCAAACGCCACCATAAGGATGGCGACGTGCCTGTTCACGTTGCCAAGGAGTTCGTACAGAGCCAAGGGCAGCAACAGGAAAGCGACATAGCCCAAGGCACCTGCCGCGATGCCGAGCCTGAACAGGAATTCGGACGCAATGATGTTTTGAACTGTCGAGGCCGCATCACCATGTACGTTGATGTGCGACGGAACGTAGATGAGGCTGAATATACCGGACACGATGGTGACCAAATACAACAGGCCTGCCGTTCTTGCCGTCTTGTTTCTCGAATCCATGTCATGCGGCCTTTGAGCGTAGGCGTCAGGCAAAATTCGTTTGACCGGCTAACACCTTAGTTAAGCGGCGGCTGCCGCCATGCACAACATGCTACGGCGACCGGCCCGCAGCCGTGCGCCTGGACGAATGGTTAGGCAGGTTCCTCTTTGAGGAAAAGAGCCAATGTCGCATAGTCGATCACCGCCTGATGGTAGCGCAGGACATCCTGCCCGATGACAGCGCGGATCGGGGCACCCCCCCTCATCACCAGCCTTTGGTTAGTGCTGGTCATATCAAGTGCGAATATGCCATCGGACCGGACTGGCAGCCCTTCGAGAGTCAACTGAACATCGCCCAGCGTGTAAACATTTCCACCATGCCCGGGCTGCCCGGTGTCGCTCACGGCGATTCCTTCGGATCGACAATAGCTCAGTTCAACGAAGGTCTTGCCCGCCCCCGTGTCGAGCACGATGTCGATTGGACGGCCGTCAAGCTGCCCGGCAAGCAACAGGTGTCCAACTCCGGTCCGAGACATCATGAAGCGGCGGAACCCGTGACGTGAGAGCAATTCCGCGATCGCCGATGTGTAATCCATCCTGCGTTTTCCAGACTAACGCCGAGGTTCAGCGGCGGGCCGAACGCGCAACGCGAGGCCTCTCCGCTGGAACCGCTTGTCGGGCGTCGTCATGTTGGTTACGCCTGTATTTACTTCGTGATCCAATGTCATAAGCCTCTGCCATTGAGGGCAAACTCTCAGCGGTGCGTGCATCCGGGCCAGCAGCACGGCCTGCGCATGCCTCCGCGCAGCTTATCGATGCCGACCACGATGCGACGCTTTCTAGTCTCTTCTTTCTTGGCCGATGTAACCCAGCAGATCCACTCGTTTCGCGCCAGCGGCGTGATATTGACCCAGAGGGTCCTTGCGGTGACGTTGGATTCGATGGCTTTCCGAAAATCTGCCGGCAGCTTGTGCACCGTTCCGCCTGCGATGGTCTTGGTGATCATGAGTCAATGGGCCACGCCCAATGCATGAGCTGAGCGGCCGCTGCCGCGAAGGCTAAAAAGTGTAGCCCATTCACCTGCAGGACATTCCCTACACCTGCTGGTGCCAATCGCGTCAACGTATACGTATTCGTATATCAAAGCTGGACTCAAAGATTTAATTTTATTTAAATCAACTAGTTGCGATATATTTTCGAGTCCCTCCCGCACCCTTTTCCCCTCCAGTTGATTCCCGGGCGAACGTCCCTGCGCGTCCGCTGCTGTCCGTGCGTGTCCCTTAATCGGCGTAAAAACCACCGGTACGCGGTTCTAGCCGCTTGGCCACACCCGCCTTCCCGCATTTTTCGTCCATAGCCTGCCGCGGTCGTGCGAAAGCATCCCTTGCGCTCGCCAGCACCAGAACGTACGCCGCGCCGAAGGATGATGCAGACGTGGGCCGACTACTTGGGTGAGTGCGGTCTGCCTTGTAGTCAGCGATGCAACGTCGCGGCAATTGCCAACGCCAAGACAAGGAGTGCGCCGGCAATAGCGACGGCTACAATCCTGAATGGCGGTTTGGGCCGCGCACCGCAGTGCGGACACATCCATGCCGTGGTACTGACCTGTCCGCCGCATTCAGGACACTTTTGCAGAGCCATCGGTTATGCGTTCTCGCGGCGAACCGCTGCCAGGAACACGGCGCTGCCCAGCACCATCAACAGGGCCAAGAGACCCGCTCCCCAAGCATTCGTCGCCGATATGACGCTTACAGCAGTGCAGGTTGCCGTGACCGTGACGGTACCAGCCCCGGTGTCAAAAAAGTACCCGATGCCGACAGCACCACCCGGAGGCGTGGGACTGCTCACTGAGTAGCTGAGCGTCCCCGGTGCCGTCGTCGGTCCGGCATAGGTCACTGCACCAGCGGGGTCTCCGACAATCCTGAATGTACCCGTGCCCTGTCCGCTGACATTCAGCGTGTAGGTCTCACCGACTTGCGGTGTACCAAAAACGCCGTTGGTCGATCCCGCGCCGATGGCGAAGGTTCCAGACAGAGAGCCAAACGCCAGGCATGTGGCGCTCGCCGCCGCAGGTGCCGAATGACTACCCCAGCCGGTAGGTTGGAAGGTTGCGGAGGCGCTATTGCAAGCGAACAACGCGCCAGTGCAAACCAATTGCAGACAACGTTTCGTGACCTGACTCCCCTGTGCTCGCGCATGCGTCGAGTCTAAGACGTCGTGATCGGTTGGTACAAGCGCTGAGAGAAAACCCGGTTTATCGCCGCAGCAACGTTGCGACGGTTTGGCTGCGGAAAGCCCGGTTGGCCTGCCACCGTGCCACGCACGGTGATCCGCATCCGATGACCGGGCATGTTTGGTGGCGGCACGTGTGGCTACGTGCGGAAACAGACGGAAAAAATACCTGCATTTGCCCACTCTGACGACTCACTCTCTCGCTGGCAGAAGACACTTGAGCGCACAACTGAAGAATACTTCTGCGTCCACGTCTGAGTCGTGGATGAGTCTTGACGACCTGAAGTGCGTGGCGACGTCCGGAGGCTGCGCGCCCAACGAATTCGACAAAGCAGTGGAGACAATGGGAAAGCATCCTTTGCGCGTGGCGCGTTATCTGAAACGACATGCGTTCGTACCATCTGCTTTTGAGATTCCCCCGGGCGGCCGTTTCCCGGCATGGGAAGCGAAGGTGCGAAGGCCCGTATAATTCACTTCACGGGTTCGTTGCCGCATAGTCATCTGACGGGTGGTGATGCATGGATAGAATTTTCAGACTCGACTCCATCTCAGCCGGGTCGCGAAAAATGAGCCGCCCTGCCGAATCTGCAACCGACCCGCTGTGATCCACTGGACTGAAAAGTCATCGCGCACCTCTTGCCTCAGGAATTGGGCGCGGATACGACGCGCAACGTGGCACTGAACATCTCGCGCGTCTCTGGGTCGGTTATGTGCGCAGCGATCGCTTTTGCATCCGCGTAGTGCTTGGCGTATGCCGCTGCATTGCCTTCTGCAGAGGCGACATTGGCTGCCACCGCATGGGCAAACGCCCGCTCCCATGGGGCACAGTCGCGCTGCGTGAAGTGTGGCAGTGATTTGCTCAGATATTGCGCTGCCGGTCCGGGGAGCTTGAGCAGCGCGTACACGTGGGCAAGTAGCTGCGCGGCATGGGCGTGATTGCTTGGCGTGCCAACAATTTTCCAGAAATACATCGCTGCATGGGCCGCCTGCAGCATCTCTTCATTTTCCTCAGGCGAGCGGTGAAGCATTTCGGCGAGTGTCCAGGCTCGGTTGTTGGCCTGAGAGGCCAAGCGCCTTTGCCAGAGCACGACGTCTTCGGGAGTTGGTTTTTCAGTCATGTATCAATGCCCCAGCATGGTTCCTGACGCTTGAGCCAAGCGCGCGCTGCAGCGCACATCCTTCACTGCGACTTGGCTTTGATGGACCGAACAATCAGCTGCTCCAGGACCTTGACGTCAACATCCCGGAGCTTGCCAATATAAAGGCAGCCTTTTCCTGTTCTGTGCTTCCCAAGCCCAGACAGTAGCTCCTCCCGCTGAGGCGCACTGCCCGTCCCATAAATGCTGATGTCCCCCTTGCGCGATGAGAAGCCGATGAGACAGGTCTCTCCTTCGCGACCACTTTCGTACTTGTACCTTAGGGTTCCGAAGCCAACAATGGCGGTGCCCCACAGCTTTGGCTTCAGCTTCGTTGCCTTCGCCATCAATCTGGACAGTGCCTCGCAGTCCTTGCGTCGTTCGTTGCTCTCGATCCCTGCCAAGTACTGTTCGACACTCGCCCCGGTGGGTTTCGTCTTGTTCTCAGCCATTGCGCATGACTCCTGAACGAATGATTTGCCACGCCTAACGTTTTGATCCAAGCCGCCGCTGCGGCGACAGTTGAAGTTTAACGCAACCACGCGTAGCGGTCGGCTTGGCGAACAGTCAGGCCACTGCCGGCCAACTGGCTCGCAAGCGGTACGGTCCGTCGCCGAGCATGATTTGGAGTGCAAGAAGCACCGACCACACCAGCGGCAACTCCGCTCCGGCGCCGGTGAAATAAAAACCTTTCCGGACAGCCCAGAATTGGGCCGCACCGAGCATCATTGGGAGGGTGTACAGGCTGACCCAACGGGCATAAACGCCGGGAATGAGCAGCAATGCGCCCGCGAGCTCGGCAGAAAAGACATACCAGGGAACGAAGTGAGGATAGCCGTTTGAAGCGAAGCCATCCCACCACTGAGACAAGCCTCCCGGCAGGATTGCGAACTTCCAGTACAGATGCGCGATGAACAATGATCCGAGCATGACTCGGAGAACGAGTGGTGCATACAGAGCAGCACGGCTTGAGTTCATTGAACGGTATGCTGACCTTGGAAAATAGCGGCCTGACGCGAGAATCAAGCCGCGCCACCACGTGGCGTCGGCTCGAATGAATTGTTAGGGTATGTTCTCCTTTTCACATCACCACGTCCCGCTCGCCATCTTTTCGCGTCGGGCCAACTCCTTCTCGCTCGGCTCGGCACTTGCGAACGAACCGGGCACGATATCCCCGCTTGGTACATAGGTAGTCATCACAACTCCGGTGGTCGAAACCTGAGAGCGAACGAGCCGAAGCGCCGATGGTTTGGCAGCCTCGCCGAATAGGCGCTTGCCCCGCCCGAGCACCACTGGAAACGTCCACACATTGTACTCGTCGATCAGCGAGGCGGCCTGAAGCGTTTGAATCAAATTGCCGCTCCCGATCATCTGCAGGTCGGGGCCGGGTTGGGCCTTGAGAGCGTTGATTGCCGAGACGACATCGCCGTGGAGCAGGGTCGAGTTGTTCCAGTGGAGCCTTGTCAACGTGCGCGAAGCGACGTGCTTTTTTGCTGCATTGAGCGTCTTCGCAATCGGGTCGTCATGCGGCTGATAGGGCCAGTACGCTTCGAATATCTGATAAGTCCTGCGCCCGAGCACCAGCTCGCGATCCTTGCCGTCGAAACCCGATGCCGAGGCATCCATGCTGCCATCCCAATAGTTAAAACTCCAGCCGCCAAGCGTAAAGCCGCCGGTGGGTTCTTCTTCAGGTCCGCCCGGTGCTTGCATGATTCCGTCGAGCGATGCAAACGTAGATGCGATGAGCTTTCTCATGGAAACACTGCTGTCGTGAGGCGGGTGTTGGTCATGCGCGTCAACGCCGGGCTATGTGGCCGTTGCCGCGATTCACGGCATGTTAGCGCAACCTCTCGCAGCCGTTCGACTGAGCGAATAGTTAGGCCACAATGTCACCTTGGAGCGCCGGGCGATGTGGAACAAAGTATTGGTTTGCCGATGACCCGAGGGAAAATGTGCCGAACACCGATACCCTTGCGAAGGCAATGAAGAGAACGTCGGTGCCAAGGTCCGCGGAACCTGCCTCAAATCCATACATTTGGATTTGGATGGAGTAACCTAGAAGTGCGAATGCCCTAACTACGTCTGCGCGCTTTTTTTGCCGACAATGTCAGGCTAGTTGAATGGGCGGAGCGACATCAGGGCTGGCGAGAGGATGAAGCTATGCGCTGTTTGATTTCCAGAACGGTGCTCGCGTGTTTGGCAATGCTCGCATCGATGGTCGGGCACGCGCAATACGTCTACACGAGCAGCGGCGGGACCATCACCAATGCGATCTCTTCATCGCCGGCCGACATCCCTTCCACCACAACGTTCGAAATGCCTGCGACCGGATTTTTTGGACAAATCATCGATGCTCGCGTGTCACTCTACATCACCTATGCCGCAGATCAAGACTTGAGCATTGTGTTGATCAGTCCCAGCGGCGTCCAGGTACCGTTACTGCAAAATCGAGAGAATGCCGCTGGTACCGTAGACAATAGTGTGGGCGCGACGGGCGCGGATTTCGGTACCGGTTGCGGAGATTCAGCTCGCACGGTTTTCGAAGACGCGGCATCCAATGAAATTTCCACATCGACCGCGCCGTATGTCGGATTGTTCAAACCGGTCTACCCATTTGAATTTGCCGCGTTGGACGGCGAAAGCGCCAGCCAGGCGAACGGCGAATGGCAATTGCAGATCACGGATTTTCGCAACGCCGCCCCCTCGGGCAACCTGACGTGCTGGTCGCTGTTCCTGGATTCGACTGATTTGATTTTCCGCGACGGGT
Organism: Rudaea sp.; assembly: GCA_031291055.1. Classification (GTDB taxonomy): domain Bacteria; phylum Pseudomonadota; class Gammaproteobacteria; order Xanthomonadales; family Rhodanobacteraceae; genus Rudaea. The sequence goes on along the minus strand of JARLJU010000223.1, from coordinate 44,467 downwards.
TCGAGCTTTTGCAATAGCTATCACTCATCGCGATGCGCACCCGAGTTGAAGTCTGCCGCAGCTCACCCGCAGCGGCGCGTATAGTTTGCGTACGCGTTCATTTCTGCGGGCGTAGTCGTTTGACCCTGATTTTCGTTCCGCTGGCGAAGGTCACTAAAGCTCGCGCCCTCGAATGTCGTCTGCCGCACCAGCGTGGGGCCGACGCTGTGCGCCGCATCCACATCGGTCATGAGAAATGCCTTTGCCGAACCTTCCGGATTCAACACCAAGGGCCGACTGAAGCGCTGATATCCGGTGAACTCGAAACCATCTGGCATCGGAAACCTTTGCAGCCATCGTCGACTTTGAAATTGCCGGAAATCAAATATCTCCCGTAACTTTCTTCGTGCGGGTGTTCGATCACGCTGATGTCTGGCAAAAACGTTTGCCTACCGGTCGACGAGACAAAGACACCGACGAATATCGCCGAAAGGACCCTTCTTCCCGGACAGGTTCTCATATCAATCTTCCCTTTGGGCCCAATCGCCAAAGCGACGAATCGCAACGCTACGCGGGCACTTGAGTCAAGGCGAGTTGCATTTTGTTATCCACTGTAGCCACCTGGCAAGACGCATGTGCCGGCTACGAATCGGCTCTGAAAAAAGCATGGCTTTCGTGCGCTTGGGCTGGCTGACACCAAGAACCGCTAGTAGCAAGCCAGACCGCTCATCTCCGTCAGGCGCGTCCAGGATTTCGAGCCGCTGCCTTGCGGAACATCACTGGGCAGCCCGGAGGTCGACTGGTAAGTGAATTGCATAGTATTGCAATCAGGAAATTGAACATTGAAGGTTCCCCAAAGCTGCGGGGTGGCCTCCGCGCCGAAATCACCGGCGAAACCGCCGTAGCTGGAATAACTCAGCTGCAATGTTGTCGTCCTGTCGCCGGCGGAAAAACCGCCGCTTCCAAATAACCAATAAGGCGTCCCGCTCGAGTCGAACGTGTACCAGGCTACCGTTATATACCGGTTGAAGTACAAGCCATCATTGGTAACTTCGCCGATCTCTGTCTGGATCCCTTCACCACCATGCGCCGGGTCGTACCAGTTCCCCGATAGATATCCAGTGATGGGCAGCGCCAGCGATGCGTCCTGGTATTGCGCCGGATCGTAGGCTGGTATTGACGCGGTAATCGGCGGTGGCGACGGATCGATGCCGATCGCGGCCACATTCGGAATCGTCACCGTCAATGCCTGGTTGAAGTCGAAGGACGTTGCGGCAACGCCGGGTGGCAAAGCACCTCCTTGCGTGTTTTCAAAGACGAAGTCCGAGGTTGAATCGAGCAGCATCCCGAGAGAAAGCGATGAGTAGAGCGTGTTGGGCTCCTGCGCCAATCGGGCTGTTCCCGCGATTCCGGCCTGAGAGACGGCGATGCCATAGGAAAATGGCCATTGCGCATAGCCTGTCGCGTTGGGCAAACGCGAAATCTGCATCAGCAACGCAGATTTGCCTGCGTTGCACGCGACCCTCCAGAAAGTGAAGTCGACCGTCTCCGTACCGACGTATTCGCTGGCGGCATCCAGGGTGGAAAGCGTGCCGATCTGTGTGACCTGGACGGGCCCGGACGGCGCATCTGTCAACGGGGAAGATAGGCAGCTTGGTGGATAGGCACCGTGCAATATTCCGCTTGGCCCGGTCGTAGCGGCCCGGGCCATGCTGGCCAGTGACAGCAAGAGCATCGGAGCTCCCATTGCGAATTTGCAGGTCATCGAATCGATCCTCAAGTCAATCGCGAAACCCCAATTCACACAACGCTCATGAGCTGAACATTCGAATACCGTCTCGTGAATCGCAAGTGCACGGGAGTACCAAAGGCGCAAAGCCTTCCTGCTCGGCGGCTAGGTACAATGCACGGCATGGCGCAATCACTGGCCGAGCACCCGCGCAATCAGTTGCTCTGCGGGAGCAAGATTGGATAGCAGGCCGAGCGGAAGCGAATGCCGCTGAATGATTTCCGCGGCTGCAGTAAACAGGACAAGCACCTCGCCGCCCGCAGGCTCGCAAACAAGGACTTTGAGCGGAAGATCGACCCCAGCTTGCGGATTTGCGAGCATGAGCGGAGTACCCGCCTTGGGATTGCCGAAGATGATCAGGACGGTCGGAGGCAACGATGATCCGACGGCCAGCGCCTCGGCTTGCTGATCGATCGTGGCAAACACTTTGACGCCATGATCCGCGAACGCCGCAAGCAGACGCTGTACGGTGTCAGCGAAGGGATAGGGACTTTTCAGGCTCACGATGCCGTGATCAGCCACCGGACCTGTGCTTGAGATTGTCACGGTGCGTGCCCGCGCCTTTGGCTAGAGACAGTATGCCGCGCTCGGCGGCGGGATGCGTGGCGGCCTTGGATCGAAGATGACACACCGCTAGATGCGTCGCTCACCTCGGTACAAGTAGGCCACGACCGCACCGAGAATCAGCGACAGGGTGCCGTCGAATAGTATTTGCTTGACCACAAGCAGACCCGGCATCGGCTGGACGACGTAATAGATCGTGTAAATGGGCACGATCATCAACAGCGCAATTGCCAGACCGAACCGCAGGCCCTGGGCCAGCCATGGTTTCGCCTCTGCGCCACACGAGTACAGCCACACCAGGGCGCCGGCCATGATTGCGTGGGCAATGAGCATCAAGGGGAAGTATTGCTGAGAGTCGGCTTCGGAGCGGAAAAGATTCGGCAATCTTGTGTAGTCGTCGTGCAGCAACGTCGCGTGCACGACGAAACTGCCGGCAATCCAGACAACGAAGACCACGGCCCAGGAGATGAAAAATCTCTTGTTCATGGCAAACCTCCGATTCACGGGTAACGACGCTTACTGCCGGCGCCGGATGTGTTGGATCAAATCAACCCGTGGCGCAAGGCAAAAGTGTAGCGCAACCCGTCGTCACGTTCCGCTTTGTTGTCAAGATGCATTGAACCTAAAGGCCGAGAATGAAAACCGGCGGGATTGCCGCGAGCGCGGCACCCAGTTGCATGACCAGTATCCGTAGTGCCGGTCCCGGCGTCCGCGGCAGCCATTTGATCGCGAAAAACGCCGCAACAGGCAATTGTCCGGCGATCAGCAACTGCCACAGATGGGCAACAGTGCCTTCGTCGGCTTGGCGGGCGATGCCATGGACGGCAATCGAGCCAACTACCAGAATCAGCGCCATGACCGACATTGCGACTGGTATGAACGCGCTCGGCCGCTCAAGCAAGATAGGAACCTTCATTGCACTGGCTCTTTGGAGGGTTCTGGGTCCAGCGTCGGATGAGGTGACGCTCTGGCCCGTTCGCCGGATCTTGCGCGGCGTTGGCCTACGCCGAGACATGCGTCGATGAAACGCAAGCTATCATCCAGCGCACTCGACCAGCCCGACAGCAACGGCGAGAGCGACAACAGAATCCTGGCGTGGCCGATGCCCGGATAGAACTTCAATTCCACAGGCTCCCCGGCATCGCGCAGCCTGCGCGCGAGCGCCTCGGAATTGGTCGGCCAGACCGTGTTGTCCGCGCGGCCGTGCAACAGCAGCATCGGCGGTTCATCGCCACCAACATGATTGACCGGTTGCGCCGCTTGCTGCTCCTCGACGCTGGCACCGAATATGGGCCTGATAGCCGGGTCGGTGATCGGCGCGAAATCGTACGGGCCGGCAAGGCCGATGAAGCCCGACAGATCGCGCGGCTTCATGCCGACAGCGTCAAGATAGCGTGCATCGGTTGCGAGCATGGCGCCAATATATGCGCCGGCGGAATGACCCATGACGAAGAATGCTTGCGCGTCGCCGCCGTAGTCAGCGGCGTGGTCGTGGGCAAAACGTACCGCATTTGCTGCATCCTCCACAAAGGCAGGAAAGCGCACTTCGGGATATTTGCGATAGTCCGGAATGACGACGACCAGTCCGCGTTTGGCCAGGGATTCTCCAACGAACCGATACCATGCGCGCGTGCCTTCCTTCCAACTGCCGCCATAGAAGAACACTACCACCGGTGCATCGATTGCGCCGGTTGGGCGATAGACATCCAGCGCGAGCTTGTGGATGGGATCGAAGATCACTCCCCGGCGCACTTCTATTCCCTGCGTTCTGCCCGCAACGCCGAGCGTGCCAAACAGGAGTCCCTGGCAGCCCGCAATAATGGGCACGGAAAACGCGAGCAGCACCATGCGCAATCGCGCCCCGACGCGCACCACGGGATATCCATTCACTAGGGTCTTGTTCCTTCACTGGCAGATGCCAAGTATCGGACAACCGGTGTATAGCGAGCGTCAACGCAAAAAGGCGCCGTCGGGTCGCTATCGGAGCGCAGAAGTGCCGCCGCAGCCGTCAGGGAAGATCCACCGACTCGGGAACGTGATCCAGACGGATCTGGTCCGCCGCAGGCACCGTGATCTGCGCCGAGCCCGCAGCCTTGAGCTGCGCGTTGAGCTGCGCCAGTTCGCCGCGCTTCACCTCTTCCCAGCGCGCGACACCGCGATCCAGGCGCGCATTGGTGGCGGCGAGCAGCTCGTGCTGGGGCTGCGTGGGTGCGCGATCACTGCCTTCAACGCCGGTGGCAAGACTGCTCAGGGCTTCGCCAATGGCATCGAATTCTTCACTGGTGTCGTTTTCGCCGGAGCGTAACGGTCCGCTGGCGTTGTTGAATTTTTCCATCGCTGCCAATACCGGCTGGCCAAGTTTATCCTTGCGGAATTTCGCTATCTGCGCGTCGACCGCTTCCAGTTCGCCGTAACTGACGTAGTCACGTTCGAGCGCCTTGTTGATTTCCTGCGAAAAAGCCATGGCATCGCGCAGGGCTGTCGCATCCAGCACGACGCGGGGATCGGCAACGATCTTCAGCGCCGCGTGCCACTGCTGGCCATCGATGTCGAGCACGACGTCATAATCGCCCGGCGCTGTCAGCATGCCTTGCGGCAGGATCGGCGTGCCTTCGCCGAACACCGCACCGATGCTGTAGTCGTAGTGCACGGCGTGCGGTCGCGGCAAGCGCAAGTCCCAGATGAAACGATGCGTGCCCGCCGTCACCGGCAACTGCGGCGGTTCCGCGGTCCAGGATTTGCCAAAATAACGTTCGGCGGCCGGTGCCGGTTCCGCCAGGTCGCTGGCGAAATGGCGCAGGATCTTGCCAGAAGCGTCCTGGATTTCCAGGGTCACTTTTTGCGCATTGTGCACAAGAAGGTAATCGATGATCGCGCCGGTCGGCGGATTCTGGCCCAGCGCCGTATCGGCAGGCGGCGGCGTGTCCTTGTTCTGGCTGCCGCGCAGCCGCATGGCGGCAGCGGGCTGGAACAGGATTGCCGTAGTCGGCGACAGCCGCTCGCCTTGGCGCAAGGGCGAGACATCGTCGAGCACCCAGATCGCGCGTCCCTGCGTCGCCGCGATGAGGTCGTCGCCGTGCACGAGCAGGTCGCGCACCCATGCCGTCGGCAGATTGCGCTGCAGCGACTGCCAGTGCGCACCGTCGTCGGTCGAGAAGAACACGCCGGAATCCGAACCGGCGTACAGCAATCCGCTTTTCACCGGATCGGCGCGCACCACATCGACAAAACCGGTCGCCGGCAAGCCCGAACCGACATCCATCCACGTCTTGCCGAAATCGTGAGTGCGCAACACGTGTGGACGGAAGTCGTCCTGGCGGTGGTTGTCGATCGCGGCATAGACCGTGCCTGGCTGCGTCGTCGAAATGTCGATGCTGGCCACCTTGGCCCAGGCAGGGATCAGCTTCGGCGTCACATTGTCCCAGTGCTTGCCGCCGTCACGCGTGCGCTGGATGAGGCCGTCGTCTGTGCCGATCCAGATTTCGTCGTTGTCCCGCGGCGACAGGCCGATCGAGTAGATCACGCCGAAACCGCAGTCGCGCGCATCCGCTGCCGCCGGATTGCCGGCGCAATTCCTCGGGTGTGCGGATTTGGCCGACAGGTCCGGACTGATCGTCGCCCAGTTGCGGCCCTGATCGGTCGAGCGGAACAGCACCTGAGCGCCTTGATAAAGAGGAAACGGCGGTTGTTGTGACACGGCAATCGGCGTGATCCAGGTGTAACGGTACTTCACCGTGGTCGGCCGCGCGCCGTAACTGGATAAAGGCCATGGCGAGATGTCCTGCACTTCTCCGGTACGCGCGTCCCAGCGTGACAGGTGGCCACCCAGGCCCGAGCCGTAGACGATGTCCGGGTCCTGCGGATCGGGCAGGTCGTAATCGCGTTCATCGCCGCCGACCGGATGCCAGTCGCGGAAGCTCAGTGCGCCGTAGTCGCTGCGACTGGCGATGCCCACGGTCCCGGAATCCTGTTGCCCGGAATACACCCAGTACGGGAAGCGGTTGTCGGCCGCCAGGTGGTAGAACTGCCCGGTCGGCTGGTTGTACCAGTCGCTCCATGTCTTGCCGCCATCGACGCTGACCACGGTGCCCTGATCGCTCGCCGTAACGATGTGGTCCGGGTGCCTGGGATTGACCCAGACGAAATGGTAGTCGTCGCCGCCCGGCGCGCCCTTGAACACGGTCCAGTGCTCGCCGCCGTCACCGGATCGACGGATGGACTGACCTGCCGAATACAGACGGTCGCGATTGGCAGGATCGACGGCGATGCGGCTGAAATAGTCGTTGCCCAGCCAGCCTGCATGACTGACATGATGCCAGGACCCGCCGTTGTCGTCGGAACGGTACAGGCCACTCGCGCCGCCTGCGTCATCCGCATCGCCGCTTCCATCCTTCGCGGCGTGGACCACGGCGTAGACGCGACCGCCGCTCGCCGTTGCCAGGCCGATGCGCCCCAGCGTTGCGGTCGGCCAGCCTTGTCCGCTGATTCGTTTCCAGCTCGTACCGCCATCGCTCGATCGATACAGCCCGCTGCCGGGACCGGCATTCGGCTGGAAATACGACAGCCACGGATAGTTGCGCACCTGCCAGGCCGCGGCATAGACGATGTCGGGATTCGACGGATCGGCGGCCAGATCGACGGCACCGGTATCGGCATCGACGAACAGGGTCTGCCGCCAGCTCTTGCCGCCGTCGCTGGAGCGATACACACCGCGCTCGGGATTCGGTCCGAAATAGTGCCCCAGGGCAGCGACGAGCAAGATGTCGGCCTGGCGCGGATCGACAAGGATCGCACCGATATGACGCGTCGCGGCGAGGCCTGCCGAAATCCAGGTCGCGCCGCCATCAGTGGATTTGTATACACCATTGCCGGCAGCAACGTCGTAGCGCGCGGCAACCTCGCCGCTGCCGATGTAGATGGTCTTCGGGTCCGACGGCGCGATTGCGAGCGCGCCGATCGATGCCGCGGGCAACTTGTCGCCGAGCGAATGCCAGGTCTGACCGGCATCCTCGGTCTTCCACACCCCACCGCCGGCGGCGCCGAAATAGAATACGTCGGGCTGATCGGCAATACCCTTGGCCACCGTGCTCCAGCCGGCACGGAACGGACCGAGCAGACGCCAGTGCAGGTCGCCGGACAGGTCGTTGACGGAGTTGCCCGGCAGATCCTCGGCGCGCACATTGAAACTCGCCACGACCAACAGGGCAATCGCGACCGCGATCGCGTCAAGGTTGCGGTTCCGGGATCGTGTCATCATGGACATCACCTTGCAGATTGAACCAACAAATCGGGCACGCCCTGCGTGATCGCCACGCGGCCACGCCGCAACTACGCGAACGGATCCTTCAGTGCGATCGTATCGTCGCGATCGGCGCCGGTGGCGACGAGAGCGATATGCGTTTCCGCCAGTTCCTCCACGGAGCGCAGGTAAGCGCGTGCAGCGGGCGGCAGCCTGGCAAAATCCCTTATTCCACAAGTGGATTCTTCCCAGCCGGGAAACTCAAGATACACCGGCTTGCACTCGTCCCAGCCGGCGGCGTCGAGCGGGGCCAGTTCGCGGCGCTTGCCGCGGTATTCATAGGCCACGCAGACCTTGATAGAGGGCAGCCCGTCGAGCACGTCGAGCTTGGTGATGGCCAGGCCATTGATGCCGTTGATCTGCACCGCGCGCTTGAGCGCGACCAGATCGATCCAGCCGCAGCGGCGCGGACGCCCGGTGGTAGCACCGTATTCGTTGCCGCGTTTGCGCAGCGCTTCGCCGGTAGCGTCGTCAAGTTCGGTCGGGAACGGGCCACCGCCGACACGCGTCGCGTAGGCCTTGCAGATGCCCAGCACGTAGTCGATATCGCTGGCACCCACGCCGGTACCGGCGTAGGCGCCGCCAACCGTCGTATTGGACGATGTCACGTAGGGATAGGTGCCATGGTCGATATCCAGCAGCGCACCCTGCGCTCCCTCGAACAGGATGTTGTGGCCGTCGCGGCGCAGATCGTGCAGCGTCGTCGATACGTCGTCGATCATCGGTTTGACGTAGTCGCCGAAAGCGAGCGCCTCGTCGAGTACCTTCTGGTAGTCGACCCCGTCAGCCTTCAACCAGTTTTTCAGCACGAAATTGTGGTAGTCGACCACGCCGCGCAATTTCTCCGGAAGCTCATTCGGATACATGAGGTCTGCGACCCTCACGCCACGCCGCGCAGCCTTGTCCTCGTAGGCCGGGCCGATGCCACGACCGGTGGTGCCAATCGCATTCTTGCCGCTGGCCTTCTCGCGTGCCTGATCCAGGGCGATGTGATACGGCATGATCAACGGCGTGGCCGGGCTGATCTTCAGGCGCGAGCGCACGTCCACACCCTGGCCTTCCAGCTCGCCGATTTCCTGTTGCAGGGCGGCCGGAGAAAGCACGACTCCGTTGCCGATGAGGCAAAGTACGCCTTTGCGTAAAATCCCCGACGGAATCAGGTGCAAGACGGTCTTCTTGCCGCCGATCACCAGCGTATGCCCGGCGTTGTGCCCACCCTGGAAACGCGCAACTGCACCGACACGCTCGGTCAGCAGGTCGACTATCTTGCCCTTGCCTTCGTCGCCCCATTGAGCGCCAAGAATTACTACCGACTTGCCCATTGTTCTCTCGCTTTGTTCATTCGCTTGTCAATTCACCAGCTTCAACGCCAGCAGGCCCGCCGCCATCATCACACCGCCGACCACGCGCAACTGCCGCGGTTCAAGCTGGCGCATCTGTTCGGCCATGCGCTGCCATACTTGCGGCGCGGCGAACAGGAAAAGGCCTTCCAGCACCAGGACCAGACAAAGCGCGGCGGTGAATTCATGCGTCATCTCGCGCTCAGGGCTTGGCTTCGGTCTTGCTCGCGTCGAAATAGCGCATGAATTCGGATTTCGGATCCAGCACCAGCACGCCGCCGCTGCGGAATGCCTCGCGATAGGCTTCCAGACTGCGGTAAAAGGCGTAGAAGTCGGGGTCCTTGCCATAGGCGGCGGCATAGATTTCCGATGCCTTCGCATCACCTTCGCCGCGCGCCTGCTGCGCATCGCGTTCGGCTTCGGCCTTGATCACCTGCACCTGGCGGTCGGCGTCGGCGCGTATCTTCGCGGCTTCCTCGCTGCCGCTGGAGCGTTGTTCGTTCGCCAGCTTGCTGCGTTCGGCACTCATGCGCTTGTATACGGACTCGACGACCTCGTCGGGAAATTCGATGCGCTTGATGCGTACGTCGACGATGCGGATGCCGAGCGTCCCCTGTGATGCCTTGTTGGCCTGATCCAGCACATGCTCGGTGATGTCCGAACGCGCGCTGGCGATCAGTTCGTTCAGCGAGCGAGCGTTGAATTCAAACCGCAGCGCATCCTTGATGATCGGCGCCAGCCGCTGGCTTGCCAGCGACTGCAATTCATCGACACCGAACGAGCGGTAATAGCTCGCGGGATTTTCGATCTGCCACTTGACGTAGAAATCGACATTGACCGCTTTCTTCTCGGAAGTGAAATAGCGCTCCGGCTGCGCTTCGAGATTGAGGATGCGGCGATCGTAGCGCACGACCTCCTGAACCAGCGGCAATTTGAAATGCAGGCCGGGCCGGTAATCCGAACCGCCGGCGCTTTCGGTGCCCTCGATGCGGCCGAACTGCAGCAACAGCGCACTCTGGCCTTCGCGCACGACAAAGGCGCTGCTGGATACCAGCAGGACCAGCAGCAAGGCGAGGATGGGCGGCAGAAGTTTCATTGGCCACCTCCACGATTGGCATTGCGGTCTTCAGTGGACGCAGCCGCGGCTGCAGAAGCCGCTGCCGCTGCCGCACTCTCGGTCTTGAACTTGTCCAGCGGCAGATAAAGCATGCTCTTGCCGTTGCTCTGGTCGACCACCTTGGTGGTGGCGCTGAGCACATCCTGCATCGTCTCGATGTACAGACGCTTGCGGGTGACGTCCGGCGCCAGCTTGTATTGCCCTTCGATGAGGTTGAAACGCTGGGTCTGTCCGGTGGCCGCGGCGATGTGCGCGGCCTTGTAGCCTTCGGCTTCCGCACGGATGCGTGCGGCCTCGCCGCGCGCGACCGGCACGACCTGGGCGGCATAGGCCTGTGCCTCGTTGATCATCTGCTTCTGGTTGTTGCCGGCGTTGTTGGCGTCGTCGAAGGCTTTCTTGACCTCTTCCGGCGGCAGGATGCGCTGGAAATTGATTTCGGTGACGACCATGCCCACGCCATACGAATCCAGCGTCTGCTGCAGGAGTTTTTTTGTCTCGCCGACGACCTCGGAACCGTGTCCGGAAAGAATCGTGTCCATTTCGCTGCGGCCCATGACCTGGCGCACCGCGCTCTCGGCCGCCTGTTTCAGGGTTTCATCCGGCTGTGCCGCGGCGAACAGGTATTCCTTGGCGTCGGTGACCTGATACTGCACATTGAAGCTCACGGCGACGATGTTCTCGTCCTTGGTCAGCATGCGCACTTCATCGGAAATCGAACGCACATTGGTTGCATCGACCAGGATTACCCGTTCGATCGGCGCCGGCCATTTCAGATTCAAGCCGCTGTTCATGACCCGGTCGAACTGACCGAAGCGCAGCACCACGCCGATCTGGCGCGCATCGATCACGGTCCAGCTGCCGAGTGCAATCCACGCGATGACGACCGCCAGCACGATCAGTGCGATGCGGCCCGATCCAGCCGGTCCGCCGCCGCCGAACAGGCGCGTCACGCCGTCACGCAGGCGCCGCAGCATGTCTTCCATGTCGGGCGGCTGTTTCTTGCCTTGCCACGGGTCGCGTTTGCCGCCACCGGGTTCGTTCCAGGCCATCTTCGTCTCCATCTTGCCGAGCGGGCGCGTCCATTGCGGACGCAGTCCGGCCGCGGCGAGTTGCACATTCTGCAACCGCCGATCGATTCAGTTCAGGGTTGCTTGAGGATTGTAGGTAGCTGGGTCGGCAGCGGCAAGTAAAGTTGCCTTGAGCCACGCGCCGACGCCTTCCGGCAGACCGAACAACGGCTCGAGCAGGGCTCGCGGCGCGTCGATTTCCAGTTCCCAGCCGCGCTCGGCCGGTCGTTCGCTGGCGACCATGCCCTGCTCGAACAGGCGCGCGCGCAGGCGTCCCTCGGCATCCGGCACATGCAGCCAGCAATGCACGCGGTCGTGCTGCAGGGTTTGCGCCAGGCTCTGGCGCAGCAGATCCAGGCCTTCGCCTGTCGCTGCCGACAGCCATACGCGCGGCGTGCGACCGCCATCGACCGTTTCCAGGCGCGGTGCGCGGGCCGTGGCATCTTCGCCTGCGCTGGCCGCATTGAGCTTGTCGAGCTTGTTGAATACCAGGATCTGCGGCACATCCTGTGCGCCTATCTCTTCGAGCACGCGCTGCACTTCGGCGATGCGCTGGTCATGTTCCGGGTCGGCGGCATCGACAACGTGCAGGAGCAGATCTGCGTCTCGGGTTTCAGCCAGGGTCGACTTGAAGGCAGCGACCAGATCATGCGGCAGGTCGCGGATGAAACCGACCGTGTCGGCCAGCACCAGCGGTCCGCTATTGAGACCATTGAGGCGCCGAAGGGTGGGGTCAAGCGTGGCGAACAACTGGTCGGCCACGTACACCGTGGCGTCGGTCAGCGCATTGAACAGCGTGGATTTGCCGGCATTGGTGTAGCCGACCAGAGACACCAGCGGCAGCGCGTTGCGCTCGCGCGCACGCCGCGCGGTGGCGCGTTGGACATCCACTTTCTTCAGGCGCGCGGTCAACTGCTTGACCCGCCCGGCCAGCAGGCGGCGATCCAGTTCCAGCTGGGTCTCGCCGGGACCGCGCAGGCCGATCGCACCGCCGCGCTGGCGCTCCAGATGCGTCCAGCCGCGCACCAGACGCGTGGCCATGTGCTTGAGCTGCGCCAGTTCGACCTGCAGCTTGCCTTCATGCGAGCGCGCACGCTGGGCGAAGATATCCAGGATAAGTCCCGTACGATCGACCACGCGGCACTCGGTCAGTTGTTCCAGGTTGCGTTCCTGCACCGGACTCAACGCATGGTTGACCAGGATCAGATCGGCGTCGAGCACCTGTTTCTGCTCCTTCAATTCCTCGGCCTTGCCACTGCCGACGAAATATTTCGGGTTGGGCCGTTCGATGCGGGCTCCGAGCACGCCGACCACAGTGGCGCCTGCCGAACGCGCCAGCTCCCCAAACTCGGCGAGAACGTCGGGATCGTTCGTGCCAACCCGGTGCGGCTGCAGCAGCAGCGCGCGTTCACCCTTGCGTGAGCGTTCGAACAGGGCCACGCGCTCTATTCACACACCCTGGCTTTCTGCCGGTTCGGTATGCGCGGCGGTGTCGGCATGGCCGTTCTCGCCCGTGACACGTACGTTGCGGCTCGGCACAATTGTGGAAATTGCGTGTTTGTATACCATCTGACTGACCGTGTTGCGCAGCAGCACCACGAACTGGTCGAAGGATTCGACCGTACCCTGCAACTTGATGCCATTGACCAGATAAATCGAAACCGGGATACGCTCGCGGCGCAGGGCGTTCAGAAACGGATCCTGCAAGGATTGGCCTTTTGACATTTTTATACTCCTGGTGACTATGTAGCGGCGAACCGGCGAAAAAAGCCGCGCAGCCATCAAGTCAGATATGGCCTGCCGCGTGCCGGTTCAAGGTATTGAAATACTAACCGTTTTTTGCGCTGTTTCAAAATATTTCGATCATGGCCGGGCAAGAAAGTCGCATACAGCGGATTCCGCGCTGCCAGCGTGACGGTCGTCCAGGGGGTCCAGCCAGCGCGCGTCGAGCTCGGCGCGCAGCCAGGTAAGCTGGCGTTTGGCCAGCTGGCGCGTGGCGAAGATGGCGCGATCGCGCAATTCGCGCGCCTCGAACTCGCCATCCATTTGTCGCCAGACCTGACGGTATCCGACTGCCCGCACCGCCGGCAGATCCGCATGCAGGTCGCCACGCAGGCGCAGGCGCTGCACCTCATCGAGAAAACCTTGCGCCAGCATTGCATCGAACCGCGTGGCGATGCGCGCATGCAGGGCCGCGCGATCCGCCGGAACCAGGGCCAGCTTGAGAATGCGATAACCGAATCGCTGCGCCGGAGCCCCCTGCTGCACGGACAACGCCCGGCCGCTGAGCGCGATCACTTCCAGGGCGCGCTGGATGCGTTGGGCGTCATTCGGACGGATGCGCAGCGCAGCCGTCGGATCGAGCTCGTGCAGGCGCGAATGCAAAACCGGCCAACCAACGGCGCGCGCCTCGTCCGCCAGACTGGCGCGCAAAGCACGATCGGCCTCGGGCAAATCAGAAAGACCATACTGCAACGCGCGGAAATACAGGCCCGTGCCGCCGACCAGCAGCGGAACCCGCCCGGCGCCAGCGATCGCGGCCATTTCGCGCAACGCGTCATTGCGGAACTCGGCCGCCGAGTAGGGCTGCGCCGGATCGCGGATATCGATCAAGCGGTGCGGATACCGCCCCAGTGTCGCGGCGTCGGGTTTGGCCGCGCCGATGTCCATGCCGCGGTACACCAGGGCCGAGTCGACGCTGATCAGATCGACGGGGAATTGGTCCGCCAGACGCAATGCCAGCGCTGTCTTGCCCGAGGCGGTCGGTCCCATCAGGAAAATCGCGGGCGGACGCTGGTCGGTACAGGACATGACGCAATCGGACATGGCGCGATTGTAAGACGTGCGGACGCCGCGGAGCTTATAATTGAATGCTGGAATCCGCACCGGCGGTCGAGTCAAGGATTTTTCGATGCAAAGCACGATGAAAGCACTGGTCAAGCGCGAGGCCGCCAAGGGCATCTGGATGGAGCAGGTACCGCTGCCCGAGATCGGACCCAACGATGTGCTGGTCAAGCTCGAAAAGACCGCGATCTGCGGCACCGATTTGCATATCTACAAATGGGACGAGTGGTCGCAGCGCGTGATCAAGCCGGGCTTGGTCATCGGCCACGAATTCGTCGGCCGCATCGTCGACATGGGTCCCGGCGTGCGCGGTTACACGGTCGGCCAGCGCGTTTCCGCCGAAGGCCATATCGTCTGCGGCGTCTGCCGCAACTGCCGCGCCGGCAAGCAGCACCTGTGCCCGTACACAGTCGGCATCGGTGTGAACCGCAATGGCGCGTTTGCCGAATACATCTCGATGCCTGCGTCCAACCTGTGGCCGATTCCGGACCAGATCCCTTCCGAACTGGCCGCGTTCTTCGATCCGTACGGCAATGCCGCGCATTGCGCACTGGAATTCGATCTGATCGGCGAGGACGTACTGATCACCGGCGCCGGCCCGATCGGCATCATCGCCGCCGGCATCGCCAAGCACGTGGGCGCACGCAACGTCGTGGTCACCGATGTCAACGACTACCGGTTGAAACTGGCCGCCGACATGGGCGCCACGCGCGTGGTGAACGTTTCCAAGCAATCGCTCAAGGAAGTGGTCAAGGACCTGCACATGGAAGGCTTCGACGTCGGCCTGGAAATGTCCGGCAATCCGCGCGCGTTCAACGACATGCTCGACTGCATGTACCACGGCGGCAAGGTCGCGCTGCTGGGGCTGCTGCCGAAAGGCGCGGGCATCGACTGGGACCGGATCATCTTCAAGGGCCTGACCGTGCAGGGCATCTACGGCCGGCGCATGTACGAGACCTGGTATAAAATGACGCAAATGGTACTCACTGGCTTTCCGCTCGGCAAAGTGCTTACGCATCAGATCCACATCGACGATTTCCAGAAAGGTTTCGACCTGATGGAAGCCGGCAATTGCGGCAAGGTGGTGTGCTCCTGGAACTGAGCGCACGCGCCGCGTTCAGTCTCAATTGCAACCCGATCCGGCAGATTGCCGGGATGAAATCCGTTTTGCCAGCACTGGTTTTTGCCTTTGGCGCCAGCGTCTGCCGCAGCGCCGAAGTGGCGCGCGCGCCGCCGCTCGCCTGCGCGCGCGACTGTGCCTACGAGGCTGAACCGTATTTGCAGGCGCCGATGCTGGTGCAATCGTCGCTGTTGGCCGGCCCGAATTACCGCGTCGTGCCGGAGGTACAAGTGCGCGGTTACATGGCGCGTTTCCTGATCGATACGAAATTCGGTCCGCTCAGCGCCGACAGCGCCGAACTGCTGTCGATCCGCATCGGCGAAATTCCCGCGCTGGAAGCGCTCGACCGGGCGAGCAAGACCGGCGCATTCGCCCACGCGCTGGCGGCACGTGGCAGGAAAACGGGGGAGGCCGTGCTGCACGTGGTCGAGCATCCGGTCGATACCGTCGTCGGCCTGCCCGTGGGCGTGGCCCGCTACTTCAGTGCAAAATGGGATTTGTGGACAGGCCGCGCGCAGTCGGTTGCGGACCGTTCGTCGAAGGAATTCGAGAACAAGGGCGATCCATACCGCGCGCCGGCCGGCCCGATGACGGCGGGACGCGAGGCACCGCCGGACGAAGATCCACCGGCAGCGGAGAGCAAAAGCCGCGCCTGGTACGCGCGCACCGGCAGCGAAGCCGAACGGGAAACCAAGCGTTATCTCAAGTACAGCAGCGCCAGGCACGACATGGCCAAGGTACTCGGCGTCGATCCGAATTCGACCAATCCCATCCTCAACGACAAGCTCGACGAGCTGGCCTGGGCCGCGGTGTGGGGAAATTTCTCCGCGGGTGCGGCGCTCGGCGAAGTGGCGGGCACCGCGGCCGACGTGATCTCCTGGAGCGGCAAACTCAACCAGTACGTGCTGGAAAAGACTCCGGAACAACTGCGCGAAGTGAATCGCACGCGCCTGCTGCGGTTCTGCAGCGACGATTTCGGCGTGCGCCAGTTCCTGCGCCGCGGCGGCTTCAACGACACGTCGCGCACCGCGCTTGCCGCTGCGCTGGAAAAACTCAAGCCGCAGGCCGGCTGCAACGAACTGGCCGAACTCGGCGCAACCACCCGCGGCGAAGTCGAGGCACGCTACCTGGTCGATGCCCTCAAGCTGATCGATCAGCAAGCCGATGCCGTCGGCGGCACGCTGATCGTCGCCGGCGCTGCCATCGTCTGGCGCACGCCCAGCGGAAAATTGCTGCTGCCTATGCCCGTCGACTACCTGACCTGGAGCCATGATCTCGGCGATTTTTTCGACCGGCCGGAATTCGCGACGGCGAACAAGATCGCGCTGATCGGGGGCGAGGCATCGATGCTGGCGCAGCGCAAACTCACCGAACGCGGCTGGAGCCTGGTGCTGCGCGCTCCCTATGAAGGCGCGCCAGTCTACACGCAAGGCGGGTTTGCGCCGAAGAACGAATAGCGGACAATGGCGCATTGTCTTTTTCAGGATTCCGTCATGGACTACGCCGCCCGCGACCGCCTCGCCGCCGAACTGGATTCGATCCGCGAACAGGGTCTGTACAAGACCGAGCGCATCATCGCGACGCCGCAATCCGCCTCGATCAGAACAACCGACGGCCGCGAGGTGCTGAATTTTTGCGCGAACAACTATCTGGGACTTGCCGACAACGCCGAGATCATCGAGGCGGCAAAGGACGCACTCGATACGCATGGATTTGGGCTGGCGAGCGTGCGCTTCATCTGTGGCACGCAGGATCTGCACAAGCAGCTTGAAGCGACGATATCGAAGTTCTTCGGTACCGACGATGCGATTTTGTATACCAGTTGCTTCGACGCCAATGGCGGCTTGTTCGAAACGATCCTCGGCGAACAGGACGCGGTGATTTCCGACGCGCTCAACCATGCCTCGATCATCGATGGCATCCGCCTGTGCAAGGCCGAGCGCCGGCGTTATGCGAATGGCGACATGGCCGAACTCGAAAAGCACCTGCAGGAAACCAGGGGCAAGCGCACGCGCCTGATCGCCACCGACGGCGTGTTCTCGATGGACGGCTACATCGCCAGGCTCGACGAGATCGTCAGCCTCAAGGAAAAACACGGCGCCCTGCTGATGGTCGACGATTCCCACGCGACCGGATTCGTCGGTCCGACCGGACGCGGCTCGGCCGAGCTGCACGGCGTAATGGACAAAGTGGATATTTTCACTTCCACCCTGGGCAAGGCACTCGGCGGCGGCTCCGGCGGCTTTACCACCGGGCGCAAGGAAATCATAGACCTGCTGCGCCAGCGCTCGCGCCCCTACCTGTTCTCGAACACCCTGCCGCCGCCGCTGGTCGCCGCATCGATCAAGGTGTTCCAGATGCTCAGCGCAAGCACCGCGCTGCGCGACAAGGTCAACGACAACGCCCTGTATTTCCGCGAGCGCATGACCGACGCCGGCTTCGATATCCGCCCCGGCACCCACCCGATCGCACCGGTGATGCTGTACGACGCCAAACTCGCCCAGCAGTTTGCCAAGGACCTGCTCGACGAAGGCATCTACGTTATCGGTTTCTTCTTCCCCGTTGTGCCGCAGGGCCACGCGCGCATCCGCACGCAGATGAGCGCGGCGCATTCGCGCGCGCAAATTGATCGGGCGGTGGGGGCATTTGTAAAGGTGGGAAAGAAACTCGGGGTGCTGAAATAGCTCAACGCTGGAGATAAGTGGCGGCTGCTGCTGTGCGCAACATGCCATTGCAACCCACCGGCAGCCATCCACTTAAACGAGCAGTTAGGGCGCGTCGCAGCGCTTCAGGAAACGATATCCGTGTTCTGGGCGACCGCAATCTTCCAGGTTGAGCCAGAGCGCACGAGAACGTTGGTGAGGATTCCCGTCCTGCTGGGTACGGATTCTCCCTTCATGGTTGTCTGGCCTTCAAGGTGCCAGGTGGATCTTGCGACAACGACATCCGGACTTAGTTGCTTGATCGTCGTGTCGTTAATGGTTAGGCGGTTTTGCTTGAAGATGGTCTTGTGCACAAATGCGTGCGCGTCTTTGATCGCCGCGCGTCCGCGCCACCGTGTTCCCTCGATGTTTACAAAGTCGGCGTCGTCGGTAAACAGGTTTGCGAAGGCATCCATGTCGTGGCTGTTCCACGCACGCTCGATGTTCGCGACTAACAGACGGGCGTCGCCGGCAGCTTCGCTCTCACTGGCGTAGCTGGACGGAATTGAGAGCACAAGCATAGCCGCGAAGAGTATGGACAGAAATCGTATCGACAACATTTTCAATGGCAATCCTCCCCGGTTGGATTTTGGATGTTTCGACTGGCGTTGATGATAATCAGATCGTTCGCGGCTGGAAAGTGGGGGCAACCGTATGAATGTCCGCATACCTTATGCGAGATCTAGTGCCTACTTTGCGTTCATCATCCTCAAGGCATCCATCATCTTGGCGATATCCTTCTTGCCGAAATACAGGCTGTCAACAAACGTCGTTTTGCCGAGTACGCAGGCTTGATATTCGGCAATCACGTTTTCGAGCTGCTCGTTGTCTGCACTCTTCAATTTTTCGCCGATATGCAGGTCGTCGTGGCAGGTATTGAAATGGTCTGCCACACGATCGGTCATGACGTACTTGAATGCATAGCCTGCACCGAATACCAAGACAACCAGAAAAACGAGTCTTCCGAACAGTTTGCCCATTCATTCTCTCCTGGCAGGCTGCATACATGGTACGCAAAAGGGGCGTACAGCCCCAACTTATCGCCCATAGTATTCGGCAGCCATTGATAGAACGTATTCGAGGGAGATGGGCGAACAAACCGGTACAGGCGATTGGGCACGGTGCAATCCAGAATGAACCGTCGGGATATCCGGATTGCAGCGCGGGCGCTTCCATCCGGGCTTCGGTCCTGGAGAGCGATTCAGCCGGTTTGTAGAATCGCTTACGGCGCCCGGCGTGCAATCGCGGCTTGCATGCACAGGGATAGCAACCGGTGCAGTTGCGGCATCGGCAGCGCAGATTCCTATCGGATCGCCACCGAAAGATGGAAGCGTTTGACCGCAATCGAGCCCAGGATAATGAAGGCTACCAGAGCCGCGCCCTGCGCGATCGCGAATGGCGATTCGTTCTGCGTGGGTGCCAGCGCATGCAGCGCCGGCACCTTGAGGAATGCCTGCACAATCAGCACGAAGACGTTCAGGTAAAGCGCGAGCACGGCAGTAAGCACGTAGATCCATCGCCAGGCGCGCGCGAGGCGAAATACGTACAACGCCAGGATTGCGAATGCCAGCACGATCAACGAAATGATGCCGACGATATGCGAGGGCAGCAGATGATCGAACGGAAATCCGAAACCGGTGACGCTGGTCGCAACCGTCGCGGCAAGAAACAGCAAGGTCCAGCCAACCAGCCTTCGCGATGTCAGCAGGCCAAAAACCACGACGAATCCGGCCAGAATTCCAATCAGGCTCAAGGCAACGTGCACGAACGTGAAAGTTGTCATCCCAAAAATCATGTCGGCACCCAGCCAAACCGGATTCCATAGTGCCGCAAAATTTTCGCCGATGCACGAGGCCTGGCGCCAACCGTTGCGACGGTTTACTTCCGTATCGCGGGGCGCAGTGCCAGCGCAGACCCGAGCAGCAAGCCGCCGAGCACGGCGAACAGCCAGAAAAACGGCACGCCGGTATATGCCACGGTCGCCAGGCCGCTGACGACGTAGAAGACACCAATGAGCACGGGCGCGGCCAGGATACCGGCCGCACCTTTGCGGATCTGCCACCACGTCCACACGCAGGTCGCGCCGAACACGAGCATGCAGCCGCTGCAGAAATGCCAGACGGCGAGAATGACCTTGATATCGGCCGGCTCAAGCGCTGGGGCGGCTGCAAGCGTCTGCGCCAGCTTCACCGCATTCGAATCATGGCCGAACGCGCCGAGGCCAATGACGATGCCTGTCATCAGGAATACGGCCGAAGCCAGTTTTCGCATGATCACGTCATCCTCCATTCGTGCACGTCATGCCATCGACAGCGGCTTGCCGGTTTCCAGCAGGGTCTTGAGGCTGGAAATGATCGCCGGCCAACCGCCCTTCACCTGCGCCGCCGTCAGCGGGGCGTTGTCGACTTCATGGATGACGGTGAGCTTGCAGTTTTCGCCCTTGGGCTCGATCAGGTAACTGACCGTCGACAGCTCGTGGCTGAGGGCCGGATCCCAATGCACACGCCAGGTGTGTACCAGCTTGTGCGGTGGATCGCATTCGAGAATGTCGCCATCGACCATTTTTTTTCCATCGACGGTCGTCGAGAGGAACGGCCCACCTTTTTTCAGCCGGGAGCGTATTTCGGTGCCGTGAAAATACTGGCGCGTGAATTCCGGCTCGGTGAGTGCGCGCCAGAGCTTTTCCGGCGTGGTGCGGATGACGACCTCGTAGACCAGTTTCGTATTGGACATGGAATCCTCCAGTGTGGTTTTCAGCCGCGACAGCGCGGCAGCCATCGGTTCGGTGTAGTGGCTGACCCAGCGATCGTGAATCCGCCGGATCGGCACGCGGTTCAGGTAGTGCTGCTTTTCCCTGCCGACCCGCTGCGTGACGATCAATCCTGCGCCTTCAAGCACGCGCAAATGCTTCATCACACCGAATCGGGTCATCTCGACGCGTTCGCACATTTGTCCCAGTGTCTGCCCGTCGCGCCGGTTGAGGCGATCGAGCAGCTTGCGCCGGAACGGGTCCGCGAGCGCCTTGAAGACGGCATCCATCGGTGCGGATAATAGGTGACTATTTGGTCACATGTCAACGGATATACAACAATCCCGCCGTTGCGTTAAGGTGACGCTGCACTCAGGCCTGCCGGTAGCCGCGCCGATACGAGGGGAAGGATCAGGATGCTCAAACACGCGATCGTTCGCCCGCCCGCGGCGAATTTCGACATGGGCCTTACCAGTGTCGACTTCGGCAAACCGGATCTTGCCCTGGCTCGGGACCAGCACGCACGCTATTGCGCAGCTTTGCAGGGCTGCGGGCTGGAATTGACCCGACTGGAAGCCGACGCGAATTTCCCCGACTCGACCTTCGTCGAAGACACCGCGGTACTCACTCCACAGGCGGCGATCCTGACCCGCCCCGGCGCACCCAGCCGCGAAGGCGAAGTCATCGGCATCGGACGCGCGCTGCGCCGGGTATATTCGCGGTTCCATGTGATCACGGCGCCAGGAACAGTCGATGGCGGCGACGTCTGCGCTGCGAACGGGCATTTCTTCATCGGCCTGTCCGAACGCACCAATGCGGAAGGCGCGCGCCAACTCGCCGGCTATCTCGACAAGGAAGGATTTACTTCGGCCGTGGTCGATATCCGTGGCATCGACGGCATCCTGCATCTGAAGAGTGGCATCTCGTACCTGGGCGAAAACCGCCTGGTGCTCATCGACGCCCTGGCTGCGTGGCCCGTCTTCCACGGTTATGAGATCGTCCGTGTCCCGGCCGGCGAAAGCTATGCGGCGAATCTGCTGCGCATCAACGGGCATGCGATCATCCCGGCGGGCTATCCTTGCTTCGAGACGGCGCTGCGTGATCTGGGCTATGCGACGATCGCCCTGGACATGTCCGAATTCCGCAAGATGGACGGGGCCTTGACCTGCCTGTCGTTGCGATTTTGAAGGTGCGCAAAATGCCAATCGGACTCACGCCGAACGACATCGGGCCGAATGACATCGGGCCGAATGGCTGCGGACGCCGCCAATTTCTCCTCACCAGTGGTGCCATCATGAGTGCAACCCTGCTCCCCGCCGCCATCCGCGCCGCAACGACCATGTCGACAGAACCGCATTGGGCCCACTATCCCGAAGCGATCGTCATCGATTCCTGCGGCCAGCCCGGTCGCGTCAATCTTGGAGCGACGCCAACGCCGCTCGACGCCGGCGAACTTGCGGACATGCGCAATTCCGGCGTGACCGCCCTCAACTTCACGGTTGGCAGTGTCGGCAGCTACAGCAACGACTACGAGGAAACGATCAAGAACATCGCCTACTGGGATGCGCAGATCGCCACATATCCCGACGTCATGATGAAGGTGGTCCTCGGTGCCCAGCTCGACGAAGCCAGGCGCAGCAAGCGGCTGGGGATCATCTACGGGTTCCAGGACACCACGATGTACGGCGAGAATCTCGACCGTTTCGATATTTTCCACAATTTCGGCATTCGCATCGTGCAGTTGACCTACAACCGCCGCAACCTGATGGGCGATGGCTGCCTGGAACCCGGCAATGCCGGCCTGAGCAAGCTGGGCCACGACATGATTGCGAAGATGAACGAGCGTGGCGTACTGGTGGATCTGAGCCATTGTGGACAACGCACCACGCATGAAGGCATCGAAGCGTCGAAAAAACCCGTCGCGGTGACCCACTCAGGCTGCACCGCGATAGCCGACATGCCGCGCAACAAGCGCGACGAGGAACTGCGCCTGCTCGCCGACCGCGGCGGCGTGATCGGCATCTACGTCATGCCCTACCTGCGCAGCGAAGGACAGGTGATGGCCGAAGACGTGATCCGCCACATCGAGCATGCGATCAAGGTCTGCGGCGAAGATCATGTCGGCATCGGCACCGACGGCACTATTTCCGCGGTCGAGATCACGCCAGAATTCAAGAAGATGTTTGCCGACGAGGTTGCCGAACGGCAGAAGCGCGGTATTTCCGCGCCGGGCGAGCGCGCCGATTCGTATACTTTTGCCCCTGACCTGAACACGCCGCTGCGCTATGAGCGCATCGCGTCAATGTTGTCGCAGCGCGGTCATTCCGACGCACGCATCGGCAATATCCTAGGCGGCAATTTCGCGCGGTTGTTCCGCGAAGTGATTGTCTAGAGCCAGCGTCTGATCCGCGCATACACTTCGCTGCGGTCGAGCAAGTCCATGTGATTCATGCCGTAGCCGATCCATTGCCGGGTCTTGGGAATCGCAAGCTTCCTGCGTGCATCCGCCGACTCGCCGAGCGCGCTGGCAACGGGCACCAGGCCGTCTCCGAGAAATTCCTGCCCGGGCTTGCCGCGCCGGTTCGCGATCGACGCGGCGATCGCGTAACACTTCACGTCCAGCGGTAGAGGCAACATCGCCCGCTTGTGGTGCGATCGCGCAAACCGATCGCGATGCTTCCAGTCCTCATCGACGACGCTGCCGTGGCGCAGGTCGGTGATGCCGGCGCTGCGGATTTTCCCGAGACGCGCGAACGCAGTCGTGTAGGGACTGGCATCCAAGAGCATGTCCACCCAGCTGCCGCCGCGTTCCAGCGCTGCACCGTGATGCGGCGTGCCGAGAAAAATGATCTTGCGCAGTTTGCGCACCCAGTCGTGACCGGCGACGTCGCCGTAGTGGCATGCGCTGCGCGCGACCAGACCGCCCATGCTGTGACCGAGTATCACCAGTTCTTCGACGGGCACGGGCCAGGCGCGCAACACGGTTTCGATCTGTGCGGCAAACTCACGGCCGTTGATGGAGATATGCATGCCGCTGTTATAGTGAAGGTATACCGGCGTGAATCCCGCATCGGCAGCCAGGGCCGCACCGTGATCATGCCCTTTGCGCCGCCACTCCAGATCGTTCATGCACAGCCCGTGCGCAAGCAGCAGCACCTTGCCGGTGGCGCCCGGAATCACCGCTGCCAGCGCCTTGCGCCCGGGTTCGAGCGCCTGCCCGTCGCGACGCAACGACATCGGGATCGCCAGCGGATTGCCGCTGGCCTGCAGGTGATCGCCCAATACGCCGTTCAACGCCGCCAGCACGGCCTCGCGCTCTTTCGACGAAGCGCCGCCGCTGAACAGCGGCACCAACCGACCCAGTACCGCATCGATGCTGCCGCCGACAAGACGCGTCACGCCACGAATGGATTTATATACAAATCCAGTAATCCCTTTCGTCGGCTGCTGCGTCGACTTGCCCAGAATGCCCGGCGTGCGCAGGATATTGTGATGCATCGTTTCCACGAGGCTTGCCAGCCCGGTCGTGGCATCGACGACAAGGCGGCTGTAGCCCCGCAGATCGGCAACGCGAATGTGGGTATTCCTGGTCATGAACTTGATCCGGTGGTTCCGGCTCCCGGCCCCGCATATTGGCAGATCCCTGCGGCTTCCGCGTCGCCAAGTACGCGCCACTTCCCTTTCGGCAAATCCCCCAGAACCAACATCCCGATCGCTACGCGAATCAGCCGCAGCACTTCGATGTCAAACGCCGCCAGCAGGCGCCGGATCTGGCGGTTGCGGCCTTCGTCGAGCACGATTTCCAGCCACGCATTCTTCCCGCCGCGGCGCAATTCGCGCACCGATTTTGCACACACGACTTCGCCATCAAGATCGAGGCCTGCGCACAACCGCTGCAGCAGGTCGGCATCGGGCCAGACGTCAATCTGCACGTGGTAAGTCTTGTCCACATGCGATGCCGGATCGGTCAGCCGGGCCGCCCACGCGCTATCGTTGCTGAACAGCAGCAGGCCTTCGCTGGCCTTGTCCAGGCGGCCCACCGGCCCCAGCCAGGGGAAGTTTCCATCTCGCAGCAAGGCATACACCGTCTCGCGGCTTTTCTCGTCACTCGCGGTAGTGACATGGCCGCTCGGCTTGTTCAGCATCACGTAGACTTTTTCCGCCGCGGCAACCGCTTCGCCATCGAGCGTGATGCGATCGTTGTCTGCGTCGGTCGCCGACTCCGGATCGACCACGATCCTGTCGTTCACACGCACGCGCCCCGCACGCACCAGCACCTGCGCCTGCGTGCGCGAGCAGACGCCGAGCTTGCTCAACACCCTGGCCAGGCCGTGCCGCGGCGTGCGCTCGGTCGCGACTGCGCCCGAACGATGACGACGCGACGGCGATACGTTAACCTTGCGATTCATGTGCGCACGTTGCCGCATTGCGGTGGCCGCGTCAAAGTCGGGGGTCTGTGCCATGTCGGAACACCGTATCGCTCTGCACTGGTCGCGCAACGGCGGTCCGTTCGAGCGCGGCAACTATTCGCCCGATCATCTGATCCGCTATGCCGGCGGCCAGACCCTGCAGGGCTCGCCTTCGTCGGCCTTTGGCGGCAACGACGCCCATGCCGACCCGGAGCAATTGCTGCTGTCTTCGCTGTCAGCCTGCCACATGCTGACCTTTCTTGCCGTGGCGGCCAACCGTGGCTATGTCATCGACAGCTACAACGACGACGCCATGGCGGTGCTCGACAAGAATGCCGAAGGCCGGATAGCCGTGATCAAGGCAATTCTTGCGCCGAAAGTGGTCTTTTCCGGCGACAAGAAACCGGACGCGGATGAGTACGCGAAACTGCACGAGCGCGCGCACGTGGGCTGTTTCATCGCCAATTCGATCAAGACCGCGGTCGAATTCCGGCTGTGATGCCGAATGCGGCCGGGGTGGCCGCATTCTCGATGTGTACATTGCATGAAGATGGAACGGGGAATTCCTTCACCATGATCTCACCGCAAAACGGCGATGCTTGCCCATCCTCGCAGGAACCTGCCGCACGCATGTCCACCAGTCCGCCTATCGCCACTGCTCCGTCGCTGCGCAAATCAGCCGTGACGACGGTCGCCCAATGGTTCGACTCCGATGCGGCGATATTGCCCGACGGACCACGGGCCGACCGCATCGACTGGCTGCGCGTAGTCCCGTTCATCGGCATGCACCTGGCCTGCCTGGGTGTGATCTGGGTCGGGGTTTCCTGGGCCGCCGTCGTCGTTGCTGCCGCATTGTATACACTGCGCATGTTCGCGCTCACCGGCTTCTACCATCGTTATTTTTCCCACAAGGCGTTCAAGACGTCGCGCGCTACCCAGTTTGTCTTTGCGCTGATCGGCGCGTCGTGCGTGCAGCGCGGGCCGTTGTGGTGGGCGGCGCATCATCGCAACCATCATCGGCATGCCGATACCGAGATGGATATCCATTCGCCCATCCGCCACGGCTTCGTCTGGAGTCACCTCGGCTGGTTCCTCACCCCGCGCGGCTTTCGCACCGACTGGGAATCGATTCCCGACCTGCGCCGCTTCCCCGAGCTGCGTCTGCTCGACCGCTTCGATATCGCCATGCCGGTGGCGCTGGCCGTCGGCCTGTTCTTCTTCGGCCGCTGGCTGCAGGATGCGCATCCGGCCCTTGGCACCAGCGGCGCACAGATGCTGATCTGGGGCTTTTTCATTTCCACCGTGGTGCTGTTCCATGCCTCGGTGACGATCAATTCGCTCGCCCACCGCTTCGGCTCGCGCCGTTACGACACCGCCGACGGCAGCCGCAACAACTGGCTGCTGGCGCTGATCACGTTTGGCGAAGGCTGGCACAACAACCACCATCATTTTCCCGGCGCCGCGCGCCAGGGATTCTGCTGGTGGGAACTGGACATGACGTACTACCTGCTGCGCGCGATGTCCGCGTGCGGCCTGGTGTGGGACTTGAAGCCGGTGCCCGCTGGTTTGCGCAGGACGCGCTGAGCCATGCGGATCGCGGTGATCGGTTCCGGCATTGCTGGCATGGCGAGTGCGTGGCTGCTGTCGCGGGAGCACGACGTGACACTGTATGAGGCAAACGACTATCTGGGCGGCCACACGCACACGCACGACGTGGAAGTCGCCAGCCGGAAACTTGCCGTGGATACGGGATTCATCGTGTTCAATCCGCCGCATTATCCGCTTTTGACGAAAATGTTCGCCGAACTCGGCGTCGAGTCGCAGCCGACGACGATGAGCTTCGCGCTGAAGAATGAACGCAGCGGCCTCGAATACAACGCGACGAATCTTTCCGGCCTGTTCTGCCAGCGCCGCAACCTGGCCTCGCCGCGCTTCTTGCGCATGCTGCGCGACATCGGGCGGTTCTACCGAGAGGCGCCTGCTCTGCTCGAACTCGCCGACGCCGGTCCTACCTTGGGCGACTATCTTGCCGAGCACCGCTACTCGGACGCTTTCCGCGACGATCATCTGGTGCCGATGGCGTCGGCGCTGTGGTCGTCGCCGTCGGCGCAGATCCTGTCATTTCCCGTGAAGTACCTGGCGCGCTTCATGGCCCACCACCAGATGCTGCAGATCAGCGATCGGCCGCAATGGCGCGTGGTCAAGGGCGGCTCACAGAGTTATGTACGCGCCCTGCGCGCCCGCTGGAAGGTGCGCGAACGTATCGGCTGCGCCGTGACCGCCGTTCGCCGCAGTGCCAACGGCGTGCTGGTCGACAGCGACGCCGTGAGCGAGCGCTACGATCACGCCGTGCTGGCTTGCCACAGCGATCAGGCGCTAGGCCTGCTGGCCGATCCCGGCGAGCACGAACGCGACGTTCTTGGCCGCATGAAGTTCCAGGAAAACGATACGGTGCTGCACACCGACGCGGCCATGCTGCCGCGCCGGCGACGCGCCTGGGCCGCATGGAACGCCCTCGTGCCGAAGGATGCGAGCGAGCACTGCACAGTCAGCTATTGCATGAACCTGCTGCAATCGCTGGATTCGCCCGCGCCGATCCTCGTCACCCTGAATCGCTCCGCACAGATTGCGCCAGAAAAGATCCTGCGGCGCATTCGCTACCACCATCCCGTCTACACCCAGGCGTCCGTTGCTGCGCAGGAGCGCAAGGCTGAGATCCAGGGTACCCGACGCACCTGGTTTGCAGGTGCGTACTGGGGCTGGGGTTTTCATGAAGACGGCATGCGCAGCGCCGTTGACGTCGCCAACGGGCTGGGTGTGCGCTGGCCGTGAAACAGATAGCCAGCCAGAGTTATCGCACCGTTCATCCCGAGGCATTGAAGGGAGATTCGCTTGCGCCATCGGCTCGCGCTTCGACCTATCCCCAGGAACGAACTCCCCCGTCCCCCCTGAACAGCGCGATCTACGAAGGCTGGGTATGCCATCGCCGCCACGCGCCACATGCGCACGCGTTCCGCTATCGCATGTATCTGCTATACCTGGACCTGGCCGAAGTCGACCGCGTCTTTGCCGGCCGCCGGCTATGGTCGGTCAATCGCCCCAATCTGGCTGAATTCCGCCGCAGCGACTATCTGGGCGATCCTGCCGTGCCGCTGGAAGCCGCAGTGCGCGCGCGCATCAATGAAGTTTGCGGACACGCACCGGGCGGTCCGATTCGGCTGTTGACGCATTTGCGCACTTGTGGGCATTGTTTCAATCCGGTGAGTTTCTACTACTGCTATGCCGACGATGGCGTCACCCTTGATACCATCGTCGCTGAAATCACCAATACGCCGTGGAAGGAACGCCACAGCTACGTGCTGCCGGTTGCCGGTGCCGAACGCCACGGTGCCGCACTGCGCTGGGATTTCCGCAAGAGTTTCCACGTTTCTCCATTCATGCCGATGCAGCGCGACTACGTCTGGCGCTTCACTACGCCGGATGCGCAGTTGCGCGTGCACATGGATGTGCTCGACGGCGCCGAGCGCGACTTCGACGCGACCCTGATGCTGCACCGTCGTCCGCTGAACGGTGCAAATCTGGCGCGAGTACTGTGGCGCTTTCCCGCCATGACGCTGCGCATCGTCGCCGCCATCCACTGGCAGGCGCTGCGGCTGTGGCTGCGGCGCAACCCGGTTCACGATCACCCGAAATCTCCGCGAGATTGAAAAAGCATGAATACGGAATCCGCCAATCCCCTGGAACTGGCCGCGCCCTCATCGATCGGCGCCATGGATCGCGCACTCCGTACGCGGCTGCTGGCACAGATGAATCTGCTGCAAGACAGCCAGCTGCGCATCGTCGATGCGCTCGGCGAGTGCCTGCTAGGCACGTCGGCAGCGAATCCGGCCGACACCCTGCATGCAACGGTACATGTATACGATGCTGCATTTTACCGTCACGTCGCCGGCAACGGCAGCGTGGGCGCTGGCGAGGCCTACATGGATGGCCTATGGCAATGCGACGACTTGGTCGCGCTGATGCGCATGCTGGTACGCAACCGCGATCTGCTCGACGCCATGGAAACCGGCATGGCCCGGCTGGGCGGCATGCTGATGAAGGCATGGCATGCGCTCAGGCGCAATACGCGCACCGGCAGCCGGCGCAATATCTCGGCGCATTACGATCTCGGCAATGATTTCTTCCGCCTGTTTCTCGACGACAACATGATGTATTCCTCGGCGATCTTCGCGGCGGCGGACGAGTCGCTGGAAGTCGCGTCGACGCGCAAGCTCGATCGCATCTGCCAGAAGCTGGCGCTGTCCGCGAACGATCGCGTGATCGAAATCGGCGCCGGCTGGGGCGGCTTCGCCATCCACGCGGCGCGCAACCATGGTTGCCGCGTTACCACAACCACCATTTCGCGCGAGCAATACGATCTTGCGTGCGAGCGCGTGCAAGCGGCCGGCCTTGCCGATCGCGTCGAAGTATTGCTGCAAGACTATCGCGATCTGTCCGGCCGCTACGACAAGCTGGTATCGATCGAGATGATCGAGGCGATCGGGCACCAGTACCTAGACGACTATTTTGGCAAGGCAGGATCGTTGCTGGAAGAAAACGGCATGGCCCTGATCCAGGCGATCACGATCGAGGATCACCGCTATGCGCAAGCATTGCGCGCGGTGGATTTCATCAAGCGCTACATCTTTCCCGGCAGTTTCATTCCGTCAGTCAGCAGCATGCTCGCAGCGGCCGCGAGAACGAGCGATCTCAAGTTGTTCCAGCTCGAGGACATCGGACCGAGCTATGCGTTGACGCTGGCAGCGTGGCGCGAGCGTTTCCACCGGCACCTGCCCGAGGTACGTGCGCAGGGGTATGACGAACGCTTCGTGCGCATGTGGGATTTTTATCTGGCTTATTGCGAAAGCGGATTCCGCGAGCGTTCCACCGGCGATGTGCAGATGCTGCTTGCCCGCCCCGGTTGCCGCCGCGCACAGTACCTTCCCGACACGGGAAATGCAACAATATGAATTTGTGGATTAATGCCATCCTGTATCAGGCGACCTGGCTTGTCGCCATCGCCGGCGCTGCACATGACTGCTGGTGGGCGGGGCTGCTCGCGCTGGTCGTTTTCGCCAGCTGGCAACTCGCGGTGTCGCCGCAGCGCCGTGCCGACGTATGGCTGATGTTGTTCGCAGCCGTGATCGGATTCGCTATCGATTCGACATTCGCACAGACCGGCCTGCTCGAATACGCGGCCGCTACGCCCTGGGAACATCTCGCGCCGGCCTGGATCGTCGCGCTGTGGATAAGCTTTGCGCTGACGCTCAATCATTCCCTTGCCTATCTGAAAACCCATGCGTGGGTTGGCTCGGCGCTCGGCGGTATCGGCGCACCACTGGCGTATCTCGCCGCAGCGCACTGGGGTGCCATCGTATTCCCCGCCAGCCCAATGCCCAGCTTGCTGGTGCTTGCGGCGGTCTGGGCCGTGCTGACGCCTGCGTTGTGCCGCCTCGCGCAGACACTGTGTCTGCACAGTTCGCCAGCCACATTCGCATTGCATGGAGGCCCGCAATGACTCCCTGGTACATCCTGTATGTCTGGGCCGCCGCCGCGGTCGCCATGTTCGTCGGCTGGCTGATCCAGCGGCGTACGCGCAACGCCGGCATCGTTGACGCAATCTGGTCCGCGTGCATGGGCGCTGCGGCGCTGTTTTATGCTGGCGTCGGTAGCGGCGGCCTGATACCGCGACTGGCCGTCGCCATGCTCGGCGGCATTTGGGGTTTCCGCCTGTGCATGCATATTCTCTCGCGCGTGCTCAATGAGCCCGAGGACGGGCGCTATCGTTATCTGCGCGAATTCTGGCGCGACGATCAGCGCAAATTTTTCGGCTTCTTCCAGGCCCAGGCGCTGCTCACCGCGCTGTTTTCCCTGCCGTTCTACGCCGTGGCCGAGAATCCGCGCGAGTCCGTGTCGATCTGGTGCGTATGCGGCCTGACGATCTGGCTGGTCAGCGTGACTGGTGAGTCGATCGCGGACGCGCAACTGTCGCGCTTTCGCACGAATCCGAAAAATCACGGCAAAACCTGCCGCGAAGGTCTGTGGCGTTATTCGCGCCATCCGAATTACTTCTTCGAGTGGCTGCACTGGTTCGCCTACGTGTTTCTTTCGGTAGGCACGCCATTCCCGGCCTGGCTGCTGAGCCTGCTCGGCCCCACCTTGATGCTGGCGTCGCTGTGCTGGATCAGCGGAATTCCGTTCACGGAGGCACAGGCCTTGCGCTCGCGCGGTGAGGACTATCGGGAATACCAGCGCACCACCAGCATGCTGATCCCATGGTTTCCCAAAAAAGGCAGGGGCGAGGGCTGATCATGGTTTTCTTTGCCGATGGAGTCGGATCGTGACTGTTGAAATCTCACCGGGTTCGCATGCGGCCCGCGCAGACACCGCGCGGCGTGGCAATGTCGTTTCCAATCGCCTGCCTTCGGCCCTGAGCCCTATCGGACTTGCCGAGCGCGGCGTCCTGCCCGACTGGCTGACGCGCTTCGGCATCCGCCGCATGTGCGCACTGCGCCTGCGCGAGGAAAACGCCAACGACACGCCCGCTGCATGGACGCGTTTTCAGCACTGTCTGGACGATCTGCGCAGCAGTCCGCTGGCGATCCATACCGATGCAGCCAACGCGCAGCACTACGAGCTGCCACCGCGGTTCTTCGAACTGTGCCTGGGCAAGCGCCTGAAGTATTCGAGCTGCTACTTTCTCAATGGCAACGAGTCGCTGGATCAGGCCGAGGAAGCGATGCTTGCGCTGTATCAGAAGCGCGCGCAGCTTGCCGATGGCCAGCATATCCTCGAACTGGGCTGCGGCTGGGGCTCGCTGACCTTGTGGATGGCGCAGCATTTTCCACAAAGCCGCATCACCGCGGTTTCCAACTCCAGGCCGCAACGCGAATTCATTGAGTCCCGCTGCAGGCAGCTGGGCCTGGACAACGTGCGTGTAATGACACAGGACGTGAACAGCCTGGAACTTGACCCGGCGCAATTCGATCGAGTGGTTTCGATCGAGATGTTCGAGCACATGCGCAACTACGATACCTTGCTGAGCCGCATCGGCGCATGGCTGCGTCCCGGCGGAAAGCTCTTTGTGCACATTTTTTGCCATCGCGAACTGATGTATCCGTTCGAGACCGAAGGCGAGGACAACTGGCTCGGCCGCCATTTCTTTACCGGCGGCCTGATGCCGTCGGCGGACACGCTGCTGTGGTTCCAGCGCGATCTGCGCATCGAACGGCAATGGCGCTTGTCCGGCAGCCACTACGAGAAGACAGCCAATGCCTGGCTGATCAACCAGGATGCGCATCGCGACGAAATTCTTGCCGTACTCGAGCAGGCTTACGGAGCTGCCGATGCGCGCCTGTGGCATCAGCGCTGGCGCATGTTCTGGATGGCCTGCGCCGAACTTTTCGGCTACCGCGGCGGCAACGAATGGCTGGTGGCGCACTATTTGTTTGCGAAGCCCTGATTCGTTTTCGCGTACAAAAACTTGGCGCAATAAAGACTCGACGGGTCAACTCACGGCACAGGGAAGTCCCGCGAATCGGCCGCCATTTGGCCGATTCGACAAGAATAGCGCGGCTATGCCGCGATCGCTTGATTGACTGCGCGGGCCAGAGCGCGCGCGAATAGCAGCGCTGGCCCACACGGGCGAGCGCAGGGACGGCGCGAGTCAAACTGCGGCAGGATACCCGGCTATTCAATCGTCAGACAAAGAAAAAGCCCGGCTTGCGCCGGGCTTCTTCGTATTGCTTGCACCTATAAGCTACGAAGACCGATCAGTTCTCGACCTTGAGCTCGGTACGGCGGTTGCGCTGACGGCCTTCCGCGGTATCGTTGGTGTCGATCGGCTGGGTCTTGCCAAAGCCTTTCGGGCCATCCAGACGGCTGGCGTCCACACCATGCGCAGTCAGGTAGTCATACACGCCCTTGGCGCGACGCTCCGACAGCTTCTGGTTGTAGGCATCGCTGCCGACGGAATCGGTATGACCGTCGACTTCGACGTGCACGTTCGGATAGCGCTTGAGCGTATCCACGGCTTCGTCGAGGATCTGCACGGACTCGGCAGTTGGCGCCTTCAGCGAAGGTACCAGCTTCTCGCCAACGCGCGGATGGTCGAACTTGAACTCCACACCACGCAGATCGATCGTGGTTGTGTGCTGCTCAGGCTGTTCCGGCGTACGGGCCGGCGGCGGCGGCGGCGGCGGCGGCGCTACCTGCTTTGGCGCCGGAGCCGGGGCCGCACCACCGAAGCTGTAGGTCAGGCCGACGGTGACGACGCCATCGAAGAATCCGGACTTGGTCGGAAATCCGTACGATTCGGACAGCGGGCTGTTCAACGAATTGTTGTCGCGGTCGTAGCGACCAGCGATTTCGCCGCGGAACGCCAGGCGATCATTCATGTTGTACTGGACGCCGACGCCAACCGTGGCCATCGGATCCCAGCCGCCCGCACGGGCCTCGCCTTGTTCGTGCAGCAGAAAGCCGGAGAAGGCCTTGTGGCGCATCGCGCCAAAGCCGCCCATCAGGTACGGGCGCCAGCCCGAACCGAGATCACCGAAGAAATAGCGGCCGGCAACATCAAGCTGCAGGTTTTCCCATTGATGTCCGTCGCGCGGCGACCCACTCTTGAAGTCGGCGTTGTTCATGCCGTATTCGAAGTCGACGGCGAAATTCGGATTTACCCATACGCCGGCGCCGATACCGCCAAACAGCGATGCGTCGGTCTTGCGGGCGCTATCCGGCGCGACGACGCCGATACGTGGGGCGAGATACCAGCTGCTGTAGTCCTGGGCGTGCGCCACGCCGATGCCGCCCAGTCCTAGGGCAATAAGCGCAAACATGGTGTTACGTTTCATCGGAGTCTCCTCAATACTTGGTTTTTTGGGCGTCCGCTCCACCCACGCGGCGCGCATGTTCGTTGCCAATACGCAGGCAACGATCGTGTCGCGTTAATTATATGTTAGCACAGCAGCAACGCGAGCCGACACAGTCTAGCAAAACCGTATCCTTGCGACCACCCCTGTTCAGGGTCCGGTCATATACAACTTTCTCAATAAAAACACGTGCAAAGACGCTGCTGCGGCGCAGTTCGTACGCTTTCCGCCCGCGCGCGCGTCAACAGGCAAACATGTCCATAAAGCGGTTCACGGGCAGCGTCTCGAAAACGGCACGATCGGCGGCAACCGCCATGATCAGCTCGACCTGCCGTGCCGGCAGATGTCCTGCCAAGGCATGCTTGAACTTCTCGACCAGGACCGGAATTCCCTCATCACGCCGCTTGCGGTGTCCGATCGGATAGTCGATTGAGACCTTGTCGGTCTTGCTGCCGTCCTTGAAAAACACCTGCACGGCGTTGCCAATGTAGCGCTTGGCCGGGTCGAAATAGTCCTTGGTGAATTGCGGATTCTCAATCACCGTCATCTTTGCACGCAGTGCATCGATGCGCGGATCGGCGGCAACACTGTCGTTGTAATCGTCGGCAGTCAGACGCCCGAAGATCAAGGGCACCGCGACCATATACTGGATGCAATGGTCGCGATCGGCGTAATTGGCCAGCGGTCCGGTCTTGTCGATGATGCGCACTCCGGCTTCCTGCGTCTCAATCTCGATGCGCTCGATCTGGTCGAGCCTGCCGGCAACCTGTGCATGCAGCTTCATCGCGCATTCGACGGCGGTTTGCGCATGGAACTCGGCGGGGAAACTGATCTTGAAAAGGACATTTTCCATCACGTAACTGCCAAACGGACGCTCGAACTCGAAGGCCTTGCCCTTGAACGCCACGTCGTAGAAGCCCCAGGTATTGGCCGTGAGCGCCGAGGGGTAGCCAACGCAACCCTTGACCGCATTCAGCGCATGCGTCACTGCGCGCCGGCAGGCGTCGCCGGCGGCCCAGCTCTTGCGTGGCCCGGCGTTCGGTGCATGCCGATAGGTGCGCAATACCCCGTTGTCGATCCAGCTGTGGGATACCGCGTTGATGATGTCCTGCCTGCTGCCACCAAGCATCCGCGTGGTCACCGCCGTGGACGCGAGCCGCACCAGAATCACGTGATCCAGGCCGACGCGATTGAATGAATTCTTCAGTGCGTAACAACCCTGGATTTCATGCGCCTTGATCGCAGCAGTGAGCACGTCGCGCACCGTCAGCGGCTTGCCGCCCTCGCGGATGTTCTTGCGCGACAGATAATCGGCAACGGCGAGAATCGCACCCAGGTTGTCGGAAGGATGCCCCCACTCGGCAGCGAGCCAGGTATCGTTGAAATCCAGCCAGCGCACCTGCACGCCGATGTTGTAGGCGGCCTGCACCGGGTCCAGTTCAAAGCTCGTGCCTGGCACACGCACGCCGCCGGACAAGGTCGCACCCGGCACCAGCGGCCCCAGGTGTTTCACGCACTCGGGAAACTTCATCGCCAGCATCGCACAGCCAAGCGAATCCATCAGCATGTAGCGTGCGGTGTCGTAGGCGTCGTCCGAATCGATCTTGTAGTCGACGACGTAGTCGGCAATGTCGACCATCGGCTGGTCGGGATTAGGCCGCTTGGCCGAACGGATATCGTGGTGGCTCATGGGTCTTCCGAGCTTGGTGCGGGGGCGCGCATTGTAATGGATCGGGTCGGGTTTTAGCCGCATTTCTGCGCGCCGCCCAGGGCGACGAGCGAGTGCACGAGAAATGCAATGTCTGCGATACTTGGGCCGTTGGTGTGTGCTCGTCCCCGATCGCGACGATCACAAAGCGGGCTTGCCACCCGCCCATTTCGACTAGAAGGGGAAATCCTTGTGATCAATTCTGCAAAGTCCGACGCCGAGCCGCGCACCGAACTGACCGTGCGCGGCCTGGTCCTCGGCGTCGTCATCACCGTCGTATTCACCGCGGCAAACGTGTTCTTCGGCCTCAAGGCCGGCCTGACGTTTGCGACGTCGATTCCCGCAGCGGTAATTTCGATGGCCCTGCTGCGCGGATTCAAGAACTCGACGATCCAGGAAAACAACATCGTGCAGACGGTTGCCTCGGCTGCCGGCACGCTGTCGTCGATCATCTTCGTCCTGCCGGGACTGGTCATGATCGGCTGGTGGACCGGTTTCCCGTACTGGGTTTCGTTCGCGATCTGCGCGCTTGGTGGAATTCTTGGCGTGATGTATTCGATCCCGCTGCGCCGCGCGCTGGTGACAAATTCCGACCTGCCCTATCCGGAAGGCGTAGCCTGCGCCGAAGTATTGAAGGTCGGCGGCGGCGGCGACAGGACGCAGGCGGCGGACGATGAAAATCGCGCGGGCCTGCTCGCCGTGGTCTGGGGTTCGATCAGCGCAGCTGCCTTCGCCCTGATCGTGGCGACCCGCGTCTTCGCCAGCGACATCGTGCATTTCTTCCGCTTCGGCGGAGACCGCGGCGCGGTGACCGGCTTCGATTTCAATCTTTCCTTTGCGCTGCTGGCCGTGGGTCATCTGGTTGGTCTCTGGGTCGGCATCGCCATGCTGGTCGGCGCTGGGATCGGCTGGATCTGGGGCGTACCCCACTACTCGGCTATCGCGGCGGTCGCCGGCGCAGCAGGCGAAGTGGCGCAATCGACCTGGAGCCATCAGGTGCGCTTTGTCGGCGCCGGAACAATCGGCGTCGCCGCAATCTGGACGCTGGCCAAACTCGTCAAGCCGGTCGTGAGCGGCCTGGCCTCCGCGATGGCGGCTTCGCGCATACGCAAAGCCGGGCAGGCCGCGACGCTGCCGCGCACCGAGCAGGATATTCCGATCGGCACGGTCGGTCTGATCATGCTCGTGTGTTTCGTGCCGATTGCCTGGCTGCTCGGCCACTTCAGCGTCGTCAGCGGGCTCGGCGACCATATGGCGCTGCTCGTCGCCGGCGGCCTGATCTACGTCGTGGTCATGAGCTTCCTCGTCTCCGCGGTATGCGGTTACATGGCCGGCCTGATCGGCTCCTCGAACAGTCCGCTGTCCGGCATCGGCATTCTGGTCGTGATCGGCGCAGCCCTGCTGCTCGTGTTCGGCATCAAGCCGATGCTGGGCAGCAGCAACGATCAAGGTCTGGTCGCGTTCGCGCTGTTCATCACCGCAATCGTGTTTGCGGTGGCGACGATCGCCAACAACAACCTGCAGGACTTGAAGACCGGTCAGCTCGTCGACGCCACCCCGTCGAAGCAGCAGTGGGCGCTGCTGGTCGGCGTGATCGCGGGCGCGGCGGTCATTCCACCCATTCTGGATCTGCTCAACCACGCCTACGGTTTCACCGGTGCGCCCGGTGCCGTGCCCGGACGCTCGCTCGCGGCGCCGCAGGCCGGACTGATCTCGGCACTCGCGCAGGGCGTTATCCAGAACAATATCGATTGGGGGCTGATCGAAGTCGGCGGCCTGGTCGGCGTGATCATGATCATCGTCGACGAGGTGTTGCGCCGCACGACCAAGTCCGCGCATCTGTCGCCGCTCGCCGTCGGCCTGGGCATCTATCTGCCGACCTCGAGCACGCTGATGGTCGTGGTCGGTGCAATTGCAGGCTGGTACTACGATCGGCGCGCGGATCGCGGACCTAAACCCGAAGCTGCCAAACAGCTCGGCGTGCTGCTCGCCTCGGGCATGATCGTCGGCGAAGGCCTGATCGGCGTGCTGATCGCGGCAATCGTCGCGTTTTCGGGCAAGGACTTCCCGCTCGCCCTGGTCGGCGAGGAGTTTGCCGACAATGCGGCGTTGTGGATCGGCGGCATCGCCTTTGTCGTATCCGTGCTTGCGCTGTATCGCTGGATCGAAAAGGTGAGCCGCAAGACCGCCGGTGCCTGATGCCCGGCAGGCAGCGCGGTCGTTTGCCGCGCTGCCTTGCCGAACGCGGCACGCGTCGCAATATCACGCCCTGAGACTCAAACCGCGCAACATTCGCGCCAAGGGTGCTGCGCAACCGGCACCGAACCTTAACGTCGTCGGGTGCACAATCGCTCAATGCCGCTGCAAAATTTCCACCCTGCCGTCGCGGCCTGGTTTCGTGGTGCATTTTCAGCACCGACGCCGGCGCAGACGCGCGCATGGCCGGCGATTCAGTCCGGCCGCCATGCGCTGATCGCCGCGCCGACCGGATCTGGCAAGACCCTCGCTGCCTTCCTTGCCGCCATCGATGAACTGGTGCGTCACGGCATCGAAATGCCGCTGCCGGACGAAACCACGGTGGTTTACGTCTCGCCGCTCAAGGCGCTGTCCAATGATGTGCGCATAAACCTCGAGGCGCCGCTCGCAGGCATCCGCGACGAATTGTTCAAGGGTGGCTTCCCCGACGTGGAAATCCGCACCTGTGTGCGCACCGGCGACACGCCGCAATCCGAACGCGCGGAAATGCGCAAGCGGCCGCCGCACATCGTGGTGACGACGCCGGAATCACTGTACATCCTGCTCGGTTCCGAATCCGGCCGCGGGATGCTCGCGAGTACGCGCACGGTGATCGTCGACGAAATACATGCGCTTGCCCCGAGCAAGCGCGGTGCGCATCTGGCGCTGTCGCTGGAGCGGCTCGAAGCGCTGTGTGGACGACAGCTGACGCGCATTGGCTTGTCGGCGACGCAGAAGCCTGTTGAGGAGATTGCAAAGTTCCTCACCGGTTCGGTTGCCGCGGACAAAAACGCCGATTGCGAGATTGTCGATTTCGGCTACTCGCGTGCCCGCGATCTGGCCATCGAGCTGCCCGCGGCGCCGCTGGAAGCGGTCATGTCGGGCGATGTCTGGCAGCAGGTCTACAAACAACTGGCCGAACTCATCCAGCAGCACCGCACCACGCTCGTGTTCGTCAACACGCGGCGCATGGCCGAGCGCGCGGCGCGGCATCTGAGCGAACTTCTGGGCAAGGACGCGGTGACCTCGCATCACGGCAGCCTCGCGCGCGAGCAGCGTCTGGCCGCCGAGCAACGCCTGAAACGCGGCGATTTGCGCGCGCTGGTTGCAACCTCGTCACTGGAACTGGGCATCGACATCGGCGATGTGGACCTGGTCTGCCAACTCGCCTCGCCACGTTCGATCTCCGCCTTCCTGCAGCGCGCAGGACGCTCCGGCCATTCCGTCGGCGGCACGCCAAAGGGCCGCCTGTTCCCGCTGTCGCGCGACGACCTGGTCGAATGCACCGCCCTGCTCGATTCCATCCGCCGCGGCGAACTCGATACGTTGCACGTCGAACGCAATGCGCTCGACGTGCTCGCCCAGCAGATCGTGGCCGAAGTCGCCTGCCGCGAATGGGACGAGAATGCGCTGTTCGCGATGCTGACGCGGTCGTATCCCTTTGTGGATTTATCCATAAATACCTTCCGCGACATCGTGCGCATGCTTGCCGAGGGGTTCACTACGCGCCGCGGTCCGCGCTCGGCGTACCTGCATCGCGACGCTGTCAACGGTGTGCTGCGCGCACGCCGCGGTGCGCGCCTGACCGCGATCACGTCCGGCGGGGCAATTCCGGACACCGCCGACTACGACGTCGTGCTCGAACCGCAGGCGCACAAGGTCGGCACCGTGCATGAGGATTTCGCGGTGGAGAGCCTCGCCGGCGATATCTTCCAGCTCGGCAATACCGCATACCGCATCCTGCGCGTGGAGCGCGGCCGCGTACGCGTGGAAGATGCGCAGGGTGCGCCACCGACGATTCCATTCTGGCTCGGCGAGGCGCCGGGACGCAGCGATGAGTTGTCGTTCGCAGTGTCCAGGCTGCGTGACGAATTCGCGCAGAAGGTGGAATCCGGCGCAAGCACCGCGCAGCAGTGGCTGCTCGATGAACTGGGCCTGCGCGAATCGGCCGCGCGCCAGCTCGTGGACTATCTGGGGCCGGCCAAGGCCGCGCTCGGCCTGCTGCCGACGCAGCGCACGCTGGCGATGGAGCGCTTCTTCGACGAATCCGGCGGCACCCAGCTCATCATTCATTCGCCGTTCGGCAGCCGCATCAACCGCGCCTGGGGACTGGCCCTGCGCAAGCGCTTCTGCCGCAAGTTCAATTTCGAGCTGCAGGCCGCCGCGACCGAAGACGCGATCATCCTGTCGCTGTCCACCAGCCACAGTTTTCCGCTTGCGGACGTCACGCATTATCTGCATTCCAATTCCGTGCGCGAGGTGTTGACGCAGGCCTTGCTCGACGCACCCATGTTCGGTGTGCGCTGGCGCTGGAACGCGACCACTTCGCTCGCCCTGCCGCGCTTCCTCGGTGGGGCCAAGGTGCCGCCGCAGCTGCAGCGGATGAAATCCGAAGATCTGCTGGCCACGGTATTTCCGGACCAGGTGGCCTGCGCCGAGAACCTGGTCGGCGAACGCCAGATTCCCGACCACCCGCTGGTCGCGCAGACCCTGCGCGACTGCCTGCACGGGGCGATGGACATCAAAGGCCTCGAGCGCCTGCTGAAGATGCTGGAAAGTGGAGAAATCCACATTGTCGCGCGGGACCTGACCGCGCCTTCGCCGCTCGCGGCCGAGATACTCAACGCGCGACCCTACGCCTATCTCGATGATGCGCCGCTCGAGGAACGCCGCACCCAGGCGGTGCAAAGCCGGCGCTGGGGCGACGCCGAAACCACCGAGGATTTCGGCCGCCTGGATGCGGACGCGATCACGGCCGTGCGCGAGGAAGCGTGGCCGGAAGCGCGCAACCCGGATGAACTGCACGAGGCGCTGATGGGACTCGGATTTGTGACCGCGGCCGAAGTGCAGGGCAATCCTCTCTGGAGCGAACACATTGCGCAGCTGGTCGCGCAACGGCGTGCGACGCGATTGCCGGATGATCTTTGGGTCCCCGCCGAGCGACTGCCGCAATTCAATGCCCTGTTCTCCGATGCCGTGCCGGAGCCACCCATCGATGCGCCTGCGGAATACGCTGAAATGGCGTGGGCGCCCGAAAAGGCTCTCGCCGATATCGTGCGTGGACGCCTGACGGGTCTGGGGCCCGTGCGTGCCGCCGCTGTCGCTGCGTCGCTGCATCTTCCACAAGTGGATATCGGTGTGGCACTGCTTGCGCTGGAAGCGGAAGGGTTTGTGATGCGTGGACGCTTTACGCCGGGGGCGGACGACGAGGAATGGTGCGAGCGCCATCTGCTCGCGCGCATCCATCGCTATACGGTCAAGCGCCTGCGCCGCGAAATCGAACCTGTGCAGCCGCGCGATTTCATGCGCTTCCTGTTCGAGTGGCAACGCGTGGCGCCGGGCTCGCAGGTCAGTGGCCCCGATGCGCTGGCCGGAGTGCTCGCGCAACTGGAAGGCTTCGAAGCGGCCGCGGCGGCGTGGGAAGGCGAAATCCTTCCAGCGCGTGTCGCCGGCTACGAAATTTCCTGGCTCGACGATCTGTGCCTGGCCGGACGCCTGGTCTGGGCGCGACTGCGTGAACCGGGCACATCGCGCGAGTACGGCAGCGGCCCGGTGCGCGCCACGCCGGTCGTGCTGCTGCAACGTCGCAATATGCCGATCTGGACCAAGCTCGGTGGCATGACGCAGGACGCGAGCCCGGCACTGTCGTCGCGTGCGCAGGCGGTGGCGGACTATCTGCGCGATCACGGCGCTTCGTTCTTCGACGAACTCGCCACGGGCACGCATCTGCTGCATACCGAGCTGGAAACCGCCATGGCCGAACTCGTTGCCGCGGGCCTGATCAACTCCGACAGCTTCGCTGGCTTGCGCGCGCTGCTGGTGCCGCAATCGCGCCGGCCGCTGCCCGGTCGGCGGCGCGGGCGCCGGACAGCCCTGCTCGGCATCGCCGATGCCGGACGCTGGGCGCTGCTGCGCCGCCGACCGGTGGAAGGCGAAGAAGCAAAAAAGCGGCAAAGTATCGATGTCGCTCGCACTGATTTGGATCTGGCGGAACACGTCGTGCGCACGCTGTTCAAGCGCTATGGCGTGGTGTGCTGGCGCCTGCTCGGCCGCGAAGCGCAGTGGCTGCCGCCATGGCGTGATCTGCTGCGCGTCTGCCAGCGCCTGGAAGCGCGCGGCGAGATCCGCGGCGGGCGTTTCATCGCCGGCTTGTCCGGCGAACAATTCGCCCTGCCCGAAGCCGTCGCCCTGCTGCGCAGCATCCGCCAGAAGCCACACGACGGAACGCTGGTCAGCGTCTGTGGTGCCGATCCGCTCAACCTGGTCGGCAGCATCGTCGCCGGGCCAAAGCTGCCGGGCCTGACCGGGGCGCGCGTGCTGTATCGCGACGGCGCGCCCATCGCCACGCTCACCGGCGCAACCTTCGCTGCGCTCGAACCGATGGATGCCGCGGCGGAATGGGCGGCGAAAACGCGATTGCTGCGTGGTGGCGACGTCAGCGCCGAGCTCGCTGCAGAGACCGAAACGGAGCACTGA
The DNA here is from genome assembly GCA_031291055.1 of Rudaea sp. GTDB lineage: Bacteria > Pseudomonadota > Gammaproteobacteria > Xanthomonadales > Rhodanobacteraceae > Rudaea. The sequence goes on along the minus strand of JARLJU010000223.1, from coordinate 2,160 downwards.
TTGCTGATAGCGGCTGAACGTAAAAGGTAAAAAGCCCTGGCCCAACCTGACTGACTGCCTGCAAAGTGGCATGCCGGACGCGGGTCCGCCACAATCGGCGCATGTCGTCGTCCTTTGAACGCATCCTCGCCCTCAGCGCCTTCGACGGAGATTCGCGCGCGGCGCTGCGTGCGATGCATGCGCACTTTGCCGTCGATTTTCCAGGCTGTTCGCTGGCTCTGCTGCTGATTCGCGGACAGAAGCCCGGAAGCTGCCGCCTCGCCGGGCTGATCGGACCCGATGCAACCGAACACGTTGCGAACGTCGATCCGAATGGCGAACACAGTGAGCTGCCCCTTTTCGAGGACGCACTGGCATGCCGCATTGTGGACAATGTTGCACCACACGTCGTTGCCGTGGCGACGACCGAACGCGCGCTGCCACTGGCGCAGGCACTGTTTGCCCCGGCCGCGATACTCGCGATGCCGCTCGCCAATGCCGGCAGGCATACGCACTGGCTGGCCTTCGGCAGCACACTGGCGCACCGCTTCGACAACTGCGACCTGGAACGCATGCTCCTGCACGTCAATCTGGCAGCCAGCCTGATCGTGCGGCCAATTGCGCTGCGCGCACTGGCCCGCGAAACCGAACGCCAGCGTCTGGAAATCGAGAACCTTGCCGACATCCAGAGACTGCTCTTGCCGGACAATCCGCAGATACAGGGGCTGGAATACGCCGTGCACTGGCAGCCGGCGGCAACGGCGGCCGGCGACTACTACGAGATGAGCCGGCTCACGGATTTTGCCCCGCCGGATTTCGTGCTCGGGCACGGCGACATGTGGGGCGTGATCGTCGGCGATGTCTCCGGCCATGGCGCCGCGGCGGCGATGGAGGCGGTACAGTTCGATGCCATCCTGCGCACCTATACCGGTAATGGCGGCCCGCAACCCGCCGGCGCGGCGACCTATGCAAACCGCTATTTCTTCTCGCGCCGCAACCGCGGTCACTTCATGACCGTGCTGGCGCTCGTGTACCGGCCGGATACGCGTATCCTGAGCTACCTCAGTGCGGGCCATCCGCCCCTGCTGCACCGACGCGACGGCAAGGTGTGGCTGCTCGGCGAAAGCGACCAGATTCCCATGGGCGTGCTGCGCGACTACGAATACCGCAACAACGAAACTGCCCTGGCGCACGGCGACATGCTGGTTCTTTATACCGATGGCCTCAGCGAGGCGCGCGATCGCGATGGCCACATGTTCGGCACAGATCGTCTGCGTGACCTGGTCGCATCGGGTCCGGATGCTCCGCAGGCGCTGCGCGACTGCATCGTCGCCGCAGTACAGGCACATCAGGAAAATCCCATCGGCAGCGATGACCAGACTCTGGTCGTGCTCAGGATCAGCGCCTAGACAAACGCGCGGAAATATTCCGCAGGCGTGAATCGGATCACATTCATTCGCCGGATCTTCCTGAAAGATTCACCGCGCATCACACGATGCAGGGAATCCGGAGGAGATCGCCGTCACATCGTCAAGGACCCCCTGAATCGACCAACCGGGTCCGCGAGATCACGAGACCATGAAGTTGAACCTTCGGCCGGCGATCGGGAATGTACCCGGCAGCACCATGGGATTGCCGCGGGCCACGATCGTCCAAAAGACGTTGTGTTCCGCGGCGTCAGTCGCCAAATTTCTGGCGTGATGCATTGCGGAGGCTGTTTCATGAATTTACACCGATCACTTGCATGGTTTGCGGGTCTGCTGTTTGCGTGCACGACCGCCGGATGGGCAAACAACGTAACGGTCACCGCGAATGCGAATCTGACGTTCACCCCCGCCACCGTGACGATCAACGTTGGCGACAGCGTGACATTCAAGAATGTCGGCAACGTCCCCCACAACGTGGTTGCCAACGACGGTTCGTTCACCAGTGGTGCCGTAGCCACGGGCTGGACTTTTACCCAGACGTTCAGCACCCCGGGAACAATCGGCTACTACTGCACACTCCATGGCGCTCCTGGCGAGGGCATGTTTGGCAGCGTCATCGTCAATGCGGTAACGCCGCCACCGCCGACCATCACGATCGGCGGCTACATGAGCGGCAACTGGTACAACCCCCAGCAGGCCGGCCAGGGCTTCCAGATCGAGGCAGCCACGAACAACAACATGGTCGCCATCTGGT